>CAXXFT010000001.1:0-64444 GCA_963675125.2 uncultured Sedimentibacter sp.
ACTGGAACAAATGGCTCTTTCCTACGGTCACCGTAGTTATGTATACTTTGAGCAAAGACTTCTTTTCCAATGCCTGTTTCTCCTATTATTAAAATATTTCTATCTATACGTGCCATTGTCTGAGCTTCCCGTATTAGATTGGTATTAATTTCACTATCGCCAATTATATTATCAAAACTGAATGTAGTACCATTGGATAAATTGAGCTCATTATTAGTTCTTTGTTCTATTCCACTTCTGAATTTTCTTTTTAGTTCGATTACTTGAGATAATAATTCATGGGTTATTTCTTCATTTCTACTTTCTGAGTATGCAGCTATACATTTTCCATCCTTTATTATTGGATATGTACTATAGGATAAATATTTACCTTCTCCACTGGATATTCTGAAGCTTTTGTACTGGTTAAGTAGTGGTTTTTGAGTTTTTATAACCATTTCATGTTCTTTATCGTCATCGCTTTTATGGAAATAGACTTCACTTAATTTTTTATTCAGCATTTGGCTAGCATCTTGTCCTTCAATTCGCTCTGCCTGTTTATTGAAGATTACAATTTTACCATTTATATCACTTGCTAATATTCCTTCATAGAATTTGTCAATAATCTGACTGTAACAGTAATCTCTTACTTTGTAATTGTCAAAGCTGTAGTCATTTGACATAATATAAACCCGTAATGATTTATTGTTTTGATTTATATGATAGGTTGAATAAGAATATGTTTCATTACGAATCGAATGTAATTTGCCATTAGCATAATCTTCTGAAAAAAAGTCTGAAAAAATTTTATCTTTGATTTCAGTTAATTTGGATATGTCTGTTGAAAATCTGTTTATCCACTTTACAACACCTGTTTCTTCAACTATAATCACATCTTTGTCTAGTTCATCAAGTATATCGTATAAGCTATTTTCTATCAAAGTTTCATCATCCTATTTTAGTATTTTGTTTGTTAATTAGGTGCATTATACCATTTGTTAGTAATGTTTTCAATTTGTTTTAAGTTTATGGATGAGAAATGGTAGTTTTTATTTTAAAGTTTATAAGAGAGTAAAGTATACGAGGTAGAAATATTTCTACAATAATAGTATTTTGTGAAAAATAATAAAAATTTAAAAAAATTGATTGACAAGTATTAAGATTTGTATTATCATAAGAAAAAATTAATATTAAAAAAGCTTATAAAGAGATGTGGAGGGACTGGCCCAATGAAGCACAGCAACCTGAATATAAAATTCGAGGTGCTAAATCCTGCAAACCAATTGGTTTGAGAGATAAGAAAATGAAATGGTTATTTAATGCCTGCGTTCTTATCTGGAATGCAGGCTTTTTTAATACCTTATTAATTTTATAGATTGAAGTTTTTAACGAAAATTAAATATTTATTCTTATTAAGAGATGTGGAGGGACTGGCCCAATGAAGCACGGCAACCGGAATGTAAAATTCGAGGTGCTAAATCCTGCAAACCAAAAGGTTTGAAAGATAAGAAAGTGTTATATGTATTTAACCTACTTTCTTATTTTATATGAAAGTAGGTTTTTTTATTAATTCTAGGAGGAGATATTATGACAAATATTAGAGATTTGATTGATGGGGTAGTTGAAGATAAGTTGATAAATTACAAGGATATAGCATTACAGATTCATGATAATCCTGAGGTAAGCAATTATGAATTCTTCGCAAGTAAAATATTATCTGAGCAATTGATTAAGGATGGTTTTGATGTAAAGTTGGGTGTTGCAGGACACCGCACAGGATTTGATGCAAGATATAAGAGTAGAAAACCCGGCCCAACTGTAGTGTTTTATGCAGAGTATGATGCACTTCCTGGCGTTGGTCATGCATGCGGTCATAATCTATTTGGTGCTACTTCATCCTTGGCGGCAGTTGCACTTAAGGAAATAATCGATGAGGTGGGAGGAGAGGTTAGAGTATACGGAACACCTGGTGAAGAAGGTGGTGAAAATGGAAGCGCAAAAGGGAGCTTTGTAAGGGAAGGATTCTTTGATGATGTGGATATTGCTTTAGGCGTTCATCCAGGATATGAGCATGATTTAACCAATAAAACTTTAGCTAATGATCCAGTAGATGTAGAATTCTTTGGAAAGGCATCTCACGCTTCAGGAGCACCTGAAAAGGGAATCAATGCTTTAGATGCCATTATACAGGTTTATAATTCAAGTAACGCATTAAGACAGCACTTAACAGATGATGTTAGGATTCATGGGGTAATCACTAATGGAGGTGCAGCAGCAAATGTTGTTCCTGATTATGCAAGTGCCAGATTTTATCTTAGAGCAAAATCTAGACCTATTTTAAATGATCTTTACAACAAGTTTGAAAATATAGTTAAAGGTGCTGCACTTCAAACAGGAGCAGAGTATAAATTTGGTTTGTTTCAAAATAGCGTTGATAATGTTGTACCAACTCCTTTATTCGATGAGGTATATGAAAAGCATTTAAATAGATACGGAGAGTTTATATCTAGGGACAAGACTAAAGGTATGGGCTCAACTGATGTTGGGAATATAAGTCAAATTATTCCAACTATTCATCCAAATATCAAAATAGCCAATGAATACATTGCAGGTCAC
Source organism: uncultured Sedimentibacter sp. (assembly GCA_963675125.2). Lineage (GTDB taxonomy): Bacteria > Bacillota > Clostridia > Tissierellales > Sedimentibacteraceae > Sedimentibacter. The sequence continues at coordinate 2,596 of CAXXFT010000001.1, forward strand.
AGTGTGGAATTTAGAGAAGCTTCAAGGAGTGAGTTAGGGTTAAACTCTATAGGGTTAGGAGCTAAGGTTCTTGCTAACACAGCACTAGATATTATTTTGGATACTCACTTACTTGAAAGGATTAAAAAGCAACATGAACAAAATGTAAAAAATCAGAACAATTAGGAGTGATTAAATGATTCAACTAATAGATGTTTCGAAAACCTTCATATCAGACAATGTCTCTGTGCATGCAGTGAAGGATGTTAATTTAACTATAGACCAATCTGAGATATTCGGTGTAATAGGATTCAGCGGTGCAGGTAAAAGCACTTTGGTCAGATGCATAAATCTTTTAGAAAGACCTACAAAGGGGCAAGTATTGATTGATGGAGTTGACCTTCTTAAACTAAAGGAAAGAGAACTGAGATTTCATCGTCAAAAAATAGGAATGATATTCCAACAGTTTAATTTACTTGCTTCAAGAACAGTATTTGAAAATGTAGCATTTCCTTTAAAACATAAAGGAATCAACAAGGATAAAATTAAAGAAAAAGTACTATCCCTGTTAGATTTAGTAGGAATTTCAGATAAGTACAGTTCCTATCCATCACAGTTGTCAGGAGGACAAAAACAAAGAGTAGCAATTGCCAGAGCATTAGCTAGCGATCCTAGCATTTTATTATGTGATGAAGCTACTTCAGCATTGGACCCTCAAACTACAAAATCAATTTTGAAATTACTTAGGGATGTAAATAAAAAGCTAGGCATAACAATTGTAATTATCACCCATGAAATGAGTGTTATAAAAGAAATATGCCATAGAGTTGCAGTTATGGAGAATGGTAATGTTGTGGAGTTGAATGATGTAATATCAACTTTCTCTAATCCTCAAGCACAGATAACAAAGGACTTTATCAATAGTACTTCCACTCTATCGCGTATAGACGAATTGATTCAGGAGAAGTCAGATATTGTAAAGCTTAATCAAGGAGAAAGAATTTGGAGACTGGATTTTTACGGTTCTGAAACCAAGGAACCGATTATAGCTGATATTTCTAATAAATATAATATTAGTCCAAGTATTATATTTGCAAACGTAGAGGTTATTTCAGACACAGTGCTTGGATCTATAATTGTTCTTGTAGCCGTATCCGACCATGTTGAGAAGGATGTAATACAGTATCTTAATGATAAACAAATAAGGGTAGAGGTGATTAAATATGCTTGATTTATTGGAAAAATATACTCCAAACCTGCTTGATTATTCTGATGAATTTGTTAAGAGTATTAGTGAAACTCTGCAGATGCTTTTTTTATCAGGAACATATTCTTTTATAGTAGGATTGTTTTTAGGAACTTTGTTGGTGGTTACAAGAAAAGGAAATATTCTTGAAAACGCACCTGTTCATAGAATAATTGATGGGATGGTTAATTTATTTAGATCTATTCCATTTGTAATATTAATTACCGCCTTAATTCCATTGACAAAGCTTATTGTTGGAACCTTTATTGGAGTAAAGGGAACAATCTTTCCTCTTGTGGTAGGATGTACACCATTCTTTATAAGGCAGGTAGATATGGCACTTTCAGATATTGATAATGGCTTGATTGAAGCAGCTCAGTCAATGGGGATATCTCCTTTAGGAATTATTTTTAGGGTTTATCTTAAAGAGAGTATTCCTGCACTTGCACGTTCAACCACTATTACAACTATCAGCTTGTTGGGATTAACAGCCATGGGTGGAGCTGTAGGGGGAGGAGGACTTGGATCCTTTGTAATAAGATATGGTCATAACAGGTTTTATCAGGACATTACTTATGTTTCTGTCATTGTAATCTTAATTTTTGTTACAATAATTCAATTTGTAGGCAACATTATAATTAAAAAAACATCACATTAAAAAGGAGAATTAGAATGAAAAAATTAATTTTAGTTTTAGTCTTAATCTTATCTATATTATTGGTAGGTTGCAGTAGTAAGGGAAATAAAAACGCAGACAGTAGCAATTTAAATGGTGAAGAGGTAACTGCTGTAAGAGTTGGATTGACAGGCAGTGACTCTAAGGTTTGGAATCATGTTAAGGAAGAAGCCGCAAAGGAAAATATTGATATAGAGCTTGTTTTCTTCGATTCTTATCCTCTACCTAATGCTGCTTTAGATTCTGGTGAAATCGAATTAAATGCATTTCAACATTATATCTATCTGAACAAAGAAGTTGAACAGCACGGCTATGAACTATCAGTTATTGGAGAAACTGTATTTGCGCCGTTAGGATTATATTCTAAACAGATTCAAAGTGTTGAAGAATTAGAAGATGGAGCTACAATCGTAATTCCTGACGATGTTACAAACGGAGGAAGAGCCCTATTATTACTTCAAGCAAATGGTCTTATTACTGTAGAACCTTCAGCCGGTAATATACCTACAATTAAGGATATTGAAAATCCTAGAAATTTTAAAATTGTAGAGTTGGCTGCAACTAATATTCCTGCTTCATTAGAGGAAGTACCACTAGCAGTGATAAACTCAGGAGTAGCTACAGATGCGGGATATATTCCAACACAGGACGCGATAGTATTAGAAGATGCAAAGCCAGGAGAGAATCCTTATATAAACGTTATAGTTGCTCGTACTAAAGATAAGGATAATGAAGTATATAAACGCATTGTGGAAATTTATCAGACAGATGCTACAAAGGCTGTTATTGAAGAAGATACTAAAGGCTCGTCAATCCCTGTTTGGTAAAAGTAATATAATATTTGAAGTATTTTTATATTAATGATATAATAAATTTACTAAAATATATTGCAGAGGTGTATTTAATTATGATAAAAATTCTATTAACAAACGATGACGGAATATTTGCAGAAGGAATAGAGGTATTAGCTGAGATAGTTAAGGAATTTGGAGAAATTTACGTGGCGGCACCTGATAGACAAAGAAGTGCAGTGTCTCATGGTATAACCATACATGAACCTATAATTGTCAAGAAATATAATTTTCCGGTAAAGGTTGCAGGTGCGTGGAGCATAGGAAGCACCCCAGCAGACTGTGTACGTTTAGCTCTTAATAATTTGCTTACAGAAAAGCCAGATCTTATACTTTCAGGTATTAACAATGGTACAAATTACGGTGGAGACATATTATATTCAGGAACAGTAGCTGGAGCAATAGAAGGATATCAGTATAAGATACCATCACTGGCTCTTTCTTTGGACGGAAATAATTTTGATGTTTGCCGCAGATATCTTGGCGATTTTATAGAAAAGTATATTAAAGTTGCAATCAACAATAACTATGTGCTCAATGTTAATATTCCTTCCTGTGAACCAGAAGAATTTAAGGGTGCGGTTTATGCAAAACTTTCACCTCCAGGGCAGTATCCATTTTATTTTAAAGAAGAAAAAGTAAATGATGAAGTAAGCAGTTATGAACTGCATTTGAAAGACTCATCTAATGTGGAGGAAGATTCGGATATAGATTATGTAAAGCAAGGTTATATTTCTGTTACCCCTATTGCTCCTAGTTTTGAAAACTGTCAGCATGTAGAACATTTGAAAAACATTGGATTGGTACAGGAAATTGCTGCACTTGAGGCATAAATTTTGAAATATAAGTTAAAACATCCCACTTAGCCTAATAAGCAAAGTGGGATATTTGTTTGTACAAGTTAAATATTTTACTTCATTCCTTGAATAATACCGCAGGCCAATCTTTTACCTGAAGCTCCAGATGGTTGTGTTCTGAAATCATCCGGGTTTTCATGTATTATTACTGCTTTATCTATTATTTGATCAACCTTGAATTTGTCTGTAAAAAATGACATTCTTGCATAACCATTATTTGAGAACAAAACAGGAAAATCACCTGCATGGTTACCATGAGGCTGATTTGTTGGATTCCAGTGTCCTCCTGAAGCGGTGAATGGTTCTTTGCTATTACCTACTTCGCAGGTTCCGTTTTCATGCAAATGAAATCCAAATGGTCCTATTGGAGGATTTGTTCCAGTTGCTGGTTGATACAATGGTAATCCAGAGACTTCAACAGAAACCTGTGTTCCACCAGGAACATCTTCAAATAATACTGCACCTTTGATATCACGCGCTAAAGGTCCACCTGTAATATATGCAATAGCCTTATTATATCCTGGATTAGAATTATTGGATCCTGCTCCATAACTAAAATAATTGTTTAAATAACACCGATTGTAATCGTTAAAATTCATGTTAACCTCCCAACTTTTTATGATGATTTATTTTATGTAGAGTAGAGTAGATAGTTACCGTTAAAACTTATGAACCAGATACTTAACTTATTATTGGAACATTTATTTTTTATAATCGTCTAATAGTTATGGAGGCGATTATATGAATAAAAAATTGATAATATTAATAGCATTTGTAATTTTGATTGCTGTTTTAATAATATCATTAAATAACAAGTCAAATGAAACTTTTACAGCAACAATATTGAAAAATACTGGTACTACAATTTTAGTTGAACCAGTTGCAGGTGAAAGTGAACTTAATTCTAGTGATAAAATTTCAGTAACTGTACCTCAAAGAAATGGCACATTATTAAATTTATCTGAATTTAAAGTAGGAAGCAAGGTTGTTATTACTTATGGTGGAGAAATAATGGAAAGTTATCCAGCTCAAATTTTTGCAAGTAAAATTAAATTAGAAAATTAATAACAGAACCAGGTACTTAACTTATTAACATATTGCTTTGAAAGGTAGCGTATGTGTGACTGTGGAAGCATAATGAAAAAAAGCAAGGCATTCTATGAATTTCAACATAGAGTGCCTTATTAAATTTTATGAATTTTTTTGGTGATTAGGAATTACAGGGTGATGTTGCATTTGGTGTTTAGTGACTTTCACAAATAAAAATTTGGTAAACAAAAGAAGTAAATTTGATAAAAAAGTCTTGCGAAGATTATTCTGTTGTGATACTATTATTATAGTGGTATATACAAGTATACCAATATTATGGAAGGATTGAGCAATATGATAAAAAAATCATATATTCCCCCAGTATATATTCAAATCAAGGATATTCTCATTGAGAAAATTAATTCAGGAGAGCTAAAGAGCGGTAGTCAGTTGCCATCTGAACGGGAAATAAGTGAGACATACAAAATAAGCAGAATGACGGCGAGGAGTGCTTTAACGCAACTCGTTGATTTGGGATACGCTTATAGAGTAAAAGGAAAAGGTACTTTTGTGAGATTTCCAAATCTTGAAAGAGATTTTGTTAAACTCAGCGGTTTTTCACAAATGTTGAGTTCAAAAGGCATAAAGCCGAGCAATAAAATTGTTAAATCTGGCATAATTGAAGCTGATAAAAAAGTTGCTTCGCTTTTGGAAACAACAATTGGTACTAAGGTCTATGAGATAGTGCGTGTAAGATATGGGGACAACATACCTCTTGCTTTGGAATATTCGTATTTGCCTGTGGCTCTTTTTGATAACCTTCTCCAATATGACTTTGAAAATAATTCTTTGTATAAAGTAATTGAAGATATTTACAAATATAAATTAAAATTTTCTAAGCAGTGGATAAAGATAACTACTTTATATAAAAACGAAGCCAGAATGTTAGATGTAACTGAACATACACCTGCATTCTTATTGGAATCGATTTCTTACGACATGGATGAAAGAGTCGTAGAAGCCACAAGGTCTTTAAATATAGGGGATAGGACCACGTTTTATACAGAACTATGGCCGAATACATAGTATAAATATAATTAAATGTATTGTAAGTCTTAAAATAATTCATAAAAGATTAATGTTTAAATTAAGAGGTGAAAGATGTCTGATTCTGTTGTAACTTCAATAATGTCTGATTCTATTGTGTCTTTAATAGATGTTGAAAAAAGTTTCGGAAAAAACAAGGTTGTAAAAAAAATGAATATTGAAATAAAGGAAGGAGAATTTATAACTCTTCTTGGTCCTTCGGGATGTGGGAAAACCACAACGCTTCGAATGATTGCTGGGTTCGAAGAAGCTTCCTTTGGAACTATCAAGGTTCAGGGAATAAGTGTTGAAGATAAAGAGCCTTTTGAAAGGGATGTAAATACAGTCTTTCAAAACTATGCTCTCTTTCCGCACATGACGGTATTTGATAATATAGCGTATGGGCTTAAAATTAGAAAAAGACCCAAAGATGAAATAACGAAAAGGGTTAATGAAATGCTGGATCTTGTTCAGCTTAAGGGATATGAAAACAGGAAACCTGATGCGCTTTCTGGAGGTCAGAAACAGAGAGTTGCAATTGCAAGAGCTCTAATAAATAATCCTAAGGTTTTACTTCTTGACGAACCACTTGGAGCCCTTGATTTGAAGCTTAGAAAGCAGATGCAGGTAGAACTCAAAAGATTACAAAAGAGGCTTGGAATAACATTTGTCTATGTAACTCATGATCAAGAGGAAGCTCTCACAATGAGTGATAGAATAGCTGTAATGAATGAAGGTGTTATAGAACAGCTTGCTACACCGAGAGAGATTTACGACAGACCGCTAACTAAATTTGTTGCGGGTTTTATTGGTGAATCTAACATTTTTGATGGTAAGGTTAAAGGTATTCACGATGGAATTTTAGAAATTGAAACTTCAGCTGGTACTATGACAGTAAGTGGAAATGGATTTGAAGTAGATGAATGTATTCATGTGTCAATTAGACCAGAGTATATAAAGGTAAGTGCAGATCCTGTAGAAGGATTTAATCTTAAGGGTACTATTAAAGACTTCATATATATGGGAACCGTTGTAAAAACATCTGTTGATATGAAAGATAACACTGAAATAAAGTATTCTCGTTTTGAGAAGGATGAAGATTTTAAAGAAGGAGATTCTATAAATATATACTGGAATCCGGATAAAGCTGTTGCAATTAAAGCTTTGAAGTAGTATGGAGGAAAATATGAATAAAAAAAACATTTTTAAGCAAAAAACACTACCAGCCTTAGCAATGGCGGGACCGGTTTCATTATGGATGATTTTATTTGTAACACTGCCCATGCTTTATATTATTTATATAAGCTTTATGTCTCGGGGTGTATTTGGAGATGTTGTATATGAATTTTCATTTAAAAGCTATGATACATTGTTGGACAGCACATATTTTAAGGTTATAGTAAAATCCATAATGGCTGCATTTAAGACTACAGTGCTGTGTCTTATTATAGGATATCCATTTGCATATTATATTGCAAAAAAACCAAAGGAAGTTGCTTCAAAGTATATTATGCTAATTATGATTCCGTTTTGGACAAACTCTCTAATGAGACTTAATAGCTGGCTTCTTTTGTTTCAAACAAGTGGACCTATAAATAATTTTCTTTTAAGTGCTGGTTTTATAGATGCACCCATGAGCTTTGTATATACAGATGGTCTTGTAATGGTTGGTATGATAACAAATATGCTTCCATTTGCAGTTCTACCCATGTACAGCTCAATTGAAAAATTAAACAAATCTCTTTTGGAAGCGTCAGCGGATCTGGGTGCTTCTAGGCGTACCACTTTTTTTAGAATAACACTACCACTTACTTTCCCGGGCATATTCTCGTCGATAATATTGGTATTTATACCTTCCCTTGGAATATATACCGTAACGGACATGCTTGGTGGAGGAAAAGTTTTATACATCGGTAATATTATAAAAAATCAATTTGGATCAATAAGAAATTGGCCTCTTGGTGCGGCTCTTTCAGTACTGTTGATTGTCATAACAGGAATGCTTATATTTATATACACCCGATTTGCAAAGATCGAAGATATGGAGGTGGTATAAATGAGTATTTCAAAAAAACAAAAAAGAAAAAGATTAGAAGAAGTTATAGGAACAATTTATTCAATTGCAGTTTACACCATACTGTATATTCCAGTATTAGTAATGATGATATTTTCATTTAACAATCAAAGATACAATTATTACTGGAATGGATTTACAACGCAGTGGTATTCAAAATTATTTACTAACTCTGCTGTAATTGAAAGTCTTTGGTATTCAGTGATAATTGCAGTATTAGCAACTGTGATTTCTGTTACGATAGGTACAATTGGAGCCCTTGGACTGAAAAAATATGAATTCAGAGGAAAGAAATTCGTTAATAATATGCTGTATATACCAATAATAGTTCCAGAAATTGTTATGGCTGTTGCACTTCTTATTATATTTATGAAAATAGGACTTGCTCTTGGGATGGGAACCATATTAATTGGTCACTGTACTTTCTGTATACCTTATGCAGTTGTTACTATTAAAGGACGTATAAGTGGTGATGGTTATAGTCTAGAAGAGGCATCTATGGATCTTGGAGCAAATAGAATTCAGACGTTTATAAATGTTACACTTCCAAGTATTATGCCGGGAGTAATGAGTGCAGCTTTTCTTTCGTTTACTCTTTCAATTGATGATGTTGTAATGAGTAATATGCTTGCAGGTGCAAAAAGTTCAACATTGCCAGTTTTAATTCTATCAATGAACAAATCAGGGATTACTCCTGATGTTAATGCACTCACAACAATCATGATTCTAGTCATTGTTATAGCAATGATTTTGAATAATATAATTAAATATGCGTTAAAAAAACGCAATAAGGCGGAGGCGACAATATGAAAAAAATAATTTCCATTCTTTTAACCATGGTTTTAATCATGGGGATTTTTACAGGATGTACTGGTAATGCTGGTTCGACTGTAGAAAGCGGTAATGCAGCTCCAAGTACAGAGCTCAATATTTATATGTGGCAGCAATACATATCAGATGACCTGATAGCAAAATTTGAAGAAGAAAACAATGCAAAGGTAAATCTATCCTACATGAGCGATAACGCAGATGCAATTACAAAGCTTACAGCTGGTGGAGGACAAGAGTATGACCTAATAATGACATGTGATGCTTATATGGAATCACTAGTAGAAGGTGAATATGTTGAGAAGATAAACTTTGAAAACATACCAAATGCTTCAAATATTAATGAAGCATACTGGACTGCTAAAGAATATTGTGTACCATATCTAATGAACTATATTTATGTAGTTTATAACAAAGATACATGCCCTGTTGAAATCAAGAGCTACAATGATCTTATAAACCCTGCATTAAAAGGAAAAATAGCTACAATAGATGGAGCTAGAAACCTGTTTCCTATAGCACTTGTTGCCCTTGGATATGATCCTAACTCAACAAATGAAAGTGAAATAGCAGAAGCTTATGAGTGGCTTGTAAAATACAACGAAAATGTTGTAGCATATGGAAATGCGGAACAAAACCTTACAAATGGAACTGCATCTGTTGCATTCACATATGATGGAAATGCTTCATGGGCTATGTCTGAACTTGGAGATAAAAATAATCTAGTAATAGCTGATTTTGAAAAGGATCCAGTACAGCTTGGTTTTGACCTTTATGTAGTACCAAAAGGAGCTAAGCACGTAGACCTTGCAGAAAAATTCCTAAACTACATCACTGATCCTCAAGTTATGGCTGCAAATTTGGTAGAGTATCCATATTCTTGTCCAAATGATGCTGCAGTTGAGGCGGCTTCTGACACATACAAAAACGACCCTGCAAGAGATTTTGACTACAAACAAAATGTGTTTTTCCAAGAAGACGTTGGTGAAGCAATTACAATATACAATGATTATTATCAAAAGTTAAAAGTTGGGGAATAAATTAAAATAGCTAGGAGAACAGAATAATGTTAAAATTTGACGAACAGAAACAGTTAGACAGCGTAAATGGCGCATTGGCTATTAGAGGTGATATAGAGTCTATTGTAGATGGAATATGCAAAAAAGGTTATAAAAACATATGTTGGCTTGGTATAGGTGGCACATATGCATCCTGCCTACAGGCTGAAGTGCATATGAAAGAAAGATCATCAATAAACTTTTTTGTTGAAAATGCAGCTGAATACATTCTAACTGGAAACAAAAAGGTTGGAGAAGGAACAATTGTAGTTATATCTTCTGTTACTGGAAGCACAACAGAAATGGTCGACGGATTGATAAAAGCTAAAGATGCAGGTGCTAAAGTAATAGGCTTTGTTGATTATCCGGATACAAAACTTGCTAGAATGGCAGATTATCTGATATCATATCCAAAAAATGAGCAGCTTAAATTTTTTATGGTAGCTGACAGATTCATGTATAATGCTGGAGAATTTGATGAATACAATGAACTTTATTCTGAGCTTGATAAACATCTTGCTCGCGGTCTTGTAGAAGTTGAAAAAGCAGCTGATGAACTTGGAGAAAGAATAGCAAGAAAGCATATGAATGACAGCATACATTATTTTGTTGGAGCAGGGAATCAGTATGGAGCTACATACTCCTATGCAATGTGCTACTGGGAAGAGCAACATTGGATAAGGACAAAGTCAATACACAGTGCAGAATTTTTCCACGGTATGTTTGAGATTATAGATAGAGATACTGCAGTTACAGTATTTGTTGGAGAAGATTCTCAAAGAGCACTTAGTGAAAGGGTTGCGAAATTTTTACCTAGAGTATGTGCAAACTACAATATAATTGACACAAAAGATTATGAGTTGAAGGGTATAAGTGAAAAATTCAGAGGACATCTTTCTCATCTTTTAATGAGAGTAATAACTTCAAGAGTAGATGTTTACTTAGAAAAACTAAACTGTCATCCTATGGAGATAAGGCGATATTACAGACAGCTTGATTATTAATAGCTGATTCTGAGATACTATTTAAAGATGCAGGCTGTTTCTTATTTCAGAAGCAGTCTGTTTTTCACGGAGGGAGACTTTATGAAGGTTGGAATGTTTACGTCTGGATATCAGCGAAGTGATATAGAGGATATCTTTAGAGATGCTAAAAGATTTGGATATGATTATATTGAACTTTGGGGAGGTAGGCCTCATGCATATGCATATGACCTTGAGAGAGGTAAAATAGATAGTTTGTTGAACCTTAGGGACAAATATGAAATTCCTATAAAAGTGTACACGCCGGAGCACAATGCCTATCCATACAATTATATGGATGGTGATGAATATCAAAGAAAAGAATCAATAGAATATCTTAAAACTGCAATTGAAATGGGGAAGGCCCTTGGCGCAGATTATACTGTAATATCAGCTGGTCATGCAGGATATATGGCAACGAAAAAGGATATATGGGAAAGACTCAGTAAAAGCATAAGGGAGCTCGTGGATTATGCAGAAGAAAAGGACCATATACTTCTTATTGAAGCCCTTACACAATTCGAGTCCAATGTATGCACATCAGCTAATGATCTTTGTGAAATAATTGAATACATAGACTCACCATTTTTTGGAGCTATGTGCGATGTTGTACCTCCATATGTACAGCATGAAAGTATAATGAGTTATTTTAAGAAGCTTGGGAATAATATTAAGCACCTCCACATAATAGACAGCGATGGAAGCAGTGACACTCATCTTGTACCTGGAGATGGAAATATTCCTCTCAAGGAGCTCATGGAGGAAATATACGAGTATGGATATAATGAAGGCGCAACTATAGAACTTGTTACAGCTTATATTAATGAACCATCTTTTTATGCAAGACGAGCAATAGACAGATTAAAGAAAATAATAAAGTGTTGAGGAAATTATGGAAAAAAAGATAAGTATAGCAGCAGTTGGTGACAATTGTATAGATTTTTATGAAAATACAGGCGAATATTATGCTGGAGGAAATCCTGTTAATGTAGCAGTATATGTAAAAAGGATGAATGGCAACTCATCATATACAGGTGTAGTTGGTAACGACGATTATGGAAAATTTATGATCGAAGCCATAACAGAAAAAGGTGTAGATACATCACATATTAGAATATTAAATGGCAAAACTGCAGTAACACATGTTGAACTTAAAGATGGTGATAGAATTTTAGGTGAATATGAAGAAGGTGTTATGGCAGATTTCAAGCTAAGAGAAGAAGATATAGAATTTTTATGTAGTCATGACCTCGTTGTAACTGGAATCTGGGGAATGATAGAATCTGAACTGCATAAAATCAAAGAAAGAGGGGTGCCTGTTGCATTTGATTTCGCAGATAAAATTGATCATGAGATTACACACATAGCTTTACCATATGTGGATTACGCATTTTTTTCTTGCGATAGTAAGAGTAATGAAGATTTGCATGAATTTATGAAAACTATTAAATCCAAAGGCCCAAGTATTGTAGTTGTTACGAGGGGAGAAAAGGGCAGCATCGTTTATGATGGCAATGAGTTTACTGAGTTTGGTATAATAGAGTGTGAAGTAGTAGATAGCATGGGTGCCGGAGACAGTTATATAGCTGGATTTCTGATGGGCATTCTCGAAGGAAAATCAATTGAAGAATGTATGAAAAAAGGCGCACAGAGCAGCAGCGAAACCATAGGGTACTATGGGGCTTGGTAAAAAAAGAGGTAACCTTGGTGATTATTAATTGTTAGGTATAAGTGATATTTTTTAAAATAGTGAGTAAAATACCCGTAGTTCAAAATGTAACTACGGGTATTTTTGTTTAAAAAAATTTAAAGGAGGATGCGAATATAACCTAAGAGTGGTTTATGATTTTGAAAAAGCAAAATATGAGATACATAGTGAAAGAAAACCTATTTACAAAAGCTGTATCATGTTTCATGTCGAAAAATCATGTTTCATGTCGAAAAAATCATGTTTCATGCAGTGGACGGTTTTTAAGGGGAATTTTTGATAGATTGAATACAAGTGAATTTTTTATATGTGAAGGGTGGCTTACTTAGAAAGGGGCTTTTTTTTGACCTATCGATTTCATTGTCAAAGTAAAAGCATGCTTTGTATGACATAACGGTATAGTCGTAGCTCGGTACCCTATTATACAAAAAAGTAAATGAATGCTAATGGCAACTATGAAGTTATAGGTGAAATAGGAAATTTTGCAAAAAAATATGATGGGCAGGATGTGATATGAATGAAAATGGTACAAGTATTATTGTATTTCCAAGTGGGTCGTTGGCTATGCGGCTTTAGAGGAAAATACATATGTTGCTGTGATAAAAAGTGTTATACCTAGGTTTTTCTAGTAGTTATTTAATGAGAAAGGAGGTGTGTCCTTGTTTGAAGAAATTTGCAATATCTTTACTTATAATACTGTTAGTCACTACTGTTCCTAGTAGTGCAGCTAAGTTAAACAATAAAACTTCTAGTTCTTCACAGAACGTGATGGGTACACAGGAAGATGCTTGTGGTTCTACTACCTTCTTTGTTTATATGATTGGCTCTGATCTAGAGTCTTTGCAGGGCAGGGCGACCGATGATTTAAATGAGATTTTGGATGCGCGCGCAAGTGATACAACTAATGTACTAATTCAGTCCGGAGGAACGAAATACTGGAAAAATAAATGGATGGACGGTGGTAAAACACAGCGTCTGATTGCAGGTGAAGATGAGCTTGCCCTCGTTGAAACTTTAGAAGGTGTGAAAATGACCGATTCTTCATCTCTTACGGATTTCATTCAGTGGGGAAAATCGGCTTATCCCGCAGATAGGTATGTTTTGATTCTTTGGAACCATGGTGACGGCACGATGGGTGGCTATGGACGGGATGAATTGAATGATGGCACCACAATGAGGCTTTCTGTGATTCGTGAAGCACTGAAGAATGGGGGCGTTCATTTTGACATCATAGGATTTGATGCCTGTTTAATGGGAACATTGGAAATGGCATATTCTTTACGTGGCTATGCTGATTACTTAATAGCTTCTGAGGAACTTCTTCCTGCTTGTGGTTGGTACTATGCAACTTGGTTAAATACTCTTTCGGTTAATCCTGGATTGGACAACTTAAACCTTGCAAAGCTTATTGTGGACTCCTTCACTGTTCATGCTGGAATAGAGGCAAACAGCGAAACAACATTATCTGTTATTAGGCTTGACGGCATCGAAAATATTTACAAATCACTTTGTGGTGTGCTAGAACAAGCAGCAATTGAACAGTCAGAGGTGTTTTGGAAAACTATCAGTAGTGCAAAGGTGTTTGGTCGAGCTAACGGTGGATATGACCAATTCGACCTCTTAGACTTAATGGAGGATTTCAATGGTCAAGAGACTGAAGATATGTTAAAAGCGATACAGAAAGCTGTTGTTTATTCGCGAAATAGTACCTCAATGACTGGCGCTCATGGTATAGCTTTATATTTTCCTCGTGACCATAGAGAGAAATACCCAGCTGTTCGTTCTGATTTAATCGCATGTGGATACAGCGAAGCGTATTTTAAACTTTTTGACCTATGGTTGCTTAACAGCCGTTAAATAAATAAATTTTGATATTAATACAATAATGAATTAGGAGGTTTTTATGAAAAAGAGATTTTTATGTATTGCGCTGACCGTCTTTATGATTGTCAATATGATTCCAACTTCTGCCTTTGCCGCAACTGCGATGTATGTCTATCATTTCAAAATTCAGACGAGGGATGTTAAAAATGCAGGTACGGACTCCAAAGTATATGCGGGTTTTAATTATCATGATTTTGGTAATGATTCTTCACATATGGACACTGATGATTACAATGACTTTGAGAAGGGTGATAATGATACCTATGGTTTTTCAACAAAAAAAGCTGATCCTTGGATGATTAAAGAAGTATATCTGAAAACAGATGGTAAAGGTACTGCATCCACATGGATGCCAGGTACATTTAATGTTAAAATTTTTACTGGTGATATTGGAAATCTCAGTCAATTAACATCGCCGCAATTCTATCGAGATATGGGAACTGTAGATTTCAGCGGAACAAAACTTGATGGTGGATCTGCAACTCGTGATTTTTCCAATATGACTAAAAGAAAAATCAGTTCATGGGGAAATTTTGATAATTGGACTGAAATAAGCTATCTTAACAGTGAAACCACAGGAAATTTATCGAAAACATGGGATGGTATGATCACAGATCAATATGGAACATACAACCCTTTTAGTCTTGACGATGCACCTACTATGTCCTGTACGTCATCTAATGATGCAATAAGTGCCACTAGTGGTTGTTATACATTTACAGATGGAAAAGAAAGCACACCTTCGTTTAATATTGATTACGAGAAAATTTATCAAGAAATGTTAAAAGAAGATATTGGAAAGGTGATTTTTACTATTAATTTGAATTTTCCAGCGCGTACAACTTATACAGCAGATGGTTATTCAAATGTACATACTGAAACTATTACAGTTTACAGACGTTGCTTTGAAACCGGAAATGAATCTATTTCATTAAGCCCAACATATAATGCACGTACAGATTACAATTACTTCAATAATGATTATGATGATGTTACTATAACTCTTGAGCCAACATCAATTCATCTTGAAATGCCTGACGCAACACAGAAGACTGATCTTGTAAATAATTTTCACAGTACAGCGGAACTGTATGCTGGAAACAACACAACAAAGAAACTGTGTGATATGAGTTATACCAAATTAAATGGAGTACTTAAGTTTACTGGTACAATTCCAAAGGGTGTTACAACAAATGGAGAAGGAGTTATGCTTTATTTAACAGACGTATACTCCGAATATGGGGGTTACAAATATGACATTAATAGCGGTGAGACAACTTTAAGCTATTACTTCTCAAGCTATAAGGCAGATACGGTAGCACCAACTGCTTCAACAGTGGATTCTAATGGAAATGCGGTTAGTGTTACAAATACTTTGAAACCGAGTCATACATTTTGGATGATTGGCAATGAAGTATTATATCTGGAAAAGGGAGTACAACACACACCACTTAATGAGGGACTTTTCAATTATGAGTTATACAAGTACAATGAAAGCACTAATACATACAGCAACGATAAAACTGAAATTACAAACTATAATGGTTCCACAGTTGAAAGTGCTTATACGACAGTAAAAGCTCCTATAAGCACCACTGTGTTGAAGGATACACCTATTAATCTTAAACTATATAATAAAGATGAAGGAAACTTCAAACTTAGATTATATGCATATGATGATGCCAACAATACTTTGGGAGGCTCTGGAAATTATTATGATATGGAAAATGTGCTTATTGACAATTTAGCACCTAGAGTGACAGTTGATGAGGAACAAAAAAATCAAGCAGCTGATGGAACAAAGAGTGTCAACTATACATTTAATATTACCGATTTTTCCAATAGCTTTAAAAACAATCCAAACATTTGGGCACGGGCATATTATTGTTTTGTACCTGACGGGGATGTAATGCCTTCACCTGATTTGAGTAATATTGAAAGTGGAGAGTTTGGAACAGCTATTGGTCAATGGGCATTTGTTGAAGGCGGCTCAGCTACAACTACTGCAGTACTAAAAATAAATAAGGACGAAATCTTTAATGGAAAACTTTATTACTTTACAACGGATTCTTGCAATAATGATTCAAGGACAGAAAATGGAACAGTTTTATCTAGAGATATTTCTGTCAGCAACAAGGATAGCGTAGATACATTGGTTTATACGCCGTCAGGCTATGCAAAACCATCTTATGAAATTTCCTTTATTGATGGTGGAGGTAGATTTAAGACAGAATATCACTGGATAGCAAAAGATATTGCTTCTAAATTTACTCAGGAGTATATTACATATACGTCGGTTGCAGATGTGGGTGCTGCAGTTCAAGAAGACTCTAATGGAAAAAATTGGACATTAAATGGTATTTATACTCTAGAATATAAGGTAACCGAGTTAAGCTCTGGCAACTATACAGTATTCACAAAGGATTTTACATTTGACAACTCTGATAATGCAATTAATTTTAACTGGATTGGTACCTATATGAAACCAGCAGCATATCAGCAAGCTGGCATTCAAATTTCTGATTCTAGTGGAATTTCTTACGCCTCTTATAGAATTGTAAATCCTGACAATTCAGTTATAGATGGCTATGACGAAGTTGAATTAAATCTTGAAAGTAGTCCAGATGGAACGATGCAAGTTCGCGAAACACCGAAGTTTTCTCCAGATAAAAATGGTGTTTACGGGCTTAGAATATATGCAGAAGATAACAATGGACAGAATTCACAACTTATTCCAAACGAAGATTCTGATTCCATGCTGTTTGCAATTCGAGTTGAAAAACCTACAGTGATATCTATAACAGATGATGCACCAAATACAGGATTAACTACTGATGATGACTATACTCTTACAGTTTCTGTCGAAGAACCTATGCTAAATGCAGCTTATATGTCATCTGATCAGTTTGTGAAATACAGAGTATCTACTGATGGAACGAATTATGGTTCATGGCAGACTGCAGATGGATATATGGCTATTAGCGGCATTACTACAGGAGCTGCAATAACTTCATCAGCAATAACTTCATCTGCAATAAAGATGACACATACATTCGATATTAAAAATCCTGTAAAATTGTCTCAGGGTGAAAATATAATTTATGTACAGACGGCATGTATGAATGTAGGTGATACTGCATCACCATCAAGCGCACTAATCAGCGAAGCTGTTAGTGATATAATCACTTGTGATGTGACTTCTCCAGGTTATGATTACGGAACTATAACATGGAAACTTAGCACTACGGAAAATACAAGTCAACCGGTAACCGTTTATGTAACGATTATTGATGAAAAGAATAATGTAGTCAGTGCAAAGATGATTGATGATTATGGACAGGAATATGCTTGGATAGAAATTGTGGGCAATGAATATGCTGCAACTGTTACTAGGTCTGGTATATACACTGTGACGGCAATTAACGACAAAGGGGATACTTGGTCACAAACAATTACAATATCTAACATAGATACAGTATTGCCAATCATTACAGATTTAATTTACAGCACACCACTAGGTACAATAACTTCAAAAAGTGTAAATGTACAAATGATTTTTTCTAAATTAGATGTGAAGGTTACAGGGATTGAATTAATAGGTTCTCTAACACCGTCTGATATTGTTTATACACCTGGCGGAACATCCATAAGGTTTAAGAAAAATGGTTCGGTTACAGTATTTTTTGAAGACAGTCAAGGAAATAAAGGCTCAGATGTTATTACAGTGAGCAATATATATTCTGATCCACCGAGACTAAAGGCTATTTTAGTTCTTTCGGATGACAAACTTAGTGTAGATGTTACATTTGCACAGGAAACAAATGCATCTGGAGTTCCATATGATTTGTACAGAGAGCTGAAAGATTTATACATATTCTACGGTGGAGTAACTTATTCTGCTGATACAGCAAATTTTAAGCTTAAGGGAAACGGAGAATATAAGTTTACAATTTATGATAAAGCGGGAACGACTCAGTATTTAAATCTTACTGTTGCTGAAATAGATGATGCAGTGCCAAAGGTCACACAGGTAACATGGTCATATGATTATTACAAGAAAAATGAACAAGGAGTTTGGGAGACTAATTCAGACAGCAAAACTATTGTTATAGGAGTGGACACATCTGGAAAAGAAGCTGGATATGTAATTGCAGAGGATACTAACCAGGTAACTAACCAAAATGTCACTGTAACTGTCGAAACAGATAAACAAACTAAAGCGATTGGAAGCAAAAATGAATTGTCAAATAGCACATCAATGGTTTATGGAGAGAATGGTTTGTTTAATTACAACTTACAGGCTGTGAATGGAAATAGCGTATCCTATGGCGTCGATGTTGAAATAATTGACAAAATTGCGCCGATTATTAAATTTACAGGTAATTCAGAGTTGGTTTTCATCGAGGGAATGAAGCCTGAAAATGACTCTAGCTATGCATATAGCATTGATAAGCTCATGGATTATACTGCATATGATGTTAAAAATGGTGAAACTATAGATCTTACAGATAGAGTTGAAATAGATTATGGTTCTTTTGATCCTGAAAACATAGAAAATAACATTTTCAGCCGCAACAATCCTTACTATGTTAATTATAAGGTTTACGATGATGCTGGAAACTTCTCGACAATGAGAAGAACCATAAGACTTGTAGGATTCTATGACACAATTGTATTGATTGACGATTCAATGCCAGACAATAGCAATACTGCAACTGTTATAGGTGATAAAATGGAAATCACATTGAAGAATTTTAGCGGAATTTCATATGCAAAATATGATAAAGGCACATATACCATGGGACAAATGAAGACAAGGGGAATGCAGATAGTTGAACGTAACGGAAAGTATACCCTCAGCAATTTAAATGAAGGTTGGTACACAGTTTACTTGCAGACAGATAAACGTGACTACTTCACAGTTTGGGTATATGTAAGCAATTCCAAACAATAGGAGGATATAATGAAAAAGTTAAAAAGATTATGCTCAATGTTACTTGTTGTAGCACTTTTAATCGGAAGTGTTCCGGTTGAAGTGTTTGCGGCAACTTCAGGAAATGATTATTCCATTGCAAATGACTACATTAATTATACAATTAATTCGAAGACTGGTGGATTTTGCATAGAAACTATTGATGGCCATCCGCAAAAATCATTTGATAACATCATTCCTCTTTTATACAAAGAGGATGCACAAAGTAATGGCACATCATTTACAACCGTTAGAATTGACGACAAAGATTATGTATTTGGTCAAGATTACGGATGGTTTGGAATAGATAGCAAATTGTATACTCCCATAATTTCAGATGAGGGTCGTCTGATTACGGTAAAATGGGAGATAAAGGGATATGAGGTTACACAGAGAGTTGCAATCTCAATGGATGAGAATAACAACTTAGCTGGAAATGTAGGTATTTCATATGAAGTTAAAAATAACAATAAAAAATCTGGAAAAGTTGGTATTCGTGTTATGCTTGACGCTGCTCTGGATAACCAGATCGATGCTCCTTATGTAGTATCAGATTCTAGCATATCACCTACTATTGTTGAGACGGAATATTCTAATGATACGTTACCTCAACAGATACGTTTTATGGATTCTGTATCCAGTCCAAGTAAAATGGCATATGTGCTTCTTTCTGGATGGAGCGGAAATGATGATGTATTACCAGATAAGGTTATTGTAGGTCACTGGGCAAATCTTGCAAATACAAGATATACATATACTCCGGATGCAAGCTGTGATTTTTCCAATTATTCAAATTCTTATCGAACAGCAGATACTGCAGCAGCTTTTTATTGGTCTGAAAATGAATTATCAGGTGGTGAAACTCGTACTGCTGAAATTCTTTATGGTATAGGAAATTTTTCAAGTCAGCTTTCTGATGAGCATCTTGGCATAGATATGAATGTTGGAAGCGTAAATATTGATAATACTGGAAAATCCTATAAAAATGGAGGGGCGTTTAAAGTTAATGTAACCATCGATAACAGTGTGGATGGAGCAAGAAACTTGATTGCACCACTGATTAAGGTTACTCTTGAAGATGGACTAATCTTTGAAAAAACAGGAACAAACGAGTATCAGGCTACCTATGAGGGCGGAATAGCCATTGGGAACATTAAAACTCTAGAGCTTGATGTAATTGCATCACCTCAGTATCAAATTACATCAAAACGTATTGTTGTAGCTTTGAATGGTACAGAATATGTGGACGATACAACAAATAAGCTAGTAGAGTACAGTGCCAATAGAAATGTTCTGCTTCCTGCAGTTGGAGGTATACTACCTGATATACAGATGACGCAAATAAGTCCAGACACTGTATATTATGATGGTGAAAAAAGTATTACTATCTCAGGTAAAATGGCGGAATTTGCTGCGCTTGCCGGGAGTGTAGGTTGGGATTTATACCTTGTATCTGAATCAAATAAAGAAGAAATAAAAATTGATAAGAAAAATGTTGCATTTACAGATGATACCTATGAAACAATGTCTTTTTCTACAGATGAAGAACTGGCAATAGGAAAATATAATATAGTATTTAAATTCACTGATGAACAGTTGAAAAGCAGTTTTGGAAGCAAAGTTACAGCGGCAGCAACACTGGATGTTTCTCTTGATCCTATTTATCGTTCAAGAAGCTACGGGTTAGTTGCAATGATACGCTTTAGTCATGATGGAAGACAAACTTATGATTTCATATCATTTGCAGATGAATCTGCTATGACACGCTATTTGGAAGGAAATGTAGCTGCAAATGGTCTTAAATACAATAGTTTGAAATTCTCACCTGATAGCGATGAAGTACTTACAGTTGTTCGTGGTAAGCTTAGAGAAATGACGGGTACATCTGGAGAAAATTATTATCAGGCGAATCCTTCTGATGGTGATATTACAATAAACAATATACTTGCTTATTGTGCAGATAAACCACTTGTTTTGCGTACAACTGATGAAAGTGCTGAAATTTCAGGGGATGGTACTATAAGAGTAATTAATTCTATTAATATATGGCACAATGAATGGAGCATAGCTGCAGAACAAGGTTCTAAATTCACATTGGACCAAGATGCAGTGGAACAAGGCGAAAATGAACTGGAAATGTCTTTAGATGGAGCTGGGTCAATGCTTCAATATATTGGAGGATTTTTAATAGACCTGAAATATGGAGTTTTATCTTGTGACAGTGACCTTTACGGTATCAATTTTGGAGGAAAAATAACTCTTCCAATAAGCGGTTCATCAAAGAGCAGTGAAGGATCAGATGATGAAGATGAAGATGAAGATAAGGCTGAGATTGGAGCTGAAATCAACAGCATCCTTTATGGCGAAAGAAGTGACGAGCCTGTTGGTTTTGTTGGTATAGATACAACATTTTCAGTAGGTCTTCCGGAAAATGTTCTTGGTACATTGATTAAGAATGCGGCTGGTATTGAAGCTGAAGTAACAATTAATACAATAGACAACTACTACAAACTGGACTTTGGTGTATCTGTTACAATGTTTGAGTGTCAAGGTATCATTGCATTCAAGCAGGTTCCTATTAAATCAATTGATAGGATTGTTCCTGATGAGATATTCTTTAAGTTATCTGGTGACATTATGCAGATTCCTATTTATCCGCCGTTTATATTTATGACTGGTCTAGGCGGTGGTATTTCGGATCTTGCAGATACCATGAGCGATGAACTAGAGGAACTTCCACCAATTACGCTGAACCTATTTACACAGTTATTGCTTGTTGAAACCTTGAATGGGGATTTCGATGCATCTATTAGTTTGCAGGCTATGTCTTTGGAGGGAGAATTCAAGCTAGTTGGCGACGATAAAGGAAAAATACTGAAAATTGCTGGTGGCATTAGCGCACGCTGGGCTTCACCTTTCTCCATTAATATATATGGTAACATAAGCGTTTACGCAGGTCTTCTCAAGGGAGGTATAACTGTTACTATTACTGAGGGGTATTTTTATGGGTATGTTTATGCATCACTTTGTATACCTGATCCAATTCCATTAGTTGGAGGTATGGAACTAGCTGGTATTGAAGGAGCTGTTTCTTCAGATTTTATCGGTGCAAATATCAAAATTATAGGTATAAAATTTGGATTCATTTATTATTGGGATGGTGATTACAAATTTGGAAAAGGTATTGATTTAAGTTCTAGAGGTGGTGCAGTTAATATGTTAGAAGACTTCTATTATGACGAATCTGGTAACCCTGTGGAATATTTAGCGATGTATGGTACAAACATGAGGCGTTTGTCTTCTGAAAAGGTAGGAACTTTTAGGTCGTTTGGTGCTTCAATAATCAAGAATTTTGATCCTAGCAATGAAGATGCACTTTTGTTTGAAGTTCCATTTACAGGAACAAATCCGTCAAAAGATGAAATTAAATTAGAATCTCCTAATGGAAATTTAATTGATATTATCCCTGGCGATGATGAAGGAAACGGAAACTTCCTTGTACAGGACAGAGGTGAAGATGGAAAGTATATTTATATCACTATTACGGATTCTGAGTTATTAACTGCAGGCAATTGGAAATTGACAGTTGAAACTTCTGATATAGAAGTTTCGGATTTTGAAGTGAACGGCGTTGATAATATGCCAGAGCTGAGCCATATTTCTTATACACATAGTGCTGAAAATAGCAAGGAACTAAAGGTAAGCTGGACAACAGATTCTGAAAGTAATCTTCCAAGTATTGTTGATGTTTATCTCACAAAGAACGCAGATGCTGTTCAAAGGCTGCATACTTCTGATTCAGGTGAGGGTGATGTACTTGACAGCATAGCTCGTATAGAGATAGATACTACCAAGAGTGGCAGTGCCACAGTAGAAATTCCAGATACTTATGCAACTGGAAACTATTATGTAGTGGCAATGCTTTCTCAAGAGGAAGGCGGTATGAGTACTGAAATAAGCAACACATCATTTAAATTTGTAAATGACTCTCTTCCAGAAAAGGTAGACCATGTGTCTGTTTCTTATGGAGGAAACGGAAACCTTAAGGTAGATGTGACTGATGCAGAAAATATTGATTATAATTACTATATGGTAAGCATTCTTGATAAAAATAAAATGGAGATAGAAAACGGTCTTGGCAAGTTTGCAGTAGGAAGTTCACCGAAGTATGGTGCAGCAGTTGGATCCACAGACAATACAGGTCTTAAGGCTGGAGAAACATATTATGTATCTGTGTTAACACTGAGAGAAGAGGATGACAGCTATTATTACAGCACAGGGTCAGTAATTTCAGATGCATTTGTAATGCCTGAAGTAACTGCACCAAAACTAATTTCAGTTTCATCCAATATTAATGAGAATGTTGAAAATACAAACATAACTAAGTATGAAGCAACATATGAATTTGACCAGCCAGTGTCATTTGAATTAAAGATTGACGGTAAAGATACTTTATTGGGTACAGAATATAAAAATGAATGGAACGTCAGCAAAGATTTAGAGGATGGAATGCATCTAATTGATTTTCAGGCTGAAAACATTTATAGCGACACGATTTCAGGATATGATTTTAATGATATATCAAATTCACAGCTTGGATTTTGCGTTGACAGCCAGCCTCCGGTTTTAACTATAGGAGAAACGGGAGTTTCTGGTTTGGATGAAAGTGCTACGGCTACAACTGTTAGTAACCAGACCGTATTCATGGACGAAGAAGTTAAAATTGTATTGAATGGATTGACGGAAAAAGATGTACAGCTTACATTTGACGGATCTATAGATGGTGTTGTCGTTAATCAAGACGGTACATTCACTTTAACAAAAATAATGGATTTAAACAAAGCTTATGATCAGAAGATTTTAAAAGCAATTGATAAAGCAGGCAATGAGACTAGCTTAAATATAAGTGTTGTAAATAGTGAACTTGCTGCTTTTGAAAGTGTGGAAATGATTTCTAGTGCCAATAGTCAAATTGATGAAGTATCAGGAATCAAGTATATAGAATTGAGTGTGGGGTCAACAGTATCCTTGAAAACTTATGGGATTAAGAATGAACAGCAAATTGAAATTGACTCAGATAACATTGACTGGTCCGTTTTGTATGAGCAAAACATAATAAAGTTTGAGGATGGAGTTATAACTGCTGTAGCACCAGGTGAATCTGCCATAAGAGCAAGTTATAAAACTGCTACATATGATGCAGAAGGAATGGATGCAATTTCAGGTACTGTATCTGCATCAATTTCAGATGTAATTGTTGTAAAAGTTACAGACCCTGGATATCGCTACAAGTTGTATCAAACAGGTGATTATACACTTATTTACATCACAGCAAGCAAGAATATGGGAGCATTGAATGTAACAGTAAATGGTAAAACAACTATGCTTCTCTACAATAGGAATAGTAAAATGTATGTAGGTGCTTTTGCTGGAACGGTATCTTCGGAAGATATTATTAAAAATATGAATTGGGATATATCTTCAGACCCTGTTTCATTATTATGGGGGGATGCTGATAATGATGGGAAGACAAACTTAATCGATATGGAAATGGCTATCAACTCATATTTAAAAGGTATTATCCAAAGTGATGATGCAAATATGATTGTTCGTACAGATATGAATGGAGATCATGTGATTGATATTATAGACGCTCAGCTGATCCTATTACAACTAATAAAGTGAAAAATATATTAAGGAGGTAGAAATTTATGAAAAAAAGGATTAGCATGATTCTATGTATGATTCTTGTATTGCAGGCGCTTATAGTGCCTGCTAATGCAGTTGATGATATGCCTGGACTGAATTACAAGATTGTTTTGAATGTTTTTGATGAAAGTGGAAAAGCAGCTGTTAAATTTGATCAAGGTGATACAGTTTTAGTTGAAGTTATTCTTAAAAGCATGGGAACTAATGCAGCACCTCTATATGCCGTTCAAGGTAAACTTAATTTTGATCATTATTCAATGAGCTATAGTTCATGTACTCTTGCTTCTGATTTTCAAATGAGCATTCAGACAGACACGGTGACATTTGCATTTTTAGACCGCACTGGGGCAGGAAAAAATGTTGATAATTCATATTTGATTGGAACTTTTAAGTTTGCTGCAGAAAATGAAGGTACAATTGATTTGACCATTGACGATTTTCAGCTAACTAACAGTGATGCAACAACAAGAAATGTAGATTCTTCCGCTATTCAGACTGTAATAATCGGTTCAGGTGTAAGACCTACTAATAAATCAGCCCTTTTAAGTGATATTAATGCAGCTGAAGCTGATCTTGCAAGTGCAGTTGTTTCTGACGAAAATCTGCAGTTGGTATATCCTGCATTTAGAGTAACTTTAGATGTAGCTAAAACTTTCAGAAGTGACATAGATAGTGCAAGATTAGTTTATAACAACTTAAATGCTTCGAATGAAATTATAGATGATGCTATATATGTATTGTCGCAAGCGCATGAGCAGTTTAACACACAAAAAATTTACGGAAAAAAAGAAACAACCTCCTCAAATAAGACTAAGGTTAAAGTTACAGCCTCCGCGGGCGAACATGGATCAATCAATCCTAGTTCATTAAATCAGACTGTTAATAGAGGAACTTCTGTCACAATAATTTCTATACCTGATAATGGATATATGGTTGAATATGTTTATGTGAATGGTGAAAAGTTTGATGGTTCGGAAATCTTTTCAATTCCATCTTTGACTCACGATACTGTGGTTAAGGTAACATTCTGCTGGAAAAATCTATTTACTGATGTAGTAAAAGGGTCATGTTATTATGATGCTGTAGAGTATGCTATAAAGGGTGGTTTGTTTAATGGAACTAGTAAAACAAGTTTTGAGCCAGAAAGTAAAATGACACGAGCTATGTTAGTTAATGTGCTCTATCGTATAGCGGGAGAACCAGCTGTTACAGTAGAGAATAGCTTTATCGATGTACCTGATAATGAGTGGTATTCAGATGCCATATATTGGTCGAATTTAAATAATATTGTTGGTGGTTACGGCGATGGGATTTTTGGCACAAATGATAGCATTACTCGTCAGGATATGGCCGTTATATTGTATCGCTATGCTAAGAACCTCGGCTACGACGTTAGTGCAGACGTGGAAAATAAATTACTAAGTTATCATGACTCTTTTAAAGTTTCTGAGTATGCAAATTCTGCCATGGAGTGGGCGGTAAATAATGAACTTATTCAGGGCACGAGCAAAGACATACTGTCACCACAAGGAACAGCAACAAGGGCACAGGTAGCTACTATCTTGATGCGGTTCGTTGAAAAAACGGTAATAAATTAGAATAAAAATGCTTTGGGACTGCTCCCAAAGCATTTTTATATATTCTCAAATTTTATATATTCTCAAAATAGGAATTATAGCTAATTTTAATTCTCGAAATGAAAACAAAGTAGCAAAAGTATTGAAAATACATAGTTTGAAAATTGGCACGAATAATGCTATATATATAAAATTATGCATGATTGAATAGCATGATTCTTACTATCACTAATAATTTCATCCTCTAACCTCTGTAAAATTGTCGCATCCTCATAGAAAGAATCTTCCCTCTGGGGCTCCCACTGAGATAGAAAATTTTTGTTTTTTAGAAGATACTTCTTTAGAAATGGAAAATCATTCTCCTCGATCGTTCTAAGGGATAATCGATTGGTTTCATAGTATTTCATAACTTCCTCCTTGTCGTTGTTTATTTTTCTACTGAAAAATACTTGATAAAATCATACTTATCATATATTTCTTTTATTATTCGTAGTTTATATTGTCCATAAGCTAATTGCCAAAATAATTCAATGTAATCTCCTTTGATTATAATTCTTATTTATCAATCAACAACATTCGTGAATTTATAATGCGTTTTACTCATTCCATTTTTCTGATAAAATATATGAGTTCTTTCCCTACTCATATTGCAGCATACTTCTATCTGACTACATCCTTCTTCTTTAGCAATCGCTTTAAGTTCATCATACATTATCTTACCAATCCCATAGTTTCTATAACTTTCAGTCACTACTAATTCTTGAACTTCTGCAACCTTTGAAACATGGTGCAATAGCTTCTGAATATGCAAACTTGCAAAGCCTATTATCTTAGAATCCTTCTCAAATATAATGTAATATATGTTTGAATTAGAAATATTATCTAAATACATTGAAGTAAAAACCTTAATGTCGAGCATCGTTTCCTCTAACTCCGTAATTAAATTGTATATGCTTAAAACATCCGCTTGTTTAGCTCTTCTCACATTCATAGCAATTCCCTCCTTCTATCATATGAATATTCATGATACTTTCCAACTATAGCAATCAATACTTTTTCATGTTGAGCTCCATTCATTATTAATATAGACTAGAATAAAAGTTTAGCATATTTATTAAATTACATTCTTTATGACTTTAAATATCTTTTTCTATACCACCAAACAATTGCTACTATACATATTCCAAGACCTACAACTGCGGGAACAATAACCTTTGCTCCAGATGCCCCACCTTCAACGACACTCCAGATAATTTTACCGACAGCTATACCTATAAGCACACCAATTCCTGCTTTTATATTCCGTTTCCATAACCCCCATATTAATAGTCCCATTGATGTAGGTACAATACTAGTGACAATAATTTTGGCAACTGTCCAATTTTCAGTTAAATATTCTCTTTCCATAGCTAAAAACTCTGCCACTTTTGGATCAATTGCATCCGGTTTAGGAAACCAAAACATACTAATTAATAATAAAAAGATAGTGGAACTTATCCCTGTTGCATTTCTCCTAAAAGCGAAATAACAAATTGGAATCATAAAAATCGGTCGTATATACCAGCTTAAGATATTTTGATGTCTTGAAAATGCCCATTCAAAAAAATCATGATCTGTTACCATCAAGAATATAAAGGCTACAGACAAGACTGCAAATAGAATTGCTACTTTTTTATCAAAACGCTTCATCATTTCATTATCATTTATCGTATTCATTTTTTGTACCTCTTTCTTTATTTTCATAAGTGATTATTTAAAATTTTTTTAAGTTTAGTTACAGAAAAATTAATAATAGTGTCATGGCTAAATTCACCTCTACAAATCATGTATTGACTTTATAGACCGGGCGGTCTATAATATAAATATATCACACACATTTTGTACTGTCAATTTATATTTTAAACATAATTGCTATACAATTTTATTTATGATAAACTCAATTTGGACGAAAAATAATTAATTCTGTCTCCTATGTTTAGAAATTACAAAGAAAATGATTCTACAAAAAAGAAGATTATTAGACAACGGAGGTATATATGAACACAAAAATTTTTGATCGCAGAGATCAACTCATCACAGCCGCACTCGATGAATTTATTGATAAAAATTATGAAAAAGCTTCGCTAAATACAATAATTAAAAAATCAAATCTGAGCAAAGGAGTTTTTTACTATCACTTTAAAAATAAGGAATCGCTTTATATCGCGCTTCTTGAGGATGCCACTAATAAAAAATGGCAATACATTAAAGAACGTACAAGCAATCAAGATTATAGCACTCTAAATATTTTTGACCAATTTCTTTATCAAACAGAAATAAGCATCGAATTTGCCAATGAACATCCTAAATATCATCAGCTGGGGGGGATGCTTCTAAAAGAAAAAGGCACTCCTATTTACACGACTGCTTTAAAACATATCGGTAGTTCCGGGATTGATGTTCTGGAAAAAATGATAAAAGAGGCTTATGATAAAGGTGACATCAACAATAACTATCCAATAGATTTTACAATTCAATTACTCACACATTTATTTAGTGAGTTTGATAATATTTTTACTTTTGAAGATAGTGATGATTTACAAAAGAAAAAGGACGTGCTGAAACATTATTACTCATTTATGCGTCATGGTTTGAATCCATAAAAAGGTGACAGGGTGACAGAGGGACGTTTCATCGGTGACAGGTGACAGAGGGACGTTTCATCTGTCTTGTCATTTAAATATTTTATACATTGACACTTAATGGGATTAAAGTTACAATACTAAAAAACACACTATATATGTAAAAACTTAAATCTTTTTTAAAAGCATAAATCTTAAATTAGCTATAATTCTCAAAATAGGAATTATAGCTAATTTTAATTCTCAAAATGAAAATAAAGTAGCAAAAGTATTGAAAATACACAGTTTGAAAATTGGCACGAATAATGCTATATATAATTATGCATGATTGAATAAAAGGGATTTGGAGAATAAAGCTAAGGAGGAATAAAATGGAGGAAAAAAAGAAAATATCATTAAAATTTCCTGATACTGCAACTTTACTAATTATCCTTATAGTATTGTGTGCAGCTCTTACTTACATTGTTCCAGCAGGGCAGTTTGAGAGAGCATTGAATGAGCAAACAGGAAGAACGCTTGTTGTAGCAGATACGTATGAAAGCACGGAATCAAATCCTACAAGCTTAATGGGACTTATTGAATCAGTATATAATGGGATGCTGGATGCATCTGATATAGCATGGTTCATATTTGTCGTAGGAGGCGCTTTTGGTATTGTGACGAAATCAGGAGCAATTACTGCAGGGTTAAATAAACTGATAAGCAGATACCATGGCAAAGAAAATTTCCTAATTATTATTATCATGACAGCGTTTTTTATTGGCGGAATGTCCTATGGTATGGGGGAGGAAATAATTCCTTTGGTTGCCATACTTGTTCCCATTGCTGTAAAGATGGGGTTCGACCCTGTTGTAGGTGTATCTATGGCAGTTGTAGGGCTATATAGCGGTTATTCTGCAGGAGCATTAAATCCTTTTAATACTGGAATAGCACAAAGTGTATGTAATCTTCCACTTTTTTCAGGGATAGGGCTAAGGATTTTGCTTGGGGTTGGAGCCTTGATTATAGCAATTCATCATACAATACGTCATGGCAAAAAATTCAAGCAAAGCGGGCAGCGCGTTGATATTAGCGAGTTACCAGAAAATTTAAGGGAAATTGATGACAGAGAATTCAGTCGACAAGACATATTAATATTGTTGGTTCTTGTGATTACTATAGTAATACTTGTATTTGGAATCATTAAATATGATTGGTATTTGGCTGAGTTAGCAGGACTATTCTTTGTTATGGGAATTATTATAGGGATGATATATTTCAAAGGGAATTTTGACCATACCATTAATGAATTTCTTGCAGGTTGTAAAGATATCACTATGGCAGTTATGTTGGTATGTTTCGGAAGAGCAATTTTGATAGTACTTCAAAATGGTAATATTCTGGATACTATAGTATATTGGACTTCAATACCACTAAGTCATATGAACAGTGTTTTTGCTGCATGGGGTATGTATGTCTCTCAGGGTATTATAAATTTCATAATTCCTTCGTCATCAGGACAAGCAGTTGTTGTAATGCCTATTATGTCATCTTTAGCAGACGTTCTTCACATTACCAGACAGACAGCAGTACTTGCCTTTCAGTGCGGTGATGGATATTGGAATATGATAACACCAGTACATCCAATATTGATGGCATCGCTTGGACTTGCAGGTGTATCTTTTAAAAAATGGTTTAAATTCGCATTCACATTAGTAATGAAATGGTCGGTATGGGTATTTGCAATTCTTGCGATTGCAGTAATAACCGGATATGGACCATTCTAAAGGAGGATAAAAATAATGAATAATGTAAAATTAATTACAAAAGAAGATGTAGAAAAAGTATTAAGTATGAAGAAATCAATTGATCTTGTAGAAAAGGTATATGAAGCACATGGTCATAATCAAGTTAATATGCCAGCAAAAATTACACTTGACACTGGTGAAGGAAATGACTGGCCTCCATACGGAGGATCATATAATGCAATGCCCGCATATATTGGGGAAGATGTAGATATTTCTGGAATCAAATGGGTATGGGGATTTAATGATAATTATAAAAAAGGTATACCATATATAGGAGGAGTAATAATACTTAATGAAGCAAGAACTGGAGAGATTCTTGCAATCATGGACGGAAGTTTTATTACGGATATCAGAACTGGCGCTTCGGCTGGAGTTGCTGCAAAATATCTGGCTAGAAAAGATAGTAAAGTTGCAGGAATTATTGGTGCTGGAGTACAAGGTAGAATGAATGCAAGGGCTATAGCTGAAGCATGTGACTTGGAAGAGATAAAGATATCTGATATTAAGTGGGATGCAGCAGTAAAATGTGCTGAAGAGCTTAATGCAGAACTAGGCATTAAAGTAACACCTGTAAAAACCAATAAAGAATGCTGCGTTGGTTCTGATATTATTATTACAGTAACTATAGCAAATGAACCACTTGTAATGATTGATTGGCTGAAGAAAGGTTGTACTGTACTTTCGTTAGGTTCATTTCAGGAGCTTGATGAAAATATTCCTCTTAAATGTGACAAGCTTGTCGTAGATAACTGGGCACAAAATGCACACAGAGGCGAATTGCTGAAACTTGTGCATAATGGAAAAATCACTGAAAAAAATGTACACGCAGAAATGCCTGACATTGTTGTAGGGAATAAGAATGGTCGTGAAAATGATGACGAAATTATCTGTGCATGTATTATAGGAATGGGCTCAACTGATATTGGAACAGCAGGACAGCTTTATAAGGAATACTTTGTAGATGCAGATTTTCCAACGTTCGCATTTAGAGAATATAAATAGGTATTGCAAAACTTCTTTCTGACTGATAGAATTAATTAAATATTATATAAAGGCTGCCTTGGGCAGCCTTTATAATCATTGAGGTGCATTATGGATCTGATAAATATAAAGGAATATGTTCAGAAGACAGCTGTGATAATTAGTACAGTTGCAGAAATGCAGGTTCTGATAAGTAATGCTAATTGCAAGATAATTGGAGACAGTAAAAACGGTACAATTAACTGTGAGAAATTTTCCAAACTAACTCAGAATTCTATGCTTGCGGAAACGATAAAAAGCAGGAAGATGCTTATCACTGAAGACAGCAAAAATAATTTTCATGGATGCAAAAACTGCCATTCCAAAGGAAAGTGTGATATTAATGCTATGATATCTATACCAATAATAAATGATAGTGAAGTGTTGGGTGGTATTGGAATTTATGCACATAAAAAAGAAGATGTTAAGCGACTTATAGAGAAAAATAGTGATTTTATTGAATTTACACACAGGATGTCAGAACTTCTCATAATGAAACTTAAAGAAGAGAGTAAAACCATTGAACTTCAGGAAACAGTAAAAAGATTGCAAAATAATAGTTGTAATATGCCCTTTGAGTACATCCTAGGTAGAAGTCGTGAAATAATGGAAGTAAAAAAGTGCGCCAGACAGTTTGCAAAGGGGAATTCTACTATATTGATACAGGGAGAAAGTGGAACAGGGAAGGAAATTTTTGCAAGGGCTATTCATACCGCTAGTCAAGGTTCAAGTGGCCCTTTTATTGCAATTAATTGTGCTGCATTGCCAGATAACCTTATTGAAAGTGAACTGTTCGGTTATGAGGAAGGTGCTTTTACGGGAGCGATGAAGGGTGGCAGGATTGGAAAATTTGAACTGGCAGATAAAGGAACACTGTTTTTGGACGAGATAGGTGAGTTTCCTATTCATCTTCAGGCGAAATTACTTCGATCTCTACAGGATAAAAAAATACAGCGGATTGGTGGTAATAAAGAGATTAACATAGATGTCAGAATATTAGCAGCAACCAATAGAGATTTGGAGATACTTGTGCAAAATGGGCAGTTTAGAGAAGACCTTTATTATAGGCTGAATGTGATACCTATACGGATTCCTACTTTGAAAGAAAGACGTGCCGACATAGAAGTACTGGCCGAGCATTTCCTAAGAATATACTCAAAGGCACTTCATAAAGATATATTTGGATTTGACAAGGCAACTATGAATGCGCTTTATGAATATGATTGGCCGGGCAATATCAGAGAGCTTCAAAATGCTATAGAATATGCTGTCAATATTTCTACAAATTCATATATAACAGTTAATAATTTGCCTAAAAGGGTTTTAAATATGAAAGAACAGAATGGAAACAGCCTGCAGCTTAGACCATTGAAATATGTTGAATATGAGTATATAAGGGAAGCTCTTAGAGTATATGGAGAGACTTTGGAGGGGAAAGAAAAGGCAGCACAAGTACTGGGAATTAGCAAATCTACTTTGTATAGGAAACTTAAAAATATGTAGCCATATTTCTCAAAATAAGAATTATGGCTTTTTTAGTTCTCGTTTTGAAATCTATTATTAATGAAATATTGAAAAACTGGGATTTATTTATTTGGCATGTTAATTGCTATTAGTAATGTAATAAAAGTTTTATAAAAATGGAGGCGTAAAAATGAAACATAAATTCATCGCAAAAAGATATTGGAAGGATCAAAGTACGGCAATGGGGAAATCAGATGTTTTGGCTAAAAACTTTGACGACGTAATCAATTTAAGTTTGGGAGATCCAGATTTAGTTACAAACGAGAAGATAATTAGGGCTGCTTTTGCTGATGCCATGAATGGTCATACTAAATATTCTGATTTCAGAGGTGACCCTGAACTTAGAGAGGCGATTTCAAAATATTACAAGGAGGAGTTTGAAGCTGAAGTATGTGATGAGGAAATAATGGTTACTGCCAGTGCATGCCTGGGTATGTATCTTGCCCTTGAAGCTATAACAGATGATGGGGATGAAATCATTATACATTCACCATATTTTACTCCTTATCCGCAACAAATAGAACTGGCAAGAGGGATTCCTGTTGTATTAGATACGTATGAAGAAGAGAATTTTCAGATTAATGTAAAAAGGTTAGAGAAACTTATTACTGAAAGAACCAAAGCTATCATAATAAATACTCCTAGTAACCCTTCGGGAAATTGCTTTACTCGTGAGACTATGCTTAACATTGCTGAAATTGCAAAGAAGCATGATCTTTTGGTAATTTCTGATGAAATATATGGTCTTTATTCTTTCAAAAACAAATTTATGTCTATGATAGAAGTCGAAGAAATGAAGGAAAGGACAATAATAATTAATAGCTTTTCAAAAGACTATACGATGACAGGGTGGAGAGTAGGTCAAGTTATTGCTCCTGATTATATAATACGTACTATTCAGCAGATAAATGAAAATGTAGTGTTTACAGCACCTTCTATATCTCAGCGGGCTGCTCTTTATGCGCTTGAACATAGAAATGAAATACAACCAGCCATGAAAGATGAATATGAAAAAAGAGTATTTTATGCAGCAAACAGGATTAATTCAATACCTAATATGTCCGTCCTTTCTCCTAGCGGAACATTTTATCTTTTTATTAATATTAAGGATACAAGGCTTAAATCGACTCAGGTTGCAGACATGATTCTTAATGACGCACATGTCCTAGTGCTTCCCGGTGATGCGTTTGGTAATTGCGGTGAAGGTTATATAAGGATTGCTTGTACAGTAGGTATTGAAGGTCTGAAAGAAGCATTTGATCGTATTGAAAAAATGTCTATATTTAAGAGTCGATGATAGGGTGGCAGGTGACAGAGGCAACTGCAAGAGATTGTTAGTCTTGCGGATGAGTTAAATAATATGATGAGTTCCGTTAAATAGATTATTAACCTATACAAGTGAGTCAAGAATTTAAATAAACAATAAAATAATATTAGTAAGATCCAAGACCCTGACTCATAGATAAAAAAACTTAATATCTACAAGATGAAATTTTTTCAAATTAAAATGGTAGGATAATTGACATTCAATTATCCTACCATTAATTGTATGTATCAGTTGAATTACTGATTTATAACTCAACTGCTCCTGTTCTGAATGATTCCATCATTTCGCTTGTTAGGCTTATATTTAATTCTGCAGGGGGGATGTCTTTTCTATTTAACCACACTCCTAGGGCTAGTTCATCTTCTTGAAGTGTTATAGTATCATCTCCATCCAGTTCAGCATAAAATCCTGCAAGGAGTGTATCTGTAAACGGCCATGGTTGGCTTTTGTAAAATTTGAGATTTTTAACATTAAGGCCTACTTCTTCTTTAACTTCACGGAGTACGGTCTGTTCTAAACTTTCTCCTATTTCAGCAAAGCCAGCAATAAGTGCATATTTAGTATATGCTCGTCCAGCATATTTGGTCAAAAGCAGGCGCTCACCATCGTGAACAGCAACTATTACACATGGAGATATGGTAGGATATACTTGAAACCCGCAAGATTCACAATATAGCAACCTTTCCTTTTTGGAATTTTTCGTTGGGCTACCGCATTTGCTGCAAAAACGGTGATTGCTATACCAGCGATTCAACTGCCAGCCGACTGCACCTGCAAATGAACGCCAGTATTTTGATTCTGCCCTAAATCTATTAGTTGTTACATAGGTCCAACCATTTTCTGAGTCTAGTCCTTTTTCATTAACTAAGTAGTAATTATTCTCATCTATGTTAAAAAGAAACTTTGCATTATCAATGAGATGTGGAAATTTTATCGCATAGTCATAAAATGAAGGGTACCAGAGTTTGTCCTTATCTTCTCTGACAAGAACTGTATCTCCGTCGAATGAAAGAAATAAATCTTTTAACTCGGCTGGTTTATTTTTAAAATTATTATTAAATATTTTTGGCTCTATATCCTGAATCATAATTTACCTCTTTAAAATTTAATTTAGTCAATACTTATTATACCATAATACAAAATAATTGAATATAAATTTAATCATTTGTTAACTTAAATTAGTAGAATATTAAAATAATGGATGAAGATGCAAACAAATATTTTATCATGGAGCTTTTATTTATAAACTAACAAAAACTTTATCTAAAATAAATGTGAAATGAAATACTTTGGGTACTATCAGGTGTGTGACCGGGAGTATGAAATATCCTGTTTTTTTACTTAGCCAATTTACGGAAAATTATCTTTTGATTAATCAAATCAAAAGTCACCAATAAATTGTTTTTCCATAATTGGTCAGAATTCAATTCAATCATCGTAGGATGTGGCAACCCTTCTGCCTGAGCCATATTATTTATTTCGACTACCTCACTTAGCGTCATTTCAATACTACCGATTTTAATTTGTACATCAGTAAAATTATTCGGTTTATCAGCCATAATACTTGTAACAGAAGGATTATATAAATATGAATAGTTTTTACCTGTATCCAAATATACGATGACCTTTTCCCCACTTAACTCTGCTTCAAAGAATGGCAATGATTCCTGATTTCTAGTAGTTGTTCTGTGTAATGGCAGCACTGTATACTTTTCTGAATTTAAATTATTATAATCAATAGGATTATTGCTTACAGCAAACCTATATCCGGCATAATTAAGTGTAATTATCTTGGATTTAAAATATGCAAGACCTATTGCTCCATTAAACTTTTTTGAAGAATACATATTCCAATCAGATATAGTAGTTTCTATGTTATTATATGTATCTCCAAATACAGTAAACTCATCAATAATAATGCGTTTATTCCACCCGCGGTGAGAACCATCTCTGTTTAAGGCCTCAATCTTACCTAAAAGTGTATAATTAAGTTCACCTTCGATTGCATCGGTAAAAAATATACCGACTGCACAGCCTGTATCAAGTAACAATTCATATATTTTGTTATTAATATTTACAGGTATTTCAGGACAGCTTCTATCTCCCGGCCGATTGAAGGTAAGTCGATGAATTTGATCCTCTCTATATCCGAAGTCATTAATCCAGGTATCATCTATGTTCATTGTAGGAACATACTTATCCCGAAAGTACCCAAAGAATAATATTACTGATATAATTAAGGTGAATAATATTATAATTATTTTTTTAGACCTCATTTTTCACACTCGCAATCATTAATTTTATTTTTATTCAAACTCCATTTTATTATATTCGATATTTAGCGTCTTAATGATAACCTTTTTATTTGTTTTAACATTGAATACCCTTATAGTTTAGAATCAAAGATTGCTATTGGTTATAGAAACCTTATTTGTATTAAACGTTTTATTCAATTCATTTAATTGTAACTCCATTTTTTTATAAAATGAAAGCCTAACTTTTGAATATGATTCTAATTTTTTGTATAGTTTTTTTGAAACTAAAGAATGATTTCTGCCTACTGCATCCATAACCATAATAAGTGTACATGAACTTATTACCTCCTTCATAAAAACCATAGCTTGAGAATCACCACTGTTAGGAGTGTTAACTTTAAATATATAAGATATAAGTTTATTTATGTTTTTGTCTAAATTTATTTTATCATTTATACTAAAAATAGTTTGATGACCTTCAGTTTTATCTTCAATAGTATCTTGAAGGTCATCAAGAAGTTGAAGAAATGCCCCATATTCAAATGAAAATTCCATTTCTTCTTTTGAAAGATTACCTTTTACAAGAAAAGCATCTGCTAGAACTGATGAACCTCCTTTAAAAAAGCTAATAGGAAGGATATCATTATCTGTCATAGTTGCATTTTGATCTTGTTTTAGGCTTTCAATCTGGGCTTCTTGAATTAATAGTATGCTTTCATATACTTGTGAGAAATCCTCTCTATTGTACTGGGATTCAATATCTTGAATAAGTGTAAACACACGATTTTCATGAGCATTAGAGGGAATTTGTTTTTCACCTTTTAATGTTTTAGTTAGCTTATGATTGAATTTGCTTTTTTCTTTAAAATCTATGTCTGGACTATCTAAATGATTATCTGTATAAGGATATAACATACTATATGCATATATAGAAGGTGTTAATTCTAATGTCATATCCCATATAATCTGAAGGCTATTCATAATCCAAACATTTCTCATAGCTTGAAATATTTCCTCACCGGCTAGATTGCTATCTTCCTTTTTAGCTCGATTGATAAATTCTTCTGCTACATCAAGGTATCCTTTATCTATAAAGAACTTTAAAAAAGGCTTATCAAAAAAATATTTTCCCTTATCAAATTCAAGGAGATGAGGGATTATTATTTTTTTTATTTCTTCGGAATCTTCGATACTTAACTCATGATTAATATTTTTATATGATTTTATCTTTGAAATTATGCTATCTAATAACTTTTGAATTTCCTTTTCATTTATGATTTTTCTCAAACTTGACGTCTTTTTAATTCCGACAAAATTATAATAGTCCATATTCAGAAAATTATTTAATGCAAATTGTATTAGATGATCTTTAAAACTAAATACTTTATTTCGATTCGAATTGTTCATATTAAATTCTACTTTCTTTCAAATTTCTAAATTATCGTAATTTAGGCAAAATTATATTTAATTATATCATAAAGCAAGCCAGATAACGGCTTGCATCACAACGATTCAATAAATACATCAAGACAAAGATTTATATCTTTGTTTCATTAGTTGTATTTATTATATCATAGAAATTTAAGTTTTGACAAAATTTTGTAAATGTGTAATTAATATTTTTTTATCTCTAAGAATTTCTCGCTATTTATGGGATTTGCTTTTTCAATATACATTAATAATTTATTATATCATTGCATGGGAACATATGATACAATTGGAATATAAACAGATTGGTGTAAGCAATTAATTATAATTTGTATTGTATCAAAAACATTATTGTATTGGGGGAATGAAATAGAATGAATTATAATAAGATAATACTTTGGGGCAGATTTTTGTTAGGTAAGATAATTCGTATACCAAATAAAGCGTTAAAAGCTAATAGTATAAAGTTAGTAAGTCTAATTACATTAGTAGCAATTTTTATGTTGAGTACACTTACATCTTGTTTTGGCGAAGAAGAAGCAGCTAAACAGATGAAAGATAACAATTTTAAAGTTGTAGGGTATTATTCATATGAATATTTTAATGAGCCTATAGAAAAAGTACAAACAGATAAATTGACACATATAATGTATGGCTTTTTAATTCCAAAAAATGACGGAACCTTTGCTGATTTAAAAAAGCCGGAGCAGCTTAAAGACCTTGTTGTTAAAGCTCATAATGACGGAGTAAAAGTTTTCATATCTATTGGAGGATGGTCTTCAGAAGGTAAGCCATTGGAGCCTGTGTTTAGAGAGTTGGCCGAATCAAATGAAAAAAGAAAATTTTTTATAGAAAATGTTTGTGCTTTAGTAGACGAATATAACCTAGATGGTGTGGAGCTTGATTGGGAACACCCCAATAAAAGTACTGCAGCCGTTTATGAAAAGATGGTTATTGAAATGAGCGATGCTCTTAATGTTAGTGGGAAGGAATTGACTGCCGCTCTTAATGGATCATGGTATTCCAATTGGGCAGCGGAGGATACGAGCGTAATTACGGAGGAATGTCTAAAGAGATTTAGTTTTATCAATGTTATGGCATATGATATGAATAATGATGCTCACAGTCCTATATGGTTCTTTGAAAACTCTATATCATATTGGCTGTTCAGAGGACTTCCACCGGAAAAAATCGTAATGGGTATGCCTCTATATGCAAAACCAAGCTGGCTTCAATACAGGAACCTTGTTGCACTAAATCCAGAATATGCTTATTCAGATTTTGCCCCTACAACTCCACTTGAATCCAATTATAATGGCATAAATACCCTTCGAGAAAAAACTATTATTGCTTTAAATAGAGCTGGGGGAGTCATGCTTTTTGATGTAAATGAGGATACAAATGATGAAACAAGTGTTGTTTCTATGATAGATGATTTGCTGTTAAGAATTAGTGACTTGTCTAGAGAGGAATTTAAAAAATATATTACTGTAGTACTTAATAATAAAGAACTTGTGTTTTTGAAAGATGATGGTCTTGGCACTCCATTTATAGATAAAAGAAATAGGGTTATGGTTCCACTACGAAAGGCGCTAGAGGCTATAGGAGCATCAGTCGAGTATGATGAAGGAAACTCTGCAGTAAATGTGATAAAAGGAGAAACTACAATAAAGATATTAATTAACAATAATATAATTTTTGTTAATGGAAAAAAGGTAGAGTTGGACACGCGTGCTGTTGTATTAGATCAAAGAGTTTATATTCCACTAAGGTCTGTTCTTGAAGCTTTTGGATATAAGGTTGAATGGCATGAAAACAGCAGGACTGTAATTTTATCTGATGATTTACTTTAAGCAAAAATCTATTGAAGCAGGGTATTCTGAAAATATAATAATGACAAAAGCAATTAGCCCACTTAGCCGAAGAAGCAAAGTGGGCTCTTTTTTTACTAGTAGATATTTATATTTGTAGAATTTTTAACTATCAAAGATTTGAAAGTACTATATTTAAATAGCTTTATAAAATAAAGTAATATTTTATATCGAATATATAGAAAATATGAATTTGACAAATTTTGTATATAAAGATAACCTCTAATATGTATATTATATATAAAACTAAGGGGAGTATAAATTATGAATTGTAAAAAAATAGGTATGGTTTTGTTAGTTTGTATTATGGTAGTTGCTTTATCCGCTTGTGGAAATGCAGAGAAACCTGCCGATGCAAAAGAGCCTGAAATGGATAAGACAAAAGTAGTTGTTGGTACATCAGCTTCATATAACCCATGGGCTTACCAAGAAAATGATGAAGTAAAAGGATTTGAAATTGATGTATGGAATGAAATAGCAAAAAGAAATAATTATGAATTGGAATTTAAATTAGGAAAATTCAGCGGTCTTGTTGGTATGCTTGATGCTGGTGAAATTGACACAGTTGCACATCAAATGTCAATAACTCCAGAAAGGGAGGAAAAATATTTATTTTCTGAACCTTATGCATATAGCTATTATGATTTGTTTGTAAAAGATGATAGTACTTATAAAACAAAAGATGATTTAAACGGATTAAAAGTCGGATGCTGGCTAGGTGGAAATGGAGAAGCTACTTTAAGAGAAATTAACGATAAATATGGACTAAACTTTGATATTGTTACTTTTGACGGAGCATCAATTGAAAATGAAGTAGTTATAGGTCGTCTTGCGGCTTTATGGCAAGGTGAAATTAAAACAAAGACAACAATTGAAACTAATAAATTGGCTCTTCATCAACTAAATGAAAAACTTGTGTATGAGGTTAATGCTTATCCGTTTAGAAAAGATGATGCAGGCACAAAACTTTCCGGAGAAGTGACAGCAACAATTAAAGCCATGAGAGAAGATGGAACTCTATCAGAACTATCAAGTAAGTGGTTCAAAATAGATACAACTAAACCAGAAAATTAGGTGAAATATGTGAATTTTGATTTTAATTTTGTTATAAAATTAGTACCAATTATGTTTAAATACAGTGGTGTTACCTTGAAACTGTCAGCCTTGGCAATACTGTGCGGATTTACGTTAGCATTTTTCATAGCGGTTATTATTTATGCTAAGGTACCTGTTTTAAGCCAGTTTTTTAAATTGTACATATCTTTTTTTAGAGGTACACCTTTGATGGCTCAGTTATTTTGCTTCTACTTTGGAATTATCCCATTATTTCCGGATTTAATTTTAAAAGTATCGTCATTTCACGCGGCATTGGCAATTTTAAGTTTGGCTAGTTCGGCATATATGGCAGAATCTTTGCGCGCGGCAGTTATTTCTGTGCATAAGGGTCAAATGGAAGCTGCACAATCAATAGGTATGACTTATTTGCAGTCCATGTTTCGTATAATATTGCCTCAAGCGATTAGAGTAGCAATTCCGACACTTTTTAGCAGCTTTATAAATATTGTAAAAGACACATCTCTCGTATTTGCTATTGGAGTAAAAGAAATGATGGCAACTGCACAGCTTGAAGGAGCGTCTGGGTACAGATATTTAGAAGCATATGTATGTGTGTTGTTTATGTATTGGATTATAACATCTATTTTGGGTTTTGTTCAAAAGAGAATAGAAGGAAACCTTAGCAAATCGGTAGGGGAAAAAGCATGATTCATTTAAAAAATATTCAAAAAAAATATGACGATTTAGAAGTGATTAAAGGTATTGACCTTAAAATTGAGCAAGGTGAAGTAGTATCAATTATAGGGCCTTCAGGTACAGGTAAGTCTACACTGCTTCGATGTATTAATTGCTTAGAAAAGGCCGATTCAGGAGAAATTCAAATAGAGAATTTTTCTGTTGACGTTAAGAAAATCCGAAAATCTGATATGCTGTGGTTGAGACGAAATACCGCAATGGTATTTCAAGGATTTTATTTATTTAACAACAAGACTGTGTTAAAAAACATTACAGAAGGTTTAATTGTAGTTAAAAAAATGAAAAAATCAGATGCTGAAAAGAGGGGTCTGGAAATTTTGGAACAGGTTGGCTTGTTGGATAAAAAGTATGATTATCCTTCAACCCTGTCGGGGGGGCAGCAACAACGTGTTGCAATAGGACGAGCATTGGCACTAGAGCCTAAAATACTTTTGTTTGATGAACCTACATCAGCCTTAGATCCAGAACTAGTGAATGAAGTTCTAGGGTTAATTAAGGAATTAGCTAAACAACGAAAAACTATGTTGATTGTTACCCATGAAATTGATTTCGCAAGAACTGTTTCTGATAGAGTATGCTTTATGGATCAAGGCATTATACTTGAACAGGGACTGGCAAAAGAGGTCATTGACAATCCGAGAAATGAGAGAACTAAGCAGTTCTTAAGTAAATTTCAAAATCGTTGTAATGCTGGATAATAAAATAATAGAGTTGTTTTGCAATGATTGGATAGCAATACGTATGAATTTGCGTTTTGCTGTCCTTGATTGTTATAACGCTATAATAAAGGAGAAAACAAATGGAACATGTTGTATACAAAAATAGAAAAAATACGAATAGTAAAAAATGGGATTATCAATTTCAAATGTTTGGTGAGGAAAACCTTCATGCCATGTGGATTGCTGATATGGATTTTCAACCTCCAACTTGCGTTTCAAATGCAATAGCTGATTATGCAAAAAATGGGGTGCTTGGATATTATGGTGTTCCAGAATCCTATTATGATTCATTTATTAACTGGCAAAAATCCTATCATTCTAGCAATATTCAGAAAGAGTGGATTAGATTTTCTCCCGGTGTTGTACCTGCTATAAATTGGATTGTACAATTTATGACTAAACGATTTGAATCTGTTATTGTATTGACTCCGGTATATTATCCATTTTTAGAAGCTGTAAAAAACAATGAAAGAACATTGATAACTTGTGATTTAATTGATTCAAACGGATGCTATACAATAAATTTCAATGATTTTGAAAATAAAA
Organism: uncultured Sedimentibacter sp.; assembly: GCA_963675125.2. Lineage (GTDB taxonomy): Bacteria > Bacillota > Clostridia > Tissierellales > Sedimentibacteraceae > Sedimentibacter. The sequence continues at coordinate 46,062 of CAXXFT010000001.1, forward strand.
TTGTTGAAAATGATGTTAAATTATTTATTTTATGTTCTCCTCACAACCCTGTAGGACGTGTTTGGAACCATAATGAACTAAATACTTTATTATCAATATGTAAAAAACATAATGTTTTTGTCATATCAGATGAGATACATCAAGATTTTACATTTTCAAAAAACGTTCATATTCCATCAGCAAATGTGGGTGATTTCAATGACATGCTAATCACGTTAACTACTGCAACTAAAACGTTTAATTTGGCCGGCTGTCAAAATTCATTTGTGATTATTCCAAATGAAATTACAAGAAAAAAATATGATGAATTTACTTCCAGAATACGTATTTCTTCCGGAAATTTATTAGGATATGTTGCTGTGGAGGCTGCATATACATATGGAAGAGCTTGGTTTGAAGAAGTTAAGCAAGTAATTTATGAGAATTACAAATATGTTAAAAGTAGTTTTTCAGAAAATCTGCCACATGTTGTAGTGTCACCTCTAGAAGGAACATATTTATTGTGGTTAAATTTCGAATATTATTTAGATTCTTCTGAAATAAAGCAGTTTATGCAACATGAATGCAAATTGGCATTCGATTATGGTGATTGGTTTGGCGTAAATGGTGATTATGGTTCTTGTATACGTATGAATCTTGCAACATCAAAAGAGTCCGTTGACATAGCCGTTCAACAAATAATTAAAAACTTGGGTGAGGTATTGTATGCAAACAACTAGGTGACAGGGGTGACAGGGTGACAGGGGTGACAGGGGGACGTTTCATCTGTCTTGTTATTTAAATATTTTATACATTGACACTCAATGAATAACAAGCTACAATATTGATAACGTTATTTTATTTTGTCAAACTACTATGATAGTACAAGTGAGGTGCTTTTAATATGCCACGATCATCAAGGCAGAAAAGTATTACTGGGATATATCATATTATGCTAAGAGGAATTGACAAAAGAGATATATTCTTAGAAAATGAAGATAAAATGAAATTTTTAGAAAGTATCAATAAAGCCAAGGAAGCTGGGAAGTTTGAATTATATGGTTATTGCCTTATGGATAATCATATACATATGTTAATAAAAGAAAGTGAAGAAATTGGAACGAGTATCAAACGTATAACTGTAGGATATGTTGGCTGGCATAATAAAAAATATGAAAGGACAGGTCACTTGTTTCAAAATAGATATTTAAGCGAGTGTGTAGAAACAGAAGGATACTTTCTTACAGTGCTAAGATATATTCATCAAAACCCAGTCAATGCAAAAATGGTAAAAAAAATTGAAGACTACAGGTGGAGCAGTTATTACGGGTATTATTTATTTTATAATGATAAGTATACTAATATTAGTGGAGAAGTTATAAAGGAATATCTTGATACATATGAGAAGTTTGTTAATTTCATGAATTCTTACAATGAAGATGAATGTTTAGAATATAAGGTGGTAAGTAACTTTAATGATAATACAATAAAGGATATAATTTGCAAAGAATATTGCATAAGTAATATAGGTGAATTACCAATTAGTGAGAGAAATAAAATTATTAATGACATATATAATAAAAAGTGTTCAAGCATACGACAATTGAGTAGGGTGTTTGGAGTAGGAAAAGCAATAGTCGAAAGGGCAATAAAACAAGACAGGTGAAACGTCCCCGTGTCCCCGTGTTCTCATGTTTTACATAAACAATGATGATGGCAAAAGAATTAAAAGCATTAAAATATTTATTAAACTAAAAGTAATTAGATATTTTAAGGGCTTGGAATTTTCAGTTTTAATATAAAACTTGTACGAAATCAAACTTGCTAAGGATGCAATTAAGGTTCCAAGTCCGCCGATATTAGTTCCAATTATTAAAGATTTATAATTCTCAGTGAAACTTGATAAAAGAACAGCAGCAGGAACATTGCTTATAACTTGGCTTAATGCAACAGAATAAATAAGTTCGTGATTCATTATTAAATTAGATAAATAATTTTGTACTGGTTCTATATTTACAATATTGCCCGTAAAAATGAAAAAGAAAATAAATGTAACTAATAAACTATAATCTACCTTTTTAAATAAGTTCTTGTCAACAAATAAAACTGTAGTAAATACTCCAGCAAATATAGTTTTATAATCAATAATTCTAAAGACAGCAAAAACGCTTAATATAAACAAAAATATAAACATATATAGCCTATTTTTATTGGCTATTTTTTCTTTTAATTTAAATTTTACATTAATTTGCTCGTGTTTTCCAAAAACAGATATACCAAATATCAATATAAATCCAATTAATGATATAGGGATAGTTATTCTAAAAAAATCAGCTGAGCTTACTTCATAATAAGAAAAAAGATAAAGGTTTTGTGGATTGCCAATTGGTGTAAGCATGCTTCCTAAATTTGCTGCAACAGTTTGCATTACTATAACAAAAATCATTCTATCATTTTGTTCAGTTATTGTAAGAACTAATATAGAAAATGGTACAAATGTAATTAATGCTACATCATTTGTAACAAGCATTGAACTAAAAAAACAAATCATTATAAGACTTAAGAAAAGTCCTCTAGTATTTGTTGAACCAGTTGTCATCTTTTGAGCAAGAACATTAAATAACCCTATATCTTTAAGACCCGCAACAATAATCATAAGGCAAAATAAAATTGCTAGCACCTTGTAGTCTATATATTCCAGATAATCCATTGATGGTTTTACATAAAAAGATGTAATTAATGCCGCAATAAAAGATATAATTAAGAATGTTTCTGTTTTCAAAATGTAAATAATCCTTTTCATAATGTCTCCTCAAAATTATATATGAAATTATACCACAACTATTTAATGACTCAAATATATTTATGTATTATTGAATGATTATTTAAGTTGAATTTATTCTATGCTAATCGTATAATGATAGTGCGATTTGATGTATTAGAAAGGAAACGGCATGGAAGTAGAATTAAAGGAAAGTCATATTTTTAATAATAGGGATCTGATGGCACTCATATTTCCACTGATGGTGGAACAGTTTTTAGCAGTGTCTGTAGGATTGGCAGACTCTATTATGGTTGCAAGTGTAGGTGAAAGTGCAATGTCTGCTGTGTCTCTCGTAGATTCAGTAATTATATTGCTTATAAATATTTTTGCAGCCCTAGCTACAGGTGGCGCTGTAGTTGCTGGACAATATATTGGACAACAACGATTAGAAAAAGCAAATGAGTCAGGTAATCAGTTGCTGGTATTTGTAACATTTATCTCTATAATTATAATGGTTTTAATGTATATTGGTAGAGGTTTTATTTTAAATGTTGTATTTGGAAATATAGATGTTGATGTTGCTAATTATGCTGAAAAATATCTTCTTATTGTTTTTTCAAGTATTCCATTTATAGCACTATACAGTAGTGGTGCTGCATTGTTTAGAGCAATGGGCAATTCGAAAATAACTATGGTTGTATCTACTATTATGAATGCCATAAATGTAATTGGAAATGCTATATTAATTTACGGATTGCATATGGGGGTTGAAGGTGCTGCTATTCCAACTTTAATTTCTAGAGCAGTAGCAGCATTGTTGATTGTTGGTTTTCTTAAAAATGATAGCATGTTAATTCATATAAGCAAGCCATTTAAGTACAGATACAATAAAAAAATGGTTAGGGATATACTACATATAGGTATCCCTAATGGAGTGGAAAACAGCATGTTTCAGTTAGGTAAAATTTTGCTTTTAAGTATCGTTGCTGGATTTGGGACAGCTTCAATAACAGCGAATGCTGTTGGAAATACAATTGCTTCATTTGAAATTTTACCAGGTGCATCAGTAGGATTAGGACTTATAACTGTTGTAAGCCGATGTGTAGGAGCAGGCGATTATGAGATGGCAAGACATTATACAAAAAAGCTTCTTAAGTATACATATATTGCATCAATACTTTTAAATATAGGGATAGTACTTGTTTTGCCTTATGTTTTGGAAATTTATAATTTGTCAGCGGAAACAGCAGCAATGGCTAAACAAGTTATTATATTTCATAGCGTCAACACTTGTATAATTTGGCCCTTAGCATTTACACTGCCAAATACACTTAGAGCATCAAATGACGTTCGCTACACAATGATAGTTGGTGTAGGTTCAATGTGGATTTTTAGAGTAGGATTTGGAATTATACTTGCTAAATATATGGGCTTTGGCATGTTTGGTGTTTGGGTAGCTATGATTGTTGACTGGATAGCAAGGACTATATTTTTTACAATTAGATATAAAGGACGCAGATGGGAAACTAATTGACAGGGGTGACAGGGGGACGTTTCGTTTGTCATGAAACAAGACAGGTGAAGCGTCCCCGTGTCTTCCCCGTGTCTTCCCCCGTGTATTCGGATTTTATTAGTTAATATTTGAAATTTTTCCATATTAATGATATAATTTATAAAAGTATAACAAAACATTTAGATAGACAAGTAAGGAAAATTTCAAGGGTAGGAAAGGAATAAAAACAGTGTAAGTGTCTATTATGAGTAATAACAAATAATAAAGAAATGGCTATAAAATTAGCTATCAAAAGTATATTCATTCAAATATGAGATTGGGAGTGATGTAGTGAAATTATTAATTCATGATTTAAGCAGAGAAGAATTTAATTCTTTGTCTGGGGTTGTTGGGAATGATTTAAAAGTTATTGATAATGATAAAACAATTCATAATTGTATAGGGTGTTTTGGATGCTGGGTAAAAAAACCTGGTGAATGTGTTATTGATGATGCTTATAGCAAAATGGGTGAATATCTTTCAAAATGCAACGAATTAATTATTGTAAGCGAATGCTTTTATGGAGGATACAGTCCTTTTGTTAAAAACATAATGGATAGGAGCATTTCATACATACATCCGTACTTTGAGGTAAGAAATAATGAATTGCATCATAAACAACGATATGAAAATCATTTTGATATGAGTGTATATTTTTATGGTAAAAATATAACTGAAAAAGAAAAAATAACGGCAGAAAAATTAGTTAAAGCAAATGCATTAAATTTTGTATGTAATATTAAGAATGTAATATTTGTTAAAGATATTAATTCTGTTAAAGAATTGGAAGGAGTTGCATTATGAAAATAGCTCTGATAAACGGAAGCCCCAAATTCAAACATAGTTCATCGGGAAATATTCTGAGTTCATTAAAATCAAGACTTCAAGATAATAATATTATTGAGGAATACGTATTTAGAACAACTGAAATAAGCAATGGCGATTTAGAACGGTTATTAAAGTGTAATGTAATTGTATTTGCTTTTCCTCTATATGTTGATGGAATTCCTTCTCACTTATTAAGTTGTTTATATCACATGGAAAAATATTTAAGTTCTTTAGACAATGAAATATATGTTTATACTATTGTTAATATTGGATTTTATGAAGGAAAACAAGCTGCAATATCCATAGAAATGATGAAGAATTGGGCTGAGAAAGCAAATGTTAAATGGGGGCAAGGAATTGGTATTGGCGGTGGAGGAATGATGGCGATGCTTGATAAATCTAATGACAGCCAAGGACCAATGAAAAACGTACATAATACATTAACTGCATTGGCAAGAAATATTCTATTATGCAAATCTTCAGATGAAATATATACTTCACCTGGAATTCCAAGAATAGCATATAAAATTGGCGGTGAGATGGGGTGGCGTCAAGCTGTTAAAAAGAACGGTTTAAAAACGAAGGATTTATTTTTAAAAAAATAAGGTGCCATTGAGAGTAGGTCAGGAGTCAATAATGAATATTAGAAACTTACAAAAGCTATTATCCAGAATAGATGAAATGAAAATAATTGGTAAAAATGCAATAATTGATGGTGTTATTTGTAATATTACAGGGATAGTGAGATATGGTTTGAAATTACACCTTATTATAATAGAATATGATGAGCATTATCGACAACAAATTGAAGAGAGAGAAATATCAGAAATTTGTGATGTTACAAATGAAAATGAAACTAATAGAATTATGATGAAAGGTAGAGATAGAGTTACTAAACTGTTTAGACCTATAAAAGGCGTATTTATTGGAGATATAGAATTTGAAGTAAGTGGCTCGGAGGGTAACCGACTTAATGTTCAGGATGGGGAGAGTGTTTTATTTCTATCGGAACTATTAAGAAATGGTTGGAATCCAGAAGGTATCGATTATCAAGATATAGATATGCTATTTTTGACTAGTCTTGAATTGATTGGCGATTTTACTAAAATTCCGGACTTTGAAAATAGTCCCCAGATACGTTTTATCATGAGAAAGGACAGTACTTCACACTTAGTAGAACAACCAGTTACATTAACAGTAAACGGAGAATATCCTAAAAAATTATGGTTTAAAAATAAAGAAACAAATGAAAAACATTGGGTACAAATAAACAGGGTTTATCTTATGGATATGTGGGTTGATATGGAAAAAAATTTATCAGATCCTAATCATCTAAAGCAAATGACTAGAGAACAAATTGTTGCAGTAAAAAAGGATTTTGAAGAGAGATTTTTAGAAATCTGTCCCAAGGGTATGTGTTATCCTATTGTTGAATATGAATGCGAGGAGTGTATTTCCCTTCAATTCTATACAAAGAGCTATCTTGAATCAAAGCCTGTTCATAACAGTAGTTGCATAGGATTCATAGTAGGTACTGAAAAAGCAACAGGAATTTTAGGTATGAAACTAAAAGCTGCAATTATTCAGGAGCCTGTTCCGGCAAATACAGTTATAATCAAAGCAGAATTATTTCAATATTATAAGACCACAACTCCTGATGATATAATTTTATAATTTTAATTGATATGTTCTTAAAGGGATTAAGTATTTGCAAAAACTTTATCAAGAATAAAGTTTTTGTAAATACTTTGGGTATTTTATTCAATGCTTAAAGTAGATAAATTTTTGCTAGATAGTAAGTTAGTGTGATAAAATTATAGTATAGTTATTTTTTGGCCATAATGGTTTCAATATCTTCTATACTTCTAGGAATCAATGCAGATAGATTTTCACAGCCAGTTTCAGTTATCAAACAGTTATCTTCTAAGCGGAAACCAATACCCCATTCTTCACAATATATACCTACGTCAACACAAAAAACCATTCCTGGAGTTAATGGCATTGTATTGTCTACTAAATCATGTACATCATACCCAATATGATGAGCTCCACCATGCCAAATATATTTGCCAACTTCTTCGTAGTTATTACAAAGGCCTATACTCTTTAATTGCTCAAAATTATATTTACGAATCATCAAATCTACATCAGCCATAGGTATACCTGGCTTAAGTGTTTGAAACATATATTCAGAAGTATTATATGCACATTGATATAGCAATTTCTGTTTTTTATTAAACTTACCATTACAAGGCCAGCCGCGGGATACATCATTGATTTCATTTTCCCAGCATGCACCAACATCGTTTAAAATCATATCCCCATCTTTCGCTTGTCCGCGGTATGAATAGTAATGAATACAAAAATTATTATTTCCAGCTGAAATAATTGATGGAAATCCAGGTGTCAATACTCCATGCTGTGCAAGGGCATAGTCGAATTCAGCTTTGTATTGATATTCGTACATACCTGGTTTTGATGATTTCATCATTGCAAGAATACCATCTCTGGTAATTTTTTCTGCTTTTCTGATTGCTTCAATTTCACATGGTTTTTTGATAGTTCGTTGTTTTTTAAGTTGTGGCTGAATGTTTTTAAGTATAATAAATGGATATGTGCTTTTAATGTATTCTGCTAATTTATAAGCTTCACTAGCTGGTTCGTCATTTCTTATTTTGTCAAAATCAAGATAAATATTTTGAATTTTATTAGAGGATATTGTTTTGTTTAGAAAATCTTTAAATTCATTTATATATTTTATTGTCTCAATATTAGATGCTTCATATGCTTCTGTCTCTGTCAGTCTTTTTCCGTTCCAACGTTCTGCATGAGGATCAGGCTGTAATAAAAATAATATCTCTTTAGTTTCACTTTCCTGCACTGAAGATAAGAGTATACTGTTATGTTGTTCTATACCGGTTAAATAAACAAAATTACGGTTGGAGAAGAATGGATAGTCTTCATCACTAGTTTTTCTTATTGGTTGACCGCTAAAGAGAATGACAAGTGAGCCAAATTCTAGACTTTTATAAAGTGTTTCTCTGTTATCTTTGTGAAATTCTTTTTTCATAATATTGTTATCCCTTCTTTTGATAGTATTTATTTTTATAACTTAACATTTAAAACTACATAAAATTTTCCTTACATGTTAAATATTCAATATTAAAATTGTATAAGAAGTAAGTAATGGTGTCAAGTTAATATATAACTCAAAAATAGACTTGTGTTATTATATAATATTCGTTTTGTTGTTTATTCTCAACAGATGTAATTTAGAAAATATTTAGAGGAGGTTATTTATTAGTGTTGAAGCTTCTCTTTAATTTTGACAATTGTGTTTAAATATGATAGAATGTAGTAACACTAACGTTTGTGAGTGATAAATATAGTGGTTGAAGCCAAATAGAATTAGTAGGAGATAATCAAAGTAATGTCAAATAATAAAAAATTAAGTAATGCAATAATCTATTGGATACCAGTTATAATTTGGATGTTATTGATATTCAGTTTATCAGCTCAACCTGCTTCTCAATCTAATGGTCTAAGTAAGGATGTAACAAAAATAATTATAGATACAATAAGTAGAGTAGTTCCCCTTGATATTGAAATTAGCACTGTTGCTGATAAAGGAATACAATTAAATCATATTGTTAGGAAATTAGGACATTTTATTGAGTATTTAATATTAGGTGTTTTAGTAATGAATGCATTTAAAAAATGCGGGTATAAAAATAATAAAATATTGTGCTATTCTATTATATTTTGTATATTATATGCTTCTAGTGATGAAATTCATCAATTGTTTGTACCTGGGAGAGGTGGTCAGGTTAAAGATGTAATTATAGATAGCTTTGGTGCAATGGTTGGAATAACACTATATGAAATTATTTTTTTATTAAGGAACAAAGGAAAAAATATACAATAATAAAAAATGTAGGATACAAAATGTTAAGATTAGAGTAAAAACATTGTAAAGTAGGTCATAGACAATGAAATTACAATATTTGTTCATTGACAAATCCTAGTAAAAAGGTTAATATTTAATAATAGATTATCTATATTATAGAATAATGTGTCAAAAATATTTAGATTTAGTATTTATTGATATCATACCTATGAAATAGTAACTAATAAACATTTGGAATATAAATTAAATTTATTTAAATTCCATCATTAAAAGGAGTTTCTAGGCATGTACGAAAATGAAGAGTATGAGGTTATTGAACTAAGGGATATTATTCGGATAATTAAAAAATATATAGTGCTCATATTGATTGTTCCGGTTATATTTGCTGCAATAGGTGCAATTATAAGCATATATTTTATAGATCCTGTATATGAATCATCAACAACACTCATAGTAAATCAAAGTAAGGATTCTAGTGAAGCAATAAACAAGAGTGATGTTGATTTAGGGAAAAGTTTAATTTATACATATGCTGAAATGGCAAAATCAAATACAGTTCTTGATAATACTATGAAATCACTAAATCTTGTTGAGCTTAATGGTAAAACAATATCTGTATCGCCAGTTAAAGATACTCAAATATTGAAAATTGCAGTTCAAAATACTAATCCACAATTAGCTATGGATATAGCTAATACTTTAGTAGAAGAGTTTACACTTGAAATCACTAGAATTACAAAAATAGAAAATGTGGCTGTGGTAGATTATGCAAGATTACCAGTGAACCCAATAAAACCAAATAAGGTTATGAATACTATTATTGCTGGTATATTGGGAGCGATGTTAATTTTATTCGTTGTATTTCTTATGGAATATTTAGACAATACAATAAAAACGGAAAAAGATATTGAAAGATATCTAGGAGTTTCTGTAATAGGAACAATACCGAACTTTAATCAAGGGAGCAAGCAATCGAATGGAAAGGTACATAGTAAGACAGGATCATAGATCACCAATAGCAGAATCATACAGGAAAATTGCAGCAAATATAGAATTTGCTAATATTGACAATAATATAAAAACTATTATGGGGACAAGTTCTTTAGCAAGTGAGGGAAAAACTACTACTATATCAAATATTGCTTGTGTTATGACGGATACAAAGAAAAAAATATTAATTATAGATTTAGATCTCCGTAAACCTGCTTTGCATAAACAGTTTAAAGTATCTAACAAATTAGGTATAACCGATTTGCTAATAAATAAGGATGATTATAAGAAATATTTGATTAATATTTTTCCTGGACTAGATATAATTACTTCTGGAAAAGTTCCATCTAATCCTTCGGAAATTGTTAATTCAAAAGCAATTAAGGATATTATAGAAGAATTATCGTCAGATTATGACTACATATTTTTGGATACACCTCCTATTGTTTTGGTTAGTGACCCCTTAACAATAGCAACATATTCTGATGCAGTTATTTTAACAATTGCTTATTCAGAGACGGAAAAGGATGTTGCCAAAAAGACTATTGATAGTTTAAGGCGCGTTAATGCGAACATAATAGGTACTATTTTAAATAAAGTACCAGTTACAAATCATAACAAATACTATTATGACTACTACTAAAAGTTAATATAGTTTTGGGGGACGGACTTATGATTGATATTATTGATATTCATAACCATATGTTATTTGGAGTTGATGATGGAGCTAAAACTATTGAAGATTCAATAGCTCTTATTAAGGATGCAATAAATAAAGGCGTAAGTCATATTGTTTTAACACCCCATTATAAATTAAATGATAAAAACATAAAATTAGATATGAAATTTGTATCACAAAATTTTAATGTTTTAAAGCAGACAGTAGAAAATGAAAATTTAAATATAAAATTACATTTAGGTAATGAAATATATTTTAGGTCAAACTTTTATGAATTACTTGAAAGTGGAGAGTTTAATTCTCTAGCTGGTTCTAAATATATTTTAATAGAATTTAGCGTTATTAATACACCTAAAAATATACCGGAGATGTGCTATGAATCAAGAATTAAGGGATATATCCCAATAATTGCTCATGTTGAAAGATACGAGACTTTGTACAACAACAATTCATTATTAAGTGAAATACTTAATGAAGGTGCACATTTACAAGTAAATGCTTCAACTATAATTAACATGGAAAGTAAAGAGAGTTATAAGTTTGCTAATTATTTATTAAAAAATGAACTAGTGAGCTTTGTTGCATCAGATGTCCACGATTTAGATGCAAGATGTCTTTATTTAGATTTAGCATATAAGAAAGTAAAGAAATTATGTGGAGATAATTATGCAGATAAAATATTTAATATAAATCAACAAAAAATTTTATCGAATGAATATTTTGATACACCTAAAATCAAGTTGGGTAGAGGGGGTATATTATCAAAAATATTTAGGAATTAGTGTTTTTAAATATCAAAGACTAAAAAAGGAGAAACCAAAATGAAAACTAAAAAAGTAATAGCTATAATACTATGTCTAGTTATGGCAATAGGCAGTTTCAGTACTGCGTTCGCAGACACTACGGCTGCAAATGATTATGAAGGACATTGGGCACAAGCAACAATTCAAAAATGGATTGATGAAGGTAGAATGTCAGGGTATCCTGATGGCTCTTTTAAACCTAATGCAAATATAACAAGGGCTGAATTTGTAAAACTTGTTAATGGATTAATTGATTACGATACAAAAGGAAGTATATCTTTCAGTGATGTAAAAACTGGAGATTGGTTCTATGATATTATAAGTATAGCCAATGAAATTGGTTATATATCAGGATATCCAAATAAAAAATTTGGGCCAAATGATAATATCACTAGAGAACAAGCAGCAGCTATTTTATCTAGAATACAATATCTTGGTGATAATGCGGATGTAGCAAAGAATTTTAGTGATAATGCTAAAATATCTTCATGGGCTCTTGGCACAGTAGGAGCTGCGTCAGAAGCTGGTTTTATCAATGGATATGAAAATGGAAGCTTTAAGCCGTTAAACAATTTAACTAGAGCTGAAGCTGTAACAATGCTTGATAATGTTTTAATGAATGCTAAGAATAAGGTAATAACTAAAGCTGGTACTGAATTAAATGACTATGTTGTTGAAGGTGACCTTATAATTGCTAAAACTGTTGGTGAAGGCGATGTTCATTTAGATAATGTAGCAGTTACAGGTAGTCTTTACATATATGGTGGTGGAGCTAATTCTTTATATTTCAACAATTTGAAGGTTAATAAAATTGTAGTTGATAAAGATAAAGTAAGATTAGTATTAGGTGAAGGTTCAGTAGTTGAAGAGATAGCTGTTGGATCTGAAACAGTTTTACAAAATGATGATGGAACAGTATCTAAGATAACAATTACTTCTGATAATAAAGTTACTATATCAGGTAGTTTTGATACAGTTAATGTAACTGGTAAGTCAAACATAATTTTAAAAGATGCTAAAATCCAAAATTTAGTGGCTGAAAAAGCTATAAATATATTAGGAACTGGAACTATTGCGAAATTAACAGCTAATGCTGACGGTGTACAATTTGATTCGACTTTGAAGATTACTAAGACTGTAGTTGGAGAAGGAGTAACTGAAAAACCTTCAACTATACCTTCAGGCGGCGGCGGTAGCGGCGGAGGTGGCGGTGGATCTGATACACCAAAAACTTACGGGATAGCTATTACTGCAAAGGCTGTTGATGCTCAATTATCAAGTAATATTACATTCACTACAGAAATTTACAAAAACACTGATAGAATATCTGATTTCTTAGTTGAACAAACAAAATCTGTACTATCTGTTGGTACTAAAAATACAACAATTGAAAGCTATTTCGATAAAATTATACCTAAAGTGAAAAACTTGGAAATAGGTTCAACACCTGTTTATACTGAAACTGGTTTTGATAAAGCAATTTCATATTTAGCTGGTACATCAGTGTATAATGGTTTGAAAGGTTTAAAATCGGATATTCTTGATAATGATATTTCTATAGGTGATATTAATGCAGTTTTAGCTTTGTATGATTCAACTAAAGTAGCAGCAGATTCCGCTACAATAAAATCTAACTTAGAGTCGTATCCATTTGATACTCAAACAGTTTCGTATAATGGATCTGTAGTAACTGTTCCTTATACAATTACATATGGAACAACAATAGTTTCAACTAACGAAGAAGTAGCAAATTTAGTATTAAATAATATTATGTTTTCAACTATGACAGTAGAAGAATTCTTTAATAAATTTGGAGATAAGATTACTATTAATTCAACAGTTAGTTCAAAAACTGCTACTGTAACTATAGAAAAAGTAGAGTTACAACAATAAATGATGCAATGAGTGCGATGGGAACAGTCCCCGTTACATCACAATTATAATAAATTGTTCAAATATATGGGGCGCATAATATGCGTCCCAAACATTTTATACATTAATACGACAACAGGAGGCATAGATGAAAAGATTAATACATATAATAACTTCAATAGTTATAATTACAGCAATGTTTACACAAATTGCTCTAGCAGATGAAATGAAAAACAATGTTAAATTTACAGACTTAGATGAAAATTATTGGGCATATGAAAGCATTCAAAAACTTGTAAACGCAGGCTTTATAGTTGGATATCCAGATGGAACATTCAAACCAGATGGAAATATAACAAGAGCCGAATTAGTTAAAATAGCAAATTTAGTTTTTTCTTATGTAGAAAAACAGGAGACAACAAGTTTTACTGATGTTAAGGCTGATGACTGGTTTTATGATAATGTACTAATAGCTCAAAAATCAGGTTACATAACAGGATATCCAGATGGAACGTTTAATCCAAATGGTTTAATAACTAGACAAGAGCTTTGTAAAATTTTAGATTCTATAAATAAGTTTGTCGTATTGCCATATGATAATACTGTAGCTGATGAGGTATCGCCATGGGCTGTAGATTATGTAAATAAAGTGGTATCTAACAGAATTATAGCATTAGATATAAACAACAATTTTAGAGCTACGGATGAAGCAACAAGAGCTGAAGTTTGTGATGCTTTAGCAAAATTTTTAATAATTGATGAGGAACCTGTAATAGAAACACCATCAGGTGGAGGTTCAGCTGGTACAGGAGATGAAGGTTTAACTGATGAAGAATTAAATACAACTATGGGCACAGTTACTAGAAGACTGGAAAAGGGTGTAATTCCTAACCTTACATCAGAAACTCAAAAAGAAATAGTAAATGATATAATAAGTAATATGGAAGCATATCAAAACGATAACACATATGATTATAAGTCAGCAGCAGATGATGCTTATGAAAAATATAAAACATTATCCTCTGATGAAAAAGATGAATTAAAATATCAAATTCAACTTCAAAATTCAACTAAAGATTTATTAGAATTAAAAGACTTCTTTTTCCCAGATGTTGACATTGATTAATATTTAGCCAAACTAGTATTATGATTTGTTAAGAAAACTAAAACAAGAATTAAACTATCTAAAGGATGTAATATGAAAAAATTAGTAAAAATATTGCTTACACTTTTTTTAATAGTACTTATAATTGCAGGTGCATTGATATTTTGGCAGCGTGATAACATATCTGCGCTTATTAATGGGATGAAATATTCTTCTGATGACTTGGCTTTGCAATTAGATAATAAAAGAGAAGAATTGAAAACTCAAGTAGAAAAATATACATCTGCTAAAATTAATGATATATCTGCCGAGGATGAAGAGAAACTGTTTAATGGTGGAATAACTATTGAAGAAATTTCTGATAAATATAAACTACCAATTGACGTTATGAAAGAAAATGATGATCAAAAAATTGAGCAGAGTAATAATCCTGAACAAAGTAAAAATGTTGATAATACATCTGACGTAGGAGAGGATAATTCTAAAGCAATTGATGATGCAGTAAGTACTGGAGTAAGTAAGATGTACGCTTTGAAGGCAAAGTATGTTTCTAAATTAGGTGAATTGGAAAGAGAAGTAATTAGCGAATATACTAGTTTACCAAAGGAAAAACAAAATGCTAAAAGTAAAAAAGAAATAGTAACAAAGAATATTAACTACATTGCAGAAATGGAACAAAAATGTGACAGTGACGTTGAGGCAGTTCTTACAACGTTAGAAGAACAATTGAAAGAATTAAATGGTGATACTGAAATAATCACTATACTTAAAGAAGCGTATGAAAATGAGAAAGAATTAAAAAAAGCATATTATTTAAGTTTATACAATAAAAATAATTAATTAGGGCGCAGTATATGTGCTCTTTTTTTATATGCTATAAAAGTTCTCATTCTATTATAAAAAAGCGAGTGTAAGTTGAGTAATAACTTTTTTTATTATGACACAAAATATAAAATTCGACTTTTTGTGACTAGACTATCTCAAAAATTATTGATAATTTATGCATGTTTATTGCGATGTTTTATTATAGAAGCTATAATAATTAGACAAGCAGTTTGAAAACATGGTGAAAATTTAAAATGATTTTTATTTGGGGGAGTTTGTATGGAAGAGTATATAGTAAAAGATCATCATGGGATAGTAACTGAATCCTATAGAAAAGTTCTGGCAAATATAGAGTTCGCAAATATCGATAATAATATAAAATCTATTATGGTTACAAGTTCTCTGGCAGGGGAAGGGAAGACTACAACAGTATCTAATTTAGCTAGTTTAATGACTGATTCCAATAAAAAGGTGCTACTACTTGATTTAGACCTTCGAAAACCAACAGTACATAAGCAATTTATGTTATCAAACAAACGGGGAATAACAGATCTGTTATTAAGTAAAGATGATTATAAAAAGTACACCACGAATGTTCTTCAAGGCTTAGACGTAATTACATCTGGTAGTACTGTATCAAATGCAGCAGAAATAATTAGTTCCATATCTATTAGAAATTTAATAAAAGAATTATCAAACCACTATGACTACATATTTGTTGACACACCGCCTGTTGCTATTGTTAGTGATCCGATAACTATTGCAACTTACGTCGATGCTGTGATTCTAATCGTAGCTTATTCTAAAACTGAAAAGGAAATTGCAAAGAAATCAGTAGATAGCTTAAAACATATAAATGCAAATATTATAGGAACAATTCTAAACAAATCACCTATGGTTAAACGTAATAAAAAGTATTATAGTTATTATTAAGGTTATTATATGAATTTGATATTGAATTAGAGATATGTCACAATGTCTCTTTTTTTATTATCTTTTCTTTTCATTAAGTATCTAAGGATTATTAGCTATTTACAAATAAAAACAATTCATCTTTGTGAATTTTACATTGCATGATAAGGCATTTGGTGTTAAAATACTATAGAACAATATATCAAATGATATTATGAAGATTTTGGAGGATTCAAGTGAAGGATAAGATAGATTCTAAAACTAAAGATAAAATAGATTTAAAAAAAAGAACACCTAATTCGTTAGAGTATGAGTATAGAAAAACGCCAGTATCCTGGTTAATACCACTACTGCTAATTGCAGGATTTGTACCACTTATAACATATGCTAAATATTTAGACCTAACTGGTACAACACAATCTCTATATTGGACAGGCCAGCAACAATATCTAGATTTTTTTAGTTATTGGAAATCTAAGTGGGTAATGATACTCACTGCTATTTCATTAATTATATATGTTATACAGTTTATGAAGAAAAAATTACCTTTAAAAGACTTAAAACAGTACTATATACCTCTTGGCATTTATGCACTATTTGTAATAGTTTCATCAATTTTTGCTATAGATAGTTCTACAGCTCTATGGGGTTTTGTAGATATGTATCAGGGTATGTTTGTTCTACTAAGTTATGTTTTAATTACATTCCTTACAATTAATTTTGTGAATAGTGATAGAGATGTGTTAAGATTTAAGAATGCATTTATTTTTTTGATTATAGCAGAAGGAATTCTAGGGCTAGGACAATATTTTGGTTTAGATTTCTTTCAAACAGGACTAGGTAAGAATTTAATAGTTCCAGGTAGTATCCAGGTAGAAAATTTATCTTTTTCATTTGGTCCAAAGACAATCTATGGAACTTTGTTCAATACTAACTTTGTTGGAAGTTTTGCAACATTGATGTTGCCGTTATCAATTGCATTCTTTTTGTCAGCAGATACAAAAAAGCAAAGAATATTTACAGGTATAGCTGTTATACTTGTAATATTCACATGGATAGGCTGTAATTCTAGAGCTGGATATTTTGGAGTTGTAGTATCAGCTTTATTTGCTCTATGGCTATTTAGAAAAGTAATTGTGAAGTATTGGAAAGGTTCGGTAGGATTACTTTTAGTTTTGGTTGTATTATTAATTACATTAAATAGTGTGTCAAACGGAGTAATATTTAACAGAATAAAGTCGTTTAATATTTCCAAGGAAATAGAAGACTTAAAAGTTGCTGACGAAAACTCGTTAAAATTTAAAGATATCATCCTAGCAAAAGATACTTTTTCTATTGTAACAAATAAAGAGACCTTGAATTTTAAAGTTGATGAAGATAAATTGTATTTCCTTGATGAAAATAATAAAGAGCTTGCAATAACAACAAAGAGAAACCAAATAACTATAAATGATCCAAAATATAGCGGATACAATATAACTATACCAGATAAATATCCTGGTGTTACTGTAAATGCTTATGGTAAATTAATTAACTTTTATATAACACAAGATAGTATAAAAATAATAGGATCTGGTGGAAGGCTAACTGAACCAAAATCCTCTCCGTTTTTTGAGCCTCTAAAAGGGCTTGAAACAATCGGATCTAACAGGGGATATGAGTGGGGAGCAACAATACCTATGTTAAATGATTATATTATTAAGGGGGCAGGTCCTGATAATTATCCTATAGCTTTTAATCAAGATGATTTTATTGCAAAACTAAATCTTATTGATTTTGACGCGAATATTGTCGTAGATAAACCTCACAATATGTATTTGCAAATAGCTATAAATACCGGAGTGATTTCACTTATTGCCTTATTAGTACTATGGGGTATATATATTGTTTCAAGTTTAATGTTGTATAGTAAAATAAGTTTTGCAAAGACTGAAGAAATAATAGGCGGAGCTTGTATGATATCCATTATAGGTTATTTAACAGCTGCCTTGTTTAATGACAGCGTGAACTCTGTAGCTCCATTATTTTGGTTAATATTAGGATTAGGGATTAGTATTAATTTTAGGTTGAAAAATAGGATAAATGTGAGTAAATAAGTTTTTAATATTAAGGGTGAATAATAATGAAAGATATAAGAAATTATAAAGGTACAGTTAATCTATGTATA
>CAXXFT010000002.1:0-114459 GCA_963675125.2 uncultured Sedimentibacter sp.
CTAACATCTAATAATATAAATGATTGGAGTGATAACACCCATATACAAAATTCTGTATATCGTATCGTAAAATATGTTAATTACAAAATTAGAGTTACTATAATTGAAGAATCAGGTAATGTAACATATGACAACTTTGCTAATTATGAGACCTTAGAAAATCATAGAAGCAGGCCAGAAATAGAAAAGGCCTTTAGAATAGGATATGGTGAAGATACAAGATTTTCCAATACACTAAAAAATGATACGTACTATTATGCAGTAAAATTAGATAATAACACAGTATTAAGAGTATCTAGAGAGCTTAGAAGTATAAGAAATATATTTATAGGGATAACTCCAATTTTAGCAAGTGTTTTCCTTGCTATAATACTTATTTCTTTTGTTGTTGCGTCAAATATTACAAAGAAAATAATAAGACCTATTAATCTTATTGCAGAATCTTTAGATGATTTGTTGGAAACTGATAAACTTAATGTTCAGATAGATATGTATGATGAACTTCAACCTTTTGCCTATAAAATTAAGGAGCAAAAGCAAAGATTAAATGAATATATAAGAGAACTAGAATATGAAAGAGACACTATAGGAAATATAACAGAAAATATGAGAGAAGGATTTATTTTACTAAACAAGGAAAGGGAAATTTTATCAATTAATGCAAGTGGAAAGCGTATGATAGGAAATGTAAAATTTGATTTTCATGAGCACAAAAACGTACTTGAACTTACACGAAATTCTGAAATATTGAAAAATATAGATACATCTATCCATGGCAACAAGCATATTGTTTATGATGTTGGTTGTAATTCACATCACTATAGATATTATTTTAGCCCTGTTACTGAAAGAGGTAATAATGATGTTGATGGTTTAATGATTCTAATTGAGGATGTTACATTACAAAAAAACTCAGAAATTATGAGAAGAGAGTTCTCTGCTAATGTGTCTCACGAATTAAAAACTCCATTAACTACTATGATTGGTTTTGCTGAAATGATAAAAGAAGGATTAATAACTGATTTAGAGAGTATAAAAAAGTACTGCGGTATGATTAACAATGAAGGGTTAAGACTTATAACACTTATTGATGATATTATAAGATTATCTAAAATTGAGGAAGGTGTTGACCTTGATAATAATATAATAAACTTAAAGGACGTTAGCAATGAGGTAATTAACTTATTAAGTAACAAGGCTAAAGATAGGAATATCAAATTGCTTTCAAATATTGAGAATATAAGCATGAAAGCAAATAAAAGTTACATAAATGAACTTTTGTATAATCTAGTAGACAATAGTATTAAATATAATAATGAAGGTGGAAAAATAGAGGTAAATATAAATAAAAATAAAGGCGCTGTAAATATTGTCGTGAAAGATAATGGACTTGGAATACCGGAAGAACATTTAGAGAGAATATTTGAAAGGTTTTACAGAGTTGATAAAAGCAGATCCAAGGAAACTGGAGGCACAGGACTTGGATTATCTATAGTGAAGCATATAGTTGAAGCTTATCACGGAACTATAAATATTAAAAGCAAAGAAGAAGTAGGCACGGAAATTAAAATTAAATTTATAGATAATTAAGGGGTAGAACTAGTAGCGAATTCTACTTCTTTTCTTATATCTATTTAAATTCTATTGAAAATAATTTAAAAGTAAAATATAATAAATTATTAATTTAGAAGGAGGGAGAAATTAAATTGGATATTAAATTATTTATAGATAAAATGAATGATGAATTAATTAATATAAGGCGTGATTTTCACATGAACCCTGAACTTGGAAACAATGAAGTGAGAACAATGAAAAAAATATGTGAGTATCTAGATACATGGGGTATAGAATATAAATCTGGTATCGCTGGAACTGGTGTTGTTGCAATTATAAGGGGAAAAAAATGTGGGAAAACAGTAGGAGTTAGAGCTGATATAGATGCATTACCAATTACTGAAGATAATAGTATATCATATAAGTCATTAAATTCAGGTATTATGCATGCTTGTGGACATGATGCACATACGACAATTGCATTAGGAACTGCGAAAATACTAAAATCTATGGAATCAGATTTAAATGGAAATGTGAAATTCTTCTTTCAACCAGCAGAAGAAACAACAGGTGGTGCTGAAAGAATGATTAAAGAAGGTTGTCTTAAAAATCCTGATGTTGATTATGTTATAGGTCTTCATGTAGATCCTAGTATAAGTACAGGAAAGGTAAATATAAAATACGGAAAAATGATGGCATCGTCAGATGAAATTAAAATCATTGTTAGAGGTAAATCCTCTCATGGGGCACATCCACACGAAGGGATAGACCCTATATTAATTGCTTCTAACTTAGTATTATCTCTTCAATCAGTTGTAAGTAGAAATATATCTCCCCTTAATTCAGCAGTTTTTACAATTGGAAGTATACATGGTGGTACAGCTGGAAATATAATATCTGATGAAGTAACGATGACAGGCATATTAAGAACTCTAGATCCAGATACAAGACTATATATGAAAAATAAAATTAAAGCAATAGTAGAAAACGTATCTGTTGGATTAGGTGGTGGAAGTGAATTGTTAATAAGAGAGAGTTATGGAGCACTTATTAACAATGACGAAACAGTTGACACAGTAAGGGAAACTTTAGAGTTTGCACTTGGGAGAGAAAATGTGTTAATAGATGAGTTTCCAACAATGGGAACGGAGGACTTTTCATATTTTTCTCAATCTGTAAAAGCTTGTTTTTATAACCTGGGTTGCAGTAATAAAGGGGAAAAAGAAATATATCCATTGCATTCAAGTAAATTTAATTTAGATGAAAACTGTTTGAAACTAGGAGTAGAATTACAAACGAGAAATGTCCTCTCCTTGCTAAACAAATAAATTTATATTGTAAAATAGATTAAATATTGTTACAATTATATGGTATATAAATATTATATAATAAGAAATGAGTGTAAATAATGTTTGGTTATGTAACAATAGATAAAATGGAATTAAAATTCAAGGAATATTATAGCTATAAGGGTTATTATTGTGGTTTGTGCATGTCTTTGAAAAATAAATACAGCAATTTAAGCAGGATGACATTAAATTATGACATGACATTCTTGATATTATTATTAAGCTCTTTATATGAACCAACAAATAAAATATATAACTCAAGATGTATTGCACATCCTAGTAAAAAGCAATTAATAATTCAAAACGATATCACTGATTATGCTGCTTCAATAAATATAATCCTATCATATTATAACTTAAAAGATAATTGGGATGATGAAAGGGATATTAAATCTCTGGTCATGGCAAGACTCTTGAAAAAGGAGTTCACAAGTGCAAACTCTGAGCTAATAACTAAATCACAGAAAATTAGTGAAAAGATTAAAAATATAGCTTTGTTAGAAAAGCAAGAAACAAATGATATTGACAGGGTTTCTAATGAGTTTGGACATCTGATGGAGGAAATAATATTATATAAAGTGGATGTTTGGGAAAATACACTTAGAAAACTTGGATTTTTCCTTGGTAAGTACATCTATCTATTAGATGCATATGAGGATATGGAAAAGGATAAAAAAAATAATTCTTACAATCCTTTTAATAATATTAATGTTCAAAACATTGATAATTATGCTAAAGAAATTTTGATGCTAAATTTGTCATTTTTAAGTGAACAACTAGAAAAATTACCGTTGGTTCAAGATAAAACAATAATTGATAATATATTATATTCAGGAATTCTAATGAAAATTAAAGAAACATCAGTAGATAAGGATAAGAAGGAGAAAGTAGATGAAAGATCCATATGAGGTATTAGGGTTGCAAAGAAATGCAACTAAAGAAGAGGTAAAACATGCGTATAGGAGACTAGCTAAAAAATATCATCCAGATATGAATGTAGATAATCCGCTTGCTGATTTAGCGGAAGAAAAATTCAAAGAAATACAACAAGCATATGATGATATTATGAACGGATCAAGTTCTAGTTATCAGACAAACAATAATTATTATAACAATGATTCTAATAGTAGTTTTACTGCTGTCAGACAACAAGTTAACGTTGGTAGATATCAAGATGCAATAAGAGCGTTAAATAGTATTTCTGATAGAAATGCAGAATGGAACTTTTTAATGGGAGTATGTTATGTTAATTTAGGCTCAACAGGACAAGGTGTTCAATTTGTACAACGTGCTGTTAATATGAACCCAGGAAATATAGAATACCAAAATTTTTTAAATCAAATTATGAATATGCAAAGAACATATCAAAATAGAACATACAATTATGGTAGAGGAGGTTCTAACAGCGCAGATTGTTGTACTCAATTAATTTGTGCAGATTGTTTATGTGAATGTTTGGGAGGCGATTTAATTTCATGCTGTTAAAAAGCAGAGATATAGCATATTTAGGAGTATTGTTAGGAGTAAATCAATTATTTATTATATTATCATCTATAATTGAAACAAATACTGTGATTCTTTTTGCAACGGCAGCCTTGATAGTAGGTATTATAATAGTTGAATTCGGAGGCAGAGCTGGTGTCCTGTTTTATATAGCTTCTTGCTTATTGGGATTTTTTTTAACATTTAACAAAGTTGAAATTATTACTTATATTATATTCTTTGGTATGTATAGTTTAGTTAAATATTTAATTGAGATAAAAATATATAATATGATTGTTCAATATTTGATTAAATTTGTTTATTTTAATATTTCGCTATTAGCTATGTTTTTAGTTGTTAGGATATTTATAAATTTGAAATTATTGTGGTGGATGATATTAGGAGCACAAATTTTATTTTTAATATACGATTATGCGTTTACCAAGTTTATCAATTACTACATAGATAAAATAAAACCAAAGGTTAGAAAATAATTAATTATAAATCAAAAAGCAGGAAAATTTTCCTGCTTTTAAAATATTCATTTCGTTTTATTAAGTTATTATTTTTCCATAATTAAGTAGTCTTCTCTTTCAGCACCAACTGAAACATATTTAATTGGGCATCCTACTTTTTCTTCGATATATTTAATGTAATTAACAGCTTCTATAGGTAAATCAGATTGTTTTCTGCATTTTCCTATATCGCATTTCCAACCATCAACATATTCATAGATCGGAGTTGCATTATTTAGGTCTTCACCAAGTGGAAATTCTGTTGTAACATTTCCATTAACACTATATCCTGTACATACAGGTATTTTATCTAAATATGATAGAATATCAAGTTTAGTAAGAGCTAAAGTGTCAGCACCTTGGACTCTTGTTCCGTATCTTGAAGCTACAACATCAAAAGGTCCAACTCTTCTTGGACGTCCAGTTGCTGCGCCGTATTCTCCACCAGCTTCTCTCAAAGCTTCTGCTTCTGTTCCAAACATTTCACAAGTAAATGGACCTTCTCCAACACATGAAGAATAAGCTTTCATTATTCCGATTGTATCTGTTAGTTTGCGTCCTGGAATTCCAGAACCTATAGGAGCATAAGCAGCTATAGTTGATGATGAAGTAGTGTAAGGATATATGCCAAAATCTATATCACGAAGAGCTCCAAGCTGAGCTTCAAACATTATTCTTTTATTTTCTTTTATTGCGTTTTCAAGATAAATTCCTGTATCACATACGAATTCTTCTAGTTCAGCTGAATATTTAAGTAACCAATTCCATATTTCTTCAGGATTTATTTTTTCTGAATTATAACCACCAGATATTAAAAGATTTTTCCATTCAACTATTTGTAAAAGGTGTTTTTTTAGGGCTTCTTTGTTTTTTAAATCACCCATTCTAATTCCTTTTTTCATATATTTATCGCTATAAACAGGAGCTATACCCCTTCTAGTTGATCCAAATTTTAAATCTTTTAATCTTTCTTCTTCTAATATATCTTGTCTAACATGGTAGGGAAGACATATAACAGCTCTATCACTAATTTTAAGATTATCAGGTGTAACCTTAATACCAGCTTTCTTCAAATTTTCTAATTCACTATGTAGATGTTGTATATCAATAACCATTCCATTTCCCATAACGTTAACAACTTCTGGCCTTAATACTCCTGATGGAAGTAGGTTTAATATAAACTTTCCTGAATCATTAATTACTGTATGACCAGCATTGTTACCTCCTTGATAACGGCAAACAACATCATAATCAGCAGATAATAAATCCACCATTCTTCCTTTGCCTTCGTCGCCCCAATTTATTCCGACTATTGCTGTAAGCATAATTAGCCTCCTATTTTCTTTGATAAATTATTATATAATGGGTAAATATCAATGTCAAGGAATAGTTTTATACTTAATATTGTCAATTTATATGGTGAGTTTGGTAAAAATTACAGAGGTCGAAATATGAAACAATATGTAATCTATATTGCTCTTAGTAATTTTTTATGTTAAAATTATATTTGTAATTCAGTATATATAAGTGTATTAGTAAATAGGTAAAACTCAATGATTAACAGGGGTTGGTGTGAATCTAAACTGGCCTTATATTGAACTGACAATAATAATTAGGGGAGGAAATATGTTACAAAAATTTAAGACGGCAATTGTATTAATTTTATTATCAGCTATTATGGTATCATGCACTAATTCAGTAGAGGCTAATTCACCTATAAAAACTGAACAAGGTAGTGTAGGAGAAACTTCAAGTGAAGTGGACCCTGTGGAGCCAGAGATTTCTGAAGAAGAAAAAGCAAAATTAGAACTAGAAAAGAAAATTGAAGAAAGAGAAGCATTAGAAAAAAAGAATAAAGAAGAACAAGGTGAGTTTTATGTTCCACTTGTAAATATTGGAGAGGAACGTGAAAAGAAGAGTACAGAAGTAAAAGCGCTATATGCTACAGGATACACAGCAGGAAATGAACTTAATAAAGAAAGAATTGATGCATATGGAGCATATGTAAAAGCACTTGCAGACAAAGATACTAAAAAAGTCAATGAATTATTTCAAGAAGCTGACAAGGCTAATAAATTTGAACGTATTATAGGAATTGCTGTTGCAACTGAAATAAATGGTTTAGTAATTAATGTAAAAGATGATAATGGATTTATAACATATGATAGTCAAGTTGATATTGTTAAAGAAATGAATCAGGAAACCCCTATACCAATTAAAGATATAAATAATATGCTTAAAATATTAAAAGAGTATGATATATATACAATAGGTAGAATAGTTGCGTTTAAGGATAAACATTTGGCTGTTGCAAAGCCTGAACACGCTATACAACTAAAATCAGGTGGAACATGGTTAGACCCAAATAGTGGAAATATTCCTTGGATTAATCCATTTGATAAATATGTATGGGACTATAATATAGCAATAGCAAAAGAGGCAGCTTTATTGGGGTTTGATGAAATACAATTTGATTATGTTAGATTCCCTGATGGTGCTAAAAAATATAATCCTATAACAGAATTTCCAGGTAGAGATGGTAGAGATAAAGATGAAGCCATTAGAGACTTCTTAAAATATGCAAGAGAGGAACTTGATCCTTATAATGTAAATATAGGTGCTGATGTGTTTGGGCTTATAACTAGGACTTGGGATGATTATCCTGAGGATATAGGTCAAACATGGATTCTCATGGGCCAATATGCTGATATAATATGTCCTATGGTTTATCCAAGTCATTATTCTACAGGCTGGTATAATTTACAAGATCCAAATTCAAATCCATATGAAGTTATAAAAGGTGCAATGGAAGAAGCTCTAGAAAAAAATTCATCCATGGAAAACCCACCAGTTATTCGTTCTTGGATACAGGATTTTGACTGGGCAGGTAAAGAATATGGACCTAAAGAAGTAAGGGGTCAAATAATTGCTGCCAAAGAATTAGGACTCACAGAGTATATGGTTTGGAATCCTAGTAACGTATATGATCCAAATTCATATATATTATCAGATGTAGAAAAGAACACAACATATCCGATAGATAAAGGTGAGCTTGATTATAGAGAGAAAACTCCAGCAGATGCAGCTGATAAGTATTTGAATGGAAAAATAAATGGAAGATATAGTTACATGTTTTTGATGACTCCTATATCAGATAGAGATAAAGATTTTGATAAATTTAAAGAAATAGAAGAAAATTCTAACATAAAACTTTTAAATTATAAAGTTTATGGATATGAAATGGATTCTAATGATGAAAATCTTGCAACCGTAGAATTGTATATTAAATATGAAACAACTTCAGGTGATGTATCAGAAGTTGTTGAAAAAGATAATGAGAAATGGACTGCAATAAAAGAAAAAGGTATTTGGAAAATAAAAAACAACTTTAATTAATTTATAGTATAAGGGACGCACAATAAGCGTCCTTTTGCATAATAAATATTAGTATAAAAAATATTTGGAATAAAAAACACATCGCAAATATTGTGCTCTTAAAACAAACATGTGTAATTATATTAAAAACAAAAATCTTGACAATGAAAAAAATGCTGATATAATCATTTTATAATAAACTTGAATAGCGTAAGGCGTAGGAGGAAAAATGAAAAAATATAATGTAGCAATACTAGGTGCAACAGGCGCAGTAGGAAAAGAAATGCTCAAAATTTTAGGAGAAAGAAATTTCCCAATAAATGAATTGAAACTTTTGGCAAGTAAGAAAAGTGCTGGAGGAGAAGTTGAATTTAACGGTAAGAAATATACTATTGAAGAAGCTACTGAAAATTCTTTTGAAAAAATAGATGTAATGCTATGTGCAGCAGAAAATGATATAAGTAAAGCTCTTTCACCAGCTGCAGTTAAGGCTGGGGCTGTAGTTATAGACAACAGTAGCGCATACAGAATGGATGAAAATGTACCGTTAGTAGTACCAGAAGTAAACCCTGAAGATGTAAAAAAACATAAAGGTATTATAGCAAACCCAAACTGTTCAACTATAATTGCATTGACAGCGTTAAATGAACTAAACAGATATGCTAAAATCAATAGAATGATAGTTTCAACTTATCAAGCTGTTTCAGGAGCAGGTGTAAATGGAATTAATGAGCTTGATCAGCAAATTAAAGATATAAGTGAGGGAAAAGAAACTACTGTTAATATATTCCAATATCAAATAGCATATAATCTAATACCACAAATAGGTGATTTTGATGAAGTAGGATATTCACAAGAAGAAATGAAAATGCAAAATGAAGGAAGAAAAATATTACACAACCCTAATTTAAAAGTAAATTGCACATGTATTAGAGTTCCTGTATATAGAAGTCATTCAGAGTCTATAACTATAGAAACTGAAAAGGAAATCACTGCTGAAAAGGCTAGAGAATTACTTAAAAATGCTGAAGGAGTTAAGCTTGTAGATGATTTACAGAATAAAAAATATCCAATGCCACTAGAATCTTCTGACCAAGACTTAATTTATGTAGGTAGAATCAGAAAAGATATAAGTAATGATAATTCACTTGTATTGTGGTGCTGTGGAGACCAAATTAGAAAAGGTGCAGCAACAAATGCAGTACAAATAGCTGAAGTGCTAGTAAAAGAAAATTTGATTTAACAGCTTGAAAACAATTGTAGAGTACACATTGCATGTAAACTGTATGTTAAATAATCATATATTAAAAACATCTTTGTAAAATAAAGATGTTTTTTCTTTGAAAAAATATCTATAAAATAATGGACAAACATTCGATTATGGTATAAAGTATTGAAGAGGCAATAGAAACGAGGTGGATATTATGGACGTAATAATAGTTGGAATACTTATTTTATTAATAGTAATAAATATATTAATTTTATATAAGCTTTCTAAAGGAAATAATTCTGAGGAACATATTATTTCTGAACTTAAAATAAATCTAGGTCAAAATAATTTTAATTTGATTGATTCCATAACTAAAAAAATATCACAATCAGATGAAAAACAGTTGAAAGAGTTACTTACAAACAAGCTTGAAACAGTAGAAAGATTAGAAATTAATACAACAAAAATGACAGAATCATTTGGTGTCTTTAGAGAGAACACAACAAAATCAATAAATGATTCAAACAACAAACTAACAGAAAGCTTAAACAATAATTTTACATCACTTAACAACAGAATAAGCGAGAGTCTAGAAAAGATAAATGCAAGAGTTGAAGAAAGATTAAATGAAGGATTTGAAAAAACTAATAAAACATTTGTTAATATATTAGAAAGAC
Source organism: uncultured Sedimentibacter sp. (assembly GCA_963675125.2). GTDB lineage: Bacteria > Bacillota > Clostridia > Tissierellales > Sedimentibacteraceae > Sedimentibacter. The sequence goes on from CAXXFT010000002.1 coordinate 10,163, forward strand.
TATCAAAAATTGATGAAGCACAGAAGAAAATTGATAGCTTATCGAGCAATATTGTATCACTCCAAGATGTATTGACAGATAAAAAAAGCAGGGGAACATTTGGAGAAGTACAGCTAAATCATATTTTAATGTCCATATTTGGAGATAAAAATGATAAGGTCTTTGAACTACAAAAAAAATTATCCAATGACACAATCGCAGATGCGGTTTTGTATATACCAGAGCCAGTTGGAATGCTGTGTATAGATTCAAAATTTCCACTTGAAAATTATCAGCGTATGATAGATAAAAGTATTACAGAAGTAGAAAGAAAACAATTTGAAAGAGACTTTAAAACTAATGTAAAAAAACATATTAACGATATTTCTTCAAAATACATAGTCCAAGGATTAACATCAGAACAAGCAATTATGTTTATTCCAGCGGAAGCCATATTTGCTGAAATAAATGCATATCATCAAGATCTAATAGATTATGCAGGATTAAAAAAAGTGTGGATGGCTTCGCCGACAACAATTATGTCTGTTTTATCAACTGTTCAAGTTGTTCTTAGGAATATGGAGAGAGAAAAGTATGCCAGTATAATTCATGAGGAGTTGAATAAACTAGGTAAAGAATTTAAACGCTACAAAACTAGATGGGATTCATTAGCTCGCGACATAAAAAGAGTTTCAGATGATGTAGATACAATAAATATTACATCAAACAAAATCGAGAAAAAATTTGAAAGCATTTCAAAAGTTGAAATAGATACATATGATGAAATAGATCTGCTTGATTAATAAAAAAGTTATAAAATTGAAAAAAAGTTCTTGATTTTTATTTTGGAATATGCTAATATCGTAAAGTAGCCTTTCGCCGTAGTGATGGAATGGCAGACGTGACGGACTCAAAATCCGTTGGTGGCAACACCGTGGGGGTTCAAGTCCCTTCTACGGCACCATATAGCACAAAAAGAGACCTTATTTAGTCTCTTTTTTTTACGTAATTTTCTAAATAAAAATCCGTTGGTGTAGGTTTTATAAAAAAATAAAATAGAACTCGTTCATTTATAGCTGAACGAGTTCTATTTTATCTTTTATATTTTTTCATCTCTCTTTTAAAATTCCTTCTAGTTGCTCCGTATTTTCTTTGATACTTTATGTATTTTATAAAATCGTCACCAAAAAAGATGAAGAAATTAATCAAAGATGCAATTGCAGCAACTCTGGTACTCATTGTTCCTAAAATTAAACTGAAAATGAAATATGCCCAGTCTAAATATGCGAGATACTTAACTTTAATAGGAAGTATGAAGAATAACAATATTTCAATATCAGGATATAAATAAGCAAATGCTAAGAATAGTGATAGATTTAAATAAACGCTAGTTCCTGCACCGGTTATAAATGCTGCGATAATTGTTCCAATCATACCAAAAAGATAATAAATATTAAATTTAAATGTTCCCCATTCTTGCTCTAGTGTTGTTCCCATCATGTAATAGAAATACATTACAAATGCAATAGTAATAATAGAAGAAGCTGGAGGTATGAAAATAAAGGTGATTATTCTCCATATTTGACCTTGCATAATAAAACTAGGGATAAACGCTAAATAGTAAAACAATGATATGTTTAAAATATATTGTACCATATATACTGCCATCGTTATTCCAATTATATAATACATAAGATTGGGTATAGCATAGCGACCAAGTTTTCTTTCAAGTTTATTTAACCATTTCATATAAATTTCCTTTCTATAACAAAAATTCACACATATTTTGTTGTTATTATACTGCTTATAAATATAACATAATACTATGAGTAGTTCCATTATAAAATTAAATATGAGCTGAGTCAAATTATTTTTGAGTATAGCAGTTGCTTTACAATTTTGCTTTTTATTTTGTTTTCTCTATGCTATAATTTATATAAATGAAAATAAGAGAAAATATAATTCTTATTTGCGAATCTCTATTAGTTTCGCTGTATTAAAGTCACGGGGGTTTTAAAAATGTTGGATAAAGCTGTAGAATTACTGAAAAAATATTTTGGATACGAGACTTTTAGAGATGGTCAAAAAGAAATAATAGAAAATATATTGTTAAATAAGGATGTCTTGGCAATTATGCCTACAGGTGGAGGAAAATCTATTTGCTATCAAATTCCTGCGTTGATAATGGAAGGGACTGTAATTGTTATTTCGCCACTTATATCGCTAATGAAGGATCAAGTAGATACTTTGCAGCAATTAGGCATTAAAGCAGCATTTATTAATAGTACATTGCCATTAGGTGAATTAAGACGCATAATGTTTGAAGCAGCAAGCAATAATTATAAGTTACTTTATGTTGCTCCAGAGCGGTTAGAGTCAGAAAACTTCATAGACCTTTTAAAAAACATTACCATTACTATGATAGCAGTAGATGAAGCCCATTGTGTTTCTCAATGGGGTCATGATTTCAGACCTAGTTATTTAAAAATAAAAAATTTAAGGGATATATCGGGTAAAAAACCAATAGTATCAGCTTTTACTGCAACTGCAACTCCTTCAGTTAAAGAAGATATAATTGAGCTCATAGGCTTAGAAAATCATTTTGAAATAACAACGGGGTTTGACAGAGAAAACCTAAAATTTGAAGTGGTAAAAGTTAATAAGAAAATTCCTTATGTGTTAAATTATGTTGAGCAAAACAAAGGTAAATCAGGTATAGTTTATTGCCTAACAAGAAAATTGACTGATGAAGTATGTAATAAACTAGTTGCCGCAGGTCATAAAGCTGTTAAATACCATGCTGGTTTAAGTGATGCAGAGAGAAATAAAAATCAAGAAGATTTTTTGTTTGATAATGCAGATATTATAGTTGCAACAAATGCATTTGGTATGGGTATTGATAAACTTGATATTAGATATGTAATTCATTACAACATGCCTAAAAATATAGAAAGCTACTATCAAGAGGCAGGTAGAGCAGGACGTGATAGAGAACCATCAGAGTGTATATTACTTTATAGTCCATCAGATATAGTGATGAACAATTTTCTTATAGAAAGCAGTGGGGACTTAGGTAGCAAAGCAAATGAATATGCAAAACTTAGAGATATGACTAATTATTGCAATACGGATAAATGTTTAAGAAAGCATTTGATTAGTTATTTCGATGAAAGCTACAATAAAGAAAATTGTAATAACTGTAGCAATTGCTTAAGCGAAATAGAAAAAAAGGATATTACACTAGAATCCCAAAAAATATTATCATGTATATATAGGATGGGTGAGAGGTTTGGTGGAAATGTGGTTATAGATGTTCTTAGGGGAAGCAATAGCCAAAGGATTAAAAGCTTTAAATTCAATCAACTTAGTACATATGGAATAATGAAAGATTATGATAAAGAAACACTAAAAGAAATGATTTCTTATTTGATTTCAGACGGTTATATAAGTATTTCAGGTGATAAATATCCTGTATTAAATATTTCTGCACAGGGTAATGCTGTTTTGAGAGGAAAAAAGGAAGTATATATAAAGAAAGTATTCAATAAAAATTCTAAAGAAAACAGTAAGTCGATTGTTTATGAACATGATTTGTTTGAAATGCTTAGAAAATTAAGAAAAGAAATTGCAGATAAACTAAAAGTTCCGCCGTTTGTGGTGTTTTCTGATGCAACCCTAAAAGATATGTGTGTTAAATATCCATTAAATAAAAGTGAAATTCTTAAAGTATCAGGTGTTGGGGAACATAAAGCTGAAAAATATGGAAGTGAATTTATAGAAGTAATAAAAAACTATATTGATAAAAATGACCTTGATATAAATATAATAAAACCTAGTAATGATGATTTAGATGGTAACTTAGAAAATAAAAATTCATTCAATAATGAAAATAATAAAGTAATAAACAAAGATGCTGCGGAAACTAAAGAAACTAAGGAAGATACACGGACTATTACTTATAAAATGTATAAAGAAGGCAAAACTATTAAGGAAATAGCATCCCAAAGAGATTTAAGTGCTGTTACAATAGAAAGTCATTTAATTTATTGTGCCAAATTAGGATATGAAATAAAATTTAGTGATTTTGTATCATCGGATAAAGAAGAGCTTATAATAAAAGTTTACAAAGATATAGGTGGAGATAAGCTAAAACCAATTAAAGAAGCATTGCCACCAGAGTTAACATATACTGAGATAAAGTTTGCATTATGTAAATATAGCTTGACAGGAGATAGTAATGAGTAAATTATATATAGTACCTACACCTATTGGAAATCTAAAAGATATGACGGAAAGAGCAATAGAAACATTAAGAGAGTGCGATTTAATAGCAGCAGAAGACACTAGGCATACATTAAAGTTATTAAATTTTTTCGATATTAAAACTCATCTTATATCATATCACAAATTTAATGAAAAGATGAGAAGTGAAGAAATTATAAATGAAATATTAAACAATGAAAAAAATGTTGCAATTGTAACAGATGCGGGGACACCATGCATATCAGATCCAGGATATGAAATTGTTAAATTAGCTAGAGAAAATGGGATTGAGGTCATAGGACTAGCGGGAGCTTCTGCTGTTACCATAGCACTTTCAGTATCAGGTATAGATACAAATCAATTTGCTTTTTATGGATTCCTTAGTAAAAAGAAAAGTGAAATGGATGAAGATTTAATTAAAATCTCTCAAAATCCAATAAAAACATTTGTAATATATGAATCTCCAAAGCGTATAATTAAATTAGTTGAGAATATTAAGAATCATATGCCAAATTCAGATTTGTGCGTGTGTAAGGAGTTAACAAAACTTCATGAGAATTCCTTTTATGGAAATATAGATTCAGTAATAGAAGAATTAAAAAATCATGTAGATGTAGAAAGAGGCGAATATGTAGTTGTTGGATATAATAATGATTTCAAAGAAATAGATAAATCTTCTAATATAGGTGTTGGAATACATGGAATAATATTTGACAAATTAATAAATAAAGAATATTCTTTGAAAGAGGCAGTGCGTGAAACTGTCGAGGATGGTATGGGAACAAAAAATGAAGTGTATAAAGCCTCATTGGAAGTAAAAAAATTTATAGAAAAATTTCAAAGCTAACTAGAAAGGACTGATTATAATGTTAGGGACAATAGTAAATTCATTAGCAATAGTAGTTGGAGGATTGATTGGATTCTTTTTTAAAAACATTATACCCGCAAGGCTCTCAGATTCATTATTAAAAGCATCTGCCATGGCAGTATTACTTGTAGGAATAAAGCTTAGCTTGGTAGGAGAAAACCTTACTCTTTTGATTGTTTCATTAATATTAGGGACCTTAATAGGTGAATTAATTAACATTGAAGGTAAATTGGACAAGCTGGGGGGATTTGTAGAAAGTAAATTTAAAAACAAAGATAGCAATATAACTCAAGGATTTGTTTCCTGTACACTTGTATATTGTGTTGGTTCTATGGCAATTGTTGGTTCAATACAAAGTGGTTTAACAGGTAATCACGAAATATTGTTTTCTAAAGCGGTACTAGATGGTATTATTTCAATAACTATGGCAGTTACAATGGGCATTGGAGTTGTATTATCAAGTGTTAGTGTATTTGTTTATCAGGGATCCATTACTATGTTGGCTCAGTTTTTACAATCAGTGCTTAGTGATGTTGTTGTTAGCGAAATGACAGCAATAGGTGGCGTTTTAATTATGGCTATAGCACTAAATTTCTTAGAAATAAAAAGAATAAAAGTTGGTAATATGATACCAGCAGTTTTTATACCTATTATATATTTTATGATTTTTAAATAACTAATTTAAGTACCTTAGAAAAAAATATAGTATACGAAAGGTTGTGTTATAATATGAAAGAATATGATGTTCTAATAGCAAATCCTGCAGGAAATATAACAGCTTTTGTGCTTAATCAAAATGTGGAAAAAAATGACTATATAAATGTGGCTAATAAACTTATGAATATAAAGGAATTTGATATTGAGCAAGTTGGTTTTATTAAAAAGCCTATAGCTGGTGGTGAACTTAGATTAGAAATGATGGGTGGAGAATTTTGTGGAAATGCCACTAGAAGCTTTGGACTTTATATAGCTAATAAAAAGGGTGAAACTTCTGATAGAACAATTACTGTTGAAATAAGTGGTTGTTCTAATACTTTAGATGTTGAAACAAATGTAACAAATGATTATGCAAGAACATCAATGCCTTTACCAAAAGTGGTTGATTATATAAAGTTAGTTAATGGACAACTTCTACCTGCAATAGTATTTGAAGGTATAGTTCATGTTATTGTAGAAGATGAAGAAGTGAGCAATGAAATGTATGAAAAAGTTAAAAAAGAAATAATAAATAAATACAATCCTGAAGCATTTGGACTTATGTTCTTAAAATCAGATAAATTATATATAACTCCTGTGGTATATGTTAGAGAAACTGATAGTCTTGTATATGAGAGAAGTTGTGGATCAGGGTCAATATCTACAGCAATATATTTAGCTAAAAATGAAAAAGACGGTGTTTTTACATATGATATTTATCAGCCTGGTGGAATTATAGAAACCAAGGTATATAAAGAAAAAGGTAAGGTAGTTAAGGCAACAATTGGTGGTAAAGTAACTTTGTCAGATATAAAAACAATTCAGTTATAAATTAAATTTATGGATTACTTTAGATTGTACTATTTTCGAGTATTACCAGTATAGTAATGTCGAATTGTATGAATTAGAGTAATTTGAGGTGAAAAATTGGGAAAAAAAGATTTGATTATTAATCCATTAATTATAATGGGGATTAGCATAGTTTTTATAGTAGGAAGTATTATATTATCAATCCCACTATATATAGGATTTATTTTAGGCATTGTTTTAACAATGATAGTGCTTATTAAAAGCGGATTTAGTATTAAAGAACTTATGGAAATAAATATATTGTCATTATTAGAAGTTAAAAAATTATGCCTTGTAATTCTGTTGATAGGGGCTACAACATCAATATGGCTTTCCTCTGGAGTAGTTCCGACTATTATGTATTATGGATTTACTTACATGGAGGGTATAAATTTTTTAATGGCTGCTTTTATCATTATGGGACTAGTATCTTTATTTATGGGTACTGCTGTGGGAACTATGAGTACAGTAGGTATAGCATTAAATGGAATAGGCTTAGGACTGGGGATACCTGCTGAAGTAATGGTTGGAGTTTTAATTTCTGGTGCATTTATAGCAGACAAAGTTTCTCCTTTATCAGGACTTGTAAATTTGATTATGGCTACAGTTAATAAGAATTATAAGGAAATAATTAAAGGATTAATGGTATCTTTAATCCCTTTGTTAATTATTACAGCAATTATTTATTATATAATAGGGCTTCAATACTCAAATGGAGATTACAGCCAACTTTTACTCTATAAAAATTCAATTTCAGAGGGATTTAATACTTCGTTGATATTACTATCATTGCCATTAGTAGTAATAGTTTTATCTATAATTGGTATTAATTTAATAATAACTATAAGTATAGGTCTTTTTATAGGAGCAATATTAAGTATTTTATTTCAGCACATGACATTATTTGAAGTAATAAAAGGGATTTTATTTGGTTATCACGGTAACACATCATCACAACAATTAAATGATATGTTGATTAGCGGTGGCATGTTTTCTATGATAGAAGTAATATTAGTAGTTATTGGAGGCGTTGTTTTAGTTAAGTTATTCGAAGAATGCGGTATATTGATGCCTTTAATGGAAAAACTAATGGCAAGTGTGAAATTAAAAACGAGTTTAATTATTAGAACAGGACTTATAAGTAGTTTTATGACTGCAATTACATGTGATCAAACTGTGGGTATAATACTTCCTGGACGAATTTTGCAAGATAAATATAAAGAATTAAATCTTGATAATACTGTTCTGGCTAGAACGATTTCTGATACTGGAATAATTATTGCACCATTGATGGCTTGGAATGTAAATTCCTTTATAATTAAATCCACAACAGGTATTTCAGCTAATCAATATGCTCCATATGCAGTTTTATGCTATTTATGTCCAATTATAACAATAGTTGTTGCATTTGTATTATATAGAAAACATAAATAAGTTATTAAAAAACATTCATTGCGAATGTTTTTTTGTTTGCGTTATTAATTCTTATTTATTTTAAGTTAATTAGGCTAAAAGTTTACTAATAACGAAATAAATATTACATATTGCATGTGAAATAAACTCATTATATAATACTTTAGGTTGCATATATTATAACACAATTAAGTATTTTGTGAAATAATATAACACATAAAAATTGTATATGAGGAGCAAGTATGAAATCTCTAACTAATAACGTTGATGTTTTAAAATGGATAGATGATGTAATTCTAATGACAAAACCTACAAATGTAATATGGATTGACGGCAGTGAAGAGCAGCTTAATGCTTTGCGTGAAGAAGCCTGCAGGACAGGAGAACTTAGGTTGTTAAATCAAGAAAAATGCCCAGGATGCTACTATCATAGAACTAAAGTGAATGATGTAGCTCGTATGGAAAACAGAACATTTATATGTTCGGAAAAAGAAGAAGATGCAGGACCTACAAATTACTGGATGAATCCTTCAGATGCGTACAAGCTTGGTAAACAAATATTTGAGAATTCTATGGTGGATCGTACAATGTACATAATTCCATATTCAATGGGACCAATTGGTTCGCCGTTTGCTAAAATTGGTTTTGAAATTACAGATTCAATATATGTTGTATTGAATATGAATATAATGACTAGAGTTGGACAAAAAGTTTTAGATTCCCTAGGAGATTCAAAGGATTTTGTGAAAGGTGTTCATTCTAAGTGCAATTTAGACGAAAACAACAGATATATATTTCATTTCCCTGAGGACAATACAATTTGGTCTTGTAATTCAGCGTATGGTGGGAATGTCTTGTTAGGTAAAAAGTGTTTCGCACTACGTATTGCATCATATCAAGGGTTAAAGGAAAACTGGATGGCAGAGCATATGCTTATTCTTGGGATAGAAAATCCAAAAGGAGAGGTTAAGTATGTTACAGCCGCATTCCCGTCAGCCTGTGGGAAGACCAACCTAGCGATGCTTATACCTCCGGAGGGTTACAGAGCAAAAGGGTATAAAGTATGGACAGTAGGAGATGATATAGCTTGGCTAAGGATAAGAGAAGATGGTAGGCTGTGGGCAATAAATCCAGAAGCAGGATTTTTTGGAGTTGCGCCCGGTACAAATAAAAAGTCTAATCCAAACGCATTAACTTCGACATATAGAGATACAATATTTACAAATGTAGCAATAAACTTAGATGATGAAACTGTATGGTGGGAAAGACTCGATAATAATCCACCAGAAAACGGACTTGATTGGAAAGGCAATCCATGGAACGGAAAAGTATCTAATGAAAAAGGAGCACACCCAAATTCAAGATTTACCGCTTCTGCTAAAAATTGTCCAAGCATTTCTCCAGAATGGGAGTCTCCAGAGGGAGTACCGATTTCAGCGATAATATTTGGTGGTAGACGTGCTAAAACTGCTCCATTAGTATATCAATCAAGGAATTGGCAACATGGGGTGTTTGTTGGCTCAACAATGGCATCGGAAACAACTGCAGCTGCTACTGGAAAAGTTGGTGTAGTAAGAAGAGACCCAATGGCAATGATTCCATTTTGTGGTTACCATATGGGAGATTATTTTGCTCATTGGTTAGAAATGGGTAAAAAAACACCAAATCCTCCAAAAATATTCCACGTTAATTGGTTCCGTACAAATGATAGGGGAGATTTCATTTGGCCAGGATATAGTGAGAATTTTAGGGTTATAGATTGGATAATAAAAAGATGTGAAAATGAAGTTGAAGCTGTAGAGTCACCAGTAGGCTTCTTACCTAAAGCAGAAGATATAAATATTGAGGGACTTGATTTAACAGTAGATAAATTAAATGAATTACTAGATATTGATAAGAAATCATGGATTACAAATATAGAGGGAATAGAAGAATTCTACAGTTCATTTGGCGAAAGACTACCAAATGAACTAAAACAAGAACTTGAAACTCTCAAAAAAAATTTTAATTAATTAAGTGAAAATAAATAAGTTACACCACTTCATATGTTATGTAGTGGTGTAACTTACAATCAAGCTTTTACAGCCCAGCGCAATTTTGCAGAACGAGCACGGGGATTTGAATTACATTCTTCTGCTGATGGCCGAATAACATTGGGAGCTACTTCACGATAGACACCTTCACGGAAAAAGTGCTGAAAAGATTTTTTAACTAGACGATCTTCTCCTGAATGAAATGAAAGTATTGCTACTCGCCCGCCCTCAGCGAGGACAGAAGGAAGCTTTTCTAAAAATTCATATAATACTTCAAATTCACTGTTGACATCAATTCGCAGCGCCTGAAAGCATCTTTGACAGGCTTTTTTAATTTCAACGTCTCTGTTTTTTTCTGGGATAAACTTTAAAGCATCTTTAATAATTTGTTGGAGCTCGGTTGTAGTTGATATATTTGTTCCTTTTTTTATTTTTGAAATAATAGCACGGGCGATTGCTTTAGAATTTGGCTCATCGGCATTTTCTAACAACATACCTTCTAATTCATCTTGTGAAATGGTTTTTAAACGTTCTGCTGCAGATATACCTTTTTCAGGATTCAGTCTTAAATCTAATGGGCCTTCACTCTTAAAAGTAAATCCTCTTTCAGGATTGTCAATTTGCATTGAAGAAACACCTAAATCTGCCAAAATAAAATTTAATGGTCCTGATTCTGAAAAAATTTGATCTATATTGGAAAAGTTCATATGTTTTATTGTTAAAATTTCAGAACCATAACCTAAATGGTTTAACCGCTCCCTAGTGCGCGGTAATTCAATAGGGTCTACATCAAGTGCATACAAGTGACCTTTTGAATCTAAACATTTTAGCATTTCTAATGTATGGCCACCATAACCTAACGTTGCATCTAATCCCGTTTGGCCAGGAGTAATTTGCAAGAATTCTAATATTTCATTAACACAAATTGAACGGTGCATACCAGCAGGTGTATTGCCCTTTTGAATAATCTTTGCCACATCATCAGCATATTTCTCTGGTTGAAGCTCCTTGTACTTTTCTTTAAAAGTTTTTGGATGTGTTCCTTTATATCGAATGCGTCTTTTATGTTTTTGTTCTTGATTATCCATTTTGTAACCATTGGAATTTTGAGCATATAAATTGAGAATTTGAAATTGATGTTATATAAAATGTTTGACTCATTATTTCCTCCACCTTTTTATTATCTTTTTAATGTTGTTATTAATAATATGATACCAAATACAATTCATAAAAGCAAACTATTAAGGAAAAAATTCAAGTTTAGTGGTGTCCATTAATCCTCAACCCCCATATTTGTTTACGAATTGCTTATAATATGAGAAATTACCAAGTATATTTATATTATTTTTTATAGAGAAAAGATTTGTAATAAAACATTATATAATTGTTAAATATAAATATATAATTGGAAAAAATCATGTTATAATTAGTAAAAATGTAATCAAAAATGCGTTAAATAGGAGGCGTTATGTATTCAATAAATTTGATAAATATAACTATAGATGAGTTTGAAAAAACTTTGCTTACTGTGCACCTTTTACCTTCCCAACGAATTATACTAAAAGAACTTTCCGTCAATATGCAGAAACTTAAAAACAGAGGTTTTTCAAACCTACAAGAGCTTCAAAATTTACTTAAAAAGAAAAAAGATTATGATCTCATAGCAAAAGATATTGATATAGATAAAGAATTTCTTATAATACTTAATAGAATGATTAATAGTTATGTTGTGAAAATTTCTCCTTTGCAGAAACTAAATATCTTCACATGTGAAGAATTGATGGAACTTACTAAAGAAATGATTACAAATACTAAAAAGTTTTATGAAACATTTAAAGATATAGAACAAAGATTGTTTTTATCTAAAAGGCTATGTATTCCTAATGATAAACTAGAATATGCTTTGCATATTGTAGACCTGCTTAGAATAAATGGAGTTGGAGTTGAATATGCAAAAGCACTTTATTATATAGGAATAAAAACTATTGATGATTATAATAGAACACCATCAGAAGTAATACTTAAAAGCATTAATGAATACAACAAAAATTATGTACATTCCAAAGCAACACTTGGAATATCAGATATAGATTATTGCCGCAGATTTTGTGAAAAATTAGATTGTGATATTGAATATAATATTTAAAATTAGTTATTAAGTGAAAAAAGAGAAATTAATTATTTAACTCCTAATCATATATGGTATAATATTATATGGACAACTCCGAAATAAATATTAAAAAAGGGAGGTAGCAATGAACAAAATATTACTAAAAAATGGTACAATCATAGATGAAAATGGTAGTATAATAGAAAATATAAATGTATTTATATCAAACGGTAAAATAGAAAAGCTATCAAAAAGTGATGTCTTGAAAGTATCAGATTACGAAATGGTAGATTGTACAGGATACTACATAACACCCGGTTTTGTAAATCTACATGCCCATTCACCAATGAATATTCTAAAAGGGATTGCAGAAGATGTGACCATAGATGATTGGTTTAATAAAAAGATATTTCCTTATGAAAGCAAACTAAAAGCAGAAGAAATATATTGGGGAACAATGCTAGCATCTGCTGAGATGATAAATAATGGGGTTACAGCATTTGCCGACCACTATTTTAGTCAGGAATCAGTATATAGAGCAATTAATGACATAGGAATAAGGGGAGATATTGCACCAACCATATTTGGATTAGCTGAAGATTATAAAACACAGTTGAAAAACGCAGAACAATTTTTAGAAGAATATAATGGGAAAAATAGTAGAATAAATCTAAGACTTGGCCCTCATGCACCATACACATGTCCAGGTGAGATACTAAAAGAAATAGTAGATACTGCAAAATATCTAAATGTAGGAGTACATATACATGTTTCAGAGACTAAAGATCAGGTGGATGATAGTTTAAAACTAACTGCTAAAACTCCAGTAGAGATACTATATGACAGTGGAGTGTTTGATTTAGATGTTATAATTGCACATGGTCTTTGGACAACCGAAAATGATTTGAAATATTTAAACAACAATGTAACTTTTGCAATATGCCCAAAAACATACATGAAATTAAGCATGGGACAAGGAAATATATATAAACTTAAAGATAAATTAAATTATTCATTTGGGACAGATGGTGCTGCAAGTTCAAATACACTAAGCCCATTAGAACAAGCGAGACTATTTGCTTTAAATGGTAAATTTATTTCAGGTGATTCAGAGAGCTTTAGCACTTTAGAAATTTGGCGAATGCTTATGAACGGGCATAATGCTTTATCTTTTAATACAGGAAAGATAAAAGTAGGTTGTGAGGCTGATTTGCTAATATGGGACCTACATATGTTGAATACATCTCCAATATATAATCCATTAACTTCAATAATATATAGTTCGGAATCAACTAATATTAAACATACAATGGTACAAGGCAAATTTTTGAAGTACGACGGTAAATTAAAGGCAGATACAAATAATATTATAAAAAAAGTCAATGATATCCAAAAGAACATATTAGAAAGAGGAACAGGAAAAAGTAAAGTTAAATATTAGGATGCAGTGGTGGTATACCCATCACTGCACCTTTGACTTTATCTCATAGGGCTTCAATTCGATTAAAGCCTATTTCTTTAGAGAAAGATTCTATAAAAAAATTCATTCTTTCGTTTATCCACTTTTCATCAACTATTATTTTAATGTGCACTTCATTGGATTTCATATTTCGGTATAAAAATGATATAAAGTCAGTTGATTTTGAATCTAGGAAGTGAAAGTTCCAAATTCTAATTATTATGTCTGTTTTCATATACGTATCGAGAATTTGAGTAACATTATTAAATAAATAGTAGTCAATAGCACTTGAACTTTTTATTGAAGAAACAATATCATCATATTCTAGTTTTCTCGAAGTATCATAATGATCAAAATATTCTTGTACTTCATCTAAAATCTCAAATATTCCCTCGTAATTTATTCTTTTACCAGGACTTTGGCAAATATCAATGATATATTCTTTACTGGCTCTTACTTGCTTTGCAATTTCTTGATGAAAACCCTTTAAGCAAATAGAATCTGCTGATACGAAAAAGGTAATTTTCTTTTTTTCAGATTCGTTTGTAGTGTTTCTGGTGGATTTTGTTGGTATATATGTGTTTTCAACAAGGTCTTCTTTGAATTCATCTTTTAAAATATGATGATAAAAGTCTTGTATTTTATCGCTAGGGCTAATGTTTAATTCCTTTCTCAGTAAGAGTTTGAGATTTCTGTATGTATTTACAGCCGCAACTTTATTACCTGATTTATACTGGTATTTGATAATTGCATAATAGATAGATTCGTTTAGTGGGTCCATCTTGATAAGTTTGTTTAGTTGATTAATTGATTCTCGGATTTCGTTATTATCTGAATATATTTTCGCTAAATCCATTTGTACTTCGAAGTAAAACCTCTGAAGACGTTCTTTCATGTTGAACACCCAATCGTTGAACTCAAGATTATCATATATATAGAAATCTTTTAAAAAATCTCCATCATAAGTGCTAGATATTTTCTTTAAAATATTTAGAGAATTATCTTTTCCAGATATATAAGTTTCAGTTAGCTTTTGCCATTCCCTTAGGTCAATACGTACGTTTTTTTCTTCAATTTCAATAACATTTTTTCCATGAGAATGAATTACGATATCATTTTCATACTCATTAAAAATTTTTCTTAAATGCCATATTGTGTAACGAAGGTTACTGTAAGCAGATTCTCTTTTATAATTATCCCAAAACATATTAGCAAGTTTCTCTCTATTGAATGTATGTTGATTGTTTGCTAATATATAGCATAACAATCCTTTATCCTTTAATGAAAATTTATGTGTTATGTCAACGCTGTTGCTTATTATTTTATATGTTCCAAGAAATTTAAATTCAATCATACCTTAATCCTCCAAGAGAATTATGTAATATTTTTCCTGATTTCATTGTTAGTAGAATTTTTATATCCTTTAGGTATTCTTTTTAATAACTATTGGATCAGAAGAAAGCACTACAATATCTGCTAATTTGTTTTTGTCTATTGTTCCTTTTATATTTTCTTGAAAAATACCATATGCTCCATTTATTGTATACATCTTAAGTGCTTCATAGGTTGAAATTCTTGAACTTTCATTAATGTGATTTGTTGCTGCATATATACCAAGCATTGTATCAATCGGCAGAACATCACTATCTGAACAACCTGCAATAGTAATACCTTTATCTATAATATCTTTTAAGGGGTTAGTTAATATTGATCTTTCATAACCAATTCGAGTGTCATACATATCTCCTTTTCCTCTGAAATAAAGCTCATATGTAGGATGCATTGCCAATACTAAATTTAACTCTTTGGCTTTTAGTATTTGTTTTTCAGTAGGTAGTTCAAAATGTTCTATTCGATGTCTTTGATTACTAGTATTATTTTCTCTCATTGCTTGCTCATAGCAATCTAGGATCATATCTATTGCTCTTGGGCCTACAGCATGTATAGCAATTTGAAGCCGCAGATTGTCAGACTGTGATATAAATTCAAATAATTCATCACGGTTAAAGAATAAAAATCCAGTTGAATTTTTATTATCGCTATAGGGGTTATAAAGAGCTGCATTTTGTGAACGAAATGAGCCATCTAGAAAAATATCTCCACCTATTCTAGGCAAGCCAGCACCTAAAATTTTAGATGTATTTGTTGTAGAGTAAAATAATTCAACATCAATTGGAAATAAGTCTTTATTATTTAAAATAAATTCCGCATGATTATCATGAAACAAGGAGCCTCCTTCAACAGTAACTGCCGTAGTTATTCCCTTTTTAATAATTTGAGACATTGTTTTATCCAAATTATCTATATAGATTTTATCGCTTATCATTTCAAACATTTTTTTTCTAGCTATGTAACTTCCACGATTGCTTATTTTTCCAGTAAATCTATTTTGTGAATCTTTCTCAAAGGAGTTAGTTGTAAATGGAATGTTAAACAAGTGCATTGCATAGGAATTCACAATAACTGTATGGAATTCTATACTGCTAAGTATTACAGGGACATTAGGTGCAACAAGGTCAATTTCCCTTCGAGTAGGAAACCTTTTTTCTTTTAATGTAAAATTTGAAACTCCCTTACCATATATTAATGGCATATTTCCCATGTTATCTTTTTTAGCTTCTATTAATTCTAATATTTCAGAAATAGATTCTGCCTCAAAACAGTTTATGGCTATGTTACTTAGAATGGTTGAAACTAAATGAAGATGAGAATCAAAAAAACCTGGAAGTACTGTTTTTTTATCTAGATTAATCAATTCAGAATTATCTGATTTCAAATTTAATATCTCATTGTTTTTTCCTACAGCAGCAATTTTATCACCGATATAGCTATGGCTTCCATCCTTTCAGATTCTTGTCTCATAGTTATAATGTTTCCATTAAATAAGATTTTATCTATATTCAAAATGTATCCTCCTTGTTTAAAACATAATTTATTATACAACAAAATTAATAAAAATGATATAAAAAATGATATTTAAACGATTTTTAAACGATTCATATAATTCTTATCAAACGGAAAGTTGATATAATATCTATATTACTATCACTTAAGTGAATGAAGTTCTTGGAGGTGTAATATTGAAAGAAGGTAATAACATAACAAATATGCTAAAATTTTTTGTTTCTATTCAAAGTGACACTCACACGGAAATGGAAATTGATATTGAAAACGCAATATTAAAACACATATCTAACATACCATATTTTAATACTACGGGAAATTATGGTATGGAAAAGGTTCCGACAGATGATATTGGCAGGAGTATTGTATGGGCATTAAAAAAAGGTAATAGTGATAAAACTATTATATTATTAAATCATCATGACGTAGTAGATGTAAATGATTATGGAAATTTAAAAAACGTAGCACACAATACAGAAAGTATTCTAGAAGAGTTAAAAAACATGAAATTAAATGAAGAAATAACTGAGGATTTGCTGTCAGAAGAATGGATGTTTGGTCGTGGAACAGCAGATATGAAGGGTGGGATGTGTATACAGCTTAAAGTTCTTGAAGACTTTTCAGAAAATAATAAGCACGATGTAAATATTTTGTTTCTATCTGTACCCGATGAGGAAACGCTTTCTGCTGGAATGCGTCATACAGGTATATTACTCAAAAGTCTGGAGGAAAAATTTCAACTAAAATATTCATTGATAATTAATTCAGAGCCACATAGTAGAGATGATAATAATATACCTGTAATATATGAGGGTTCGGTTGGAAAAACAATGATTACTGTTTACGTGAGAGGTGTAAAAAGCCATATTGGAGAAATATTTAAAGGTTTTAATCCTAACTTAATTCTTTCTAAAATAATAAGTAATACAGAAATAAACAGTGAACTATGCGATAGAGATTTAGGAGAAATAGCACCCCCACCTTCTTGGAGTTTTGCAAGGATTTTAAGGAGTGTTATGATGCTTCCATACCAGAATCTGCAGGTGGGTTTTTAAGTTTTTTAACTTTAACTAAAACTCCTAAAGACATTTTATTTATAATGAAGAAGATCTGTGTTGATTCTATGCTAGAGTCTATGGAAAATTATAATAAAAATGCAGATATGTTTTATGGAGATTCAGAACATAGGTGTTCTTTTCCTATAAATGTAAAGCTTTATGATGAGTTTTTATCAGATGCAATTAAAAATGATAAAGAAAAAGTTGAAAATACACTAGAAAAAATTTATGCAAGAATTTCTGAGCTTATAAAAGCCGGAAAAATCTCTATGGCAGAGGGTAATTTTGAAATTATTAAAGAAATTATGAATTACACACAATATAATGGTCAACTGTTGTTATTGCAATTTCACCCCCGTATTATCCCAATCTCAAATGATAAATTTGAACATTTGGATGTTAAGTTCGAGAGATATCAAAAAGCTTAATGAAATTAATTTATCGCTATATGGAAATAAAATTCAGAAAAAGAATTACTTCATGGGTATTTCGGATTTGAGTTACGCTGCATTGCAAAACTTTGAAGCAACAGTGCCATATATTAAAAACAATATGCCGCTTTGGAATGACGATTTATATTCCATACCGTTTGAGACGATTAATTCTCTCTCTATCCAGTTGTAAATATAGGGCCTTGGGGGAAAGATCTGCATAAATTCACAGAAAGAGTATACATTAAAGATTAGAGGTGAACACATATACAATGATTAGTGAATTAATAAAGAAATTATTTTCATAAATCTAAAATAAAATAGGAGGTAAAAATGAAGATGTAATTGTAAATTTTATTAACACTGCAACAGGAATGCTTTGGGGACCCTTCATGCTAATACTTTTACTTGGAGGCGGTATTTTCCTCTCGTTCAGATTAAGGTTTTTGCAAGTCACACATTTTAGTTATATTTGGTCACAAACATTAGGTTCATTATTTAGAAAGAAAAAAAATTCTGATATTGAAAAAGATGCAGAAGGTAGTCTTACTCCATTTCAGGCGATGACTACAGCACTTGCTTCTACCGTTGGGGCAGCAAATATTGTAGGTGTTCCAGTAGCGATTTATTTTGGAGGTCCAGGGGCTGTGTTCTGGATGTGGATTACTGCAATTTTAGGAATGATAACTATGTATTCAGAAGTTGTTCTAGGTATAGTATTTAGAGAAAAAAATTCTAACGGTGAGTATGTTGGAGGTCCTATGTACTATCTGAAAAATGGCTTAAAATCTAAATTTCTTGGCAATTCTTATGCGTTTTTATTTATGTTAACTATTGTATCAGGAATCATGGTTCAAGCAAATTCCGCTGCAGGTTCAGCTGCTTCTCTAGGTTTAGATAAAAATATTTCAGGAATTATTATTACTATAATAGTAGGGCTAATTGTTGTTGGAGGCGTTTCTAGGATAGGAAAAATTTCTGAAAAATTTGTACCATTTATGGCATCACTTTATATGTTAGGTTGCTTGTTTATTATAATTGCCAACATTACAGCAATTCCTTCTGTGTTGTTAGAAATTATTAAAGGTGCTTTTACACCTCATGCAGCTGTTGGTGGATTTGCGGGCAGTACAATAGCTTTAGCAATGAGATGGGGTATAGCAAGAGGTGCTTATTCAAATGATGCAGGAATGGGAAGTGCTCCTATTGCACATTCAGCTGCTAAAACAGATCATCCAGTTCGCCAAGGCTTCTGGGGGATGATTACTGTGTTTGTAGACACAATTTTGATTTGCACTATGACTGCATTAGTTATTTTAAGCACAGATATATGGACTGTACCAAATATTGAAGCATCTGCAATGTCGGCCCAGGCATTCAGTAATTTCTATGGACCAATTGGAGGAATTATAGTTAGCTTTTCAATTCTCTTATTTGTTATATCCACTATATATGTTATTCTATTCTACGGTGAAAAATTGGCAGAATATCTTTTTGGTAAAAACTTTTCACTTGTTATGCGTTATGTTTACCTTGGCGCATGTTTTGTAGGGGCAATAGGTGGATTACAGTTTCTATGGATATTCTTAGACTTTTTGTTTGGATTATCAGTTATACCAAACATGATTGGTGTAATTGGCTTATCGGGGGTTGTAGTCGCTAAAACAAAAGAATTTTTCACATCAGAAGAATATTATATTAAGGACATCAATAATCGGAAGAACCTTCTAGCTAAAAAGTAAAATAAGCTGGTGACTTTACAGTCACCAGCTTATTTTATTAACCTCTCCTATAAGCTTCCGCATCATTCCCTGGAATTGAATATACATTTCCTTTGTTGCAATATATGGAGTTAGATGTAAATTCGGGGTCTGATGTACTATCATAATTGTATTTTTCAATAATTTCACATTGATTATGACATACATCATATCCATCGAATATAAGAGATATATTTCCCTTACCTTTAGTAAACGAAGATAGCTCAGATGCATAATTCATTGAAGATGCAACAGGAATTCTACCTTCTAGTATGCTATTGTTTCCAATTGTTATAGGAGGACTAAAATTACCATGCATTTTTGTAATATCTGTCATCACTCGACCACATAAATCCTGTGGTGCAGTAATCTTAAATTTATAATATGGTTCTAATAATATATTTTGTGCATTTTCAAGGCCATGCCTAATAGCTCTATAAGTAGCTTGGCTGAAATCTCCTCCTGAAGTATGCTTAATATGTGCAGACCCCTTTATAAGCTCGATGTTTATATCAGTAACGGGCGAACCAGTTAGAATACCTCTTCTACATGCAGGAATAACAAGCTTAGAAACTAGTTTTTGCCATCTTGGATAAAGAATATCATGATTTATGTGGCTTGAGTAGCTTATACCTGAATTTCTTTTGGTTGGAGTTATTTTAAATTTTACTTCAGCATAGTGTTTATATGGTTCATAGTGCCCAAAACCAATAGTGTCATTAGTTATAGTTTCCTTATATAAAATTTCAGGTTCTTCAAAGTCAACATCTATTCCAAACCTTTCTTTTATTTCATACTTCAAAACTTCAAGCTGTATAACTCCCATAACATTTATTTGAAGTTGAGACAATGTATTATTCCATTCAACTCCAAGAGATGGGTCTTCTGTATTTAAAAGCTGAAAAATACTTAGTACTTCTTTGGGATTAAGAGATGAATCAAAAATCACTTTAGATTGCATTACTGGTTTAAGTGAAAAATCTATAAAATCATTGCATATCCCAAGGCCCTCACCTATATATGAATTGTTTATGCCTACCAGAATACCAAATTCACCAGCAGAAAGAGAATTAACTGAATTGAAAAAGGAACCATTTGAGATTTTAATTTGGTTTATTTTCTCCTCAATTATACTATCATTTATGTCGTGTATGATAGTATCCTTTGTTTTAATTATCCCAGACACAACTTTTATGTATGTCAATTTATTATTGTTTTCATCATGTTTTATTTTATAAACAACAGCACCAAAATCATCTTGCGATGGATAATGGGTAAATACAAATTTATCTATGAAGTATAGAAATAAATCTATACCTATATTTTTTAATCCTGAACCGCAAAGACATGGGTATATTTTACATGATGAAAACTGATTTTTTATACTTTCATTAAGTTCAAAAAAAGACAACTTTTCATCGTTTAAATACTTTTCTAATAAAGAATCATTTCTTTCAACTAAGAAATCAACAATATTTGAGTCGAATTCCGTATCACTAAACAATGGTGCAATAGACGAAAATGCATCCAAATCTTCATTATCAGGTTTTGCAAAAACACATATATCCTTTGTAAAATTAATATATATATCGTTGTAAGTTTTATAAAAGTCTGCACTTATTCTATCAAGTTTGTTGATGAAAAATATAGTTGGTATGTTATATTGCCTCAGTAAACTCCAAACTGTTTCTGTATGTCCTTGGATGCCTTCAACAGCGGATATAATTATTACAGCACAATCCAGGATTTTCAAAGATCTTTCCATCTCAGATGAAAAATCAACATGTCCAGGTGTATCGATTATATGTATGGTTGTATCATTATATTTTAACGAAGCTTGATCTGAAAATACAGTTATTCCTCTTTGCTTTTCTATAGAGTGATAGTCAAGGACTGTATTTTTCTTGTCGACCCTACCGACTTCTCTTATTGTGTCTGTATTGTAAAGTATTTGCTCAATAAATGTAGTTTTTCCAGCATCAACATGTGCAACAATTCCTATTGTTTTATTCATATATAACCTCTAAAATTTAGTATACTAATTATACAATATGTGTAATTTGTTTTCAATAAGTTTATGCTGGATATAATTTTGAGTGTGTAACCAGAGTATAATATTATGTTAACTTGGAGTATTTAATATTGTATAAAAAAAGATACACTTAATATAAGCAAGTGCATCTATTTTCCTTGAGATTCGGATATAATGTTGTTTACTATTTCAATAATATCTTCTGTATATGAAGAATATGGTTCAGGTAGATAATTGGATTCTATTGATCGTCGACCGAATAATAGATAGTCAGTAGAAAAATTAAAATTATGGCATATTTTATATAATGTATCAACCGACATACCTTTTTTCCCATTCTCTATTTCGGCTAAAAATTGGGGAGATATACATGCCTGCTCAGCAAATTCTTCACGGGTTAAATTAATTTTTTCTCTTTGTCTACGTAATCTTTTACCTATTTGTTGCATTATATTTTTTTCCATTTTACACCGCCTTTTTTATATAATAACTATTGCATTGTGAGTATTAAATAAGCTATAATTGTAATAGTACGCTGGCAGCGTATAATTTATATACATTAATATAAATTTAGCCTGAGGTGATAAACTATGCAATTGAAAACTTGTTGTATTATTTCTAATTATTCGCAAAAGCAATATTTGGACAACCACTATTATATAGAAATAAAATCAAAACTGAAAGAACGATTTATTTATATGATTGAACAATTACATGTCAACTATTTCATAAGTGGTATTAATATTGGTGTTGAACAATGTGCAGTAGAAGTACTACTTGAACTAAAAGAAAAATATCCTAGTATTATTATAGAGTGTGTTTTACCTTATGAGTCATTATCCTCAAGTTGGACAGAATTTCAGCGTGATAAATATTTTTCTATCATGAAACACATTGATAAAGAAACTTTGCTCCAATACCATTATACAAATGACTGCATGATAAAAAGAGATAAATATATGATAAATGAATCTAAATTTATCATTATACTTTGTGATAATAATGAAAGTGAAATAACAAATTTTACTTCAAAGTTTAGGAATACAAGAAAAATTATATTTAAAGTTGATATAAATTCATTTGATATTAATACAAATATAAGAATTTGTAGATGAAAAGCTAATTTTGTTTATATGTTTAATTATTAGCATTTGCACAATAAATGTGCCTAAATATTAAAATATACTAAAAAAATTGAATAAAAATAAATTAAAAAAACTATTGACAGGGGTAAATATTTAGTGTATTATGAATAAAAATAATTAAAGCGTTGAAGTAGAGAAAAGTATTTTAGACGTTTACAGAGAATTGGTGTTGCTGAGAGCCGATAACGAAGAAATATAATATACACTATGGAGCTGGTTTGTTAAAAGGATGTCCGAGTAGACAAACACGTGTACCCACGTTACAGGGTTAGAGGTTAATTGACTTCGAAGAGTGATGATTATATCATAACTAGGGTGGTACCGCGGATCTTTCGTCCCTATAAGCATATTTGCAATGTAAATGTGTTTATAGGAATGAAAGATTTTTTTTATGTCCTAACCCTATTTTTCGACCGGAGGGAAGAAAAAATAGCGGTAGGTCAAACTCAACGAGTTCTCAATTTATGCGAATGAAAGTGAGCGGATAAATTGGTGAACGAGACTGCGATATCCATTAGAATCAATTAAGTTTGTATTTAAACTTGGCCAAAGTTTTTATAAATAAAAATATTTATTATATTTGGAGGATTATTATGAAATTCAATAAAATAAAAAGAATATTGTCAATATTGCTATGCATCCCTATGATATTAGTTGGCTGTGCTCAGCCTGCAGCCGAGCAAACAGAAAAACCTGCTGAAACACCAGCAGTAGAAACTCCAGCTCAAGAATCTACAGAACCTGAAACAAAGCAAGAATTTAAAATAGGAATATCACAGTTAGTTGAGCATCCAGCCTTAGATGCATCGAGACAAGGTTTCGTAGATCAGTTAAAAGAATTAGGAGTTAATGTTATATTTGATGAGAAGAATGCACAAGGAGATGTAGCTAATGCCCAAATAATAGCTGAAAAATTTGTTAAAGATGATGTTGATTTAATATTTACAATTGCAACGCTTACTTCTCAAGCTGCTAAAAAAGCAATAGAAGGAACTGATATTCCTATGGTATTTACAGCAGTTACAGACCCTGTATTTTCTCAGTTAGTTACAGATAGAAATACCACAGATAATAATATTACTGGTGTAGATGATGCAGCGCCGATTAAAGAAAATTTGGAATTATTCACTAAATTAAAAGAAGACATAAAGTCTGTAGGTATTATCTATAACACTGGAGAATCAAATTCAGAAGTTCAAGTTAATAGGACTAAAGAAATAGCAAAAGAATTGGGAATTGCTATAGAATCTGTAGGAATAACAACAGTTAATGATATACCACAAGCTATGAATACTATTGCCAAAAAGGCTGATGGATTGTATATAATTACTGATAACCTAGTGGCTTCATCAATATCATTGGTTGCAAAACTTGCTGAGGAAAATAAATTAATTACTGTATCAGCAGATAGCACACATGTAGATGAAGGAATAATGATGGCAGAAGGTATAAGTTTTTATGGAATAGGTAAGCAATCAGCAATAATGGCTAAAAAAATACTTGTAGATAAAGTTGATATAAAAGATATACCAGTGGAATCAGCACCGGAGTTTGAAATAAAAGTTAATACAAGGGTTATGGAAGCATTAGGTTTTACTAAAGACAATGCAGCGTTTGAAGGAGCAGAATTTACAGAGTAATATAATTTTAGAGTAATAAAAAAAGGAGAACAATTTAAAAAATAAAAGTTAAGATTGTTCTCCGATACTATTGAACCAGTAAGAAAGGGAGTTAAACATGAATTCATTAATATTGACAGCAGTAGAGCAAGGACTTGTATTTTCAATACTTGCAATAGGGGTTTATATAACATACAAAATATTAGATTTTGCAGATTTGTCTGTTGAAGGAACATTTCCCTTTGGAGCTTTTATATTTGCAAGATTCATAACCTTAGGGGTTTCACCAGTTTTAAGCACCTTATTATCTTTTTTATTTGGAGCATTAGCTGGACTTATCACATACACATTAAATATAAAATTGAAAATTAAGGCACTTCTTTCAGGTATTTTGACAATGACATTATTGTATTCAATAAATTTGAGGATAAATGGAAAATCAAACGTTGGATTATTTAATTATCCTTCTATATTTGATAATATGGAAGTAATAGTTGTAATGATTGCTATAGTAATCATTATTAAAATTTTAATGGATTTATTTTTAAAAACAGAGATTGGATATTTGTTAATTGCTACAGGCGATAATGAAACATTAGTTAAATCATTAGGTGAGAATTGCAATAAATATAAATTAATAGGGTTAATGCTATCAAATGGTTTAGTTGCTTTAAGCGGGTCGTTGATGGCACAGTTCCAAGGTTTTGCAGAAATTACTATGGGGTCATCGATTATAGTTGTAGCTCTTGCTTCTGTAATAATAGGTGATTCTGTGTTTAAGAATTCTAGAAAACTTAAAGGAACAACAAGAGCAATTATTGGCGCTATAACTTATAAAATAATTGGAGCGTATGCAATCGATTTGGGTTTGGAAGCAACAGATTTAAAGGCAATAAGTGCTTTAATAGTAATAATATTCTTAAGCTACAACACATTTAGTCCGGGCTTGTTGAATATAAGAAAATCGAAAAAGGAAGGTGCATTATAATGCTGAAAATAAATGGTTTAACTAAAAGCTTTAATATGGGAACGGAAAACGAATTAATTGTATTTGATGGATTTGATCTTAGTATAGAAAAGAGTGAGTGTACATCAATTCTTGGTGCAAATGGATGTGGAAAAAGCACCTTATTTAACATAATAAGTGGTGTGGTATCACAGGAAAAAGGTAATATAGTGTTAAATGGGAAAAATATAAATAATCTTAAAGAAAATGAACGTGCTCAGTTTATAGGAAGAGTTCATCAAAATCCTTCTATGGGGGTTTCACCTTCTCTTACTATACTTGAGAATATATCTTTATCGGATAAAAAGTGTCAGAAATTTGGTTTGAAGAGATTGATAAATAAAAATAAAATTAATGATTTTAAAGATATATTAAAGACATTGGATTTAGGTCTTGAAGATAAACTCAATACGGAAGTTAAATTTCTATCAGGAGGGCAGAGACAGTCTTTATCTTTGTTAATGGCAACTTTAAAAAAACCCGATTTGTTGTTATTAGATGAACATACAGCTGCACTTGACCCAAAAACATCAAGATTGATTATGGAAAAAACACAGGAATTGATTAAGTCACACGCAATAACAACTATGATGATATCTCATAATGTTAGAGATGCATTAAAATATTCTGACAGAATAATCATGTTAGATAAAGGTAGTGTAGTATTGGATGTAAGAAATGGTGATATTACAGAGAAGGAACTTGTGAGTATTTACAATTCCAGACATTTTGACAGTTCATTAAGAGAAGCAGTTTAATGGAATACGTAAAATAGTTGAACTATTGTCTTTGTTTAGTGTATAATATGTATATGCTAAATACAGGAGAAAAAAATGAGAAATATTAAAATGCTTATAGAGTATGATGGCGGCAGATATAAGGGCTGGCAGAAACAAACAGGCGATATAAATACATTGCAGGGTAAATTAGAAGATGTACTGAGTAAAATGACTGGTGAAGAAATACAGTTAGTAGGCTGTGGCAGAACAGATACGGGAGTTCATGCATTAAATTATATAGCTAATTTTCATACTGTGAGTCAAAAAAGCACAGAGGAAATGCATAAAATTTTAAATGATAAATTGCCCGATGATATTTATGTTAAATCAATTAAAGATGCAAGTGAGCGATTCCATGCAAGATACAATATATTATCAAAAACATATATGTATAGGATTAACAATTCAACAGATAAGTGTGTGTTTAATAGAAAGTATATACATCACATAAATGAAAAATTAGATTTAGATTTAATGAAACAATGTGCAGATATTTTAATTGGGACGCATGATTTCCAAAGTTTTACAACGCTAAAATCTAAAACTAAATCTACAGTTAGAACTATAAATTATATAAAAATCACTAAAAACGAAAATATTATTGAAATAGAAGTTAATGGTAATGGTTTTCTTTGGAACATGGTTAGAATAATTTTAGGTACTTTAATAGAAGCTGGAAAAGGGAATCTCAAACCGAAAGATATAGTAAAGATATTAAATGCTAAGAAACGATCAGAAGCAGGAGCAATGGTACCAGCTAAGGCATTGTTTTTAAAAGATGTAGAATATTAATATAATTTGATATAAAATGGAAGGCTATGACGCCTTCCATTTATAGTTAATATCAATATTTTGATAGTTTTAATCTTCTATTAATGACCCATCGGAAGTTACAATTTTATAGCTCCAAGGTATCATTTTTCCAGAATTCATTATTGCTGTTTTGACAGCATTTACAATTCCGGTACAGCATGGTACTTCCATTCTTAAAACCGTTATGCTTTTTACATCGTTGTTTTTTAGAATTGCAGTTATTTTTTCAGAGTAATCTACATCATCAAGTTTAGGACATCCTATAAGAGTTATTTTACCTTTCATGAAATCTTGATGAATATTTGCATAAGCAAAAGCTGTACAGTCAGCAGCTACAAGAATATGTGCTCCATTAAAATACGGCGCATTTGGTGAAACTAGTTTTATTTGAACAGGCCATTGTCTAAGTTCACTTGTAATTTTTGTTTTTTCTGATGAAATTACTGTAGTATCAACTTTATTGTGTTTTATTTCTTTCGCTTGATGGCCAGGACAACCGCATGGTAGTGGTTCAGTGTTCACTTTTTTTTCTTTCATACGTTTTTCAACCAACTCCTTGTCAAAATCATCAGCATCTCTCTCTATTATTTCAATTGCATCGACAGGACATTCTGGTAGACAATCACCTAGTCCATCACAATACGAATCAGAAATTAAAACAGCTTTACCATCTATTAACTCCAATGCACCTTCATGACATGCATTTACACATAATCCACAACCATTACACTTTTCTTCATGTATTTTAACTATTTTTCTTTTCATAAATATCTCTCCTAAAATATATTTTTCTTTACTTGTTGACTAGATTATAATAAAATAAAAACATAATGTATGTAACATATGTTACGATAAATAGGAGAGTTAAATGGATGCAATAATTAAAACAATAAAAGAAAATCTTTTGTTTAATG
Source organism: uncultured Sedimentibacter sp. (assembly GCA_963675125.2). Taxonomy (GTDB): domain Bacteria; phylum Bacillota; class Clostridia; order Tissierellales; family Sedimentibacteraceae; genus Sedimentibacter. The sequence continues at coordinate 38,294 of CAXXFT010000002.1, forward strand.
GACTCGATTATCATGAAATAGAAAAAATTTATATGTGTTGTAAAGCTAATATACAAAGATATGAAGATAATCAGGCTGTTTTTGAAAAAGATGATATTATAAAAAATGTTGGTATTGTACTAGAAGGAGAATTCAATTTAGTATCTCAAAAATACAATGGAAGTAGGGTTATAGTAACTACTCTAGGTCGTAATGATTTATTTGGAGAAGCATTAATATTTTCATCGGCAAGAACTTCACCTTATGATTTAATTAGCTCAGGAGAAAGCAAAGCTTTATTTATACCTAAGACATTTTTTATTGATATGTGCCCAAATGCTTGTAATTTTCATAAAATTCTTATAAATAATATGCTGGCTATTTTATCAGATAAGATAATTATGTTAAACGGAAAAATGAAAATTTTAAATGCTGAAACAATAAAAAGTAAAATTGCTGTATATCTTTTGTCTTTATACAAAAAAACAAATAAACTTTCATTCGATATACCTATGAAAAGACAAGAATTTGCTGAATTTTTAAATATAACTAGACCATCTTTATCTAGAGAACTTTCTTCTATGCAAAATGATAATATTATTGACATATACAGATCGTCAATTAAAATATTGAACTTAGAAAAATTATACGAACTTTCGGAATAAAAACTAGTAATATGTTGATGACAATAACGTTTTATGATACAATACTGTTACATTGAAAACGAAAACATTATAAAATAAACAGCAATAATAGGTGGGGAGATAACTATGAAACCTAAGTTTTTACATACATCAGATATTCATTTAGGAATGAAATTTAACAACAAACATTTTAGCTTGAAAGAACGAGAAAAAAGAAGAGAAGAGCTTTGGGATACTTTTGATGAAATTATTAAGATAGTTAAGGAAGAAAAAATACAGTATTTGTTCATTGTTGGAGATATGATTGAATCAGAATATTTTAACTTTAAAGGTCTTAAAAGAATAATTCAAAAGTTTAAAAGTATTGAATATGCTAAGATAATTATTACATGCGGTAGTAGTGATTCTTATAATATAAATAGCATGTATGACTATGTTGATTTTCCTGAAAATGTTTATCTTATAAGGAATACAGAGCATGTTCAAAAAATCAACTTTGATGATGACAACATTTGTATATATTCAATTAGTAATAATAAATTAGCAGATAATCAAAACTTTCAAGCAGTTTATGATATATCTGTTGATGAAGAAAAATTAAATGTATTACTGTTGTATAATGATATTGATAAAACATACGATGAAATTTTAAATAATAAACTTAATATTGATTTAATTAAGAATAAATTTGATTATTGTGCATTAGGTGGCAAACATAATTATAATAAATTAAAGAATAATGTTGTATATTCTGGGACACCTGAACCACTTTCATTCGATGAAAGTGATGAGCATGGTGTAATAAAAGGAATTCTTGAAAAAAAGAATATAACTTATGATTTTTATAACATAGCTAAAAGAAAATTCATAAATAGAAATATAGACATAGATATCACATATGGGTATAATAAAATTCTTGATTTGATTAAATTTTCAGGTGATACTTTTTCAAATATTAAGGATTATGTTAGAGTTAATTTAACAGGTACAGTTAATACAGATATATCAATAGATGAAATAAAAAATGAGGCGAGGCAATTTTTTTATTATATAGAATTCGAAGATAATTTCTCGTATAAAAACATTGATGAAAAAAAATATGAGGAAAATGAATTTAATATAATTGAGAGTTACAAACTTCAATTTGAAAATCGTAGTGATAAACTAGAGAGAGAAGCATTTAAATTGGGACTAGATGTATTGAGAAAAGAAAAGGTGGTAAGATAGTCATGTATATAAACAAGTTATATCTTAGGGCTTTTGGAAAATTTACATATAAAAGAATTTACCTTGGTAAAAGATTAAACATAATATATGGAGAAAATGAAACTGGAAAAAGTACAATTCATAGCTTTATTGAAGCTGTTCTATATGGTTTTGATGATGAAAGTAGTTCTGACATATACAAGAAGTATAAGCCATGGGATAGCAATTTATATAAAGGATCAATTACTATAGATGGATTTAATAAAAATAAATATTTAGTTACAAGAGATTTTTTGCTTGGAACAACAAAAATATTTAATAAAGAATTAGATGACAGCGATGGTTCTGATAATCTTGATAATTCTATAAGTGATTCAGAGAACTCGGATTGTCCGGGGGCATATTTTTTTAATATGAATAAAACCTCATATAGAAATACAGTTAGCATAAAACAGCTTGGAAATAAGACAGATAAAGAATTATCTGTAGAGGTTACAAATAAGATTATTAATTTAAGTAAGTCAAAAGATGAGTCTATTTCAATTGAAAGAATATTAGCATCTCTAAATAGAATTAAAGAAGAGGCCGGAAGTGAAGATAACCCAAAAACTCTTTTAGGGCAATATGCTATACGACTTAAGGAGCTTAATAACACCAAAGAAGTAATTATTAATAGAAATAGACAAGTAATGTTCTTGTGTATGGAAAAAAAGAAATTAAAGAGCAAAATTCATGAAATAGAAATGCATATAGATGAAATAAATAAGGAACTTTCAACATGTGAACTTTTAATTGAAAAGGATAAATACACAAAGGCTGTTCCAATAAAGGCTGAACTTAATGAAATAAATCAAGAATTATCTCAATATAAAAACAATGATATTTTCAAAGAATATTCCCATAAAGATTTTGATGAAATATCTAAATTAAATATAGAGTTAAACTCAATGCACAGTGAAAGACATGAATTAAGAACTCAAAAAGAAAAACTAGAGGAAAAACTTAAAAGCCTTAGAGAAGATGTCTCAAATCGTATTAATAGCGATTTTAGTATTGACAAGATGAATGATAATTTTGTCAATTATCAAAAGAACAATAATAAGATTACTGAACTTACAAATAAAATATTGTTAGGAACAGAAAGGTTAAAAGAATACGATTTTAATGAAATAAATAAATTTATTGAACACAATGAAATAGTTGAAGAAAATAATAATAAAATTGATTTAATAAAATTGCTCCTTAGTGATAAAAATTATGAAATAATGATAAAATTTATTAAATCACAAAATTTAAAAGGATTTTTATTTGCATTGCTTGGGACATTATTTGTTTTATTGGCAGGATATTCTGGATATGTGGCGTATTACTTTAATGTAATAGAATATTACGGTGGATTATCTACAATTATATTCGGTATAATTTCTTATATTATTGCTATTAAATCAGGTCGAAGAGTATCAAGTGCAAGAAAAGAAGTTGAGAGTATAGAATGTCAGCATGCTGATTACAACAAAATTGTAAAAGAATTATCAGATGAAAATGATGAAATATTTCAAGAAACAGGATGCACGAACATAGAGGAGTTTAAAACTAAATATGAAAAAAAAGAAAAAGAACAAAATATTATAACAGAAAAAACAAAGCTAATAAATTTTGATAAAGAAAGTCTAGATAAATTAGCAGTTATTAATAGTGATTTAGAGAAAGCTTTGTTAAATGATTTGGCAATGTTTGATATATTAGAGATTTCAATAGAAAGCATTAAAAATGCAAATGAAATTTACAAAAATAAAGATTTAGTCCAAGATGAAATTATAAAAACACAAAATTTAATAGACGAAAAAACCCAAATTATTAGCAAAATAGATAAAGAAATATCATTCGAAGAGAAAAGGTTCAGTGTAATATTAAATTCAAATAAAATGAGTAATTTTGATGAATTTAAAGAAGTAGTTTTACTAAATAAAAAAATCATGGAACTTAAAACAAAAAAAGAGTACTGTGAAAACTTACTAAGTACATTGCTAGGAAAAAGCAGTCTGGAAGAATTGAGAATAAAAACTAAGGATGTAGATATTTTTGATGCAAAAGAAATAGATGAAAAAGAATATCAAATTAAAGTTTTTAAATTAAATGAAGAAAGAAATCAGGTACAAATTAATATTAATAATTTAGATAAAGAAATAGAAGAAATAGAAAATAACATTAGAAGTTTGGCAGAAGTTGAAGAGGAAATTGAATTTTATGAAGATAAAATAAGCTTTTTTAAAGAAAAAATACAAGTTGCTAAAATAGCTTCGGATAAAATAATTGAAATATCAGATTCAATTAAAGGTGACTTTATGCCTTTGTTAAAAAAGTCAATAAGTGAAAATTTTGCTTATGTAACAGGTGGCAAATACAAGGAAGTTATAATAGATGAAGATATGAATATTTCAATTGTTAGCGAGGACAATAATAATAGAAATATAAGTATTGATAGTCTAAGTGGTGGAACAATTGACCAATTATATTTATCTCTTAGAATTAGTTTAAGTAATATATTAAGCGGAAATCAAAATATACCAATTATTCTTGATGATAGTTTTGTCCAATATGATTCAAATAGATTGAAAAAATCAATTGAGATGCTTGCTAAAGAAAGTGAAAGAAGACAAATTATATTATTTACGTGTCAAGAAAGAGAAGTAGAAATTGCTAATAGTCTAGATTTAAAGTTCAATTTAATAAAATTATAATTAAGGAATATAAATAATGAAAATATTTGCTATAGGAGATTTACATTTTGATAACAAGAATGAAAAGCCAATGAATATATTTGGAGATAATTGGATTAATCATGAAGATAAAATTATTAATAATTGGCAAAGTGTTGTAAGTAAAGATGATTTAGTTTTAGTACCAGGTGATATATCTTGGGCTACAAAACTAGATGATGCAAAAGAAGATTTGTTAAAAATTGATGACTTGCCTGGAATTAAGATTCTTGGCAAAGGAAATCACGATTATTGGTGGGCAACCTCTAACAAACTTGATATGCTTGGAATGAAAACAATTAAGTTTATGAAGAATAACTCATACGAGTATGGGGAAATATTAGTTTGTGGAACTAGGGGATGGGATTCAATGGAGGAACATTCTAATGTATATTCAAATGAAAAAATTTTTAAGAGGGAGATTAATAGATTTAAGCTATCATTAAAACAATGCAATTATAGTAAAAAACATAAAATAGCTATGCTTCACTTCCCTCCTTTTAATAATGATGGAGAACCAAATGAATTTTTTTCATTAATGAAAGATTACGAAATAAATACATGTATATATGGTCATTTACATGGAGAAGAAGGACATAAAAATATAAAAGAAGGTATCATTGATGGAATATCGTTACATTGTGTATCAAGTGATTACATAGATTTTAAATTGAAAAGAATTCTGTAAATAAAACACTGTATTTGAAATGCAGTGTTTTATTTATATATAATAATAGAAAATTTCTTGTACATAATTTGAAAACATATTGTATATTTGGCACTTGACATGAATACAATATAATAGTATTATTTATTTATAATAATTATATAAAAATCAAAATTTTTAGGATGGTGACTGTATGGCTAAAATGGATGCGCTGGTAAAAAAATATGCAAAACCTGGGTTGTGGCTTGAACAAGTAGATATACCAACTGTTGAAGAAGGTGAAGTTCTTATTAAAATTCACAAAACAGCTATATGCGGTACTGATGTTCATATTTATGTTTGGAATCAATGGGCACAAGATACTATACCTGTTCCAATGACTATTGGACATGAGTTTGTAGGTGAAATTGTAGAACTGGGCAAAGGTGTAAAGGATTTACATGTAGGAGATTTAGTTTCTGGAGAAGGTCATATAGTCTGTGGAAAATGCAGAAACTGTTTGGCTGGCAGAAGACATTTGTGCAAAGACACAAAGGGAGTAGGCGTAAATAGGACAGGAATATTTTCTGAATATGTTTCCTTGCCGGTTACAAATGTTTGGCTTTGTGATAAATCAATACCTGAAGAAATATTTAGTATTTTTGACCCATTTGGCAATGCTGTCCATACTGCACTATCGTTTGATTTACTCGGAGAAGATGTGCTTATTACAGGAGCTGGCCCTATTGGAATTATGGCAGGAGCTGTTGCAGAACACGCAGGTGCAAGATATGTAGTTGTAACTGACATTAATGATTATAGACTTCAACTTGCAAAAAATATGGGAGTTACAAGGACTGTTAACACTAAAAAAGAAAAACTTAGCGATGTTATGAAAGAGCTTGGAATGAAAGAAGGTTTTGATGTTGGACTTGAAATGTCAGGAAATGAAATGGCCTTAAATGACATGATAAACAACATGACACATGGCGGTAAAATAGCAATGCTTGGAATTCAAGAAACTGGAACATCTGTAGATTGGAATAAAGTTGTATTTAACGGCCTACAAATAAAAGGTATTTATGGAAGGGAAATGTTTGAAACGTGGTATAAAATGACGGCAATGTTAAAGTCGGGATTGGATATTTCTTCAGTTATTACACATAGATATCACTATACAGATTTCATTGAAGGATTTGAGGCAATGACAAGCGGAAAATCAGGAAAGGTAATACTTGATTGGACTACAAAAAAATAACAAAGGGAGGATAAAAATATGTACGGTGAAACTAAACAATTATACAAAGATATATTGAATGATATAAAAGAAACTGGTTTATGGAAAGAAGAACGAATAATAACAACACCACAAAGTAGTAAAATAGATACTACTAAAGTTAATGGGGTTCTAAACATGTGCGCAAATAATTATCTTGGGTTAGCAGATAATCCTGAAGTTATTGAAGCAGCAAAAAAAGCATACGATAACTGGGGATATGGGCTATCTTCTGTAAGATTTATATGTGGAACTCAGGAAATACACAAATTATTAGAAAAAAAAATAAGCGAATTTTTATCTACAGATGATACTATACTTTATTCTTCTTGCTTTGATGCAAATGGAGGATTGTTCGAAACCATAACAACTGCAGATGATGCCATAATTAGTGATGAACTAAATCATGCCAGTATAATTGATGGTGTAAGATTAAGTAAAGCTAAAAAGTACAGGTATAAAAACAATGATATGACATCATTAGAAGAACAGCTAATCCAAGCAGAAAAGGATGGAGCTAAAATTAAACTTATTGCAACTGATGGAGTATTTTCAATGGATGGTATTATTGCAGATTTAAAAGGAATTTGCGATTTAGCAGACAAGTATAATGCACTAGTAATGGTAGATGATAGCCATGCAGTTGGATTTGTTGGCAAGACTGGAAGAGGTACTCCTGAATACAGAGATGTGGTTGGCAGAGTCGATATAATTACAGGAACTCTAGGTAAAGCACTAGGTGGAGCAAGTGGTGGATATACTAGTGGTAGAAAAGAAATTATAGATTTACTTAGACAGCGTTCAAGACCATATTTGTTTTCAAATACATTAGCACCAGCAATTGCTGCAGCATCAATAAAAGTTTTAGAAATGTTAACTAATAGCACTAAATATAGGGATAAACTAGAAGAAAATACAAAGTATTTCAGACAAGAAATAAAAAAAATAGGATTGACAACAATAGATAGTGAACATCCAATTGTTCCAATAATGCTAGGAGATGCAGTATTATCTCAAAAAATGGCTGAAATGTTGCTTGAAAAAGGTGTGTATGCAATTGGATTCTATTTTCCAGTAGTACCAAAAGGAAAAGCAAGAATAAGAACGCAGATATCTGCAGCACATTCAAAAGAAGATTTAGATTTTGCCTTGAATGCATTTAGGGAAGTAAAAGAAGAACTTGGAATATAAATAATTTTTAAAATAAAATATTTAAGCTCATGAACTATCATGAGCTTTTTAGCATTTTATATATAATTTACATTTTATAATTTTATTTAAATATCTGTGTTGATTATTAGTCCGTCAATGAACTTTCTAATATTTATTTTTCCTGATGAATTTCGTTTTCCCCTAATGAAATCCATTTCGTTTTTTACTTCTTCAAAATTAAATAAACTGCTTGAATATATAATGAAGATTTCGTTCATATAATCTTCAATTCCTAAATGTGCAATATTAGACAATCCTTTTGAAATTGCTCGACGTATTCTTTGGTCCATACTTTTAGGATTTTGATTTAAAGAATTACTTATTTCAGTTACGCTCGTGTCGGATAAGTTTAGATTATTTCTAATTAAATATTTACATATGTTTATAATATCTGATTCTCCTTTTTCTCCAGTCATTCCTAATTTATTTAAAATTAGTTGTATTTTTTTAATTTTAACATTTTGAATATTTATGGATGAGTTTTCTACTAATGATTCGTTATTGCTTGAAAATATATTTCTTATGTTTCGCAATTTTTCTTCATATCCAATTTTTTCAGAAACATTTTGAATTACATTTCTCACTTCAATTGCATTTATTGGTTTGTTTATAAAAAAATCTATTCCAGCAGTATAAGCAGTGCTAATCATATTTTTTGATGAAACCTGAGATATCATAATAAATTTTAAATTCTTGTCAATTTTAACGAGTTCTTCTACAATAGTTACACCATCTTTTTTAGGCATCAAAAGATCAATTAAAACTAGGTCAGGTTTATAAGATATTATTTCATCAATGCAGTTTCCATCTAAAGAATGACCACATACCTTACCTAAATCATAATCTTCAATAATGCCTTCTAGCATTTTTATAATAGCGATATCATCATCGATAATAAATATTTTCAATTAAACCTCCTGAACTTGAGTTGTGTTAGTTTTAAATAATTTACTACTATTATTATATACGAATATTTACTACATAACAAATATTTTTGAAATATAATATAAATTAAGTATAACTTATGCAATTAGTATTATGATATAATTATTATAGTTGGAGGTAATAAATGCAGATTATTAAAAAGTATTTACTCACAGTTGTTGCAATAACTCTTATAGGTGAATTATATTTTTATCCCTTTGACGGAAGTTTTAGATTTTCTGCTGGTGTAGTAGCTTTTAGTTTGATAATAATGTTGGTGGATGATTTTAATATAATTTTGTTATCAATTTATACTGGTTTTTCTGTGTTTGCTTTACGATTAATTATAGATTTATTCTTTATTAAAGGTGAAGTAACTAAAATTATATTAGCAAATTTTCCGTCAGCCATATATTATTTTTTGTTTGGAGTTTTAGCGGTGTTTTTTACATTAAGAAAAAATAAGGAAAATTCATATTTAATAATAATAACATTATTCTCCATAGATGTAGTGTGTAATTTTATTGAGGCTATTATTAGGAGTAATTTAAATTTGTATTTGTTCAAATTTATTATTATAATAGGTTTATTAAGAAGTATATCATCATATGGTATTTATATTTTAATTGAAAATAGAAATAATATTATTAGAAAAAAAGAACATCAAAAACGATATATGCAACTAAATACTCTTGTTTCTAATATACAAGCAGAATTATTTTATTTAAAAAAATCAACATCGGATATTGAAAATGTAATGGATAAAAGTTATTCGCTTTATAAAAGCAACAGAAACAATGAGACTATAAGTCAGCATTCTTTAGATATTGCCAGAGATGTTCATGAAATAAAAAAAGACTACTATAGAGTATTAAGTGGATTTGAGAGTTTCTTAAATGAATTTGAAACAAATGAGACAATGAGCCTTAAGGACTTATCATTTATTATAGAAGGCAATAGTAAGAGATATATCAAAGAAAATAATAAAGATATCAAGATAATGTTTACAATTAATGACAATTTATATATTAAAAAGTATTATTCTTTATTTACAATAATAAATAACTTAATAATAAACTCCATTGATGCCATTAAAATTAATGGGATAATAAAGATAATACAAACTAGTAGTGAAAATAATATTATATTATATGTTATGGATGATGGAGGTGGTATTGACCCTAATGTTATTCCTTATATATTTAATCCAGGGTTTACCACAAAATTTGATAGGCAAACAGGAAACTCATCAACGGGGATAGGTCTTTCTCATGTTAAGAATATAATTGATGAGCTAGATGGAGAAATAAATGTAGATTCAAATAATAAAATGACTGAATTTACTGTTATAATTCCCAAAACTTCATTAATAGCAGAATAATATAAATCAATAAAAGTTGTCTTTAATTCATTAACTTTTTTGAAAAAATGTCGAAAAATGTAGAACATTGAAGAGACTCCATATAATTAATTAGGTAATAATAAATTATATGGAGGTAATAATTATGATTTTGAAGTTGGACATGGTGCAATCGATTGCTCTGTCGGTTATAGTATTGTTATTAGGAATATTTTTAGTTAAAAGGTTTAGTGTTCTGCGAAAATACTGTATACCGACACCCGTTGTTGGAGGTCTGGTATATGCGGTGTTAGCCTTAATACTTAAGCAAAGCAATATTATGGAAGTTGAATTAGATACTACCCTTCAGAAAATTGTTATGACAATTTTCTTTACATCTGTAGGGTTTAGCGCAAGCTTTAAGATTTTAAAAAAGGGCGGATTGAAAGTAGCAATTTTCCTCGCCTGTGCATTAGTACTTGTAGTATTTCAAGATATTATTGGAATTTTGTTAGCAAAATTATTCAATCTTAGTCCGTTGCTTGGTCTTGCAACAGGTTCGGTACCAATGACTGGTGGTCATGGGACAGCAGCTGCTTTTGGACCGTTGATGGAAAAAGCAGGTGCAACAGGCGCTAATACTGTTGCGCTAGCGGCGGCAACCTTTGGACTTATATCAGGGAGTATGATTGGTGGGCCAGTTGGAAATAGACTGATCTTGAAACATGATTTATTGAATAAAAAGAAATCTAAAAAAGTTAATTTTGTAGATATAGAAGAACTCAACAATGAGCAAAAACCATTGATTGAAAATAACTTTAACATTGCTATTTTTGAAATATTAATTGCAATGGGTGTTGGTACATTGTTATCTAGTCTTTTCAAAAAAGCAGGATTGACATTACCATCATATATAGGAGCTATGTTATCTGGTGCTATTATTAGAAATATTTCTGATTGGAAAAAGTCATTTGAAGTTCCTATGACGGAAATTGATTTAGTTGGAAGAATATCACTTTCGTTGTTTCTATCAATGGCATTGATGGGATTGAAGTTATGGCAATTAGCCGATTTAGCATTGCCATTGTTTGTGATGTTAGCCTCACAAGTACTATTTATGTATCTGTTTGCAAACTTTATTACATTTAATTTATTAGGTAAAGACTATGATGCAGCAGTGTTAGCTGCTGGACATTGTGGATTTGGATTGGGCGCTACTCCAAATGGTATTGCAAATATGACATCTGTAACAGAAAAATTTGGACCATCACCAACAGCTTTCTTTGTTCTTCCTTTAGTTGGTTCTTTATTTATTGACTTTTTCAATGCAGGTATAGTAACCTTCTTTATGAATATGTTTGTATAATTTATAAATGCAATAATAATCGTTGTAATAATTATATTAAATAGAACAGTATATTAAAATCCATCACTAATCTTTTAGAGATGGATTTTGTTGATTAAGAAAGAAGTTAGGTTTACCTAGTTTTAAAATTTGACTTCAATAAAAACAGGTGATATAATTACTTAGTCATAAAAAAAGCAGGTGAATATATGGAGGAACTAGTAAAAGAACCAAAAACAAAACGCGGCATGGAAACATTGGATAAAATATGTAAGGCCGCAGAAGAGTTGTTTAGTGAAAAGGGTTATTATGATACTGGAATAATTGATATTGCATCAAGGGCAGGAGTAGCTCAAGGAACATTTTATATATATTTTAGTGATAAAAAAAATATATTTAGATATTTGATTAAAAATCTTGGACAGGAATTGAGAAAAAGTATAAAAACTAATACAAAACAAAGTAGAGACAGATATGATGAAGAGTTTCTAGGCATCAGGACATTTTTAAATTTTGTAGGTAATCATATTGGATTGTTTAAAATAGTTTGGCAAGCTCAATTTGTAGATATGGAATTATTTAAGGAGTATTATGAATCTTTTTCTAAAGGATATATAAAGGGAATAATACAAGCGCAATTAAAGGGTGAAATGAATGATATTGATCCTGTAGTATTATCTTATTGTTTAATAGGCATCGCTAACTTTACAGCATTAAAGTTTATTGCTTTCGACGGAAATGATGACTATGATGAAGTAATAGGAGAAGTGATGAAATTTGTTAAGAATGGTGCATTCAAATAAAAAGCATATTAAATCTACGTAGATTTAATATGCTTTTTATTTGAATAATTTTTTTCTACACAATAAAACATTATAAAAAAATAATATTTTAAATTGAGCAGAAAACGTTTGACAATAATAATTATATATACTATAATAAACATGAAACATGAACCATGTGTCACGTTATAAAAGAATTATAGGAGGTAAAAATGGATTTATCAAACAAAAAAACAGCAATTATAGTAATTACTACAATATTGTGGATAGTAATAACTGTATTAGGCTGGAATAATTATTATTTAGTTTCTATGTATTTAGGAGTTGCTTTAATGTTCTGCTATATGATGCTTGGTCTAGCTAAGCAAGGGAAATTATCAAGAAAATTATTGGTATATTGTTTAATTCCTTGGGCAATTATTTGGATATTAAGTTTTTGCTTAGCAGATTATTACGCTGCAAGATTTGCTGGAATAATACCTTCGTTTACTGTATTTGGTTTTCATCCATCATTTGCTGCTACCATTTTAGGATATTGGTTGGGTGGGATGTTAACGTTAACCGCTATGTATTTTAAATTTAAAGATGAGTGGTTATCTGAAAAAGATTGGAATGATTTTATAAAAAAAATAGAAAGAATTAAAAAAGTAGAAGAAAGTAATGTAGGAGGTGCAAATTAATGAGTTCAATAGCTAAAACTTTAATAGTATCTTTTTCATTTGTAATGATATTGGTTTCTTTCATTATTGGTTGGTGGGCAAAACGAAAAGTTACAACAACTCAAGCTTATTTTGGAAGCACAGGAATGTTTGGACCTTTAGTTGTAGGGTTATCCAGTACTGCTGCTGTAGCAAGCGCATTTGCTCTAGTAGGAGTTCCGGGATTAATGTATACGACGGGAAACGCTATGGCTTATTGGATGTTATCATCTGCAGCATTTGCTATGGCTTATATGATACTTGGAAAAAAGGTTAGGGCAATGGCCGAAATAGGAACTGTAGCAAGTTTAGGTGACCTATGCGATATAAGATATAATAAAAACAGAGTGATAAAGTTAACTATGTCTATTACTTTATTTTTAGGATGTATAGCTTATTTGTCAGCACAAATAAAAGCAGGTTCAGAGTTGTTTGCACATTTACTTGGCTGGGACCCTCTTTTGGCTGGTTTTGTTGTATTTGGGGTGTTAGCATTATATATGTCTATTAGTGGAGAAGTTGGGGGGTTGCTTACTCAAGCATTTCAAGGACTTGTAATGGTGGTAGCAGGTTTAATTATTGTTATTGCATTTTTTAAAATTACAGGTGGTTTTGGTGAAGTTTTAAAAGCTACAGCTGAAGCAGGAACAGTTACTACAAATGATATAACTAAAGAGTTTAGCTCTGATATGCTTAATGCATGGGGGAGCTTACCAAGAGTTGTTGCAATGACTTGGATGATAATACCTATACTGGGGACAGTAGGTCAACCTCAAGTTATTACAAGAATGTATGCTTTGAAAAACCCAAGGGATATGCCAAAATTAGGATTATATACTGCATTGGCGCATACTATAGTTGGATTACTAACAATTGTTGTCGCAAACGGAGCATTATATTTAGTAGCTACTGGAAAAATTGATGCTTTACCAAGTGGAGACAGGGCAATTTATGCTTTTGCTGATTATGCTGGAATATGGGCTCAATTATTTGTATATGCAGGAGTTTTAGCGGCAGCTATGTCATCAGCAAGTTTGTTCTTATCAATATGTTCTAATGTAATATCAAGAGATATACCAAATGCTTTAGGATTTAAGTTTGAAGCTAAAAAACAAATAGATATAGCTAGAATTTCAATGCTTGGACTTGGAATTGTGTCTATAGTTTTTTCAATAACACAAGGCAAAATGGTTGGAATTCTTGGAACATTTGGTTGGGGAACACTTATGTCAGCTACTTTTCCAGTATTTGTTCTTGGATTACTTTGGAAAAGGGCAAACGAAAAAGGTGTTATGTTTGGAAGTTTAATCGGCTTGCTACTAAATATTATATCTTTTGCTGGATTCAAATGGCCTGGAGCACTTCCATGGTATTTTAATGTTGTTGCTATAAGTATAACTGTAACTGTTGTAGTTTCATTATTAACAAAAGAGCAAGGAATTGATGAGAAGGTTGAAGCTGTTTTAGAATTGTAAACTTTTTCTGAAACTTATGGGGTGATGTTGACGTAAAGTCAACCACCTCTAGGTAGTAATATTTCATAAATGGAGGTTATCATGAAAAATAATGGTTGGATTGGAAATTACTCATATTTTAGAGCAAGAATTAACGGCAGTAAGGAAGCTGTATTTGATTTAGATAACAATGTTCATTATTCATATAATGATATAGATGATAGAGCTAATAGACTTGCAAACTATTTAAAAGATAAATTGAATGTAGTTAAAGGCGATAGAGTCGCATTTATATCAAGAAATAGAATTGAACTTATAGATGCATATTATGCAACCGCAAAATTAGGGGCAATTTTAATACCTTACAATGCTAGATTGTCATCAAATGAGTTTGAGAAATTGATAAATAGTGAAACACCAAAAGTTCTTTTTTATGAAGATGTATTTAAAGATTTAGTTAATGAAATACAAAATAAGGTTAATATTGAAAAATATATAGTAATCGAAGATACAAATAAATGCTATGATGATTTAACATATGACAATGTAATTAATTATGAAAATAACAATATGGTATTTTGCAGTGAACTGGATATTGAAGATATACATCTTATTATACATACAGGTGGAACTACAGGGCTTCCTAAAGGTGGAATGATCTCTCATCGTTCTGAAATTTTTAATTCTATGAATGAAATTTGTACTTGGGGAATTAATTATGAGGACAGTTCTCATATAATTCTTCCGCTATTTCATACAGGTGGGTGGAATTTACTTACTTTACCTATACTTCATGCGGGTGGACGAATAATAATAAACAAACAATTCGATCCGAAATTAACATTAGAAACAATAGAAAAAGAAAAAACTACATTACTATTTGGTGCTGCAACTATTTTTAGAATGATGTCTGACTTGCCAGAATTTAAGACAGCAGATTTATCAAGTTTAAAATGGGTAATGGCAGGTGCAGCACCAACTCCAATTAATATTATGGAGAGGTTTTGGGAGAAAGGAATAAAATTTGTTTTAGGTTATGGTATGACGGAAGCTGGACCTAACAACTTATCTAGTACACCTCAATTCATGAAAGATGAGACGATAAAGAAAAAATATGCATCTGTTGGGAAACCTATGTATTTAACTATGACTAAAATAGTTGATGATAAGGGTAATCAAGTTGGAATTAATGAGGTGGGTGAACTTTTATGGAGTGGGCCTCAAATATTTTCAGGTTATTGGGGAAATGAAAAGGAAACGGATAAAACCCTTGTTGATGGGTGGGTTTATACAGGTGATATGGCAACGGTTGATGAAGATGGATATTATCATATAGTAGGAAGAAAGAAAAATATGTATATTAGTGGAGGTGAAAATATATTTCCTCCAGAAATTGAAAATGCTTTATATGAAATATCTGAAATACATGAAGTGTGTGTGTTCGGAGTACCAGACGAAAAGTGGGGAGAAGTAGGGAAAGCAGTAATATCATTGAAACCTGATAAGATAATTACTAGGGAAGAAATTAAATCTTTATTAAGAAATAAACTAGCAGGATATAAAATTCCTAAGTACATACAATTTTTAGACGATATTCCAAAGAATAATGTTGGCAAAATAGTATCTTCTAAAATTATTGAATTATATGGGAGTTCTGATGAATAGACAATTGGGAGGTTATTATGGGCATCGTAGGAATAAAAAATATAGGCATATACGTACCATCTAAAGAAAAAGATAGCTTTAAGATATCGAAACTATCTGGAATACCAGAGGAAGTAATTAGGGAAAAATTCGGGATCATTAAGGTGCATGAAGCAAGTGATGAAGAGACAGTTTCTGCAATGGGAATTGAAGCAGCTAAAAACGCACTAAATGGTTTTGATCCTAAAGATCTCGATTTAGTTGTATATTGTGGGAGTGAATATAAAGATTATTATTTGTATAACTGTGCAGCAAAAATACAAAATGAAATAGGTGCTGTAAATGCTAATGCTTTTGAAATACATTCGCTGTGCTCAGCAGGAGTATATTCACTAAAAATTTTAAAAAGTATGATGTTGTGTGATGAAAAAATAAACAATGTTCTACTTGTATCATCATCCAAAGAAACACAAATAGTAAACTATTTAAATCATAATTCAAGATTTATGTTTAATTTTGGTGACGGTGCAGCAGCCGTTCTATTACAGAAAGGGCTAAATAAAAATATCATCTTGGAAACCCATATGATTAGTGATGGTAGTTTTTCTGAAGATGTCGCTGTCTTTGGCGTGGGATGTAAAAATTTTAATAAACAAAAAAATATAAAATATGAGGATAGATTTTTAGATGTTCCTGACATTTTAAATATGAAGAAAAGGCTAGATCCAATTACGTTAGATAATTTTAATAATGTAATTGCAGAATCCTTAAAAAAAAGCGGGTATAAAAATAAAGATGTAAATTTCATAGCACCGATATTTATGAAGAGATCAATATTAGAAAACATACTTAGTAAGTTTAATTTAACTGAAGAAAATTCTTTTGTACTTGAAAATTATGGTCATTGTCAATCAGCTGATGCCTTTATTTCACTAATGGAAGGTTCTAAGTTAGGGAGATTAAAAGAAGGTGATATAGCTGTTCTTATAGGAGCTGGAACTGGATATACATGGGCAGCAACAACAGTTAGATGGGGAAGTGAAAGTTAAAAATAGTTAAAGAAAGGAGTATATATATGAAAATATTAGGTATTTGTTCTAGTCCAAGATTTGAAAGCAACACAAATTATTTTTTAAAAGAGGCCTTAGATGAAGCGCAATTAAAAGGTGCGGAAACAGAGATAATAAAATTGGCGGGCAAAAAGATATCGGGTTGTCATGGTTGTTATGGATGTGTTGAGGCAAAAAAATGCGTAATAGAGGATGATTTTCAAGAGATATACAATAAAATAGTCGAGGCAGATGGATTACTATTATCATCACCAGTTTACCATTCGTGTATAACACCAGAACTTAAATCAGTGTTGGACCGCATGGGGTTTTCAGGTAGATGGGCAAAAAATGAAATGAAAGAGACTAATAAAAGCTATGAGTGGAAAGGTAGTGTTTTATCAGGAAAAGTAGTATCACCTATTACTGTAGCTCGTAGAGCTGGACAAAATTTTGCATTTGCAGAGATACTGCTTTGGGCGGCTTCAAACGATTGTATAATTGTTGGTAATACATATTGGAATGTTGGAGTAGCAGGAAAAGGTGGTTCTGTAAATGCCAATGAAGATGAAGAAGGAATTGGTATAATGAAACGTTTAGCAGATAATATGGTTGATGTTATTAGTAGATTAAATAAATGATGGAGGTAGTTTTGTGTGTAGATTAAGAGATAAAGTTGCAATTGTTACTGGTGGAGCTAGAGGAATTGGAAGGGCTATTTGTGAAGTGTTTTCAGATGAAGGCGCAAAGGTAGTAGCTGTTGATATTGCAAATTTAGCATATACAAAAGAAGGTGTTGAAGGATATAAAGCAGATTTATGTTCTAACGATGATTTGATAAAATTAGTTGAATATGTAAAAGAAAAATATGAAAAAATAGATGTACTAGTAAATAATGCTGGTATAACAAAAGACTCATTAATTGAAAAAATGTCAGATGATATGTGGGATGAAGTAATAAATATAAACCTTAAAGCAGTGTTTAATATAACAAAACTTATAGTTCCTATTATGAAAATAAATGGTAAAGGTTCTATCATTAATATTTCTTCAGTGGTTGGAGAATATGGTAATGTAGGACAATCAAATTATGCAGCTACTAAGGCTGGTATAATAGGATTAACTAAAACATGGGCGAAAGAATTCTCTAGAAAAGGTGAAGATATAAGAGTAAATGCTGTTGCTCCAGGATACACAAATACAGAAATGATGGCAACAGTTCCAGAGAAAGTTTTAAATAGTATAAAAGAGAAGACAATGCTTAAACGGTTAGGGGAGCCTAAGGAAATTGCAAATGCAATACTGTTTTTAGCTAGTGAAGAATCATCATATATTACTGGACAGCTATTATCTGTAAATGGCGGATTGAGACTTTAATAGTAATAAAAAACGAATGAAATTGTAAATAGATTTCATTCGTTTTTATTTTTCAAGATTATAATTTTACAATTTATGCTAAGGCATTATTTTTAGAAAATTTATTTCTTTGTATTAGATATGCAACTATTATCATTGCTGCACCAATTCCTACATTTAATGGACTAGTCATAAGCATTAAAATTCCACCAGCTGCAAATAAGAATCTTTCTATTAAATTCATATGAGCTTTTAAGAATCCTGTTAATGCTGCAGCAACACATGTTATACCAATAAGTGAAGTAGCTATATCAAATGTTAGTAGCAGTGGAGTTGAGTTAATCATTAACATTCTTGGACTATGAACAAATATATATGGTATTAAAAATGCTGCTATAGCTAACCTAGTAGCTTGAACACCTGTTTTCATTGGTTCTGATTTAGCTATACCTGATGCAGCAACAGCAGCTAAGCATACAGGAGGGGTAATATCAGCTATTATACCGAAATAAAATACAAACATGTGAGCTGGTATTATGTCTACTCCAAGCATTAATAATGCTGGGGCTGCAATAGTTGATGTAATAACATAATTAGCTGTAGTAGGAACACCTATACCAAGAATTATAGAAGTAATCATAGTGAAGAATAAAGTCAGGAATAATTTTCCTTGTGCTATTCCTACTAGAACAGAACCCATCTTTAATCCTAAACCTGTTTGTGTTACTACACCAATTATTATACCAGCACAAGCACAAGCAGCTACAACTGTTAATGCATTTCTTGCACCTTTTATTAAGCCATCAACTATATCTTTAAAAGTCATTCTAGTGTCTTTAGTAAAGGAAGAACATACAAGTGTTGCTACTATGGCACCTAATGCGGCTCTTATAGGCGAAAATCCTTCGATTAACAGGTACATTACAACTATTATAGGAATAATCAAGTGTCCTCTAGTTTTCATTACATGGCTTAATTTTGGAATTTGATCTTTAGGCAATCCTAAAAGATTTAATTTCTTCGCTTCAAAATGAACTCCAGCCCAAACTCCAAAGTAATATAAAAGCGCAGGAATTGCAGCAGCTTTTATAATAGTGAAATATGGAGTGTTAGTTATTTCAGCCATTAAAAATGCGGCAGCTCCCATTATAGGAGGCATTAATTGACCACCAGTTGAGGCTGTTGCTTCTACGGCACCTGCAAATTCAGATTTATAACCTAATCTTTTCATCATTGGTATTGTAAAGCTTCCAGTACCAACAACATTTGCAACAGAACTACCAGAAAGAGTACCCATACAACCACTTGATATAACTGCAACCTTTGCTGGTCCACCAGGAGAACTACCATTTATAGCATTTGCTAAATTTATAAAAAATTCTCCCATTCCTGTTTTTTCTAAATAAGCTCCAAATAATAAGAACATAAATATGAAAGTTGATGACACCCCTATAGGAAGTCCCATAATACCTTCAGTAGTAAAGAACAGATGTTGAGCGAAATTGTTTAAATCGACACCTCTGTGAGCAAGTCTACCCGGTATGTGAGGACCTAAAAATGCATAAGCAATAAATATAACAGAAATAATAACCATCGGCATACCAATTACTCTTCTTGCAGCCTCTAAAACTAATATAACAGCTAAAAGTCCAATATACATATCGGTTGTGGTAATCATACCTGCTCTGTAAACTAAATCTTTATAAAATACAACAACATATAAACATACAATAACTGTAATAACTGCTGTAACAATATCTATAGGATGTATTTTATCTTTTGGCCAATTTTTGCTTGCTGGATAAAGTAAAAATACTAAGGAAAGTCCAAATGCTAAATGTATGGATCTTAAAATCATTGGTTCCATCCCTAGGAAAATAGCGGTATAAAGTTGAAATAAAGAAAAACATAACAGTATTATTGTAACAATATTATTAGAAATTCCAGATAAAGTTCTAAAGTCTGAACCTTTGTCATATTTTCTTAGAATCTTATCGACTTCAGCAGAATCTACGCTATTTTCATCTATATTTTGAACAATTTCATTGTTTGTTTTCGTAGTCATATTGTTTCCTCCTTTGATTAATTTTTAGTAATTACTATCTAAAATGTCTGAAGAAAAATTAAAAAAATTCTTAATGATGTTTTTATTACGGGCATATATTTTTACTGAACAATTTTCTTCTTTTAATATATCCATCATTGGATATGTTGTATCGCCTATTTTCAACCAGTGTTTTGGAATAGGCGATATAATCATATTTAATTCCTCAAATGAACGATTCATATAAAGGATGAATTCACCATTTTCAACAGTAAGATTGCCCTCGCTAGGTAAAAAAGGTAATCCTACTCCTAATGATTTATAAACAGTTTTGTCTAATACGATTTCATTGTTTTTATTAATGTAAAAGAATTCTTCAGCAGGTGTTTTCATAACAGAGTGTATATAACCAAGAGAAAATTCGTTTTCAGGTAGGTAAAACTCTGTTGTTATACCCGTTTTGTTATTCTGTATCACTAATACATTACCTTGTTCAATGGTACACCCCAATATAAAAACTATTGAGGATACTATAATCAATGAAATAATAATAATTCTTAAAAATTCACCCTTTGTATGTTTCAATTTAGTTCATTCCTTTTCTTAATATTTATTCTTATTTGATACCATTTTCATCAAAATATTTTTGTGCACCTGGATGTACAGTTATTCCCATACCATCAAGAGCAGTTTCTAAAGTTATATCTTTTCCAACTTTGTGTGCAGCTGTAATTCTGTCACCGTTTTCATATATTGCTTTAACCATATTATAAGCTAATTCTTCATCTAATTCACTGCTTACTGCAAGCATTGATTTTACTGATAATGTTTTAGCATCAGCTGTTTGTCCTTTGTATGTTTCTGCTGGTATTGTAAATTCTGTATAGAATGGGTAATTTTCCATTAAGTTTTTAGCAGTATCTCCATCTATTGGAACAACATACACGTCGTTTTGTGTTGAAAGGTCAACTATTGCAGCAGTAGGAACACCAGCAACTAAAAATGCTGCATCTAACTGTTTGTCTTTAAGACCAGTTGAAGCTTCAGAGAATGATAAAAATTTAGGATCTATATCTTTTTCAAAGTCTAATCCAGCAGCAGCTATGATTTGTCTAGCATTTGCTTCAACACCACTACCTATTGCACCAACAGCTACTCTTTTTCCTACTAAATCAGCAACTGATTTAATGTCAGCATCTGTAGTTACTAACTGTAATGGTTCGCTATACAATGTACACAACCCCCTAATTTCTGGGAAAGCAGCACCGTCAAACATAATCGTTCCTGTTTCAGAATATGATGCTATATCATTTTGAATTATAACAGCTTCAACATTACCTTCTTTTAAAAGATTAACGTTTGCTACTGAAGCACCAGTACTTGTAGCAGTTGCATTTACACCTGGTATATCTTTGTTCCAAACTTCAGCAAAAGCTCCTCCCAGTGGGAAGTATGTTCCTGCAGTTCCACCTGTACCAATGTTAACAAAAACTTGTTGTGCGGGTTTTTCTGGCTCAGCAGGTGTTGAAGTTTCAGCAGGTTGCTCTGTTGCGGGTGTAGTTTCAGCAGGTTTTTGGCTACATCCTGCTAACATACTCATAGCTAATAATGCAATTAAAAGCAATGCTACATAATTTGATAATCTCTTTTTCATTTTATTTCCTCCTCGTTATTTTAGGCGTAAGCCTTATGTAGTAAGTATAATTATAAATATCAAAAAAATACAATAACATTCAGAAAAAAACATTTTCCTTATGTGAAAATGCAACATTAAAAAAGTAACTTTCATAAAAAGTTACTTTTTTAATTATCAATGTGTATCATTAATCCATCTATGAATTTTTTTATGTTTATTTTACCGCCAGATTTGCTTTTCCCTCTTATATAATCCATCTCAGCTTTAACATCTTCAAAGTTATATACGCTATTAGAATATAAAATAAAAATTTCATTCATGTAATCTTCGATTCCTAAGTTTGATATATTAGTTAATCCTTTTGATACAGCTCGTCTTATTCTTTGTTCCATATTTTTTGAATTAGAACTAAGTTTTTTACATATATCATTTATATTTATATCAGACATATTTTGCTTGTTATTTATTAGATACTCACAAATTGATATTATGTCCTTTGCACCTTTTTCTCCTGACATTCCCAGTTTATTTAAAACTAGTTGTATTTTTTTTATTTTTCCTAAGCTTGTATCTTCAGATATATTTATAGTTACTCCATCGTTAGTAAAAAGGTTTTTTATATTTTCAAGTGTTGTTTTATAGTTGATTTTTTCTATTATATTTTTTATAATTGTTGTAACCTCAATAACATTAATGGGTTTACTAATGAAGAAATCTACACCTTCAGTGTATGCTTTACCTACCATGTTTTTTGATGATACTTGGGATATCATAATAAATTTTGAGTTTATGTTCATGCTTTTTAATTCTTTAACAACAGTAATACCATCTTTTTCGGGCATTAATAAGTCAACAAGAACTATGTCTGGACATAATACAGAAATTTCTGCAATACCATCATTACCGTTTAAAGAATACCCACAAACTGTACCTAAATCGTTATCCTCGATTATGTTTTCTAGCATTTTTATAACTATAATATCATCCTCAATAATGTAAATCTTCATAGTACACCTCCATATTTGCTATTGGAATCTTAATCTCAAATTCCGTTCCAACTTTTTCAACAGATGTTACATCAATCGACCCATTGAAATGATTATTAACTAATGTCTTAACATGTGTAAGCCCAATACCTCTATATACATCGCCAGTATTATAGTTAAATTTTGTTGAAAATCCTGGACTATATATATAGCATAAATTTTGGGCATTAATCCCATTTCCGTTATCGCTTATGTAAAATATATGATAATCTCCATCTTTTAAATGGCGGATTTTGACATAACCATTTTTTTTAGATTGTTCCATTGACTCTATTGCATTATTTACTAAGTTACCAAGAATAGACATAAGTTGAAAGTGGCTTTTTGTTGTAAAATTAACTTCATAATTAAAATCAAGATAAATATTTATTTTTTTATCCTCTAGGATTCTATAGGTACTTTCTTTTAAAATATATAAAATATCTTTTATGCTCATTTCAGTCAACTCTATTTTATCTACCAATATACTTTCGATTCCTTTTATAACACGTAGGTAATCTTTTTTTATTTCATGAATATCCTTAGTAATATTTAGAGATAATCTATTTATTTCCTCATTATAATTAGCTAATGATAATTTTTCGTATAATATATATGAGTTGCTCATTATTTTTTCAATATCTTCAGAATTTTTTCTCATAAAATAAATTTCACTTTTTAAGCTAGATGTTAGTATAATTAAATTCTGATATCTCTTTTCATGTTCTTCTTTTGTTAATAAAATTTTATAGTTTCTTATAATAGTTAATGTCATTAAAACTATGCTAGCTCTTGTAGCAGCAATTAAAAATAAAATAAACAAATAAGAAAAATCTTCGTTTGTAAACGTTAATTTCATACGCAATAATACTTCGAAAACGTTTGAAATGAAATCACACATGAGTATCAATAAAAACATTTTTGATAAATAGTGGTTGTGACTAGGTGTCTTAAATTTAAATATAAAACCATAAGCTATATAAAATAAGGAACCTGGATAAACACTGTAAATTGCTGGTATTATCTCAGTACCTCTGACAGTTAGTATACTAAAACGAGCAATAAAAACTAAGATAGCTGTAATTAAAGAAGTTTGTATTGAGTTAAGGTCATCATAGGTAATAAGTAAAATGGGAAATATTATAACCGAAGCAGATACTCTAAAACCATCAATTATAAAGTTTAAATATAATTGAGACGTTGCAACTATTATAAGCCCGATAAGCATCATCTTTTGCAGTTTTTTCATTATTTTGACCTCTTAGTTGTTAATTTAAAGTAATATTTCATACTATATTATATAGTATGTTTTGATTAATAACAAATATTTTTTTCTAAACAGTAATATTAAGGCACATATTTATTTACCTTTTTATCTCATTGAATTATTTATGCAAGAAAAAAACAAAAACTATTCGAACAAATAATTTTTGTTTTTTCTTGCATATAAATGATTTTTTAGTTTAATAATCTTTTGTTTAATGCTCCTAGAATAGCAGCTATCAAAATGGAATAAAGAGGTATCATAAAAAAGTTAGTTAATATCCTGGCAGGTAGAAATATTAAGAACCCCTTTCCGTATAAAATTGATAAAAAATAAGTGTTTAGCAGAATAGAAGTAATCAACTGTGTAATGCTAACTGTAAATATAATTTTATCTATTTTAAAATTATTATTTCCTAATGATGTTAATTTAATAGGGATATATAAATATACTGCTACTAATATTATAAAACCTATAATATAAATTAAACTCAATGGTTTACCGTCGTAAATTATCATATTCTGTTCAAATGACATAACTCCTTTAATCATGAAAGCAAATACAAAGCCTACAGATAGAAGAGAGATAAAAAATGTGTTGAGCAAGTTAAAGTTGTGTTCCTTCTTAATGTATTTGAAAATAAGTCCTGGAATAAATCCACTTAAAGCACTTACAAGAGTAAATCCAGGGAAAAATGGACCTCCTGGTTTAATCATAAAATTGATGATATCAGCAATAGCTCCTGAACAAAATCCAATAGTTGGTCCAAGTATTATACCAGAAAGCATAATTGGAATTTGAGCAAAATTTATTCTCAAAGCAGGTATTCCACCAAGTGGGATATATATTTCAAAAACGACTTTGAGCACTAGGCTCATAGCTATAAATAGCCCAGCTCTAACAACTGTCAAAGCTGTAATTTTTCTTGCACCTAAAGTATTACTACTCATAAAAAAACCTCCTAATTTTGAGCAATGCAATACTTCCGCACAATATAGGAGTGTTATTAACCTCAAATACAGCGGAAGCGACAAGATACCGCAGACTATAGTCCTTCGTTTAAGAGCGACCTCCCATCTCTTAACACTTAACGCATCTTATCTACTCTGAATAATATATAAATAGTATAATTTATATTGCAATTATAATAGCATATAGTCGAAAATATGTCGATATATTTTTTTATTCTAGTAACTTTTAATTTTTTTGTTATTTTAAATCATGTTTTTGTCAAATAAAAGGTAAAAGCTACTTTAAAATATATTGATAAATGTTGTAATAAGGTATATACTTGTACTATATAAGATAAAATAATATTACAGTGATATAGGAGGAGGTTGTTTATGGAAAAGAAAGATATTAAGTGGTCAGAATTAGGATTTAGTTATATCAAAACAGATAAAAGGTATATTTCATATTGGAAGGATGGAAAATGGGATGATGGACAGCTTGTAGAAGATAATAAAATTTCTATTAGTGAAGGTTCAACATGTTTGCATTATGGACAAGAATGTTTTGAAGGTTTAAAAGCATATAGCACAAAAGACGGTGGGATACAATTGTTTAGACCTGATGAAAATGCTAAAAGAATGCAAAAAAGCTGCCAAAAAGTTTTAATGCCAGAAGTACCAGTTGAAAAATTCATAGATGCATGTATGCAAGTTGTTAAAGCAAATGAAGCATATGTTCCTCCTTATGGAACAGGTGCAACATTCTATCTTAGACCATTTGTTATAGGAGTTGGAGATAACATTGGAGTAAGACCAGCACCCGAATACATATTTGGAGTTTTTGGTATGCCAGTTGGACCATATTTCAAAGGTGGAATGACACCTGTAAACTTTGTAACAACAGATGTTGATAGAGCAGCACCATACGGAACTGGTAAGAACAAGGTTGGCGGAAATTATGCTGCAAGCTTACAGTCCCACCTAGAAGCTGTAAAAAAAGGTTTTGCAGATTGTATATATCTTGACCCATTGACTCACACTAAGATTGATGAGGTTGGAGCTGCTAATTTCTTTGGAATAACAAAAGATAATAAATTTATAACTCCAGAATCAACTTCAATACTTCCAAGCATAACAAAATTCTCATTACTTCATGTTGCTAAAGAATATTTAAATATGGAAGTAATGGAGGGAGATGTATCAATTGATGAATTGGATAAGTTTGCTGAGGCAGGAGCATGTGGGACTGCAGCTGTAATTACTCCAATAGGTGGTATTGAGCATAATGGAAAAATGCATGTATTCCACAGTGAAACAGAAGTTGGACCTATTACTAAAAAATTATATGAAACATTATATGGAATCCAAATGGGTGATATAGAAGCTCCAGAAGGATGGATATACAAAGTTAAATAAATATGGTGAAAAGTCTTTGCTTAATAAGGAGCAAAGACTTTTTTTATTTATTTAGTAATGCAAAAATGTTTGCATACTTTGCAGCAAGAACTTTTGCTTTTCAAAATTATATCTTCAGATAAATCGTAGATTTCAATATAAAAACTTCTTTTTTACGTTGGCATAATATATGCAAAATATAAAACCATTAAATAAGCTTCATAAATTGCATACCTTTATATCACATTCATTATCATGGAGCTGTATTTTAGTCTTTATAAAAGGAGTGATTTCTTGAAAGTAGTGAATGAATGTATGAAAAATATTGAAATGTCAGGAGGGTTATATGAAATTTTCCAAAAATCCTTAAAGATGGAACAACAAGGACGGAAAATTTATCACTTGGAAATTGGTAAACCAGATTTTGATTCACCAGAAGATGCAAAAAATGCTGCTATAGAAGCTTTGAAACAAGGATTTGTGCATTATACAGCCATGTCAGGAATTGATGAACTAAGGAGAGCCATTGCAGAAAAAGAGTACAGAGAAAACAATATAGTAGCAGATCCAAACAATGAAATAATGGTCACTGCAGGAGCGTGCGAGGCACTAATTTCAATTATGCTTAGCATATTAGATCCAGGAGATGAATTAATCATACCTAGTCCATATTTTTCAGCCTACAATGATATGGCCATTATATCAGGAGTGAAAATAGTTGAAGTACCATTGAAGTTCGAAAATGGATTTGCATTAGATGTAAATGATATCGTTGACAAAATAACAGATAATACAAAAGCAATTTTAATAAATACACCTCATAACCCAACGGGTGCTATTGTAGAACTAGAAGATCTAGAGAAAATAGCAAAATTATCAATAGAAAAAGATTTGCTGGTAATATCCGATGAAACATATGATCAATTTTTATTCGATGGTAAGCATGTCAGTATATATACACTTGATGGTATGAAAGAAAGGACAATTGTTATTAACTCAACATCAAAAACTTTTTCTATGACAGGTTGGAGAGTTGGATATGCAATTGGGCCAGCACATATGATACAATACCTAAATAAAGTCCATCAAAATATGTCAACATGTGCTTGTTCATTTGTTCAGGTTGGCGCAGCATACGCATTTACAAATGGGAAATCATTTACAAAAAATATGGTAAAGGAATTTCGTAAGAGAAGAGATGTAGTAGTAAACGGATTGTCAAAAATTGATAAAATACAATTTGTAGTGCCAAAGGGAGCTTTTTACATATTTCCTAGAATTAAAGATTTGAATATGAGTTCTATAGAATTTTGTAATAGATTGCTTGATGAAACTGGAATTGCTGTGGTTCCAGGTAATGCCTTTGGAGACAATGGAGAAGGATTTATTAGGTTAGCTTACGCACAATCAGAAGAAGAACTTGAAGAATCAATGGTTATATTAAAAGATTTTGTAGAAAAATTATAAAAATACATGGAGGATATTATGAAAAGAAAACTAAGTTTACTAATTACAATAATTATGATTGCAACAATGATTCTATCAGGATGTGGTGATAAAGATACTAAAAATACTGCAGGTACAACTGGCACTGCTGATACAACAGACACTGCAAATAAAGAAGAATATTTAATTAGAGTTGCACACGTATTACCAGAAGAACATGCTACACATATTACTTTAAAAGAAGTATTTAAAAAAGAAGTTGAAGAAAAATCAGGCGGAAGAATTAAAGTAGAATTATATCCAAATGGACAACTTGGAGGAGATAGACAAACAATAGAGGCATTAAACTTAGGTACTCTTGAGATGTGTGTACCAGGTGGAACAGTTCTATCTGGGTTTGTTGAGGATTTCATGGTTTTGGACTTACCGTTTTTATTTAAGACAAAAGAAGACGCTTTTAAAATATTTGATGGTGAAGTAGGAGATTCATTAAATGCAAAACTTGAAGAAATAGGTATTGTAAATCTTGGCTATGGAGAGAATGGTTACAGGCATGTTACAAATAATAGTAAGCCTATAATGACACCAGCTGATTTAAGTGGTGTCAAAATAAGAACAATGGAAAATCCTATTCATATGGCCTCTTTTAAAGCGTTTGGAGCAAATCCAACACCGATATCTTTTAATGAGTTATTTACTGCATTGCAACAAAAAACTGTAGATGCACAAGAGAATCCCGTGGCTATAATTTATACAGCTAAGTTATATGAGGTTCAAAAATACTTGTCATTAACAGGACATGTTTACACAAACTGCCCATATTTAATAAGTAAATCGTTTTTAGATAGTTTGCCTGAAGATTTGCAAAAAATAGTTAGAGATGCAGCTACTAATACAGTAGTAGAACAAAGAAAAATGACAAATCAACAAGAGCAAGATCTAATAAGCAAGTTAAAAGATAACGGAATGGAAATTAATGAACTTACACCAGAACAAAAAGAAGAATTTGTTAAAGCTGCAGAATCAGTATATGAAGATTTTATTTCTGAGAATGGTTCAGAGTTATTAGATAAGATTAGAAGTAATGAATAAATTCATTTAGTATTTAAGGATTTTGTCTAATTTTAACTATTAGACAAAATCCATAAAAATAATGAAGGGAGAAAAAATGAAATTATTAAAATTATTAGACGAAAAATTTGAAGAATATTTTTTAGTAATAACATTAACAATTTCTGTAATATTAATATTCGCACAAGTGGTAATGCGATATGTCTTTAGTGCTTCTTTATCTTGGAGTGAGGAGCTTGCTAGATATTTGTTTTTATGGCAAATATGGATTGGAGCAAGTTTTGCAGCTAAAAAGGAAAAACATCTTAGAACAGATATATTAAAAACAGCTGTTTCAAAAAAATATAAGAATTATGTTGAACTTATAGCCATTGTAATTTGGCTTGCATTTAGCATATTTTTAACTTATAAATCATCGTTATTAGTAATCTCAATAGGCAAAACGCATCAATTATCTCCTGCTATGAGAATGCCTATGTCATATGCATATGCATCTGTACCTTTTGGTTGTGCACTAATGTCTATTAGGTTAATACAAAATATGTATTTGAATATAGTGGATTACAAAAATGGAGGTGCTTTATAATGTCAGTTCTACTTTTGTTTTTTTTCTTGTTTTTATTTATTACTCTTACTGTACCAATAGGAATAGCTCTAGGCTTGTCAACTGGACTGACTTTAGCTCTTACAAGTAATATACCTACAATGATTATTGCGCAGAATGCATTTGCGGGACTTGATTCTTTTCCTTTAATGGCAATTCCATTTTTTATACTTGCAGGTAATTTAATGGAGCATGGTGGAATATCGAGGAGAATATTAGACTTTGCAGATAGTTTAGTAGGTTTTATAACAGGTGGGCTTGCTATGGTTACAACTCTATCATGTATGATTTTTGCTGCTATATCAGGCTCTGGACCTGCAACAGTATCGGCAATAGGATCATTTATGATGCCAGCTATGAAAAAGAGAGGTTATGATGAAGGTTTTGCAGCAGCTTTGACAGCAGCAGCAGGTTCAATTGGTGTAATAATACCTCCAAGTATTCCCTTTGTAATATATGCAGTAGCAACTGGAACTTCCATATCAGATTTATTTATAGCAGGGGTTATTCCAGGTATTTTAATAGGTGTCGCATTAATGGTTGTAAGTTACTTTATATCTAAAAAAAATGGCTGGAAGGGTAATGAAGTAAAACCAACATTTAAAAATGTGATGGTTCAATTTAAGAATGGATTTTGGGCATTACTAATGCCTGTTATAATTTTAGGAAGCATATATACTAGTATTTGTACACCTACAGAAGCTGCTGTTATAGGAATCGTATATGCAGTTATTGTAGGAAAATTTGTATACAAAGAACTTAAAATTAAGTTTATTTATAAAGCTATAGTTGGAGCAGCACTTATAAATGGTGCAACATCGTTTATGATAGGATTATCCACATCATTTGCAAAGTATTTGACAATGGAGCAGGTACCTAACATGGTAGCCAATCTTTTAACTACTATTTCAAGTAACCATATAGTTATATTATTGATTATAAATATATTCTTGTTGATAGTTGGTTGTTTTATAGATAACATTTCATCTTGCTTAATTTTGGCGCCAATATTTTTACCAGTTGTGATGAAATTTGGCATTAGCCCTGTACATTTTGGAATCATTTTAACATTGAATTTAGCAATTGGTTTTGTTACGCCACCATATGGTGCAAACTTATTTGTAGCTTCTGCTGTTGGGAACGTACCTTTTGGTAAGGTTGCAAAAAATGCGATACCAATTGTTTTCATTATGATAGTTGTATTGTTGCTAGTAACATATATTGAACCTGTTTCTATGACATTAGTAAGAATGGTAGCACAGTAATATAAAATGGAGGAAAGATATGAATATAGCAGTTTTAATAAAGCAAGTTCCTGACATGGATAAAGTAAAATTCGACAGTGAAAAAGGACTTGTTGATAGAACCTCAGCAGGTGTTGAAATTAATCCTTTTGATTTAAATGCCTTGGAAGCGGCAGTATCAATTAGCGAATCTATTGATAGCGAAGTAACTGCAATAACAATGGGACCACCAAGAGGTGAAGAATCTCTAAAAGAAGCAATTTCAAGAGGAGCAGAAAATGGTATTTTAGTTTCTGATAAAATTTTTGGAGGAGCTGATACAAAAGCAACAGCAACTACCTTAGCATCTGCGATAAAAAAGATGGGAAATATTGATTTGATATTCGCAGGAGAAAAAACGGTTGATGGAGATACAGGACAGGTTGGTGCTGAAGTTGCAGAATATTTAAATATACCACATATTTCATATGTAGATGAAATACTAGAAGTAAATGAAAATTATATAAAAGTTGTATCAGATATATTGGATGGAAGATTTGTAAAAATTGCTAAATATCCTGTACTTATTACGGTAACAAAGGATATTAATGTACCAAGAATACCATCTTTTAAGAATAAAATTAAAGCGAGAAAAGCTGAATTTCCAGTATGGGGGTTTGAAGAATTTAAGGACATTATTAGTGCACAAGAAGTTGGGTTAAAAGGTTCTCCGACAAAAGTTAAAAGAATTGAAGTTCCTAAAGTAGTAACAAGAGAATGTAAAAAAGAAAAAGATAATATTGATTTATTTTTAGATGAAATAATTTTGGAACTTACAAAAAACAAGGTATTGGAGGCATAATATGAAAAAAGATATTTTGATATTTGCCGAGCAAAAAAATGGCGTTATTCATAAGGTTACATATGAATTAATGGGCAAAGCTAAAGAATTATTAAAAAAAATAAATGGAGAAATAAAAATTGTTATATTAGGTAATGAAAGTATAGATTTATCTGAATTATCATACCACGGAGCAAATAAGGTATACCATATTGTTGGTAATTACTTTAATAAACCAGATGAAGTTTTATATAAAGATAATATTGTTCAGCTTGTTAAAGAAATCAAACCAGAGATATTTTTAGTTGGTGCAACAAGTTTTGGAAGATCATTAGCTCCAAGAATTGCAGCATCGCTTAATACTGGGCTTACAGCAGATTGTACAGAATTAAAAATAGATGATGATGGAGAGCTAATTCAAATTCGTCCTGCTTTCAGTGACAATATTTTAGCTCATATTAAGACAACTACATCACCTAAAATGGCTACTATTAGATACAAGGAATTTGCAGAGTCTGAAAGAAATATAAGCCTTAATGCAGAAATTATTAATTTGAAACCTTATATAGAAACTAATGACTTAGTAGAAGTTTTAAATGAGGTTCAATCTAAAGAATTTGACATATCAGAAGCTCAAATAGTTGTATCAGCAGGCAAAGGATTTAAAAGTAAAGAAGATTTAAGACTAATTTATGAACTAGCTAAATTAATAGGTGGAGAAGTAGGTGCATCTAGGAGTATAGTTGATGATGGATATATAGATAAAGGACATCAAATTGGTTATAGTGGCAATAGGGTAAAGGCAAAATTATATATTGCTTGTGGTATCTCTGGTGCCCCACAGCACTTAGCTGGCATGAAAGAATCGGATGTAATTATTGCAATAAATTCAGACCCATCAGCTCCAATATTCAATATTGCTGATTACGGAATAGTTGGAGATATATATACAGTCATACCAATGTTTATAGAAAAATTTAAAAGGGCTTAGGAGGATATTATGGACACTAAAATAATTGATAAGTTGGTTGAAATAGTTGGAAGTGATTATGTTATATGTGATAAGGACAATATATCTGGATATTTATATGATGAAACTGAACCAAGGATTAGACCTGTAGCTAATGAGGATTGTATTGTTGTTAAACCTCAAAATACGCAGGAAGTATCAGAAATACTTAAATTAGCAAATAAAAAATCAACTGTAGTTGTAGTAAGGGGCGGTGGAACTGGACTATGCGGTGCTGCGATTCCTATTGAACCAAGCATTATTTTATCGATGGAAAGATTTAAAAATATAATCGAATTAGATGAAAAAAACTTTATTATATCAATTGAATCTGGAGTTACACTTGGTGAGCTTAACGAATTTTTAAAACAAAATGATACATTGTATTTTCCTTGTCACCCTGGAGATGAAAGTGCTCAAATGGGAGGATTAGTTGTTGAAAATGCAGGTGGAGCAAGAGCTGTAAAACATGGTGTTATGAGAAATCATATAAAAGGGCTTGAGGTTGTACTTCCTACAGGAGAAATAGTAAATTTAGGAGGTAAATTACCAAAAAATAATGCAGGTTATGACATAATGCAACTTATGATAGGAAGTGAAGGAACTCTTGGAATTGTAACTAAAATATTACTTAAGCTTTATCCGGAGTCTAAATTTAGTGGTACATTGCTAGTTTCGTTTGAAGATTGCGACCAAGCAACTGAAGCTTCAACGGAAGTATTGAAAGCAGGAATTATTCCACTATCAATTGAGTATTTAGATAGGTCAATTGCTTTGCATGCAGCAGAACACTTGGGTGAAGATTGGCCACTTAAAAAAGGCAACGTAGATTTAATGTTTATACTATCAGAAGATAATGAAGATAGCTTATATAATGTAAGTGGTACAATAGAAGAAATATGCAGTAAAATTGGTGCATTGGAAATTTTGATTGCAGATAATACTAAGGACCAAGCTAGACTATTGTCTATTAGAAGCAATACATATACTGCAACAAAGCATTTTTTGGCAGATTCCCTTGATATTGCAGTACCACCTGCATTTATGCCTGAACTTATGAGAAACTTCAAAAATATAGCAGCAAAATACAATGCTACCATTGATACAGTTGGTCATATTGGTGATGGAAATGTACACAATAATATTTATTTAGTTGATGGAAAAGTTCCGTTGTATTATGAACAAATGAAAGAAGAACTATATAAAATGGCTATAAAAGGTGGAGGTACTATTACCGGGGAACATGGTATAGGTAAAACTAGAAGGAAGAATCTACCATTGCAATTTAGTGAGGTTCAAATAAACTTAATGAGAGGGATAAAAATATTATTTGATCCAAACAATATTTTAAATCCTAAAACAGCTATTTATTAAAGAACATGACATTTAATATGGTTAAAGAATTATAGTTAATTATTTTATAATTAAAATAGAGCAACTATAGTCTGGAGGTCAACTATGGATATAGAATTATTACTGAATAAGATAACCAATTTAGTAAAAGATGGTGTACATGTAATAGATGATAAGGGAATAACTATACTTTATAATAGAAAAATGTCTATAATCCAAAATAGAGAAGCGACAGACGTAATGTTTAAAAAGATTACAGATGTATTTGAAAGTGAGGAAGAAATAAATCTTTTAAAGGTGTTTAAAACAGGGCTTCCTATTACAAATCAAGTTTATAAGGGAATAAATAAGTTTGGAAATAATGTTATCACTAGCAACACAATTTGGCCAATAATTAATAAAAATAAAATTGCTGGTGCAGTTGAGATTGCAACTGATATAACCGAAATTAGAAGGTTGTCAGATAAAGCATTAAAATATACGAAAGATATTAACACGTTGTCTAAGAAAAAACTTAATGTACATAAGGGTAAGTATACAATATCGGATATTATTGGAGAAAGTAAAGCTATTGGGAATGTTAAAAAACTGGCAATAGCTGCTAGCAAATGTAATGCTAACGTTATGATAATTGGTGATTCTGGAACAGGTAAGGAACTTATAGCTCAAAGCATACATAATGAAAGTGATAGACAAGATAAACCCTTAATAGCAGAAAATTGTGCTGCAATACCAGAAAATTTGTTTGAAAGTGTATTATTTGGCACAACAAAAGGTGGATTTACAGGTGCAGTAGACAAAATGGGCTTGTTTCAACTTGCAAATGGTGGAACATTAATACTTGATGAAATAAACTCATTACCTCTTTCAATGCAAGCAAAACTTTTAAGGGTTTTGCAGGAAGGTTGTTTCAGACCTGTAGGAGAAAGCAAGTTAGTTGATGTAGACGTAAGGTTAATTTCTATAACAAATGAAGATCCATTATCTTTAATAGAAAAAGGTAAACTTAGAGAAGATTTATTTTATAGGCTCAGTGTCATTAATATTTTTATACCTCCTCTTTCTGAGCGAAGAAGTGATATTAAGGTTATGACAAAGTATTTTTTGCAAAAATTTTCCGATGAAAATAATAAAAAGGTCAATGGAATTAACCAAGAAGTATTAAATATATTCACACAGTATAATTGGAATGGTAATATTAGAGAATTAGCTAACGTAATAGAATGTGGAGTTGATTTAGTAGAAGATGGCGGCACTATAGAAATGAATAATTTACCTTATTACTTTATAAAAAAATCACAATTAAATAAGGAAAATGAAACAATTGATAGTGATAAAATTTTACGTGACTATAATAATATTAACTTAACTGATTATATTGGAGAGGTAGAAAAGCTTATAATAGAAGATGCTCTAAGTAAAAATAATGGGAATATTTCTAAAACAGCAGAGGCTTTGGGAATTACTAGACAAGCATTGCAACATAAGTTGCGCAAGCAAATGATATTCATTTAAGGAGTATTTATGAAATTAAAATATGGCAATACATATAAGGACTTGGATGAAAATTACTTAACAAATTCTATTATACTTGAAAGAAAATATGGATCGCGAATTAATGAGATTGATATTATTAATGATGCATTAAATAATCCTATAAGAACTAAAAAATTAAAAGAGATTACTAATAAAAATGACATGGTGTGTATAGTGGTTTCAGATATTACAAGATCTTATATTAAAAGTAATATTTGGCTTAAATATATAATAGAAGAAATTAGTTCATCTGGTGTAAACGATAGTAACATAAAGATTTTATGCGCAAATGGAGCGCATCGCAAGCAAAGTAAATATGAACATGACATAATTCTAGGTGATGAACTAAAGAATCGATTTGAGATAATAGATCATGATTGCAATGATAAAAACAACTTAGTATCATTTGGAAATACAATTTATGGAACACCTATTGAAATAAATAAAGCTGCAGTTGAATGTGATAAACTTATAATAACAGGAGCTACTACATTTCATACCATGGCAGGTTATGGAGGAGGTAGAAAGAGTATCTTACCGGGGATAAGCTCTCGTGAATCTATACGTAAAAATCATTTGCAAGTATTTTGCAGTGAAAGTGGTGTAGGGTTAAATCCGAAATGCAAGATTGGAAATGTTGAAGAGAATACAATGCATTTAGATATGTTGAATGCATGCGAAAAATTAAATATAGATTTTGCGTTTAATGTTGTTTTAGATGCAAATGGTAATATATGTGGAGCTTTTGCAGGCAATTATATTGATGTTCATAAAAGCGGAATGAAGTGTTGTGATGATGTTGGGGTTTTCAACATTAAAGAAAAAGCGGATACTGTAATAGCAAGTGCAGGAGGGTATCCAAAAGATATAAATCTTTACCAAGTATCTAAAACGTTTGAAGTTGCAGCAGAAGCATTGAAAGACAATGGAACTATGATAATATTGGCAGAATGTAGTGAAGATATGGGTTGCGAAGAGTCAATAGATATTATAAGAGACTTTAATAATAATCATGAACGTGAAAAATTTATGAAAGATGTGTTTTCACCAGAAGCATTTTCAGGATATATACTTTGTACATTATCAGAAAAATATAATACAATACTCGTATCGGATTATAAAAAAGTAGAAGAACTAAAGAAAAGCGGAATTAAAATATACAGAGATGTTAATGAAGCTTTAAAAGAAACTAAGCTTGAAGATAAGAAATATATTTTAACAAATGCTACAGCTATCTTGCCTAAGTTATCTTAAGCAGGGTGAGAATTATAAAAAAATTAAATTATAAAGGAGAATAAAAATGGCAGTAAATTTAAAAGGAAGAAGTTTTTTAACATTAATGGATTTTACACCAGAAGAAATAAGATACATGTTAGATTTAGCGCATGATTTAAAAGCTAAAAAAAGATCAGGTGTATACAATTATTTATTAAGAGGAAAAAATATAGTTTTACTATTTGAAAAGACTTCCACAAGAACAAGATGTGCATTTGAAGTTGCAGCATTAGAAGAAGGGGCACATGTAACATTTTTAGATTCAGGAAGCTCACAAATGGGCAAAAAAGAATCTTTAGAAGATACTGCAAAAGTATTAGGAAGATACTATGATGGAATAGAGTACAGAGGATACAAACAACAAGTAGTGGAAGATTTAGCTAAATATGCAGGAGTGCCAGTATGGAATGGATTAACAGATGTTGATCACCCAACTCAAATATTAGCAGATTTATTAACAATAGAAGAGCATATTAAAAAACCATTAAATAAAGTTAAAGTTGTATTTGCAGGAGACATAAGAAACAATATGTCATATGCATGGATGTATGGTTGTGCAAAAATGGGAATGCATTTTGTAGCTTACGGACCAAAAGAATTAATAGATCAAGTAGATAAAGAAGTTGTAAAAAAAGCAAACGAAGTAGCGGCATTTACAGGTGGAAAAATTGAAATATCAGATAGTGTAGATGCAGTAAAAGGTGCAGATGTAATATATACAGATGTATGGGCATCAATGGGAGAAGAAGCACAAATACCAGAAAAAGTAAAAATGCTTACACCATATAAAGTAACAATGGAATTATTAAAAGCAACAGGCAATGATGATGTTATATTTATGCATTGCTTACCAGCATTCCATGATTTTGAAACAAAAATGGCAAAAGAACAGAAAGAATTGGGATTTGATATAAGAGAAGTAACAGATGATGTATTCAGAAGTAGACATTCAGTAGTATTTGATGAAGCTGAAAATAGAATGCATACAATAAAAGCTGTTATAGTAGCGACTATATAAAAACTCCTCCCCAATTTTGAAAAAGATAGTTCAAAATTGGGGAGAATTATTTAAAGGAGAATAAATAAAATGAGTAGAGCAAAAAGAGTAGTGATAGCCTTGGGCGGAAATGCTTTAGAAGATAAGAGCCTACCAACAACAGCAGAATCGCAATTACAAGTTGTAAAAAAGACAAGTGAGTATTTAGCAGAAATAAGCTGTGCAGGATATGAAATAGCAATAGTACATGGAAATGGTCCACAAGTAGGAAGAATATTACTAGCAACAGAAGCTGCAAAGGATATCACACCAGCAATGCCATTTGATGTATGTGGAGCAATGAGCCAAGGATATATAGGATATCATATACAACAAGGATTAAAATTAGCATTAGCTAAAAGAAATAGAAATTTGCCAGTAGTAAGTGTAATAACACAAGTAGTAGTAGATAAAAATGATAAAGCTTTTCAAAATCCAACAAAACCAATAGGTCCATTCTATACAGAAGAGGAAGCAAAGAAGTTATCAGAAGAAAAAGGTTACACTGTAAAAGAGGATTCTGGGAGAGGATGGAGAAGAGTAGTTCCATCACCAATGCCAAAAAAGATAGTTGAAATAGGAACTATAAAAACACTTTGGGATACAACAATCGCAATAACGTGCGGAGGAGGAGGTATCCCAGTTATAGAAAATGAAGATGGTTCTTTAGAAGGAATAGCAGCGGTAATTGATAAGGACTTAGCGGCAGAAAGACTAGCAGAAGACATGGATGCTGATATACTAATGATATTAACAGAAGTTGAAAAAGTATCAATTAATTTTAATAAACCAAATCAAGAAGACTTATCACATTTAACAATAAAAGAAGCAGAACAATTTATAGAAGAAGG
This sequence comes from uncultured Sedimentibacter sp., assembly GCA_963675125.2. Taxonomy (GTDB): domain Bacteria; phylum Bacillota; class Clostridia; order Tissierellales; family Sedimentibacteraceae; genus Sedimentibacter. The sequence goes on from CAXXFT010000002.1 coordinate 77,166, forward strand.
ACATTTTGCTCCTGGAAGTATGCTTCCAAAGGTATTAGCAGCAGTTAATTTTGCTAAGTCTAGACCTGGAAGAAAAGCTATAATTACATCACTTTATAAAGCTGAAGATGCTTTGGCAGGTAGTTGCGGAACTGTTATAGAGGTGTAGCTAATAATAAGTTTTTGCAAACTGATAAGTTAATATAATAATTATTTATAAATTGATTACAGAAAAAAAGGGCTTAGATGAAGAGTAGATGAAGGATTTGTGATGTGCACAAATCCTTATTTATTAACAACATTTTTTTACTGTTATCTAATTAATATCATAGGAACTTAGCTACTTCTTCTTTATTATGTTTTAGACGTAAATATGATTTTCTCATTAAATCAAAAGGTATTACAGTGAATGACAAGGATAATATGACCATCAACTCTTTAGGGGTCAATCCATAGGATCTAAATACACTTCCTCCATAATATAATAAAATTATTTGTATTATTGATACAAGTCCCATGATTATAACAAATGTTTTATTTCTTAATATATGGGATAATAAATTTATTCTATGTGTTCTTGCATTTAAACTATTAAAAATAGCACAGAACATAAATAATGCAAAAAATCCTGTCATCAAATATTTATTATCAGACGAGTACCTAAACACCTGGTTAAAGTGGGGTATCTTTAAAAATAAAATGCATAAAACGGTTGTGTACAAACCAGTGAAAAATATTTGATTTGCCATGTATTTGTTGATGATTTTTTCGTTTTTTTCTTTAGGTTTGTCTTCCATATATTCTGGTAGGGGTGATTCACCTGCAAAGGCAAGACCTGCAAGTGTATCCATAACCATGTTTACCCAAAGCATTTGAACTACGGTTATTGGTGTTTCAATTCCTATGAATTGACCAATCAAGGAAATAATAACAGCACAGACGTTTATAGATAATTGAAATATAATAAATTTCCTAATGCTTTTAAAAATGGTTCTACCATATAGTATCGCTCTTCCAATAGATAGAAAATTATCGTCTAGTATAACTATATCACTTGCTTCCTTAGCTATTTCAGTTCCACTCCCCATAGAAAATCCTACATCCGCTTTTTTTAAAGCTGGTGCATCATTTACACCATCACCGGTCATACCAACAACTAATCCCATGGATTGAGATAAACGTACTAATCTGCTTTTATCACCTGGTAATGCTCTAGCTACAACTTTAATGTTTGGTAATAACTTCTTTACTTGTTTATCGTTTAAATCATTTAATTCTGCAGATGTTATAATTTGATTTTTTTCAACATCGCTTATTAATCCTGTTTCTAAAGCTATTGATGTAGCAGTTTCTTTACTATCACCAGTTATCATAACAACTTGTACACCAGCATTTAAGACTTCTTTAACACTGCTTTTTGCGTTAGGTCTAACCTCATCTCTAATTCCTACAATTCCAACTAAAACTAAATCAGAGAAGTTGTTTTTTTTACATTCGTCAATACTTTTGTTTGATGTAGCAAGTGCTAAAATTCTAATACCCTTAGAAGACATATCTGAAATATTTTGATAAATATTTTTCTTCATATCAAAATTACGTATATTACCACTCTTGTTATAGTATTTTGTACAAAATGGTAATATTTTTTCGGTTGCACCTTTTATTAGTGTTAAATTTACATCACCCGATATTTGAGTTAGGGAATGTTTATTATTACTATTGAATGGCATAGAGGAAACTTGTACTATGTTTTCACTTTCCACTGGATAACATAGAGCGAAATTTAATAATGCTCTATCAGTTGAATTACCGCCTATTACTATTTGATCATTGCCGTTATATCCAGATTTTGCACCATTATTAAATACAGAAGATACAAAAATATACTTCCAAAGTTCTTCGTTTTCTTTTAAATCATATAAATCATCGTATACATTATTTTCACCATCAATAAAAGTAATAACATCTAATTTTCCCCTTGTTAAAGTGCCGGTTTTATCAGTGAACAGAATATTTAGGCTTCCAGCTGTTTCAATTCCAACTAATTTCCTTACAAGAACATTATCTTTTATCATTCGTTTCATATTTGATGACAATACTACAGTTATCATAACAGGTAAACCTTCTGGAACAGCTACAACAATGATTGTTATAGCATAAGTTACTGCTTTTAAAATATCTCCTAACAATAAATACGAGTTTTTTAAATAGTTTGCGATTTCTATTGTATTGAAACCATTGTCTATTATTATGGATTTGAACAGTGATGAAAACAATACTAATAATGCACCTGTATATCCAAAGTGACTAATTGTTCTTGCTAAAACGGTAAGCCTTTGCTTAAGAGGGCTGTCCTGACTTTCTTCTTGTAGTTCACGTGCTAATTTTCCATAAAAAGTTTTTTCTCCAACCCTTTGTACTAACATTGTTCCCTCACCATTACAAACTACACTTCCGCTAAATAATGAGTTAGCATCTAGTAAACCAGTATTATTTTTATCATTGTTATCAATTGTAGTAGCTGAATATTTGTGTGCTTCCTTAGTTTCGCCATTTAAAGTTGATTGGTCTACATCTACTTGTCCGTCAATTAAGATACCATCAGCAGGAATTTTATCTCCAGATTGTAGTTGTATAAAATCACCACAAACTATTTCAGCAACAGGCAATTCTAATAGTTGGTCGTCCCTCCAAACATTACATTTAATTTTCTGTGCATCTTCCATTAATTTTTCAAATGCTAATTGACTACCATATTCTGAAATACTTGAGACGAATGTTGCTAAAATAATGGATACAGCTATACCTACTGATTCATACCAATTAAAATTTTTTATGAAAAAAATCAAATTTAGTCCAAGTGCGACTAACAATATTTTAATAGTTGGATCACCAAAACTTTCAAAATACTGTTTTTGAAATGTTTTTCTTTTGTTAATAGCTATCTGGTTTGAACCGAATTTTTGTCTGGAATTTTCTACATCATTAGCACTTAATCCTTTGTAACTTTTGGTTTTGTTTTTCACAATGTTCATTTTATCACCTCATATTATTCTTAAAGTAAAATTGTTATATGTATTAAATATATGTGGACAAGTACAATACTAGTACAAAGAAATTAAAATTTAAAAAAGACAATTTTTAATAAAGTATTGAAAAATTTGAATTTTGGGTTATAATATATATCATATATAATTTTTTATAGAAAACATTAAATATGTAGAGGGTGGAATAATGGAAAAAGAAATATTAGTAACTGAAGATGGATATAATGAATTAGTTAATGAACTTGAAACTAGGAAAGGTAAAACTCGAAGAGAAATATCCGCTAGAATAAAAGTAGCATTAGCAGAAGGCGACTTAAGTGAAAATGCTGAGTATTCAGAATCTAAAGAAGAGCAAAATAAAAATGAATCAAGAATTATTGTACTTGAGCATACATTGAAACATGTCAAGATTGTTAAACATAATGAAAAAAATAAAGATACTATTCAAATAGGCAGTAAGGTTAAAATTAGAGATATAGAATTTGATGAAATTATGGATTATATGATTGTTGGTGCTACAGAAGCTGACCCTGTAGCAGGTAAAATATCTAATTTATCCCCATTAGGAACTCAACTTTTAGGTAAGAAAAAGGGTGAGAATGTTGATGTAACATCACCAGGCGGTATTGTAAAGTATGAAATTGTTGAAGTAAATTAAAGAAGATGTTAAGCTTTGTAATATATAATTATAAAGCTTTGTTTTTTGTTATAAGATAATAAAAATTCTTGAAGAATAATAAAATTAATTGTATAATTAGTTAATGTATATGAAAAGGGGACAAAATGAGCGAGAAAGATAATATAAATGCTGTAAAAAAGACTAGTATTGGTGGGCAGGCTTTAATTGAAGGAATTATGATGAAAGGTCCTGATAAAATAGCAACTGCAGTTAGAAAACCAGATGGAGAAATTATAGTAAGAGAAAGTGTTATAAAACCTATATTTAAGCATAAATTATTAAAACTTCCCATTATAAGAGGTTCTTTTGTTCTAATAGACTCGTTGGTAAATGGTGTAAAAGAACTTATGTATTCAGCAGAGTTTTATGGTGAAGAATATGAAGAAGATGCTGTAGATAGATTTTTAAAAAAAGTATTTAAGGAAAAGGCAGATACTGCAATAATATATGTTTCCGTGTTTTTAGCATTGCTTTTTTCTGTTGGGATATTTATACTTGGGCCTTCCTTTTTAGCTAATTTACTTAAAAATGTAGTTAAAAATACTTTTTTATTAAACTTAGTAGAGGGTATTGTTAGAGTGGGACTATTTGTTTTATATGTCTTTCTAATATCAAAATTAAATGATATTAAAAGAGTGTTCATGTATCACGGAGCAGAACATAAAACAATCCATTGCTATGAGCACATGGAAGATTTAACAGTAGATAATGTAAGAAAATATTCTACACTTCATCCACGTTGCGGAACTAGCTTCATGGTGAATGTGTTGTTGATAAGTATAATAGTATTTTCGTTTTTTGGATGGCCAAATCCTGTAATGAGGGTTGTAATTAGACTTGCAACATTACCTATAATTGCTGGATTATCTTATGAATTAAATAAATATGTAGGAAGATGTGAAAGTGATAATATTTTTACTAAAATGATTACCTACCCAGGATTTTTAGTTCAAAAAATTACTACAAGTGAGCCTGATGACTCAATGATTGAAGTCGCAATTACTGCAATGGAGAGGGTAATACCTCAAAATGGAGAAGATGATAAATGGTAAAATATACAATTGAAAAATTGTTAAAAGATGGATTAGATATGATTGAAAAAAGGGACTATAATAATCCCTTTCTTGATGTTCAATTAATTTTATCACATTTAATCAATAAAGATAGAATATATTTGCATATGAATAAAAATGAAGAGGTAGAAAGTGATGTTTCGAAAAAGTACTATGATATGGTTGAAAGGAGAAACATAGGTTATCCTTTGCAATATATGATAAATTCACAAGAATTTATGGGACTTGACTTTTTTGTTAAGGAGGGTGTTCTTATACCTAGACCTGATACAGAAATATTAGTTGAGAAAATTATAAATGTAGTTAAGCATACTGAGTTGAGAAATAAAACTATAAGAATACTCGATATAGGAACGGGAAGTGGAGCAATCGCTTTGAGCCTTGGTTATTATTTGAAGAATTGTATAGTTACTGCTATTGATATTAGTGATATAGCAATAGAAACAGCAAGAATTAATGCAGATAAATTAGGCTTAAGTAATGTATTAATAAAAAAATCTGATGTTTTTGGAGAAATTAAAAATGTAAAAACAAAATCAAATGAAAAGTATGATATAGTAGTATCAAATCCACCATATATAGAACAATCTGTGATAGAAAATTTACAGACAGAGGTTTCAAAATACGAACCAAAGTTGGCTCTTGATGGAGGGATTGATGGTCTTGATTACTATAGACGTATTGTTGATGTTTTTAGTTTTATACATCAAGAGAAAAGCATACTATCTGTAGAAATTGGCTATAATCAAAAAAATGAAGTTATGAAGCTATTCAAAAATGCAGGAATATTTACTGTAATTGAAGCAAATAAAGATTTAACTGGGCATGATAGAGTTATCACAGGATATTCAGGCATTGAGTTAGAACAATAAAAATTGAATAAGGTTATGAGAGAGGTTATTATGTTAGATAAATTAGAATTCCTAGAGGAAAAATATATAGAACTAAGTGAAAAATTATCAGATCCTGCTATATTGAGTGATTCCCAAAAATTACAAAAACTCATGAAGGAACAGGCTCAAATAGAACCAATAGTTACAAAGTATAAAGAATATAAAGAAGTCAAAAATCAACATGCTGAATCTAAGGAAATGTTAAGAGAAAAGCTAGACGATGACTTCAAAGAAATGGTGAAAGAAGAAATAAAGGAGCTTGCTGAAAAACAAGAGATACTTGAGCAAGATTTAAAAATTTTACTATTACCTAAAGACCCAAATGATGATAAGGATGTCATAGTTGAAATCAGAGCTGGAGTAGGTGGAGACGAAGCGGGACTTTTTGCCGGAAATTTATTGAGAATGTACCTTAGATATGCTGAAAGACAAGGGTGGAGAACTGAGTTTATGTCTATGAGTGATCAAGGAATTGGCGGTTACAAAGAAGTTATTTTTTCAATAAAAGGTAAAGGTGCATATTCTAAACTAAAATATGAGAGTGGAGTGCACAGAGTGCAAAGAGTACCAGATACTGAATCAAGTGGTAGAATACACACATCATCTGCTACAGTTGCAGTTTTGCCTGAAGTTGATGACATAGATATAGAAGTAAACCCTAATGATGTTAGAGTTGATGTTTTCAGATCTTCTGGAAATGGAGGTCAGTGCGTAAATACAACTGACTCAGCTGTAAGATTAACACATATACCTACAGGTATAGTTATATCATGCCAAGATGAAAAATCTCAGTTAAAAAATAAAGATAAAGCATTTAAAGTTCTAAAAGCAAAACTTTACGATAAATATTTACAAGAACAAAATAGTGAACTTGCACAAGAAAGAAAAAGTCAAGTTGGTTCTGGAGATAGAAGTGAAAGAATAAGGACTTACAACTATCCTCAAGGAAGAGTTAGCGACCACAGAATTGGACTTACATTATATAAGTTAGATTCATTTTTAGATGGAGATATAACAGAGATGATAGATGCATTAACAACTTCAGACCAAGCAGAAAAATTAAAACAAGTTTCTAATTAATAAAATAATTTTAATTTCCACCATATAAGGCAGGAGGAAACATGAGAATAGATAAATATTTAAAAAATGCAAGAGTAATTAAACGCAGAACAGTAGCAAAGGAAGCATGTGAACAAGGTAGAGTATTTGTTAACGGTAAATCTGCGAAACCTGGAACAGAAGTAAGCGTAGGAGATGAAATTGAAATAGTTTTTGGAACAAAGCCTATGAAAATAAGAGTTGAAAAGCTTACAGAACACGTAATGAAAGACGATGCCAAAGAAATGTATACAATTATTTAAATGTATTAATGTTTAGATTATAAAATATTGGGTATATATTATATTGGATTTATGTAATTGATATATAGAAGCTGTTTTATAAATAGCTTCTATAACATATAAAAATAAAAATGCGAGGTGTTATTATGGAATTAAAAGGTACTAGAACAGAAGCAAATTTAATGGCAGCTTTTGCCGGAGAGTCACAAGCTACAAATAAGTATACATATTATTCTTCAAAAGCAAAAAAAGAAGGTTATGTTCAAATATCTGAGTTGTTTGCAGAGACTGCACACAATGAAAGAGAACATGCTAAAATATGGTTCAAATTATTACATGGGGGAGTTCCTGATACAGCAACTAACTTAAAAGATGCAGCTGCTGGAGAAAACTATGAGTGGACTGATATGTATGCAAATTTTGCAAAAGAAGCCAGAGAAGAAGGTTTTGATAAAATAGCGTATTTATTCGAAGCCGTAGCAAAAATTGAAAAAGGACACGAAGAAAGATATTTAGCGTTACTAAAAAATGTAGAAGAACAAGCAGTTTTCAAAAAAGAAGAATCAGTTGTTTGGCAATGTGCTAATTGTGGACATGTTTATACAGGAAAAGAAGCTCCAAAAGTTTGTCCAGTTTGTGACCATCCACAAGCTCACTTCCAAATACTTTCGAAAAATTATTAATATTAATAACCAAAGGGATTTAAGTTGAAAAACTTAAATCCCTTTTTATTTTAAAGTTTTTTAAGCTGGAATTTTTGTACAAGATTTTTCATAGTTTCAGCTTGGTTAGATAGCTCTTCGCTTGAAGCAGCACTTTCTTCTGCTGTAGCAGAGTTAGTTTGAATTACAGAAGATATTTGATCCATTCCAATAGTTACTTGTTCAATTGAGGAGGATTGTTCTTGAGATTCTTTAGTAATGCTATCTATAATATTTATGATTTTATTTGTTTCTTCTACAACTTCTAAAAGTGTTTTTTCTGTGTTGTTAGCTATAATAGTACCGTTTTTTACAGCGTTAATTGTATCTTCGATTAATGCTGTAGTATTTTTTGCTGCTTCTGCACTTTTGCTAGCCAAGTTTCGTACCTCGTCTGCTACTACAGCGAACCCCTTGCCAGCAGCTCCTGCTCTTGCTGCTTCTACAGCTGCATTTAGAGCTAATATATTTGTTTGGAATGCAATGTCTTCAATTGTTTTTATTATTTTTCCAATTTCGTTTGATTTATCATTAATAACATCCATTGCATTAACCATTTGTTTCATTTGTTGATTTCCTTTATTAATTTCCATACCTAAATATGTTGTCTTTTTATTTGCATCTAATGCATTATTTGCGCTATTTTGTACTATGTTAGATATTTCTTGAATTGTAGCAGCGAACTCCTCAACTGAACTAGCTTGTTCGGTTGCTCCTTGTGATAATTGTTGTGAAGCAGCTGCAACTTGCTCAGAGCCAGCAGAAACTTCTTCAGCAGTTGTTTGTATTTCGTTAAATGTTATATTTAATGATTCAATTATTTTGTTCAAGGAAGTACTTATAGATCTAAAGTCACCGACATAATTTTTTTCAACACCTACTTTTAGGTTCCCGGAAGATATATTGTCTAATACAAAAGCTATATCTTTAATATAATCACTTAGTGTAATGGATGTTTCTTTGAAAATTTTAGTTAACTCACCTAGTTCGTCATTTGATTTTATATTTATTTCCTCATCTGAGGTTAGGATACCTTGTTTCATTTTTTCTGCCAAATTCATAACTCCATTAATTGGATTAAGTGATTTTTTTATTATTAAGGAACTTGATATGGCAAGAATTATTAATCCAACTATTGCTATTGCAGCTATAATAAAAACAACATAGATTACAGAATCAGTTAATTCATTTTGACTTACTACAAATCCACTTGACCAAGTGCTATCCGTACCTTCAACAATGATAGGTTGGTGAAAAATTAAAGCTTTTCCACCAAAAATGGAATTAGTACCCTTTTGTGATAGAATTTCTCCGTTTTTTACTGCATTCATAATTCTTTTATCATCATCTGTTTCAGTTACGTATGTTGACCCAATGATTGAATTATCAGAGGTATGAGCAATATACATTCCTGTATCGGTTAGTATATAGCTGTATGCAGTTTTGTAGTTCCCAAGGTCATAAGGTAATTTGCTAATATAATCAGTTAATATGTCGCAGTTGGCGACACCAATGAATTTACCGTTTTTATCCAAAATTGGATTACTCAATGTAATCAACCAAACCGTTTCACCTGTAGTAAGCTCATAAGAATATGGTTGAGTAATGTGTGTGGACATTATATTTTTTGTAGTTGCATAATAATCACCTGTAGAATACACATCATAGTCTTGTAATATATCCATTTTAATGTTTCCACCATCACGAAATGCATAATAAGACATACCATTAGGAGTATTTTCAAAGTATTTATTAGGTTCGAAAGCAAAGTAAGCTGAAAAAATGCTTTCATCCTCTAAAACACCATATAAAGAGCTGATGAGCATATTATTTGATATTTCCTTATCTAGGTCTTTGTACCTAGTTACCTCTTGAGAAAGTGATTTAGATATAGTATGCATTTTGTCTAGATAAGCTTGAGCTTTATTTGCATTTGCTTGATCTATATAGTTAATCTCAGATTGTACCTTTTCAGAGATTATATTAAAAAGCACAATGCTTAGTACAAAGCAAATTATTATCATGATTGCCGAAATAATTCCGATAATCTGTATAGGTATTCTTATTGCTAATTTGTTTTTTAATTTTGGTTTTATCATAGTTTACACCTCCTAAATTATATTTATTTATATATCGTCAGAATTTATCAAAAATATAGAGGGATATAATGGCAGATTGAGTGCGAAGATATACCTTCTAAAGAGCAATGGGGAAAAATGTAAAGGAACATATAATAAGATAATTCAAGTTAGATGAAAATATGTCAGAATTAAATAAGGGTAGATGATCAGTTCACTATATGACTGCTTTTTTAATGAGAGAGAACAATATAATTAAAAAACACTTGTTGATTACTAAAAATATGCTATAATTAAAAAGAAAAGTATATAAAAATACATAATCGAGTTTAAATTATTTGAATTTAAATTAGCTATTGAAAAAAATAAATGAGGAGAAAATAATGGCAAACCTATGGAGTGGAAGATTTGAAAAAGGTATGGATAAGATAGTAGAGGAATTTAATGCATCCATAAATTTTGATAAAAGATTGTATGATTGCGATATTGAGGGAAGCATTGCTCATATAACTATGCTTTGTGAACAAGGTATAGTAACAGAAGAAGAAAAAAATAAAATTGTTAATACTTTGCAACAAATAAAGTTAGAAATAGAAAATGGAGAAGTCGAATTTTCAGTACATGATGAAGATATTCACATGGCAGTTGAAGGTATATTAATTAATAGACTTGGGGACATAGGTAAGAAGTTACATACTGCAAGGAGCAGAAATGATCAAGTAGCAGTTGATACTAGGTTATATACAAAAAGAGAAATTAAGCTAATAATAGAAAATCTAGAATATATGGAGCATGTTCTTCTTGATAAAGCTGAAAGGTATCATGATGAAATAATGATTGGGTTTACGCATATGCAGCATGCTCAGCCTGTTACAATAGGGTTTCATTTAATGGCATATTTTCAAATGTTTAAAAGAGATATAGAAAGATTTAAAGATGCATTCGAAAGAACAGATTATTGTCCTCTAGGATCTTGTGCTCTAGCAGGAACAACAATTCCTATTAACAGACATAGAACTGCTGAAATTTTGGGATTTGAAAATGTGACCGAAAATGCAATGGATTCAGTAAGTGATAGAGATTATTTACTTGAACTAATGAGTGCAGCATCAATTTGCATGATGCACATAAGTAGATTTGCTGAAGAATTTGTTTATTGGAATTCACAGGAATTTGGTTATATTTCAATTGATGATAGCTTTTGTACAGGTAGCAGCATAATGCCTCAAAAAAAGAATCCAGATATGGCTGAGCTTTTAAGAGGAAAAGTTGGCAGAGTATATGGTAATTTATTTCAACTAATGACTGTTATGAAGGGAACACCTCTTGCATACAACAAAGATTTTCAAGAAGATAAGGAAGGATTGTTTGATACGGTTGACACATTAAAAAACAGCTTGTTAATCTTTGCAAAAATGATTGAAAAAACTGAGTTTAATACAGAGGACATTAAGAAGCAATTAAGTAAAGGGTTTTTAAATGCTACAGATATTGCAGAACATTTTGTAAAAATGAATATTCCATTTAGAGAAGCACATGAGATTGTAGGTAAAATGGTGAAATATTGTGAAGTAAAACAAAAAGATTTTATAGACTTAACAGATGAAGAATTGTATACTATAGATAGAAGACTTAGTATATCAGCTCTTCCTGATTTAAGTATGCAAGGATGCATCAATGGTAGAGTGTCATATGGAGGGACTGCACCATCTGAAGTAAAAAGGCAAATAGAGGTAGGAAGAGCTTGGTTAAATGAACTAGTATAGGATGTGATAAAGTGAATAATAGCATTAAAGAAATATTATTCAGACTAGTATCAGTTCAAAGTGATACTGGAACTCTGAAAGAAATTCATATGGCAGAATGTATATTAAACATAATAAAAGAGCAGAACTATTTCATGGAAAACCCAGATTTATGTGGAAAGTATTACAATAATGATTTTTTAAATAGACCTGTTGTATGGGCATTACATAGAGGAAAATCAAAAAAGACTATAGTTTTGGTTGGTCACTATGATGCAGTTGAAATTGATTCGTATGGAGCTATAAAACAATATGCATTGAAGCCAGATGAATTAAAAGAAAAGCTAAAGTTAATGAATATAGATAGTGATTCAAAAAAAGATGTTCAAGACACAGATTGGTATTTTGCAAGAGGAATAAATGACATGAAAGCAGGCATTGCTATTAATTTAGATGCTGTTTCTTCAAGTATAAATGAAGATGTAAATGTTTTATTTATTGCAGTTCACGATGAAGAAAATTTATCAGCAGGAATGAGACAGTCTGCAAAGCTATTTTGCGAATTAAAAGAAAAATTTGACTTAGATTACAAGCTTATATTAATTACGGAGCCACATATTAGAGACCAAGAAGATAAATTTAAAGTGTTTGTGGGGACTGTTGGAAAGATTATGCCTTCTATAGTAGTTAAAGGCAGAATTGCACATGGTAGCGATGTGATGGAAGGACTTAATTCAACAGTAATTATGTCTGAAATAATTACTAATTTGGAATTAAACCCAAGTTTGTGCTCTACAGATATGAGTATGACTACACCGCCCCCTACGGTTTTGTATGCACGAGATTTAAAGGAAATATATGATGTTTCTGTGCCTGAATATAGTGCAATATATTTGAATTATCAGTTTTTAAAAAGCAAAACACCAATTCAAATTCTTAAAGATGTAAAAGCTATTTGTTATGAATCATTTGATACAATCATTGACAAATATAATTGTGCGTTTGATATTCTGAATAAAAAGGGTTCTTTGAATAGTAAAATTAGAAGAGAATATAGTTGTTTAGTTTATACATTTGAAGAAATAGATAAAATAGCAGAAGAAAACAATGATAATTATAGCGAACTTAAAAAAGAATTATATGATAAAATATATAAGTTAGTTAGTAACAATAAAATAACAATACAGGATGCAGGAATTCGTATAATAAAATCTATAATTGAACTATCAATGATTACGGACCCTTTAGTGGTAATAGGGTTTATTCCACCTTACTATCCTTCAACAAATAATAGCTATTTAGATAATAATAATGATAAGTATGTGGAGTGTATTGAAAATACTCTGTTTGATAGATATAGACTAAAAATTGAAATAGAAAACTATTTCATGGGCATATGTGATGGAAGTTATACATCATGCACTGACAGAAAAAGCGAAGAAGCGGTTATGTTGAATATGGTAACTCCAAAAGATATATATAATATACCTTTTGAGGACATAGAAAAAATATCAGCTCCATTTATAGTTGTTGGCCCATGGGGTAAAGACTATCACACTATTACTGAAAGGGTATATATGCCAGATGTTGAAAAAACCGTTCCAGATATAATTAGGAAACTTATAAATAATATTTAGATAATAAATGAGAGGAAAGACAATAAATGAATTATAATGAAGAAGCATTAAGAATGCACGAACAACATAAAGGTAAAATAGAGGTAATTAGTAAAGTAAAGGTTCAAAACAGAGATGATTTAAGTATTGCTTATACACCTGGTGTTGCAGAACCATGTAGGAAAATATATGAAAACAAAGGTGATGTATATAAATATACTGCAAAAGGAAATTTAGTTGCTGTTTTAACGGATGGCTCTGCTGTATTAGGCTTAGGAAACATTGGTGCCGAAGCTGCTTTGCCAGTTATGGAAGGAAAGGCTGTACTGTTTAAAAACTTTGCAAATGTAGATGCATTTCCAATATGTGTTGATTCACAGGATACAGAAGAAATAATTAATACAGCGAAAAATATTGCTCCTGTTTTTGGAGGAATTAATCTAGAAGATATTCAGGCACCAAAGTGCTTTGAAATAGAACAAAGGTTGCAAGAATTGCTAGATATTCCTGTTTTTCATGATGATCAGCATGGTACTGCTGTAGTAGTTTGTGCAGCACTTATAAACGCTTTGAAATTAACTAAAAAATCTATGGAAAATATTAAGGTTGTATTAAATGGACCAGGTGCAGCAGGTACAGCAATAATAAAAATGATGATTTCTCTAGGGGTTAATAATATAATAGCATGTGATAGCAGGGGTATAGTTGTCGAGGGACGTGAAGCACAACTAAGTCCATATAAAATAGAGCTTGCTCAAATTACAAACAAGGAAAAATTGCAGGGAAGTTTAAAAGATGCAATGTTAGGTGCTGATGTATTCATAGGAACTTCTGCACCTAATTCAGTTACTAAAGAAATGATAAAAAGCATGAATACGGATTCTATTGTGTTTGCAATGGCAAATCCAATTCCAGAAATCATGCCTGATTTAGCAAAAAATGCAGGAGCTAAAGTAATCGGAACAGGTAGATCAGATTTCCCAAATCAAATAAATAATGTTCTTGCATTCCCAGGAATATTTAGAGGGGCATTAGATGCAAGGGCAAAAAAAATAACTGAAGAAATGAAGAAAGCAGCGGCTTACGCAATTGCAGGATTGGTTAGTGATGAAGAATTATCAGAAAACTACATAATTCCAGGACCGTTTGACAACAGAGTAGTAGAAGCTGTATCAAAAGCAGTGCAAGAAGCAGCGAAAACAAAACCTTTAAAATAGAACAGTGCAGTGCACCACTTAACTTACAAATGAATATTATAAATAATAAAATAAATAATAAAATAAATAAGCCAGATAAAATGATGTGACCCCCAATCGTTAGATTTTTGGTATAACTTTTGGGGGTCGGTTCAAAAATTCTGGCTTATTTATTTAGATATTTTTTATTTATATTATATATTGATATGAATTTAAACTATGAAAAATCCTATTAAGTATGAATTATAGTTACTCTATGTTTTTTCTGAATTTTATTCACGTTCCCATTTCGATTTAGTTGCTGCATCTTTCCAAATAACCCTATTTTCGTTGGAAGGGGCAGGCTCGGATTCTCCAAATATTGCTCTAATCCAGTGTCCATCAGTAGGATTTGGAAATATTATATATTTAGATCCAAATAAATTTTTATCAGCTGCTACTAATTTAGATCGTTCATCAACATCTTTTACATAATAAATTCTTCTGAAGTCATTTAGGCTGTCGCCTAAAAAAACAGCTATATTGAATTTTTCAGCAATGGTAGTTTGTACAACTTCTTTATTTGAAGTATCCCTAAGTACTGTCAAATGTTCTTCATCAGCATAAGGAAATCCAAGAGCTTTGAGGTTTTCTAATGCATATGCATATGTGTTTTCACCTTGATCACGACTTGTAACATAGAATACTTCTACTCCTATTTCTTTGCAATAATTTAAAAATTCTAGAGAACCTGCTGTAGGAATCATCTTATTTTCAGGTATCCATTCATCCCATATTTCATCATTGAAAAAGTCGATATCATTATCTACTATATAACCCCAATAATTTAGAGGAACTACTAGTGTATCATCTAAATCTGTTACTACTGCTAATGGCTTATCACCAGGTTTTTGATTTTTTGTTGCTTCATCAACTAGTAAACGAGCCATGTTAAATCCTTGATAATATAAAGCATTATATTCTGCCGCAGTTTGTTTCCATGCTACTGCCATCGTAAGAATGTTATTATTTAACTTCTCAACTAAACCCGTAGAATCAGCTATATCTCTGTTAATATGATGGTTTTCTATTAAGTATTCACCTAAGGTGGTTTTTGTACCATTAACCTTTATATTTAATGCTTCGGTAACAAGTGAAGCAGCTTCTTTTAAATTAATTGTTTTTTTATCAGAAGCACTTTTAATACCAATCGTCTTAGCATATTCAAATAAAGAGTCATTAGTATAATCTTCATATTTTAGTATAGATAATAACTTTTTTATAAATATTTCACTAGAAACTTTGCTATCTGGATTAAATAAATTGTCTTTAACACCCCAATCATTCATTTGATTATCATGTATATAAGACATTATATTTTTTGCCCAATGATTACCCGCTATATCATTAAAATTACTATCACTATTGTATTTAGCGGCATCACTTTCTAATCCTAATAATCTTAACATTATGATAGAAGCGTTTAACCTTGTTACAGGCTTATCTAATGACAATGATATTGCACTATCACCATTACCTTTTAATATATTTAATTTGTACAAAAGGTAAACATTATCATCACCTTGCACGGAATCAGCAAATCCGTAGGTGAAAATTGAAATAGAAAATGCAATTAACAATACTAAACATAAGACTTTTTTCATTTAATATACCTCCTAAAATTAATTTTATTTAAGAGTATATCATTTCACTAACAAAACACTGACATTTTGTAATGATTTATTAAAAAAAGTATAATAATAATGTTATCATAAATTTTTTTTAATATTATGATAAATCCATAGAATCTCTCTTGAGGGAGAACAGCCAATCTGATCTTTTAAAAATTTTTCATATTTTTCATATTGTTTAATAAGGGAAATTTTGTCCTGCTGTTTTTTATATACTTCCATTATATTAATAAAAGCTCTTTCGTCATATGGATAAAATTCTAATATTTTATTTAGATATAACTTTTCCATATCTAAATATTGATTTTTCCTATAATAATCAGCTAATAGATGAAGTATTTTTATATTAGTTTGCTCTAAATTTTCTTTATAACCCATAGACCAAATGTAATTTTTGTTTGTAAACAACTCACCATTGTAGTATGAAGTTGCCTTAACTAGTAAATTAATATCATTATCATTTTCGATTTGAAAGTTTTTATTTCTAAAATACAAAGCAATATTATTAAATTCTTGATAATCAAAAAAAACATCTCCGATTTCCGCCCAATAGCTGTCATTACTGTATTTGATTTGAACAGGAACTTTTTCCTTTGTTAATGTATTTTTTAAGCGATAAATGGATGTATGGAGGTTAGTTATTGCTTTGTTAGGACTTTGATCTGGCCAAAGGAGTTCACACAATACCCATTTGTTAATACGATTTCCTAAATGTATTATAATATAAGCGAAAAGTTCCTCTGCTTTTGATGTTATCCAATGTACATTTTTGTCGGATTTTATACCACATACTTCAAAATTTCCTATGCAAGATATTCTTGATTCACATTTAGTTGAAGTTTTTGGACTCGAAAATTTATTAAAGTTATTATATGAATTCTTTGATATAATTTTGGAAATTACACGATTAATTTCTTTTGTTTCATGAGGTTTTAATATATAATCTAAAGCATTTACTTTAAAAGCATCAATAGCATATTCACTATATGCAGTTACAAAAACAATATCGATATCTGGACTTATTGATTGAATTTTTTCTGCTAGTTCTAAACCATTCATTCCTGGCATTTCAATATCTATAAATGCTACATCAGCTTTAATATGGCTAATTTTTTCTAATGCCTCTCTAGGATGGTTAAATTGAGCTATAACCTCTAATTGCCCAGTAAGGTCAATAGCACGTTTTAATAAAAAATTGTTTGGTGTCTCATCATCAACTAATATTGCTTTTAACATAGGCTAACTCCTTATTTATAGGTAATAATAATGTTATTTTTGTTCCTCTATTTTCATTGCTTTGTATAATCATTCTTTTTCCACCTATACTTTTAAGTCTCTTTTTTATATTAGCAATTCCAATACCAAAATCACCATCTTTTTCGTTTAGTATACTTGAAATTTTCTCTTCTGAAATTCCAATACCATTATCTTCGATTATAACTTTTATATTTTCTTGGTCTTTGGAAATTAAAAGTTTTAATGTAATTGCCCCATCTTTTTTGGTAATATTATGTCTGATTGCATTTTCAATTAAAGGCTGTATTATTAATGGCATTATCTTAAAAGACAAACATTCATCATTTATCTCAAAAATAGTTATTAATCTCTCGCCATACCTCGCTTTTTCAATATTAACATAAGATTGAATCAACTCCATCTCCTCTTCGATTGTAATAAACTCACTTTTATTATTAGTATTAAATATTATTCTTAAATATTTACTTAATGAATTAAGTAGATCTCTTGCTCTTTCTGGGTCCGTGTATGAAAATGACATTATAGCACTTATTGTGTTAAAAAGAAAATGGGGCCTTATTTGTGATTGCAAATATGCCATTTCATTTATAGCAGCTTCCAGTTTGATTTTTTTTGATTGATTTTTATTCTTTATATAGAAGACCATCATAATAGCTAAAACAAGAATAGTGATAGCAAACATAATAATTATAATGTTTCGATTTCTTTTCTGTATCATATATTTACTAAGTAGTAAAAGCTCACCATATTTATATTTATCGAGCAATTGAGTTAAATTAACATTAGTGATGGATCTGCTAATTACATTAGATAATACCTTCATATCATTATCTTTTTTAAAGAAAAAACAATATTCTTTAGGAGATTCTACAATTCGGTAAATTTTGGTTAAGTCAAATAATTCGTATTTATAGAAGTCTTCAATAAATACGTTTTCATTTTGAAAACCATAAACTATATCTTTTTTGACTAATCCTTTATACATTTTTTTGTCACTATCGTAGTATGTTATTAAATGTTTGGGAACTATTTTTTCAATAAAATCATTTATTGAAGATCCATTAACTAGCCCTATTTTTTTATCAGTTAGTTCATAGATATTATTGATAGTATTGATGTTGTCTACTCTTGCAATTACAGAATAACACATTGAGTAATACGGAGAGGAAAAGTGTCCAAATTGTTGCCTTGACTTTGTTACACTTACCGGTAACAGAATATCTATTTGTTTATTTCTTATTAGTTCTAATTTATCTTCCCATGTTATTTTTCTATCATAATTTAAAACATATTCAATACCCAATGAGTCAGCAATATTTGTAAATAGTTCTACACTTGCACCTGAATATCTGTAGTTTGAACTATCATAAAAGGATAAAGGTGTGAAGTTGTCATCAACCATAACCATTAATTTTGGTAGTGACTGTATGACTTTATTTTCATATTCTGTTATGGAAATGTTGTTAGTATAATAGTCAGTATTCATATTTTTAGGGTGGTTGAAACTAGAAAGGCAGCATGACGTTAAATAAAACAGTAAGAATATTATCATTAGATTTTTCCTTATTTTATTTTGCATGTTGCCTCCTAGAAAACTAAATTTATTTTGTTAGTTCTATTATATATAACATAAGTTTTTTAGGCAAGAAATAAAAAAGGATCTATTTTTTTAAAAAATAAATCCAATTATACTTCAATTCGAAGGTATTTATGTTAACAAAAAGTTATGATAAATTACTAGCATAATAGCTTTAATTATTTAATTGTGTTTTCAAATTCTAATTTTATTTTTTCATAAAGATTAGGGTCACTTATTACTTTTATTGCAGTCATTACAAGTGCACCTATTGTATTTTTCATTTGTTCTTTAGCATATGGGGTTAATGTACTATTAGCCATTTCTCTAGTATGACCAATTACGTTTTTGTCATTTGTTATATCAAAATATGGATGTATGGTAGGGCATACTTGACTTACTTGTCCAGCATCAATTGAGCCAGTGCTTTTCGGAGGTTCATTCATAGTTATATTAGCTAAATCAAAAATTTGCTCATTGAATACATTTGATAAAGTTTGATTTGTAACCATATTGTCATAACTAAATTCATATTTTGTCATTTCTAGCCTAGTTCCAGTGGCAAGGGCAGCACCTCTAGCGCAGTTTTTAACTCTTTCAAGGAGTTCTTGATTGTAAGACTTTGTTGTTGAGCGAACATAAAACTGGCATTTACTGTAGTCAGGGACTACATTTGCAGCCTTTCCTCCGTCGATTATAACTCCATGAACCCTAGAGTCGCTTCTCATGTGTTCCCTTAATGCATTAATACTATTAAACGTCGCTATTGCAGCATCCAATGCGTTTATACCTTTTTCCGGTGCAGCAGCTGCATGTGCAGTTTGTCCGAAAAACTCAAATTGAATAGGTTCTAATGCAAGTGATGTACCGCTTTTAGCATATTCACTACCTGGATGAGCTATCAATGCTATATCAACATCATCAAACTCATGATTTTCAACATATGTGATTTTTGCTCCACTAGTTTCTTCAGCAGGTGTACCAAAAACAATTACAGTACCACCTATTTCATCTACTAGTTGCTTTAATACAATACCAGCACCGGTACTAACTGTACCAAGGAGGTTGTGACCACATCCATGACCTATCTCTGGTAAGGCATCATATTCTGCCATGTATGCTATAGTTATACCGTCTTTCTTTCCCTTATATTCGGCTTTAAAGCCTGTTTCTACACCTGAAAAATCATCTGTAACATTAAAGCCGTATTTTTTTAGAATATCTTTATGTAGCTTGCATGAATTGTATTCTTCGTAGCCTAGTTCAGGATGATTATAAATTTGTAAACTTAATTCATTTAGTTCTGGAGTTAATTTATTAATTATTTCCAATACTTTTTCTTTCATAGATACCTCCAAAGATATTATTGTTATTTATAAAAATAAAAAAAATGTAATATTGATACTATAATATTAGCATTATGATAAATCCATGTCAATAAATAAGTTTTAAAACAATAATATTTATAAATACTAATAAAAAAATATATCTTTAAAAAGATTAAAATAAATGTTAAAATAAAACATATAATTATAGGTATATATAATTAGGAAAGGGTGATTTAGTGGAACATTCAAGAATTATTAACGAACTATATGAAGAGTTGAATTTAAATATAAATGGTAAGGTGCTCAGAAATGAGCCCTTGAAGAATCATACATATTTTAAAATTGGAGGAGGCGCAGATATATTTGCTGAGCCCAATAATGTAGAAGAATTAAAGAAAATATTTAATTTAATAAGAAAATATAAAGTAAACTATTATATAATTGGAAATGGAACTAATCTATTGTTTTCAGATGAAGGATTTAAAGGTATAATTATAAAAATAGGAGAAAAATTTAGTTATATAAAAAAACAGGATAAATTAATAACAGTTGGAGCGGGAACCCTTTTATCAGTATTATCAAAATATTTAGCAAATGAAAGCTTTACAGGATTTGAATTTGCAAGCGGAATCCCTGGATACATGGGTGGGGCTGTCTGTATGAATGCAGGTGCATACGGTGGAGAGATGAAAGATGTTGTTAAAAATGTTCTATGCGTAGATTCTAATGGCAATGCGTATAATTTTACCAATGAAGAAATGAATTTTAGTTATAGAAACAGCAGGGTTTCTGATTCAAACATATACGTTTTAGAAGTTGAAATAGAATTAGAGTATGGTGATAGGAAGATAATAGAGGATAAAATTAGGGATTTAAATGAGAAAAGAATTTCAAAGCAACCTTTAAATTTACCAAGTGCAGGAAGTACATTTAAAAGACCTAAAGATGGTTATGCATCAAAGCTAATTGAAGATGCAGGACTAAAGGGACTTGTTTATAGAGGTGCAATGGTTTCTGATAAACATAGCGGGTTTTTAGTCAATTTTGATAATGCATGTTGTGAAGATGTATTAGAACTTATGAGAATAGTAATAAGCACTGTATATGATAAATTTGGTGTAATGCTGGAACCCGAAATAAAAATAATAGGAACAAAACTGTAATATATATACTTTAATTTTCCTGCTTAAATTTTGGAAATTGTTACTTCAATTCTAAAAACAATGGCTCACATCCGCTACGCTAAATAAGCCAAAACTGTTTTTTGGAATTTCGCACAATTTCACAAAATATTCGCTAAGTTAAATAAAATATCATATATTATTACTGTAATAGTAGAAAAGAAGGGATTTAGATGAAATTAACTGCAGATTATCATATACATTCAACGTACTCAAAGAATAACCATGGTAAATCAACTATAGAAGAAATAGTAAAAACATCAGTTGAGCTCGGACTTAAAGAAATAGCGATAACAGACCATGGACCAAAACATTTTCTATACGGAATTAAGAAAAACAAAATAGTTGAGGCTAAAAATAAAGTTGAGGAAATGAGAAAAAAATATCCTCAAATAAAAATATTGTTTGGCGTTGAATCAAATATAATAAGTTTAAATGGTAAGACAGATTTAAATGAGGATCTTTTAAGTTTATGTGACATAATATTATGTGGATATCATTCAGGCGTAATATTTTCAACATTTAATGATTTGTGGAATTTTTATGTCATGAATTTTCTAGGTAAATTCAATAAAAGAATAAGAGAAAAACAAATAGAAAAGAATACAAGGGCTATAATAGGAGCCTTGAATAAATATAATATAAATATTTTAACTCATCCAGGAGATAAGATACCAGTAGATATAGATAAAGTTGCATGTATAGCTGAAAAAAGAAACACTATTTTAGAAATAAATAACCATCATCAACATTTGAATTCTGAGGAAATTAAAATTGCAGCTAATTATGATGTTAAATTTGTAATAAATAGTGATTCTCATATAAAAGATAATATTGGTGGATATATAAACGCGATAAATGCAGCGCAAAAATCAGGATTAGACTTAAAAAGAATAATAAATTTAGCATAAGGGAGTGTTACTATGGAGTTTGTAATTTTAACAGGTTTGTCTGGAGCTGGGAAAAGTCAGGCTATAAAAGTTTTAGAAGATATTAATTACTATTGTATGGATAACATGCCTCCAGCACTTTTACCTAATTTTGCTGAATTATGTAAGGGGTCATCTAAAGAAGTAAATAAGGTGGCAGTAGTTGCTGATATAAGAGGGGGATTTTTTTTCAAAGAACTTTTTAACAGTTTGGAAATTTTGAAAAACAAAGGTATAAAGTATAGGATATTGTATCTAGATGCCTCTGATGATGAGTTAGTAAAAAGGTACAAAGAGTTAAGGCGGCCTCATCCACTTAGCTCAACTGGAACAATAATAGATGGGATTCAAGAAGAAAGAATACTATTAAAAGAGGTAAAGCAAAAATCAGACTATATAATCGATACATCTAATATGAAGTTAGGCAGATTAAAAGAAGAAATATTAAGCATATTCTTAAGCGGTAAAATTTCCCACAACTTAAGCGTCACAATTATGTCGTTTGGATATAAATATGGTATACCACAAGATTCTGATTTAGTTTTTGATGTAAGATTTTTGCCAAACCCATATTATATAGAAGAATTGAAGTATCATACTGGAAATGAAATAAAAGTTCAAGATTATGTTATGGGATTTGAAACAAGCGTCATTTTCGTTGAAAAGCTTTTAAATATGTTAGAATTTTTAATGCCACTCTATGTAAAAGAAGGAAAATCTAATTTAGTAATATCTATAGGATGCACTGGAGGTAAACATAGATCAGTAACAATTTCAAATAAAATATCAGATTTTTTAAAAGAAAAAAATTATAGAGTCCTAGTGGCACATAGAGACGTAATGAAGTAGAATAGAAGAAAAGTGGGGACGTTTATGAAAATAGTAGTTTTTGGTGGGGGAACTGGTCTTTCTATATTGTTGAGAGGACTTAAGAAATATACAAAAGATATCTCTGCTGTAGTAACTGTAGCCGATAATGGTGGTGGTTCAGGCGTTCTTAGGGAAGATTTAGGCATGCTTCCACCTGGGGACATGAGAAGCTGTATTACAGCCTTAGCGGATATTGAACCTACTATGATAAAATTGATGCAACACAGGTTTAAAGATGGCTATTTAACAGGACAGAGCTTTGGAAATTTATTCATAGCAGCAATGTATGAAATATTTGGAGATTATGAACATGCACTTAAAGAGATTGGAAGTATTTTCAGGCTTTCTGGAAAAGTTTTACCAATGACTTTGCAAGATACTCAACTTAAAGCTTTTTTGAGTAATGGCGACTGTATTTTAGGTGAAAAAGATATTCCTGAATATGTGAGTAGGTCAAATAGTTATATTGATAAGGTTACATTGGTTCCAGAAATATGCAAACCATTAGATGAAACCATTAATGATATTAATGAAGCAGATGTAATAATTTTAGGGCCGGGAAGTTTATATACAAGTGTTATACCTAATATTTTAGTAAGTGGCATACCCAAACTAATAATTCAGTCTAAGGCAACAGTTTTTTATATTTGCAATGTAATGACTCAGCCAGGTGAAACAGATGACTATAATGTAGTTGACCATGTTAATGCAATAATAAAGCATAGCTCTAGAAATTTAATAGATTATGTAATAGCTAATGATGAAGTAATATCTGATGATCTTATACAAAATTATAAATACAAGGGGGCTAGACAGGTTTTGATTTGTGAAGATCAGAAGAAGAAACTTGAAGAAATAAATATAAAAGTAATAAGTAGTAATTTTATTGATATAAGAAAAAACTATATTAGACATAATGCAGAGAAAATAGGGAAGGTTCTTTATAATTATGTCAATGAAAAAAATAATTTAGGAAGGAGTGGTGTTAGTGAAACAATCAACGAAAATAATGAGTGAATACCAATTGAGTGTAATTGATGGTATGATTGACTGGGTTAGGGTTATAGATAAAAGAAATATTGTTTTTTTCGCTAATAAGAAAATGAGGGAAGACTTAGGTGATAGTATCATTGGAAAAATGTGCTATGAAGTGTTTTGTACAGGAAAAAAATGCGACAATTGTATATCTAATGAAACGTTAAGCAATGGCACCATTCATAGAAAAGAAACAAATTTAAATGGTAAAACATATATGGTTGTATCATCACCTATGATTAACGATAAAAATGAAATTATAGGTTCCGTTGAAGTTTTTAGAGACATGACAGTAGAGAAAGAGTTAGCAAGAAGAATAAGTGAAAAGAATAGAAAAATGAGTGAAGATATTGCATTTTCGAGAAATATGCAAATGAGAATGCTTCCTCCAAAAGGAATTTACAATAGTGTTAATATAGATTATTTATACGAGTCATCCGAATCTTTAAGTGGTGATTTTTTCGATGTCTTTAATATGGATTCTGATAATGTAGGAATTTACATATGTGATGTAGTAGGACATGGAGTAACTGCAGCACTTCTTACGATATTTGTTAGACAATCACTTAGGACAATAGCAAAAGGAAGAAATAATGCAAATCAAATAATTGCAGAACTTCATAAAACATTTTTAGCACTTAATTTAGATACAGAAAGATATTTTTCAGTTTTTTTTGGAATATATAATAAAATAACTCATAAATTTCAATTTATAAATGCGGGACACAATTCCGTACCCATACTTTTAAAAAATGATACAAAAGAGATTGAAATGCTTGAATCCAAGGGGTATCCAATATGTAATATATTTGATAGTGTTGAGTATGATATAAAAACAGTAGAATTAAATGAAGGAGATAAATTGTTTTTTTATACAGATGGCATCACTGAAGCTAGGGATATAGTTGGACAAGAATACGGAGTTGATAAACTTATAAAAATAATTAATAGTTCAGATAATATATTAGAGGAACTGAAATCGTCACTCTCATCTTATTGTGATGTACAAAGAGATGATTACGCTATACTTATGGCAGAAATTATATAAATTAAATAGAGAGGGGTATTTAAGTGAAGGAAATTGAACTTGATTTAAAAGGAAGCTTTATAACAACTGAAGAATTGCAAAATATTAAGCCACAAATAATAGAGGCTCAAAAAACTCTTTTGAATGGTAGTGGAATAAGTAGCGACATGACAGGCTGGATTAATTACATGAACAATTATGATGAGGTAGAATATGAAGAGATAAAAGCATCGGCCAGTTATATTATAAATAATAGCGATGCATTTATCTTATTGGGTATAGGTGGGTCATATCTTGGAGCAAAAGCTTCAATAGAAGCCATAAGGGGAAATTTTCACAATGAATTATGTAAGCCTCAAGTATATTATGCTGGACAAAATTTAAGTGGAGCATATTTGAAAAATCTGATGGAAGTAATTAAAACTAAAGAAGTCAGTGTAATTGTTGTGTCAAAATCTGGGACCACATTAGAAACAGCTTTAGCGTTTAGAATAATAAGAGATATGATGAATGAAAAGTATAAGGAGCAATCAAAAAATCGTATATTTGTTGTTACTGATGAGAAAAAAGGTGCTTTAAAGAGTCTTTCCCAACTAAATAGTTATAAAGCATTTAAAATTCCTGATAATATTGGAGGAAGATATTCTGTAATAACTCCAGTAGGGCTTTTACCTATGGCTGCAGCAGGTCTTGATATTGATAAATTTATTGAAGGTTTAAGAGATGCATCAAAGGAATATCAAACTATGGATTTTGAAAATAATATTTGTTGTTTGTATGCAGCTTCAAGAAATATATTAAATAAAAAAGGTAAGGAAGTAGAAATACTTGTAGGATACGAACCTGCAAATATATCAATAGCAGAATGGTGGAAACAGTTGTTTGGCGAAAGTGAAGGAAAAAATGAACAGGGAATTTTCCCAGCATCTTTGAACTTTACTACGGATTTACATTCTATGGGTCAATTTGTTCAAGAAGGTAAAAGAATAATTTTTGAAACAACTATAGTGACAGAACAACATAAAGATGATATAGTAGTACCTGCTGACTCAAATGACTTTGATAAATTAAATTATTTGTCTGGAAAAACTTTTAATTACATAAATAATAAGGCATTTGAAGGAACATTTATGGCACATAATGAAGGGAACGTGCCAGGTATAGTAATAAGGGTACCGGAAATGAATGAATTTTATTTAGGTAAACTTTTTTACTTTTTCATGATGACATGTGCAATTAGTGGGTATACTAACCATATAGATCCATTTACACAACCAGGGGTTGAAAATTATAAGAAAAACATGTTTAGCTTGTTAGGAAAAGAATAATGAATTCAAGGGCAAGTTCCCTTGTTCGCAGAAAGGAAGGTGAGAAAATGATTAAACTTGGAGAAATACAAGAACTTGAGGTGTTTAAAAAGATGGATTTTGGAGTTTATTTAAAAAGCTCTGAAGACGAAAAAGGTGAAAATAGGATACTTTTACCTAAAAAACAAGTGCCTGAAAATACAGAAATAGGAGATAAAATATCTGTTTTTGTGTATAGGGATTCAAATGATCGAATAATATCTACAGTAAATAGACCTAAGATAGTAATAGGCGAGATAGGTTTTCTAAAGGTTGTAGAAATATCTAAAATAGGGGCTTTTTTAAACTGGGGACTAGAAAAAGACTTGTTTTTACCATATAAGGAACAAATTGGTGAAATTAGAAATAGTGGTGAATACATGGTAGGTTTATATGTTGACAAATCAGATAGATTATGTGCTACAATGAACTTATTTAAAGTTCTTAGAACGGATTCACCATATAAAGTAAACGACATTGTGAAGGGAACTGTGTTTAGTTTAAAAAGAGGTCTTGGAGCAATGGTTGCTGTAGAAGGAAAATATCTAGGATTAATACACGAGGGAGAAATTCTTAAACCCTTGAGATCTGGAGATGAGGTTGAAGTAAGAATAAGTCATATCAAAGAAGATGGGAAACTTGATTTAAGCTTGAAAGATGCACCAAAGTTACAGATAGATAGGGATGGAGATAGAATTTTTAATGCACTCGCAAAGAATAAAGGACAACTTCCGTTAAATGATAATAGTGACCCAGCTAAAATAAATGAAATACTTGGAATGAGTAAAAGTTCATTTAAAAAAGGAGTAGGGCGTCTAATGAAAAGAGGTATGGTTGAAATAACCAAAGATGGCATAAAACTATCAAATAAAAAAGAAAAACCTATTTTCAGTGGTAAGTATGATAACAAGAAAAGCAAAAATTTTAAAAGTTCAAGCAATATAAAATTAAAAAAATAAAGTGACATTTAATTCAAACTATTGACAAAATCATTTTATGGAAGTACAATTTATATGTATTTTCTATGAATATACTAAAAATATCACATTATTTATAACATTTAGAAAAGGTAATAGAAGAATGAATGATATCTATACGCTTAAAGAAAGTTTTCCTATTGAATAATAACTATTAAACAATTAAACATTGTGGTTTTAATAAGGAAAATTTATGAAGAAGAGTATAGATTTTTTTTACCAAATATTTAGGACAAAAAATTAAAATTAAGGAGATATGATATGTCAACACCACATAATAGTGCAATTAAAGGAAATATAGCTGAAACAGTATTGCTACCTGGAGATCCACTAAGAGCAAAATTTATTGCGGAAAATTTTTTACAAGATGTTGAACAATTTAATGCAGTTAGGAATATGTTTGGATACACGGGTACTTATAACGGAAAAAGAGTATCAGTAATGGGTACAGGAATGGGATGTGCTTCAATAGGAATATACTCGTATGAGTTAATACATATGTATGGAGTTAAAAATTTAATACGTATTGGTTCATGCGGTGCATATGATGAAAATTTAAAATTATTTGATATAGTATTGGCAATAGGTGCAAGTACAGACTCAAACTTTGCATATCAATATGATTTACCTGGTACTTTTTCTGCGACAGCATCTTGGGATCTTTTATCAAATGCTAAAAGAATTGCTGATGAAAATAACATACATACAGTAGTTGGGAATATAGTAACATCAGATGTGTTTTATCATGACAGTCCGGAAGATTGGAAAAGATGGGCAAAAATGGGCATTGTTGCAGCTGAAATGGAAAGCTATGCATTATATTGTAATGCTTCAAGAGCAGGTGTTAATGCACTTACTATATTAACAGTATCTGATT
Source organism: uncultured Sedimentibacter sp. (assembly GCA_963675125.2). Classification (GTDB taxonomy): domain Bacteria; phylum Bacillota; class Clostridia; order Tissierellales; family Sedimentibacteraceae; genus Sedimentibacter. Next base: position 105,586 of record CAXXFT010000002.1, read on the forward strand.
CTATAGCAAGACAATCAGAAACTACACCAGAACAAAGAGAAAAAGGCTTCAAAGATATGATGAAAATTGCTTTGGAATTAGCATAAACTAATTGTTGCGAAAAAGGAAAACTAACAACAGAAAGGAAGCAAATATGAAAGCATGGGAAATTGCATATGATATATTTTCAAATGCCAAGCCAAGAATTTTAAACAGTGAAGACCAAGGATGGAGTTCCCTTAAAGCTGTTTCTGATTTTTATGATGCTCAATTATCATTAGATTGGGCAAGCAATGTGCCAGGGTCTGGAGCACCAGAAAAAATAATGGTAGCATCGATTCAAGCATTAGAAAATAGAGGATATATTGTAGAAAATGGATATGAACTCTTAAAAAGAGGTATAAGAGCACATTCAGAGGAAGATAATTTAGAATTACAAAAAATTTCAGCCGAAATAAAAAATGCATTTTTAAATGCAAAGAAGAACGAAGAATCTGAATATTGGAAATTTAAACAATATAATAGTTTTGAAGAATATAAAAAAGGTGTTTTTTTTAAAGATACAGTAGATGTCGATATAAATACAGAAGTATTTAGGGATCAAATAAAAGCTGCATGGATGTCACAACTAATTGGCGCAGCAATGGGAACAATGGTAGAAGGATATACATCTAAAAATTTGTATAAAGCTTTTGGAGATGTGAAGGATTATATAAGAGAACCTAATACTTATAATGATGATATAACTTTTGAAATTGCGTTTTTAGATGCATTCAAACAAAAAGGTTATGAATTGACATCTAAAGATATAGCATTATCGTGGATTGCTCTAATTCCATGCGGATGGTCTGCAGAAGAAATAGCTTTAAGAAATATAAGGGCTGGATTAATGCCACCTGAATGTGCTAAATTTAACAATCCTTTTAATGAGTGGATTGGTGCACAAATGAGAGGTGCAATATGTGGTATGGTTGCTCCAGGAAACCCAATGCTTGCCGCAGAGTTAGCTTGGAAAGATGGAGAAGTATCTCATGCTAACAATGGTATTTTAGGTGAGATATTTAATGCGGTTATGATATCTATGGCTTTTGTATCAAGTGATATAAAAGAAATAGTTAAATCATCAATAGATTTAATACCTGCTGATAGTGAATATTATTCTGTAGTTCGTTTTGCGTATGATAGCTGTCTAAAACATAAAGATTGGCACGATGCATTAGAAGAATGTGAACAGAAATATATAAAATATAACTGGATACATGCATATCCAAATGCATGTTGCGAGGTTATAGCACTTATGTATGGTGAAGGCGACTATGACAAAACACTAAATATTATAACTATGTGTGGTATAGACGCAGATTGTAATGCAGGTATGATTATGCCTGTGCTAGGAATTCAAAAGGGAATGCGTATCATTCCAAAAAGACTTATTCATCCAGCTTTTGATAAACTTATAACATATATGAGGGGTTATGATGAAATTAATCTGGAAGATTTAGTCGATGATACTTTATATTACATAAAGAATGCTAAAAAAAATTAGGAGGAACAAAAATGAAAAAAGTTTTATCTCTTTTACTAGTAGTAGTTATGATTTTCTCTTTGGCTGCTTGTGCTCAAAAGCCTGCAGAAACACCATCTACAGAAACTCCTGCTACTGAAACACCAGCTACAGAAACTCCTGCAGCGGATGCAAAGCCATATAAGGCAGCACTTTTATTAAACGGAACATTGGGAGACAAATCATTCTTTGATTCAGCAAATGAAGGACTTCAAAAACTTAAAGATGAATTAGGTGCTGACAAATTTGATTTTAAAGTTGAACAAATGGGAGCTACTGCTGCCGATGAACCAAAATGGGAACCTACATTGTTAGATTACTGTGATACTGGAGAATATGATGTTATAATTATTGGAACTTGGCAAATGTATGAAGCACTTTCTGCAGCAGCTCAAGAATTTCCAGATCAAAAATTTATATTCTTTGACGAAACATTTAATGAGTTCGATACAGGAAACTTCAATAATATTTACAATGTATTGTACAAACAAAACGAAGTTTCATTCTTAGTTGGAGCAGCAGCTGCTATGATGACTACTGATGAAAATCTTCCAATGATTGACCCATCAAATAAAATGATTGGTTTCTTAGGTGGAATGGAAAACTCAATAATCCAAGACTTTTTAGTTGGATATATTCAAGGTGCTAAACATGTTGAGCCTGAAGTAAAAGTTGCAATAGCTTATGTTGGAAACTTCTATGACTCAGCAGCAGGAAAAGATCTTGCATTAGTACAATATCAAAATGGTGTAGACGTTGGATATAATGTTGCTGGTTCAGCAGGATTAGGTCAAATAGATGCAGCAGTAGATGCAAAAAGATATGCATTTGGTGTTGACTCAGACCAAGCAGCTTTGTTACCAGAAAAAGCAGAATATATCCCTACTTCAGCACTTAAAAATGTTGGAAACTCATTATTCAGAGCTATTCAAATGGACATGGAAGGAAAACTTCAATATGGTACAGTTGAAAAGTTAGGATTTGCTGAAGGTGGAGTTGAATTAGTTAAAGATGCTCACTATGAAGAAATGGTTCCTGAAAATATCAGAACAAAAATAGATGAGTTAGAAAAACAAATTATTTCAGGAGAAATAGTTGTTGATACTTCAGCTGGAAAAACTACTGAAGAAATAAAAGCAATTATGGATTCAGTAAAATAATATATAGTTATCTATGATTATGAGTCAGGTGGTATAACCACCTGACTATTGCAAATTATTCATTAATAATTAAGAATTGCTAACTAATTGTAGCTATCGATTGTTAGTTATTAATTAAAAAAATTGGAGGGATAAGGATTGAGCAATAGAGTATTGCAGATGAATCACATAATGAAGATATACCCTAATGGAGTAGTTGCTGTAGAAGATGTTACTTTTGAACTTATTAAAGGTGAAATTCATGCTTTGCTGGGAGAAAATGGGGCAGGAAAATCTACACTTATGAAGGTTTTGTTTGGTATTGAATCTCCAGAGCAAGGACAAATAATTTTAAATGATAAAGAAACTACTATTAAGTCTCCACAAGATGCAATAAATAAAGGTATTGGAATGGTTCATCAACATTTTATGCTTGTTCCGTCACTAACTGTTGCAGAAAATATAGTATTAGGTGTGGAACCAGCAAAAAGTAAAATGTTTATGGATATGGATAAAGCAGTTGAAATTTCTAAAGAGATAGCTAAAAAGTATAATTTTGAAATAGATGTTACGTCTAAAGTTGAAGAGCTTCCTGTAGGTATAAAACAAAAAGTTGAAATTCTTAAAGCTTTATATAGAGGAGCAGATATTTTAATACTAGATGAACCTACAGCAGTTTTAACTCCACAGGAAACAAATGAGTTATTTATACAGCTTAAAAAGCTCAAGGAGAAGGGTCATACAATAATTTTTATATCTCATAAATTAGATGAGATAAAGGAAATTTGCGATAGGGCAACAATAATGAGAAATGGTAAAAGCAAAGGTACTCACAATGTAGCTGATATTTCAACTACTGAAATGTCTAGACTCATGGTTGGTAGAGATGTAGTTCTTTCCTTTGATAAAAAACCTATGGAACTTAAAGAAACAGTAATGAAAGTTAGAAATCTGACCATAAAAGGTTCTACAGGTGTTTTGAGGGTAGACGATTTATCGTTTGATTTGAAATCCGGAGAAATTTTTGGAATAGCTGGTGTAGAAGGAAATGGACAAGGTCATCTAGTAGAGGCTATTACAGGACTTAATAAAAAATATAATGGTGAAATTCTTGTCTTTGACGAAGATATAAAAAAACATAGTATTAAACAAATTAGAGATAGTGGTATGGCTCATATTCCAGAGGATAGAATGACGCTTGGTTGTGCAAAAAATATGAATATTTTAGATAATATATTATCTAATCAATATGATAGCAAAGAGTTATCTGGAAAATTAATGTTAAAATCTAAAAAAATTCAGGAAAGAGTAAATGAATTAATCAAAGAATATTTAGTCAAATGCAAATCGTCTAAGCAAAATGTAGGGATGTTATCTGGGGGAAATATTCAAAAAGTTGTTGTTGCCAGGGAATTTTCTACTAACCCTAAAATAATTATAGCAAATCAACCTACTAGAGGTATAGATGTTGGTGCTGCATCATTTATTAGACAAAGAATTATAGAATATAGAGATGCAGGATGTGCTGTTATACTTATATCCGCAGATTTGAACGAGGTTTTTGAATTAAGCGATAGATTAGCTGTTATGTATAAAGGAAAATTTGCTGGAGTATTTAAAGATGTAGATAATGTTACAGAGATAGAGTTAGGAAAATATATGTTAGGAATTAAGCATGATGACAGATTGGAGGGAATCATATATGAACAGTAATACAAAATTTAATATACTTAGAACTTTGCTATCTGTTGGAATTGCATTATTAATTTCATTTGTCTTAATATTTTTTACAAGTCAAGAACCTGTAAAAGCAATTATAAAGTTACTTACAGGACCGTTAGAAAGCACAAGGAGATTTGGAAATGTTATTGAGGCTATGATTCCATTAATATTTACTGGTGTTGGAGTAAGTATTATGTTCTCGGCTAATCAAATAAATCTAGCTGGAGAAGGTTCTTTTCATATAGGAGGACTGGTTGCTACAGTAATAGCCCTTAATACAACACTTCCAGTTGGGATAAGCCCAATTGTTTGTATATTATTAGCAGGTTTAGCAGGTGCAATAGTTACTGCGATACCGGCAGTTTTAAAAATAAGAACAGAATCAGACATCTTGGTTTCATCCTTGATGATGAATTATTTAATATTATATTTTTCAAATTATATTCTTAGCTATTTTATAAAAGATCCTTCAGCAGGGTCAGTTGTATCCTATGCGGTACCTGAAATTACACAGTTTAGTACAATATTTACTGGAACAAGAATACACATAGGATTGTTTATTGCTATTGGCGTAGCATTGATAGGGTATGTATTTTTATATAAAACTAAGATAGGTTATGAACTTAGAGTTACAGGTGAAAATCAGGATTTTGCAAGATACTCTGGTATTAATGTGTTAAAAATTACGTTAGTTTCAAGTTTACTTGGTGGATTTATAATAGGATTAGGTGGAGGTGTTGAAATTCTTGGTATGTACAATAGATTTTCTTGGACTTCACTATTAGGGTATGGTTGGGATGCAATAATAATAACAACACTAGCTAAAAAGAATCCTTTATATGTACCATTTGCTGCGTTCTTCTTGGCTTATTTAAGAACAGGTGCATCTATAATGTCACGATCTACAGATGTAGCAACTGAAATTGTAATAATAACACAAGGATTAATAATACTTTTAGTTGTAGCAGAACAATTCTTAAGTAAATATAAGCATAAAATGATAGCGAAAGAAGCAAAAGCTACTTTAGGCAATCTAAAGGAGGTTGAATAATATGATATTAAATGCTCTTTTATCACCAGAATTTTTTAATGCAGCGCTAAGAGCAACAACACCTATATTATTTGCGACATTGGCTTCGGCAGTTGCTTCTAAATCAGGTATAATAAATATGGCGCTTGAGGGTATTATGCTTTTCTCTGCTTTGTTTGGAGTTTTGTTTAGTGCAGCATTTCAAAGTGCTTGGTTAGGACTTTTTGTAACAATGATTTTAGGTGGATTTATAGGTTTTGTACTTGCGTTTTTTGTGCTTAAACTTAAAACTGATGAGATACTTGCTGCTATAGCAATAAACTTAATAGCTACTGGTGGTACGGTTTTTCTAATGCTTACTGTATCAGGAGACAGAGGTGTTTCATCTTCCATTAAAAGTTTGCAGTTACCTAGAGTTGCTTTGCCACTTATAGAAAATATTCCATTTTTAGGTGAAATAATTTCTAATCAAAATATATTGACATATATATCATTAATTATGGTAGTAGTGGTTCATATATTTTTATATAAGACACCATTAGGTCTTAGAATTAGGGCAGTAGGTGAAAATAAGGATGCTGCTGAATCAGTTGGTATAAGTTCACAAAGAATTCAATTTACAGCGTTGATTATTAGTGGTTTACTTGCAGCTATGGGAGGATTTTTCCTTTCAGGAGGATATATGACATATTTCACCAAAGATATGAGTGCGGGTAGAGGTTTTATCGCATTAGCAGCAAGTACAATGGGCGGTAATACACCTATAGGAGGTTTTCTAGTATCACTTCTGTTTGGTGCTGCTCAAGCATTTGCAAATATAATGCAGATGGGTGCTTCCTTGCCGTATGAATTGGTGCAAATGCTTCCATATGCAACTACATTGATTGGACTTGGAATTTACAGCTACAGTTTAATGAAAAAAAGACATAGACTTAGCGGCAAGTAAGATGTAGTGAATGAGACTGCGAGATGCCCTAACCCTATTTTTCAGGGTGTTTTTTCTGAAAAATAGCGGTAGGTCATTCGCAACGAATTCCAAAAATATGCGACCGAAGAGAGCAAATATTTTAGTGAATGAGACTGCGAGATTGGAGACTTAGGATGGAGAAAAAAATGAAAAAAAGAAATATTATTATAGATTGCGATCCAGGAATTGATGATGTTATAGCTCTATCTTTTGCAATAGCAAATGAGGATAAGCTTAATATTTTAGGTATAACTACAGTTGCTGGAAATCAAAGTATTGAAAAAGTAACTTCTAACACTCTTAAGCTTATTTCATTTTTAAATAAAGATATAAGAATTGCTAAAGGACAAAAATGTCCTTTGTTAAGAGAAAAATGTGTAGTAAGCAAAGTACATGGCGAAAATGGTATGGGTGATTATGAGTTGCCAGAACCTAAAACCCAGTTAAGTTCAGATAATGCTATAACTTTTTTAAGAGATACTATTTTAGAATGTGATGATAAGGTTACAATAGTTCCAATTGGACCACTTACAAACATAGCACTTTTGATTAAAACTTTTCCAGAAGTAATTGAGAATATTGAGCTACTATCTATAATGGGTGGTTCTACAGATGTAGGTAATTATACACCTTCAGCTGAGTTTAATATATGGGCTGACCCGGAAGCGGCAAGCATTGTTTTTAATTCAAGGATACCAATAGTTATGAGCGGATTAAATGTTACTCACACTACGGGACTTTACAGAGAAGATGTTGATAAATTGTTAAGGAGCAATGGGAAAGTTACACATATGTGTGGTGAAATTTTAGATTTTTATTTTAAAGGTGATCATGTACAAGGTGGAAAATTTACACCTATACATGATGCTTGTAGCATAATGTTTCTATTGCATCCAGAAATTTATAAATATAAACATATGAAGGTAGATGTAGATTGTTCTGAAGGATTAAATAGAGGAAATACAGTCTCAGATGTAAGAGATTGGGTAAAATATGATGAATCTTATCCAAAGGTACTTTTAGAAGTAGATTCAGTTAAATTTACAGAGATACTACTTAGTAAATTATATGAGCTAGATGAAATTATGAAATAAATTTTACTAATCTAGCTACGGAGGATTATTATGGGAAGAGTAGTTGTTGTAGGAAGTATAAATGTGGATTTGGTATTTACTTCATCTATTAGGCCAAAAGCAGGTGAAACAGTTCTAGGGACAAAAATTTTACACTATTCCAGGTGGGAAAGGTGCAAATCAAGCTGTTGCTGCTAGTAAATTAGGTTCATATAGCTATATTATAGGGTGTGTTGGATCTGATAGTAATGGTGATTTTTCTATACAAAATATGAAGGAAATGAATGTTAATACTGCATGTATAGAAAGAGTAGATGAAGTATCAACAGGAGTAGCGAATATAGTTGTAGCTGAAGGTGACAATAGCATAATAGTAGTACCAGGTTCAAATTATGAAATGACTAAAGAAATTATAGATAAAAATAAAGAAGTAATACAAGACGCTGATATAGTGTTAGTACAGCTAGAAATACCAATTGAAGTTGTAGAATATACTGTAGAATTATGCAATAAGTATAAAGTAAAAGTTATGCTTAATCCAGCACCAGTCTTTTAAATTGAGCGAAAATTTAATTGAAAATTCTACATATATAACTCCTAATGAACATGAGTTGAAAATAATTTTTGGAAAAGATAGCTCTGAAAATACAGATGATATATTAAAAAAATATCCAAACAAGTTAGTTGTAACTATGGGTTCAAAAGGGGTAAAATACTTTGATGGAGAAAAAATAAGGAATGTTCCAGCTTATAATGTTGATATTGTAGATACTACAGGGGCTGGGGATACATTTAATGGTGGATTAGCATCAGCATTAGTACGAGGTGAAAAATCTTCAAGATGCAATTAAGTTTGCTAATAAGGCAGCTGCAATATCAATTACAAAATTAGGTGCTCAAAGTGGAATGCCAACATTAGAACAATTAGAGAACTTAGAAGTTTAAATTTTTATATTATAATAAAAACAAGACACATATTTTCAGAAATATGTGTCTTGCTGTATTAATGTAATAGATTTTAGATTAAGCTACAGATACATTAGCTGCTTGAGGTCCACGAGCACCTTCAACTACTTCAAAAGTAACTTTTTGACCTTCTTCTAAAGTTTTAAAACCATTAGAAACGATTGCTGAAAAATGAACAAATACATCTTTTCCTTCATCACTAGAAATAAATCCAAATCCTTTTGCTGAATCAAACCACTTTACTGTTCCTGTTTTCATTAAAACCCTCCAAATTTTTTTAAAATATAGTTTTTTTGTTACTACTTAATGAAAAAGAACTACATCTTAGTAGTTCTTTACATGTTTCCTTGAAATACCAATATTAATATATGTATGACAACAATCTATATTAAAATTTATTATTTCTCCTAAACAAAAAGCATGACTACGCTAAA
>CAXXFT010000003.1:0-16945 GCA_963675125.2 uncultured Sedimentibacter sp.
GAAGCCGTTTTGAAGACTTCGTTATAAAAGAACCTCATGGTCACGGGGGACAACTGCATGGTCGCTCCCGGATATTTGGTTTCGAACCGAAGGAGAATGCCTTCCTCCGGTTGAATCGCAATGATCAGGCGGTTGGGATGCAGGTCCAGGACCGTGGTGGGTGGGAACGTCTGGTGCGGAACGGTACGGAACTGAATGGATATTTCCGAGACTCTGGCCGGCAGACGTTTGCCGGTCCTTAGGTAGAACGGCACGCCCTGCCACCGCCAAGTGTCGACAAAGAGCCGAATCGCCGCAAAGGTTTCGGTGAAGGAGCGAGGATCCACATTCGGCTCCTCTCGGTACGAGCGTACCTGCTCGCCTTCGATCCAGCCCGAACCGTATTGCCCGCTCACCGCAAACTGATGAATCTGCTCCGATGCAATGGGGCGAACGGCATGGAGCACATCCACTTTCTTGTTCCGAATCTCGTCGTCCCCCAAGGATACCGGCGCTTCCATGGCCACCAGACACAGAATCTGGAGCAAATGGCTCTGGATCATGTCCCGAAGCGCTCCGGCGCTTTCGTAATAGTGGCCCCGGTGTTCCACGCCGATCTGCTCCGCAACGGTGATCTGCACATGATCGATGTAGCGTCTGTTCCATACGGGCTCGAACAGGGTGTTGCCGAACCGGAAGGCGAGGATGTTCTGGACGGTTTCCTTCCCCAGGTAATGATCAATACGGAAGATTTGTGATTCGTCGAATACCTCGGCGAGAATTCGATTCAATTCCCGCGCCGAGGCCAAATCGCGTCCAAAAGGCTTTTCCACCACAATGCGACTGCGCGCTCGGTCCCGGTTCAGGCCGGCTTCCGCGAGTCGCTGAGTTACCGGTTCGATCATCCGGGGCGGCAGCGCGAGGTAAAAAATTCTGTTTCCTTGGGTTCTCCACGACTTGTCCTGCGAAGAGAGTTTTCTGGCCAGGTCGGTATAGGCTTTCTTTTTGTCCAGATCGGCGCTCATGAAGTTCAAGTGAGCGGCAAAGTCGTCCCATGTTTCCGAATCGGTCTTGCCGCGCCTGGAGAATCGTTCCACGCCGTGACGCAGATGTTCTCGGAAATCCTCTTCGCTCATGTCTCCGTGTCCGATTCCAAGGACTTCGAACTGCCGGGGCAGCAATCCTTCGATAAATAGACTGTGGAGCGCAGGTACGAGATAACGTTGCGCGAGGTCCCCTGCAGCGCCGAAAATGACGAGAATTGCAGGATCGGGATGTACATTCGATTTCATGGCCTGACTCCTTTTCGTGATCTTGCCGTACCGGCGCATCCGCCTCCGCGGTCTTTGCTTCAGACGGCGAGTAGAACCTACCGCTTTGTGAAAGACCGCAAGCCCGCCTTCCGGAATCCGGATCATTCAGGATAACGGAGAATGGATCGCATTCCTCATCGCACCGAGGCGGCGAACGGATGCCTCGAGTATCAGCTTCTTTTATCGCGGCGGGCCGACAACGTTAATCGGGTCTATCGTGCATCCGGTGAACAAACCCGGAGTATTCCTCGGATGTCCCACGCGGTGTGAGCGGATTGACGCGGGAGTCCCATTTGCGGGCCTGAAGGCAACTTTCGCGTGACCCGACTCTGAAGGTCGACGCGCACATTCCTTGGAGCGAGACCCGATCGTGACGCCCCGGTCCGTCTCTGCGTGACCCCTCGCCCGCCTCATTGGGACGCACCTTCCTCTCGCGACCCGCTCGTTCAACCTGTAGGGCTCTACCGCAAGCACAGCCCTCAAATACAGCCTGAGACGTATGTCGGAAAAATCCGGATGGACTAATCTAATAGGTGACATACCCACCAGGATGGCGACACTCGGATGATGCTCCGAGGCGTCATCCTTGAAGAGGAAAGGAAGTCCCGAATATGAATCCGTTACTTAAGTTGGGAGAGCTGGGCCAGAATATCTGGTTGGATGACCTGCGTCGCGGGATCATCACCTCCGGTGAATTGAAGGACCTGATCGAGCGGGACGGAATCCGTGGAATCACTTCAAATCCCAGTATCTTCGATAAGGCCATCACGGGAAGTCATGACTATGACAACGCCGTCAAAGCGCTCGCTTTGCAGGGGAAGAGCAAAGAAGAAATCTATGACGATCTAACCATCGAGGACATCCGGGATGCTTCCGATCTCCTAAGGCCGTTCTATGACCAATCGCAGAGAGCGACGGGATTTGTCAGTCTCGAAGTCAATCCCCATCTCGCCCGCGACGTGGAAGGAACTCTCGTCGAGGCCCGTCGCCTATGGAACGAATTGGATCGACACAACGTGTTCATCAAGGTCCCCGCCACCAAAGAGGGACTGACCTGCATCCGTCGGCTTATCAGCGAGGGGATCAACGTCAATGTGACGTTACTGTTCGGGCTTCCCAGGTATCGTGAGGTTGCGGAAGCCTATATCCTGGGTTTGGAGGACGGACTGGAAAAGGGAGTCCCCGTTGAGGGCATCGCATCGGTGGCCAGTTTCTTTCTCAGCCGTATCGATGTGCTCGTGGATTCCCTCCTGCAAAAAACGATCGAACAAGACGAGGCCGGAGCGACGGCGGCGCGGGGCCTGCTCGGCAGTGTGGCCGTCGCCTCAGCCAAACAGGCTTACGCGATTTATAGGGAAATTTTCGGCGGCAAGCGCTTTCTTGCCTTGCGTGAGGCGGGAGCTCGGCCGCAGAGAGTATTGTGGGCCAGCACGAGCACCAAGAATCCGGATTACTCCGACGTCAAGTATGTGGAGGCGCTCATCGGTCCGGAGACGGTCAATACCGTGCCTCAGGAAACGCTCGATGCGTATCGGGACCACGGTGATCCGGCTCCCAGGCTGGAGCGGGGCCTTTCGGACGCCCGCCAAGTCCTCGACCGACTGGACGAACTGGGGATCGACCTCGATCAGGTGACGCGGCAACTGGAAGACGAAGGAATCGAGAAGTTCAACAAACCCTACGACGATCTTATGTCGAATCTCGAAGAAAAGCGCGCGGAGGCCTTGCGGGAAGCGCCGAATGCGCAAAGCCTCGAACTCGGGAATTTGGAGGACGGGGTTCACGAAACGCTGATGCAATTGGAAACCAGCGCCTTTGGCAAACGCCTCTGGGAAAAGGACCCCACACTGTGGAGCGATGATTCCGAGACCGGCGACGCGATTCGCGGCGCTTTGGGCTGGCTTCACGTGGCCGGGAAGATGGCGAAAAATGTGAAGGAACTAAAGGCCTTTGCAAAAGATGTGAAGGATGCCGGGTTCCAGCACGTGGTACACATGGGGATGGGTGGGAGCAGCCTGGCGCCGTTGGCGTTCAAGCGAATTTTTCCTCAAGGGACCGACGGTCTTCCTCTTTCCGTGCTCGATACCACGGACCCCGCCACGGTCCGGGAAATGGAAGATCAAGCGCCTCTGGAAAAAACGCTTTTCATCGTAGCCAGCAAGTCCGGTACGACGGCGGAACCTCTGGCTTTCGGAGATTTTTTCTATTCCAAGGTCGAGGAGATCAAGGGCGACAAGGCGGGAGAAAATTTTGTTGTGATCACGGATCCGTCCAGTCCTCTCGCGAATCGAGCCCAAGAACGAAGTTTTCGCCGCATTTTTTTGAACTATCCGGACATCGGAGGGCGCTATTCGGCGTTGTCTTATTTTGGGCTCGTGCCCGCCGCCCTTTATGGTCTGGATGTGGAAGGCCTGCTGTTGAGAGCCCTCAGAATGGCGCACGCGTGCCGGTCGGGTGCAAGAGCCGAAGACAACCCGGGATTGGTCCTGGGGGCGGTGCTCGGACACCTTGCCCGGCAAGGGAGAGACAAGATCACCTTGTTGCTGCCTGATGCCCTGTCCCCGCTGGGCATGTGGATCGAACAGTTGCTGGCGGAAAGCACGGGAAAAGAGGGCAAGGGTATGTTGCCCGTGGCGGGCGAGCTTGCGGCCCGGCCTTCCATCTATGGAAGCGATCGCGTATTCGTCCACATGCGATTGAAGCGGGAACCGGACGAAATCTTGGAACGCACCGTGTCTCGAATCCGTGAGTCCGACCAGCCGGTTGTGACCATCGATCTGGAAGATCGGGAGGACCTGGGTCAAGAATTCTTCCGTTGGGAAACGGCGGTTGCCGTCGCCGGCGCCATTCTGACCATCAATCCTTTCGACCAGCCCAACGTCCGCGAAAGCAAGGAAAACACGAACGAACTTCTACGCGTCGTTTCAGAGACGGGACGCCTTCCCGAAGAGCAACCTTCCCTGACGGAACCTCCCCTGGCGCTTTACGGCGGGTCCGGTGAGTCGAGCGTCGGGACGAGTCTCTTTCATTTCTTCTCACAGGCCCGCCGGGGAGACTATGTGGCCTTCCTTGCGTATCTCACCGAAGAGCGGGCCACGGAAAACGCCCTTCGATGCCTTTGTCGGGACCTGCAGGAACATCTCCATGTCGCGACCACGGTGGGTTATGGCCCGAGATATCTTCATTCCACCGGCCAATATCACAAGGGCGGCCCGGACACCGGTCTCTTTGTACTGCTGACGGCGGAACACGGATCGGATCGCGCCATTTCGGGAAGGGCTTACGGGTTCTCCGCTTTCAACCGAGCGCAGGCTCAAGGTGATTTTCAGGCGTTGCGGAAACGCGGTCGCCGGATACTCCGAATCGACCTGGGAAACGATGTGGGGTTGGGATTGGCCCGACTGAATCAAGCGATAGGACAAGCGTTCGCCGGTGGTAGGCCTTCGTGAAGAAGCGGCCTTTTTACCGTGCACGAAAGACAAAGGGGAAAATATGACCGACAGTTTGTGCGACGTCGGCTTGGTGGGGCTGGGGGTAATGGGCAAGAACTTCGCCCTCAACATGGCCGACAAAGGCGTTCGGGTGGGGGTCTACAATAGAACCACCGAGAAGACCCGGCGATTCATCCGGGAAGAGGTGAACGGCCGCCCAATTACACCGGGATATTCCATAAAGGAGTTTGCAGACACCCTGAAAAGTCCGAAGACCGTTCTGATCTTTGTCCCCGCGGGCGATGCGGTGGATGAGGTGATCGGTGAACTGCCGGACGTAATCGGTCCCGGGGACCTGGTCGTCGATTGCGGCAATTCCCATTTCAAAGACACCGATAGAAGGGAAGAAAGGCTGCGGGAAAAAGGAATCCTATTTCTCGGTATGGGTGTCTCGGGAGGGGAGTCCGGCGCTCGCCACGGTCCCAGCTTGATGCCGGGCGGATCGGAGGAAGGGTATACTCGGATACGCTCGATTCTCGAAGCTTCCGCGGCACGGGTGAATGGAGAACCCTGTGTCGCCTATCTTGGTCCCCGATCCGCCGGCCACTATGTCAAGATGGTTCACAACGGTATAGAATACGGGATCATGCAGCTTATTGCCGAGACCTACGATCTTCTCAGTCGGGGTCCGGGCTTTGATGCGGAGCGCCTGAGTTCCATTTATGAGAAATGGAACCGGGGTGAGCTTCAAGGATACCTCATCGAGATCACGGCGCAGGTGTTGGCTCGCAAGGACGATCGAACCGGCAGGCCTCTGGTCGACATGATCATGGATCGGGCGCGACAGAAGGGTACGGGGAAATGGGCCTCCATGGACGCCATGGAGCTGCAGAATCCCGTGCCCACCATCGACGCCGCGGTAACCATGCGAAACCTGTCGGATTACCAAGCCGACCGACGTAAGGCTTCCGAGGTTCTCCAAGGGCCTTCTCGGACCTCGATCGCGCATCCGGAGAGTTTGCCGGACGGCCTTCAAAAAGGGTTGTTCGCGGCCGTGCTCCTTACCTATGCCCAGGGAATGAGCCTGCTGAGACAGGCTTCACTCAGGTACGAATACGGTTTGGACATGGAGGCGGTGGCGCGAATTTGGAGAGGAGGCTGCATCATACGTGCGGGCGTGCTGGAAGATATTCGGGAAGCCTTCCGAGCCCAACCGGGCCTGGATAACATGGTCCTGTCGCCTCATGTGGTCGAGAAGCTCTCTGCTTGTCAACAAGACCTCCGCGGCGTGGTGTCGGCCGGAGTCGAACTCGGCATCCCGGTGCCGGGACACATGTCCGCCCTCGCGTACTATGACGCCTACCGAAGCCTTCGACTGCCGGCCAATCTGATCATGGCTCAGAGGGACTATTTCGGCGCCCACAGGTACGAGCGGATCGACGACGAAGGGACCTTTCATACGGAATGGAACTCATGAAACATCCGCCCCGGTGAGGGGCGGAGCGTGTCTTCAAACCCTTCATTGACACGTTTCATTGAGGGTCTGTGCGGCCGAAATGAGGGACAGGTGGGTCAGCCCTTGGGGGAAATTGCCCAGCATTTCCCCGGTCCGGGGGTCGCACTCCTCCGAAAAGAGGCCGAGATCGTTTCCAACGGAGAGCACGCGTTCGAAGACCCGGCGGGCTTCTTCGGAACGCCCCTGACGCGCCAGACACTCCGCCAGCCAGAAGGAGCAGGCCAGGAACGCGCCTTCCGTCCCCTCGAGCCCGTCCTCACCAGGCGGATATCGACGCAGGAGTCCGTCTTCCATGAGGTCTTTCATCACGGCGTCGGTGGTGCGGACCATCCGTTCGTCGTTGTAGTCTATGAACTCGATAATCGGCAGGAGTAAGAGCGCGGAGTCCATTTTGGGAACGTCGAAGGCCTGAATATACACCCCTCGTTCTTTGTTGTAGCCTTTTTCATCGATGACCCGTCTAAGCTCACGGCGGGCGGATTTCCAGTCTTCCACAGGCGCACTCAAATCGAGTTCTTCCGCCAGTCTGATGCCTCTGTCCAGCGCCGACCAGCACATGGCTTTGGACTGCACGAAATGCCTCGGTTCGGACCGGATTTCCCATATACCGCAGTCCGGTTGTCGCCACTGTCGGGAAGCCGCGTTGACCAGATCGACCAGGAAAATCCCAATAGTCCTCGTCAGGGCGTCGGCCTCTGCGGTGCCAAAGCCAGGCGAGGTCCAGAAGCTCGCCATATACATCCAACTGAATCTGTTTCTCCGCCGCATTACCTACACGGACCGGTGAAGAGCCCCGGTAGCCCTCCAGAGACTCAATTTCCATCTCCTGAAGCCGTCGTTCGCCTCCCACGCCGAAAAGCACCTGGATTTCGTCGGCATTGCCGGCGGCGCTTCGTTCCACAAAACGCCGAAAACCGTCCGCTTCATGGTCATGACCGAGTTCCACCAGCGATCGAACCGTGAATGCGGAATCTCGGATCCAGGTGAAACGGTAGTCCCAGTTTCTTGTTCCGCCCATGGCCTCGGGGAGGGAGGTGGTGGGCGCTGCTGCGATGGCCCCGGTTGGGGCGTTGGAAAGGCCTTTGAGCACAATCGCGGATCGAGCGGCCGCTTCGGCAAAGGGACCCTGCGCCCGAGTTCGGGAAGACCAGTTGTGCCACCAAGCGACGGTTTCTTCCATGGAGCGGTCGAGCTCTTCCTTGTCGGGGACCTCAACAAGGCCCTCGTCCAGTTCTTCCGGCCTTCGGAAAAGAAAGGAGAAGCGACGTCTTTCGCCCTCTTCCACGACGCAGGAACCGGACAGATCGTGCCGATGTGTCGTGTGGATGGGAAAATCGCCGCAGAACAGAAGGCCGTTGCTGCCGCCAATGGCGCTGAAGTATTCCTCACCGTATCGCTGGATCCATGGTTTTCACCGCGCCGTAATCGAAACGAGGAACCACATTGAGGTGGAATTCCACTCTGCCTTGCACGCCTTCGACAATTCTCAGGATTTGTTTGTGAGGATGGTGTTCTCCTCCTTGCCGCATGGTAAAGCAGTCAAGCAGGCGAGCTTCACCATGATCACCGTGAAAGGTGGTCTCCAGGATCAGTGTTCGAGGCAGATACTTGCGTGATATCGTGAAATCCTCTTTGACGGAGATTTGACAGTATCCCCCTTTTTCCCAATCGAGGAGTCGGCCGAAGCAACTGGACGAATCGATCCTCGGCATGCAGCACCAATCGATGGATCCGGACTTGGAGATCAAGGCGGCGGAGTGGCAATCTCCGATGTAGCCGTAATCGCCGATGGGCGGATAGGGTGAGTCTTTCATTTCTCTTCTCCCGAACCTTGAGTGAATCGGCGGCGGTTCTTCTTCCAGGTTTTCATGCTACGAATCGACTTCCAGTAGAATAGGGTTCATCATGTAATCCTTCAACCGACCGTGTATTGTTCTAGGGCGATACCGACGCCCGGCAATCCCTTGAGAAAAGCCGGTTGCCGCGGGCTGCTGAAAAACAACGAGTTGCATGCGCGTGAATCCCGGGGAACGAGTCGTACAGTGAGTATGTCGCGGTAACGAGTGATGAAGCGCAAGACCGCAGGTCTTGTTTTTGGGCGGCCCGCCGCGGAAGGTGATGGAGGCGGAGGAGAGGGCCGCGGAGATATTGAGAGAGACCGATGGGGAATGCGTTCGCATTCGTCAAATTTGAATACAGGACTCAGGGTGCTGAAATAGGCGATTCACTGCATTTCCATTCTTCGGTCTTGGTATATGCTGACTGAATAAGATGCTTTCCAGTGATCAATGAAATCAATCGTCGGCCACATATAGGTCCCTGACGGGTATTTTCTCAAGAGCCCTCGGGCCAGGCGGCAAATAGAGGAAATGAAGCATGACCGGAGCCTTCACACCCTGGGAGCCGGGAGTTTTCGCTCTCTCAGCCTATGCTTTTCTGGTGGTTGCCGTAACGGGGGTTCTTCTCTTCCTCTGTAGCCGAATCGGCGAGAAGCGCAGCAGCCTCGAAAAGGGGCGTGCCTACGAATGCGGAGTCATTCCGACGGGTTCCGCTTGGTTTCGCTACCCCGTTCCCTTTTATTTGACCGCTATTTTCTTCCTTATTTTCGATGTGGAAGCCGCGTTCATTTTTTCCTGGGCCGTCGCTTTCGATGAGCTGGGTCTGTTGGGTTATCTCAGGATAACCTTGTTCATTGTCGTGTTGTTGTTCAGCCTTTTCTATGTTTGGAGAAAAGGAGCGCTCGATTGGAAGAAGGCGAACTGAAACCTACGGAAAACGTTGAGGATTTCGTCGAGCGTAGGATCGACGACCTCATCAACTGGTGCCGCAAATACAGCCTCTGGCCCATGTTCTTCGGGCTCTCCTGCTGCTTCATCGAACAGATGGTAACGTACACGTCACGTTACGATATCAGCCGGTTCGGAGCCGAGGTACTGCGAGGCACCCCCCGCGAGGCCGATTTGCTCGTCACTTCGGGCACCATTTTCAAAAAAATGGCGCCTGTAATTGTGCGACTTTACGAGCAGATGCCGGAACCCAAGTGGGTCATGTCCATGGGGTCCTGCTCCAACTGCGGCGGCATGTACGATGTCTACAGCGTTGTCCAGGGAATCGACCAAATCCTTCCCGTGGATGTCTACATCCCGGGATGCCCGCCCCGCCCCGAGGCGTTTCAACAGGGGTTGATATTGCTCCAGGAAAAGATCAAGGAGGAAAGGCCGCTTCGATCCATCCTTCGTTTCCCCGGGGGAACTCAAGGGAGCCGGAAAGAAATTCTTGTGGAGGGGGTCTCCAAGTCGCGGGAACCCCGAGGCCCCGGTTATTACGGAACGCCGCCCCGCGGCACTGCGGTGACTCCTCCGCTGTTCCGGGAGAACCGCTCCGAACTCATGTGGACGCCCCCGGCACGTCGCATCGAGCTCAATGAACGGGATCGAGGCCTGACCGGCGCTCTGGAGGAGAAATTCGGGTCGTCCGTACGACCCACGCCGCACACGTCCGACATGCTCACCCTGCAGGTGGACCAGGCGTCGCTCAAACAAGTCCTGCACTTTCTGAAAACGGAATCCGCGCCTCGGTTTCACCGCCTCGATGATTTGACGGCCATCGACGAGTCAACCCGCCGCAATCCGGAAAAATATGCGGACTACACACTGGTATACCATCTGCTCTCCTACGATTCCGCCTCCAGGGTACGATTGAAGGTTCCCCTCTCCGGCAAAGACCCCGTCGCCTCGAGCATTACGGATATTTGGCCTTCCGCGAACTGGTATGAACGGGAGGTGTTCGATCTTTTCGGCATTCGATTCCAAGGCCATCCGCGACTGCGTCGATTGATTCTGCCTCCGGACTGGGAAGGACATCCTCTACGTAAGAGCTATCCGGGCCGGGCCACCGAGATGCCGCCCTACACGCGTGCGGACGCCGAGAGTCTTCAGCCGCTCGATGCTTCCGAGTATCTTACTCCGCGGAACGAGGAGGAATACCTGATCAACATCGGACCCCATCACGTGAGCACTCACGGCCTGATGCGCTTTATCCTGAGGGTCAGGGGCGAAGAGATTTTGGAAATGGACATGGACATTGGCTACCACCACCGAGGCGTCGAAAAGATCGGGGAGCGTCAGTCCTGGTACCAGTTCATGCCCTATACCGATCGGGTGGATTATTTGAGCGGTGTGGCCAACAACATGTCGTACGTGAACTCCGTGGAAACCCTGGCGGGTATCGAGGTTCCGGATCGAGCGAAATTCGTGCGGGTGATGCTGTCGGAATTCTTTCGCATCAGCAATCATCTCATGTGGCTTGGAGAACTCGCCCACGACACGGGCGCTATGACGCCGATCTTTTACACGGTAAGCGATCGCGAAAGAATCATGGACATTGTGGAGCTGATCACGGGCGCCCGGCTGCACCCGGCCTGGTTTCGTCTGGGGGGATTGGCCGCCGACCTTCCGGAGGGATGGAAGGAGGCCGTGGACGATTTTCTCCGCGTCTTTCCGGGTCGGATCAAGACCTACGAGTCTCTGCTGACGCACAATGTGATCTTTGAGCGTCGAACCCGGGAAGTGGGTGTTCTCTCAAGGGACAACGCCGTGGACTGGGGAATTACGGGTCCGGTTCTGCGCGGGAGCGGCGTGGAATGCGGATGTTCGGAAGAAGATGCCTTACTCGGGATATGAAGCGTTCGATTTCGACGTTCCCTACTTCCCCGAGGGAGACTGCTACGCCCGATATCTGGTCCGGATGGAAGAAATGCGACAAAGCGTCAGGATCATCGAGCAAGCCGCCAACCAAATGCCTCCGGGAAGATATGTGACCGACGACTATCGTTATGCGATTCCCCGGAAGGACGAGACGCTGAAGAACATCGAGACGTTGATTCATCATTTCATCAATGTGACCCGGGGGCCCAGAATTCCCGAAGGCGAGGCTTATCTCACCACGGAAAGCGCTCGAGGCGAACAGGGCTACTACGTGGTGAGCGACGGCCTCGGCACGGCTTATCGCATGCGGATTCGCACGCCGGATTTCGCTCACATTCAGGCCATGCCCTTGATGGCCGTGGGAGAGCCCATTGCGAATTTCATCGCCGTCATCGGTTCGGTGGATTACGTCATGCCCGACACGGACAGGTAGGAAGTGGGTTATGCTGCCGAAGGAACTGGAACAGGAACTGCGTAAACGCATCGAGGAGAGCGACCATCCCCGTGAGGAGGTCATCAACGTGATGTACGCCGTCCAAAATCACTATGGGTATATGTGCGACGAGGCCGTCCATGAAACGGCCGCTCTTCTCGGCATGACTTCTCTGGAAGTTGATGAACTCGCCACGTTTTACGACTTCATTTATCGGGAACCGGTGGGAAGGTTCGTCATCCATGCCTGCGACGGCCTGGTGTGCTGGATGTTCGGGGAGGAGTCGGTGGTGGATTACCTTTGCCGCAAACTGAACATCCGCATCGGTGAAACAACCAAGGACGGTCTGTTCACCGTACTGCCGTCCGTTTGCATCGGATATTGCGATCATGCTCCCGCCATCCTGATCAACGGGGAGTTTTACGGCTCGCTCACTCCTTCCAGGATCGACGATATCCTCGATGACCTGAGAAAAAGCCACTGTGCTTTGGTTCGGGATCGGTGACTCCCATGGGCGAACAGGTGCTTTTGAAAAAACTTCCGGCCGGACCGGCCCGCAACCATCGATGAGTATCGGCAAAGCGGGGGATATGAGGCTCTGACCAAAGCGGTCCGGGAAATGAAACCCGGGGACGTAATCGAACTGATCAAAGACTCCGGACTGCGCGGTCGCGGGGGTGCCGGATTCCCCACGGGCGTCAAATGGTCCGGCGTTCCGGAAGGACGCGCCGTTTCCAAGATATGTGGTTCCCAATACGGATGAGATGGAACCGGGAACCTTCAAGGATCGTGTTCTGGTGAACGCGGACCCTCATTTGGTCATCGAGGGCATTGTGCTGGCCGCCTTTGCCGTTTCGGCGCAAAAAAGGGATCTTCTTCGTGCGGCCGTCCTATGAGATGGACGCGGAACTCATCGAGAGGGAACTCCAGGTGGCCAGAGACGCCGGCTTTTTAGGCGATCACATATTGGGCGGGGACTTTTCCTTCGACATGGCCGTTCATCGGAGCGCCGGCCGATATATCTGCGGAGAGGCCACCGCTCAGATCAACGCCGTTCAAGGTCAACGGCCGCACCCCGTCAAAGGTGGTCCGCACATGACGGAAGAGGGACTGTGGAAACGGCCCACCCTGGTAAACAATGTGGAAACCCTTTCGTGTATTCCCCACATATTGAGAAACGGGGCCGACTGGTTCAAAGGGCTCGCCAAGACGGAAACCGGGGCGGGGACGAAACTCTATACCGTTTCGGGGCGGATTCGTCGGCCCGGCTGCTACGAGTTGCCCATCGGCACACGCCTGAGCGAAATCCTCGAGGATTGCGGCGGGGGGATGCCGCCGGGAACCGAATTCAAGGCTTGTCTGCCGGGAGGAGCTTCCACGGGTTTCCTGCCGAGGAAATTCTACGATCTCGAACTGGACTTCGATCCCATGAAAAAGGTGGGGCAACGACTGGGCACGGGTGCCGTCGTGGTTTTCGATCAAAATACCTGTCTGGTGGCGGTGACCCTCAATCTGATCGAATTTTTCGCTCGCGAATCCTGCGGCTTCTGCACCCCCTGCCGGGAAGGTTTGCCCTTTGTCCGGGACCTCTTGAGGCGTATCGAGGAGGGGGAAGGCAAGGAAGAATTCATTCCCATGCTTCACCAGATGGCGGCGAACATGAGACACGCCTACTGCGCCTTTGCGCCCGGAGCCGCCGCCCCGCTGCAGGGTCTTCTGGATTTTTTCACGGACGAAATACGGGAACACATCGCCCGGAAGCAGTGTCCTTTCAAAGCCGGCAATGGAAAAGCGGAACAAGGAAGAGGGTGAAATCCCGTGCCGAAGCTGATCATCGATGACCGTGAAATAGAGGTTCCCGCCGGTACCAAAGTGATTCAGGCCGCCGAGCGACTCGGGATCATGATTCCCCGTTTCTGCTTCCATGAGGCTCTCGGGTCTTTGGGCGCCTGCCGCCTGTGCGCCGTGAAGTTCAAAGAAGGTCCGGTCAAAGGCATCGAAATGAGTTGCATGGTCGAAGCTCGGGACGGCATGGTGGTTTCCACTACCGACCCGGACGCCGTCTCCTTCCGCAAGTGGATCATTGAATGCCTCATGTTGAATCATCCGCACGACTGCCCGGTGTGCGACGAGGGAGGGCACTGTCTCCTGCAGGACGAAACCGTGTCGGGGGGCCATGGAATCAGGCGTTACCAGGGAAAGAAGCGCACCTACGTCGATCAGGACCTGGGACCTTTCGTGCGGCACGAGATGAATCGATGCATCCACTGCTGGAGATGCAGGCGGTTCTACCAAGATTTTTCAGGGTATCGCGATCTGGGAGCTTTGCAGATCGCCAACCGAACCTATTTCGGCCGGTTCGAAAGCGGCAGGCTCGAGAATCCGTTTTCCGGCAATCTCATCGATCTCTGCCCCACGGGCGTTTATACGGACAAACCCGCTCGCTTCAAAGGCCGCCGATGGAACTTCGAAAGAGGGCCCTCGCTGTGTCCTCATTGCTCCCTGGGCTGCAACACCACCGGCAGCGCCCGCTACCGGGAGATGGTGCGGCAGGAAGCTCGCCTGAACGAGGACGTGAACGGCTACTTCATTTGTGACCGGGGGCGATTCGGGTTCGATTTCGCCAACCATCCCCATCGTCCTCGCAACGCGCGGTCGGCGGGAGAAGAGGTTTCCTGGGAGCGAGGGATCGAAACGGCCGCGGAACGGCTCGGTGCGATCGTGCGGGAAGCGGGCCCGGATGCCGTTCTATGTGTGGGATCGTCCCGCTGTAGTCTGGAAACCCAGGTCTCGCTGCGAGAGCTTTGTCGGGTTTCCGGGTGGTCCGCTCCTCGCTTTTTTCTTGAATCCTCCACGTCGCGCAAGGTGAGAAGCGCGGTCTCCAAGCTGGACGAGGAAACGGCCGTGTCCATGCGGCGGATCGAGGAAGCGGACTTCGTCCTCCTGTTGGGCGCCGATCCGATAAACGAGGCCCCCATGTCGGCCCTGGCGGTGCGGCAGGCTCAACGCAAGGGCGCCGCCGTCGCCGCGGTGGACCCCAGACCGGTGTTTCTTCCCTTTCCTTTCGACCACCTAACCATAACGCCGGATCGGATGGACCTTTGCGCCGCGGTGATCGTGAAACGCGCTTTATCCGGTGATAAAACGGCGACCTTAAGCGGAGAAGCGGCCGGGTTTCTTGAATCGCTGCCTTCGGAGTACCCGTACGATCCGGAACTACACTCCCGCATGGACGAAATCGCCCAAGCGCTGGAGCGCAGTGAGCGGCCGGCAATCGTGTGCGGCACGAACATCGTTGGAGAAAGTACGCCCGGCTTGGCGGGCGATCTTGTCCATCTTTTGGGCCGGACCGCTAAAAAGGCGGGTCTCTTCTACCTCTTGCCCGGCCCCAACGCCTTTGGAGCGGGTCTTCAGTCCTCCACCGACGATCCAATCTCCGTGCTGGAGACTCTGGAAGGCGGGAAAATCAAAGCCTTGCTCCTGGTGGAACAGGACCTTTTCCGTTCCCAATTCGATCAAGAACGGCTCGATCGGGCCCTGCGGAACCTGGATTGTCTCATTGTCCTGGATTACCTTCCTTCTCCTTCGGTGGAGAAGGCCGATCTCGTCCTGCCGACGACACCGCTCTTCGAACGCACTCCTTCCACGTTCGTAAATCAGGAGGGAAGGCTTCAGCAAGCGACACCCGTTCACCGGGGAGGCACGCCCATTTCACAGGTGAGCAGCGGAAACCGGCCGCCGAGAACCTTCGAGAACCATGTGCCGGGCGGGGGATCCCAAGGCGGCCCACGAGGTGCTGGACGAGCTGTACCGCTCTCTTGGGAGTCATGAGCGCAAGCCATTGACGGCGGAATTCGGGGATTGGAAGGTGGAAAACCGTTCCGCTTTGGAGGATTCCTCCCTGGTTTTCGTCGGAGACCGAGTGTTTTCCAAGGATGCGCCCGACAAACTCTTTTCCTCGAAGATCACCCCCACCGAACCTCGGGAAAAGGGGATGGAGGTCCTGTTCGTGGATTGGACCTTCGGGACGGAGGAGCTTTCCGGCTATTCCCGCATCGCCCAAGAAGGTGAAACACCACCGAAACTCGTGCTGCATCCCGATGATGCCGCCCGATTGGGCCTGGTGGAAGGAGAAAAAGCGGCTCTCCGGTTCGATGCGGGGGAAACGATTTTGGAGGTGGGGATCGCAACGAACATGGCGTCCGGCGTGATCGTCGTGCCCGGGCATCGTTTGCTGGAACGGCAAGTGTCGGCGCAGCAGCCGACCCTCGTGCCGGACAACCGTATTCGAAAGATTTAGACAGGCCGTTGAAGAACGCGATCCGCGGCGGACTTTAGTTACGCCTCGTTCCTCGTGATTCACGCGCCATGGATATTATCATCTTTCACCAACTTGTAGTAACCGGCTTTTTCCCATGGTCGGTGAAGGGTCTTGCGTGATGAATCCTGCTTTGGGCATCATCCTGCTTATTCTGAAACTGGTCCTCGTGGTCCTGGGACTCCTGACCGGAGCGGGCTGGCTCATCTTGGGAGAACGAAAGCTCTTGGGCTGGATGCAGCTTCGTGTAGGTCCGAATCGTGCCGGCCCATGGGGTCTTCTTCAACCCGTGGCGGACCTGGTCAAACTGCTGACCAAGGAGGACCTGGTACCCGAAGGCGCGGATCGTTGGATCTTCCTTTACGCACCCGCCGTGGTTGCGGTGACGGCGCTTCTGACCTTTGCCGTGGTGCCCTTTGGGGACGACTGGACCCTGTTCGGCAGACGAATTCCTCTGGTCGTTACCGACATCAACGTGGGGTTGCTCTTCGTTTTGGCTCTTTCCTCCCTCAGTGTCTACGGGGTGGCGCTCGGCGGCTGGGCGTCCAATTCCAAGTTCAGCCTCTTGGGCGGTATCCGATCCGCCGCCCAGATGATCAGTTATGAACTCTCCCTCGGGCTTTCCTTGGTGCCCGTCGTCATGCTGGCACACTCATTCAGCCTGGTGGACATCGTAGCGGCCCAGGCCCGGTATCCTTTCATTCTGGTTCAACCGCTCGCCTTTCTGATTTTTTTCATCAGTGCGGTGGCGGAAACCAAACGAATCCCCTTCGACATACCGGAAGCGGAGAACGAATTGGTGGCCGGCTACCACACGGAGTACAGCGGCATGCGTTTCGGTCTCTATTTTCTGGGGGAGTACGCGACCATGATCGTTTTGGGCGCGTTGACGGCGGCTCTTTTCCTCGGAGGCTGGCGAGGTCCTTTGTTGCCCCCTCTGCTGTGGTTCCTTCTGAAGGTGACCGCCGTGGTGTTCGTATTGATTTGGATCAGGGGTACCCTTCCCAGGCTTCGTTACGACCAGTTGATGCATTTGGGATGGAAGGTCCTGGTTCCGGCGTCGCTGCTCAACATCGTACTCACGGGCGGACTATTGTTACTCATGAACGGATGACGGCCACGGAAGGCGGCAGCCGGGACTTCGCACATGAAACGAACCGAAGAATCGGACGGACAAAACATGAAGGACACGAAGAAGAAGGACGGATACCTGCAACAAACCATGGAGATTTTCCAGGGTTTGGCCCAA
>CAXXFT010000004.1:0-55531 GCA_963675125.2 uncultured Sedimentibacter sp.
TACTTCAGGATTTTTATGCGATTTTCTATTAGGAAGAGACTTATCTTCTTCATACAAAGCATTAGCCCTGTTAACCTTAGGATTAACATCTAATCTGTTTTTAGCAGAAACATGAGATTGACCTCCACCATGAACACAACCACCTGGACATGCCATTACTTCAATAAAGTGATAATCTTTTTCTCCAGCTCTTACAGAGTCAAGAATTTTTGCAGCATTCTTAGTTCCATGAGCTATCGCAACTTTTATTTCTGTATCCTTTCCACCTATAGGAAGAACTACCGAAGCTTCTTTGACTCCTTCAATACCTCTAACCTGTTGATATTCGATTTGTTCTAGATCTTTGCCAGTTAATATATCAGCAACAGTTCTAAGAGCTGCCTCCATAACACCGCCAGTAGCACCAAATATAACACCAGCTCCTGTATACTCACCCATAATACTATCAGCGTGTCCGTCTGGTAATTTGTTAAAGTTAATTCTAGCTTGTTTTATCATATCGCCAAGTTCTCTTGTAGTTATTGAAAAATCAACATCCCTTAGTCCATCAACTTCCATCTCAGGTCTATTAGCTTCAGTTTTTTTAGATGTACATGGCATTACAGATACTGAAACAATCTTTTTCGGATCTATGCCTTCTTTTTCAGCATAATATGATTTCAATACTGCTCCAAACATCTGTTGTGGTGATTTACATGTTGATAGATTATCTAAGAAATCTGGATATTTCATCTCACAGTATCTAATCCATCCTGGAGAACATGAAGTAATCATTGGTAACTTTCCACCATTTTGTACTCTATTTAATAATTCAGTTCCTTCTTCCATAATAGTTAAATCTGCAGAAAAGTTAGTATCAAATACTTTATCAAATCCTAACATCTTTAATGCAGTAACCATTTTTCCTGTTACTCTTGTACCAACTGGAAGTCCAAACTCTTCGCCAAGAGATGCTCTAACTGCTGGAGCTGTTTGAACAACAACGAATTTGTCAGGATCATCAATTGCATCCCAAACATCATCTATATATGTTCTTTCTCTTAATGCTGCAACTGGGCATGCTTGGATACACTGACCACAATAAACACAATCTACATCTTTCATACTGTAATTAAATGCAGGGGCTACTTCAGTATTAAATCCTCTATTTACAAAATCTAAAACCCCAATTCCCTGCACATCTCTACAAGTACTTATACATCTTCCACAAAGAATACATTTACTTGAATCTCTAACTATTGAATGAGATAAATTATCTATTTTAGCTTCTCTTTTTTCACCTTGAAATTCTATATCTTTAATACCTAATTCATCACATAGCTTCTGTAATTCACATGTTCCGTTCCTTAAGCATGTCAAACACTCTCTATTATGATTAGCAAGTATTAATTCTACATTCATTCTAACTGCATTTCTAACTTTTTGAGTGTTTGTTCTAACATTCATACCTTCCTGAACCTGCAATACGCAAGAAGCAGGGAGATTTCTCATAGGAACACCATTAATATCTACTTCTACAACACAAACTCTACAAGC
Source organism: uncultured Sedimentibacter sp. (assembly GCA_963675125.2). GTDB lineage: Bacteria > Bacillota > Clostridia > Tissierellales > Sedimentibacteraceae > Sedimentibacter. The sequence continues at coordinate 1,537 of CAXXFT010000004.1, forward strand.
TGCTATTTCATTTATATCTTTCAAATAACAAAGTGTAGGTATATCTATTCCAGCTTCTCTTGCTGCTAATAATACAGTATAGTCCTTAGGTACACTAACTTGTATACCGTTAATAGTCATATTTATTTTATCCAAAACGAACACCTACCTCTCTATTTTTTTATAATTGCATTGAATGAACATGCATCCATACAAGCACCACATTTTATACACTTACTTTGATCTATTGTGTGAAGTTCTTTAACTTTTCCCTCTATCGCGCCAACAGGGCATAATCTAGCACACTTAGTACATCCTTTACAATTCATAGTTATAACATAACTTAATAATGCCTGACATACTCCAGCAGGACATCTATGCTCTTTAACATGTGCTTCATATTCGTCTCTGAAATATTTCATAGTAGATAAAACTGGATTTGGAGCTGTTTGTCCCAAACCACACAAAGATGTTTCTTTAATATTTTGAGCTAAAGATTCAAGTTTATCTAAATCTTCCATTGTAGCTTTACCTTCTGTAATTTTATCTAATATCTCCAACATACGCTTTGTACCTTCTCTACAAGGAGTACATTTTCCACAAGATTCATCAACAGTGAAGTCTAAGAAGAACCTAGCTATATCAACCATACAATTATCTTCATCCATCACAATCATTCCACCAGAACCCATCATAGACCCTAGTGCTATTAAATTATCATAATCAATAGGTGTATCTAAATGATCTGCTGTTAAGCATCCACCAGAAGGTCCACCAGTTTGTACAGCCTTAAATGCTTTACCATTTGGGCAACCACCACCAATATCATAAATAACCTCTCTTAAAGTAGTTCCCATTGGAACTTCAACAAGACCTGTATTATTAATTTTTCCACCTAGTGCAAATACCTTAGTTCCAGCTGATTTTTCAGTACCAAAACTTCTAAACCAATCTGCTCCATTATTTATTATTTGAGGTATATTTGCTAATGTTTCAACATTATTTATTATAGTTGGTTTACCCCATAAACCTTTGTTCGCTGGGAATGGAGGTTTATTTCTAGACATTCCTCTTTTTCCTTCTATAGATTGCATTAAAGCAGTTTCTTCACCACATACAAAAGCACCTGCTCCTAGTCTTATTTCTAAGTCAAAATCAAATCCACTTCCAAAAATATTTTTACCTAATAGTCCTATTTCTTTTGCTTGTTTTATTGCTATTTCTAACCTATGAACAGCTATCGGATATTCTGCTCTAACATATATAAATCCTTTTGTTGCACCTATAGCATAACCAGCGATTGCCATTGCTTCAAGCACTGCATGTGGATCTCCTTCTAAAACACTTCTATCCATAAACGCACCTGGGTCTCCCTCATCAGCATTACAGATAACATATTTTTGGTCTGCTTTGTTTGGTGCCGCAAAACTCCACTTCATACCAGTAGAAAAACCTGCTCCACCTCTACCTTTAAGACCCGAATCTTTTACCAACTTAATAACTTCTTCTGGAGTCATTTCAGTTAGAACTTTTCCTAATGCCATATACCCATCTCTAGCAATATATTCATTAATATTTTCTGGATCAATAACACCACAATTTCTAAGTGCTACTCTCAACTGTTTTTTGTAAAAATCAACTTCACCTAGGGATTTTAATTTATCATCTTTGCTACTATCTTCATATAAATATTTTTTTACAATTCTACCTTTTACTAAATGTTCATCTACTATTTCGTCAACTCTATCTATGGTCATTCTTGAATAAAATGATCCTTCAGGGTATACTATAACTATTGGTCCTTCCTCGCAAAGACCAAAACAACCTGTAGATACCACCTGAATTTCATTTTCTAGATTAACTTCTTTAACTTTTTCTTCAAATCTTTTCTTTATTTGATCAGATTTTGATGATGTGCAACCTGTTCCCCCACAAATCAAAACATGAGATCTGAAAATCGCCATAACTTTACCTCCATTTAGTCTATAATAAAACTATTTTTCAACAGCACCAATTGTATACTCATTAACAACTTTACCATTAACAATATGTTCTGCTATTATTCTCTTTGCTTTCTCTTCGTCTATATGAACATATGTTACTTTTTCTTTATCAGGAGTATATACTTCAACTATAGGTTCATAAATACACATGCCAATACATCCAGTCTGAACAACCTGTACATTTTTTAAATTTCTTTTAGCAACCTCTTCTACCAAAGAACTTAAAACAGGTCTTGCACCAGCAGCTATACCACATGTTGCCATACCAACAACTACTCTTATCTCTTTTGCTGTATCTCTCATTTCCATATTTTTTAGAGATTCATCTCTTAATTTTTTTAATTCATCTAATGATTTCATTTACTACACCTCTATCCTTTATATTTTGCTATAATGTCAGGAATATTTTTTGGGTCTACTTTACCATAAACCTCATCATCGATCATCATAACCGGTGCCAATCCACAGCAACCCAAACATCTTGTTGCTTCAAGTGTAAATAAATTATCTTCTGTAGTACTACCTACTTTTACATTAAGTTCTTTTGCTAGTTTATCTAAAACTAGTTGAGAACCTTTTACATAACACGCTGTTCCTAAGCAAACACCAATTTTATGCTTGCCCTTAGGCTCAATAGAAAATTGAGTATAAAATGTTGCAACTCCATAAACTTCAGCTAAAGGAATATCCATTTCTTTAGATATAAATTTTTGAACTTCAATTGGTAAATATCCAAATATCTCTTGTGCTTTGTGAAGCGTTTGCATCAAAACACCTTGGGAATCTTTTATTGAGTCCATATACGCTTTTAGTTGTTTAAATTCAGCTTTCTTAGCTGTTAAATCAAGTACGTTTTGCAATTATATAACCTCCCTATACTTTATATAATAATTAATCAATGACCTTATAATTATATATTCATGTTAATAAATTGTCAATTATTATTAAATAATAATTGTTTTAGTAAGTTAAATAATAAAAAAGTTACTAAAATTAATAATTTCATCATTAAAATTATAATTATTAATATACATACACATTAAAAAAAATCTATATTGCAAAATAATATATAGGGTATAAATATTGATATATGTCTCACTTCCTTGTGTATAAAATAAAAAACATTGCCCATAAGCAATGTTTACTCCTCTATTTTAAGTATTTCTAGTATTCTATTTAAATCATCACTATTATTATATGATATTTCAATTTTTCCTTTATTTTTTTTACTTTGAATATTCACCTTTGTAGAAAATCTATCAGTAAGCAGTTCCTCTACATATGTTATATATTTATCTTTTACAAAAATTTTTTTAGTTTTTACCTTTTTATTTTCTCTAACAAATTTTTCTACATCCCTTACACTTAAATCTTCATTTATTATTTTATTAGTTATTTCAATTTGTTTTTCACTTGGTAAACTTAATATTGCCCTTCCATGCCCAGCTGTAATTTCATTTGTTACAATCTTATCCTGTACATATTTATCAAGATTAGTAAGTCTCATTATGTTTGTAACATATACTCTTGACTTACCAACTATATTTGATACATCTTCATGTGTTATACCATATCTCTCCATAATATATTCATAGGCATTCGCTTCATCAATGGGATTTAAATCTTCTCTTTGGATATTTTCTATCAGTGCTATTTCTGAAGCATTTTTATTTTCCATATCCCTTACTATACAAGGAATACTTTTTATATTAGCACTCTTACATGCTCTCCATCTTCTTTCACCTGCAATTATTGTATATAAATTACCATCTTTTCTGACAATTATAGGCTGAATAACTCCATACTTTTTTATGGAATCTGTAAGTTCCTCAAGCTTATCATGTTCAAATACTTTACGAGGCTGGATTGGATTTGGACATATTAAATTAGTATCTATTTCTTCAATTCTGTTCTTATCTTCTTTTTCCAAATCTTCAGGTATTAAGGCTGATAGTCCTCTACCCAATGCATTTCGTTTAGCTACCATGATTTATCTCCTTAATTGTTTTTTATTAATTCTTCAGATAGCTTTAAATATGCTTCACTACCCTTTGACTTTTCATCATATAACATTATTGGTTGTCCAAAACTTGGTGCTTCTGCAAGTCTTATGTTTCTTGGTATGACAGTTCTATATACCTTATCTCTAAAATATTTTTTTACTTCTTCAACAACTTGAATAGATAAGTTAGTTCTACCATCGAACATATTTAATACAACCCCTTCTATTTCAAGAGCCGGATTTAAATTTTTCCTAACAAGTTTTACAGTATCCATCAACTGACTTACACCTTCTAAAGAATAATACTCACATTGTATAGGTATTAATACTGTATTCGAAGCTGTAAGGGCATTTAGTGATAACAATCCTAATGATGGCGGGCAATCTATAATAATAAAGTCGTATTTTTTCAAAATGGTTTGTATTTTTTCATCTAATGTTTTTTCTCTATACTTAGTATTGGTTAGTTCTATTTCGGCACCCGCAAGCTGAATATTTGCTGGTACCAAATCCAAATTATCTATTTCTGTTTTTTGAATAACTCTATTAATATCATAATCTTCAACCAAAACATCATATATAGTATATTCAAGCTTATTTTTTTCTATACCGAATCCACTTGTGGAGTTACCTTGTGGATCAATATCAATACTCAGTACATTTTTACCTTTTAAAGCTAATGCTGCACATAGATTTACATTTGTCGTAGTTTTTCCTACTCCACCTTTTTGATTGAATATACTTATTATTTTAGACATCATATCACCCTTTACATACTTTTTTTAGGTATTTTTACTTTCAGTTCAATAAACTCCTCAGACTCTTCTTGTTCAAATTTTGCATTTATACCGGTTTTAATTATTTCATTGTAAGCATTTTTTATTGTATTTATATAAATTTTGTAATTTATAAAATTTCTAACATATTTTTTATCTTTTGTTTTTTTCTTATTAAAATCTTCTGCTATTGATTTTATAAGTTTTTCTGTTTCACTAACATTTAACTCTTTTTTTACAATTTTATCAACTAAACTAAGAAGTAATTCTTCATCGTCAATTTTTAAAAGGGCTCTGGCATGACGTTCACTTAACCCGCCTTCTTTTATTTTTATTTTAACACTTTCAGGTAATTTAAGTATTCTCATTTTATTTGCTATAGTTGATTGAGATTTACCCAATTTTTCTGCAAGTTTTGTCTGATTAAGATCAAAATCCTCTATAAGCCTCTCAAAAGCCATGGCCTCTTCTATGAAATCTAAATCTTCCCTTTGCAAATTTTCTATCAGCGCCATTGCAGCAGATTCTTCTTCTCCTGTTTCAATCACAACAGAAGGTATTGAATCCATCCCCAATAGCTTAACTGCTCTAAATCTTCTTTCTCCGGCTATGATTTCATATATATCATCATATATTTTTCTCACAGTTATAGGCTGAATTATTCCATAATTTTTTATTGATAAACTTAACTCTGCTAAAGCTTTATCATCAAAGGATTTTCTCGGCTGGTTTTTATTTGGAATTATTTTGTTAATATCTATACTTACTATATTATTTATCAAAATATTCTCCCCCTTATATTAATGGATCTTTACTTGGTTTTCCTGCTTTTCTAGGATAAATCTTATCCGTACTTTTTACCTTTTCAATTATAACTATTTTCCTAATAATATTAGAACCTGGTAATTTTATTTCCTTAACTTCAGTTATTTTACCTCCAAGCTTTGCAATAGCACTTTTAGAATTTTTTATTTCCTCGGCAATATTTTCACTTTTATAAGCTGCAAAATATCCTCCCACTTTTACAAAAGGTATACAAAGTTCACTTAAAACATTTAGTTGTGCTACTGCTCTGGACACACAAATATCATATTTTTCTCTATAATTTTTATCTTGTCCAAAATCCTCTGCCCTACCATGAATAAGATGCATATCTTTTAAATCCAATTCTCTTATTACTATTGATAAAAAGTCTATTCTTTTTCTTAAACTATCTAGAAGTGTAACTTCATAATTATTATTTGAAATTTTTAAAGGAACTCCTGGAAACCCTCCCCCTGTTCCTACATCGATTATGCTTTTTTTTTCTACTTCCATATTTTTATCAAGAATAATAACACTATCAAGAAAATGTTTAATATATATTTCTTCGTCATCACTAATAGCAGTTATATTAATCCTTTGATTCCACTCTTTTAAAAGATTTTTATACTTCTCAAATTTTTCATTTTTTGTGTTGTCATAGGATAGATTTAATTTACTAAAACCATCCTTTAGAATTTCAGCAGTCAACTATCTCACCATCCTTTTCCATATGTTGAGTATTTCTTTTTCTTTGCTCTAAATAAATCAACAATACATTTATATCCGAAGGCGATACCCCTGATATTCTAGAAGCTTGACCTATTGATTTAGGTTTTATCTTGTTAAGTTTTTGCTTAGCTTCATTTCTAAGTCCACTTATTAAACAGTAGTCTATTTCGTCTGAAAGAACTTTATTTTCTAGCTTTTTAAATTGTTCTATTTGTTTTGCTTGCTTAGATATATATCCTTCATACTTAATAATTGTCTCAATATAGTTTTTTATTTCTTTATTTAAATTAGGCCTTTGTATATCTAAAAAAATAATATTATCATAGTTAATTTCAGGTCTTTTAAGCAATTCATAAATACTAATAGGCATCTTTAGAGGAACACTTCCAATGCTTTCTAAAAACTCGTTAACCTCTGCTTTTGGAGTTATTTTAAAATTCTTTATTCTATTTATTTCTGCTTCTATTTTTTCTTTTTTTTCTTTAAATTTATTGTACCTTTCTTCTTTTACTAATCCAATTTTATAGGCTTTTTCAGTCAATCTTTCATCTGCATTGTCTTGCCTTAATACTAGTCTATATTCTGCTCTTGATGTCATCATTCTATATGGTTCATTTGTACCCTTAGTAACTAAATCATCTATTAAAACACCTATATAAGCTTCGGATCTGTCTAAAACAAAAGGATCTTTACCTTGTATATTCATAGCAGCATTTATGCCTGCAATTATTCCTTGTGCAGCAGCTTCTTCATAACCAGAGCTTCCATTAACCTGCCCTGCAAAAAATAAATTTTTAATATTTTTATATTCAAGACTACTTTTCAATTGTGTTGGATCTATGCAATCATATTCAATAGCATATGCAGGTCTCATTATTTCAGAATTTTCAAGTCCAATCATTGTCCTATACATAGAAATTTGAACTTCTAAAGGAAGTGATGAAGACATACCTTGTATATACATTTCCTTTGTATTTAAACCTTCCGGCTCAACAAAAAGTTGATGCCTTTCTTTATCAGAAAATCTTACAACTTTATCTTCTATAGATGGACAATACCTTGGTCCAACGCTTTGAATAACACCTTCATACAAAGGTGATCTATCTAAATTATTTCTAATAATTTCATGTGTTTTATCAGTTGTATATGTTATATAGCACGGAACCTGTTCTATTTTAATTTCATTCGTCATAAATGAAAAAGGAATTATTTCATCATCACCACTGTGAACTCCCATAACATCATAATTAATTGTATCAGAATTAATTCTAGCTGGAGTTCCAGTTTTAAATTTCCTCAATGGAATTCCAAGTTTAACCAAAGAATTTGATAATTCATTAGATGGTGCTAGTCCATCTGGTCCAGAAGAACGATTATACTCACCTATATATATTCTACCCATTAAGTAAGTACCTGTAGTAATTATAACTGAAACTGAATTAAAATATGATCCATATTGTGTATATACATTAAAACTTCCATCTTCATTAATTCTTATATCTATTGCTTCCGCTTGTTTTAAGCAAAGTCCTTTTTCATTTTCTATTGCTTTTTTCATCTCTGTATGATAATACTTCTTGTCTGCTTGTGCTCTAAGTGAGTGTACAGCCGGACCTTTTGAAATATTTAACATCTTACATTGTATCATTGTTTTATCTATATTCAAAGCCATTTGTCCACCAAGAGCATCTATTTCTCTAACTAAATGTCCCTTACCTGTACCCCCTATATTAGGATTACATGGCATCATCGCAATTGAATCTAAGCTCATTGTCAACATTAAGGTTTTCATTCCTAACCTTGCTGAAGCAAGTGCAGCTTCACACCCTGCATGACCTGCTCCTATTACAACAACATCATATTTATCTTCAAGAAACTCCCTAACTTTATCTTCCATACATATTTCCTTTCTAAACTTATATCAACATATATGTGAATCTTACATATCTATTTACCTATACAAAACTCACTAAATATCTTTTGAACCAAGTCATCACTTACAGACTTACCTACTATAAGACCTAGACTTTCCATAGAATCTTTTAAATCTATTTCAACAAAATCTATAGTCATACCATTTTCAATTGATTTTAATACTTCTTCCAAACTTTTTTTCGCACTAATTAACAAATTTTTATGTCTAACATTATTTATAATTAAATCGTTGCTTAAATTAATTGCGCCTTTAAAAAACATTCCACTTATTTTTTCAATAATTTCATCTAACCCGGTATTTTTTAAAACAGAAATATTAATTATATCTTTTTCGATTTCCTTATATTCTTTTAAATCTAATTTATTATCTAAATCTGATTTATTTTTAATATAAATAACTTTTTTTTCACTAATATAATCTAAAATCTTTATATCTTCAATCTCTAACTCTTTTGATGAATCAAACAACATAATTATTAAATCTGCATCATTAACTTTATTTAAAGCTTTTTCTACACCAATTTTTTCAATCAAATCGTCTGTATCTCTTATACCAGCAGTGTCAACAATTCTTAAAGGAACACCATTAATATTTACATATTCTTCAATAGTATCTCTTGTAGTTCCCGCTATTTCAGTTACTATAGCTCTATTTTCATTTAAAAGAAAATTCATTAGAGAAGATTTACCAACATTTGGTTTTCCAAGTATTACTGTCTTTATTCCCTCTTTAAAAATCTTACCTGTATCAGCCGTTTTTATTAATCTATCTAATTCATTAACAATGGAAACACTTGTTTCCTTTACTTTACTAATTGTCATTTCATCTTCATCATACTCAGGGAAATCTATATTTACCTGAATATTAGCTAATAAATCCATTAGTTTTTCAATAATATTATTAATTTCTTGAGATAATCTTCCTTCTAAATGATTAACAGATATTTCATGACTTGAATCAGTTTTGGAATTAATTATATCAATAACGGCTTCTGCTTGAGTTAAATCTATTCTTCCATTCAAAAAAGCTCTTTTAGTAAATTCTCCTCTTTCCGCTAATCTACAATCAAACTTTAAAATTACCTCTAGTATTTTTTTAGCAGAAATCATACCACCATGACAATTTATTTCAACTACATCTTCCTTTGTATAGGTATTTGGAGCTTTCATATATGATAATAACACTTCATCTATTTTTTTATTATCTAGATCAATAATATTACCATAATGCAAATATCTAGATTTAAAAACTGTTTTATCTGAAGGTTTTATATTTTTTTCATTTTTTCCTATAAAAATACTTCGTGCAATATTTAATGCATTTTCTCCACTTATTCTTATTATATTAATTCCTGAATTGCCTGGAAATGTTGCTATCGCGGCTATTGTATCACTGTTCATCATATCACCATATCTTTCATTACATATATTGCCATGTTATTATACTTATATACATTTTACAATAAAAATATATAAATGTACATAAATAATTCATTTTACATTAAAATAAAACCCGGAAAACCGGGTCATATTTGTCATTAGTAAATATTATTCTTATTTTTTATCGATAACCACTTTTCTATATGGTTCATCCCCTTCAGAATATGTAATAATATCCTTTTCTTCTTGCAATGTTGAATGTATTATTCTTCTTTCATAAGGATTCATAGGTTCGAGTTTTACTTTATGGTTATAATATCTGCATTTTTCGGCCATTTTCTTTGCTAATCTCTTTAAAGTTTCTTCTCTTTTTTGCCTATAATCTTCAACATTAAAAGTAACCCTAATATAATTCTCTCTTCCTCTATTAACAATTAAATTTAAAAGAAATTGAATTTCATCTAAATTTTTTCCTCTTTTTCCTATAATTATACCTTTATCATCTTCATTTATCTTTACAATATCTACCTTTAATACATTTGCAGCATATTTTATTTCAAAATCAGCTTCTATATTCATTTTATTCAATAAAACATCAAAAAATTTTCTTGTTTTTTCTTCCGGACCATTTACTACAGATACTTTTACTTTAGCAACTTTGCTACCAAGAAAACCTAATAAACCTTTTGTAGGTTCTTTTATTACTTCAACTTCAACTTCACTTTTTTCAGCTTCTAGTTCTTTTAAAGCTGCTTCAACAGCTTCATCAACTGTATTTTTTTCAACCGTTATACTTTTCATATTATTTTAATTCCTCCTTTGGATTTTTGGATGAATTTAATATTACATATTGCTGTACAACTTGGAATATATTTGACACTACCCAATACAAAGCTAATCCTGCAGGCATTTGTATCGAAAATACAAATAACATAACTGGCATCATCATTGTCATTGTTTTTTGAGTAGATTCTTGTTGTTCACTCATAGAAGGCTGTGATGCAGTAGTCATTTTACTTGTTAAATATGTTGAATAACCAGACATTATTGCCAATATAGGAAATACTCCACCTATAAAAGGTAATACCATTCCACCCATTGCTAATCCATTAAATGTCCCATTTTCAAATAAAAAATTTTCAGTAAATCCTAAATCTTTTATCCAAAGAAAGGATTTATTCATTGCATCATAAAATGCTTGATCCTGAAAAATAAATTGTACAGGTTCTCTTATTACATAGAAAAACGCAATTAATATTGGCATTTGAATTAACATAGGTAAACAACCAGACATAGGATTATAATTTGCTTCTTTATACAATTCCATTTGTTTACGTTGAAGAGTTTGTGGGTCTTTTTCATACTTTTTTTGAATCTCTTTTATTTGTGGACTTAATTCTTGCATTACTTTCATAGATTTTGTCTGCTTTAATGTCAAAGGCATTAAAATTAATTTAAAAAATATTGTTGCCAATATAATAGAAATCGCATAAGCAGAAAGTATATTAGTATCTAATATAGATACCATATTATATAACAATTTAACAAGCATACCTATAGGGTAGCATATAAAATCTAAATTCATTATTTTCCTCCAAGTTTATTTCAAAGGATCATATCCTCCAGGATTAAAAGGATGGCATCTTAAAATGCGTTTAATCCCTAAATACGAGCCTTTTATAAAACCATATTTTTGTAAAGCCTCAACGAAATATTGGGAACATGTAGGATAAAATCTACAATGCCTTATGCCAGTACTAGAAGAAAACCTTTGATATATTCTTATAATCTTAATCAGTATTTTACTTATTTAAATCACCCTTAAATAAATTATTTCTTTTTATTAATTTATTGAATGATTTCAATAGATTCTTATAATCAGCTTCAGATGCATTAATTCTTGCCATAAAAATAATATCATATCCTTCTTTTAGTTTGCATTCATTTAATCTTACTATTTCTTTAAGTCTTCTTCGTATAATATTTCTAGTTACTGCTTTCTTTATCTTTTTAGCAGCAGTAAAGCCATACCTGTTATAACCATAATTATTTTTTTTTATAAAAATTACAAGATTATAATCAGAAACAGAATTTTTACAATTATATACTGACTTATATTCTAGATTTTTTTTTATTATTATCATATTTTACTACCTAAAAATCTTTCCTTGATGGAATAAAAGGCCACTAAAGCGGCCTTATGCTGACAATCTCTTTCTACCTTTATCTCTTCTTCTCTTCAAAACATTTCTACCAGATTTAGTACTCATTCTTTTAATAAATCCGTGTTCTTTGCTTCTCTGTCTTCTTTTAGGCTGATAAGTCATTTTCATTATAAAAACACCTCCTTGTATAGCAGATATCTATATTAATATCTTAATTTTTTTCATATGATTTAAATTATAATATTTTTAATTATCTATGTCAAGCATATTAAATTTTACAAAAATATTATAGCTATTGTAATATACTACATTTTTATATATTTTGCAAATATTTTTTAAAAAAATAAAATTAATTTGAAATTGTGGATAAAAAATGCTAATATAATATGAGTTGTGGATAACTTTTTTGTTTTTAACTATTTATGGACAACTTATATATAAAAAAATTCTTTTGTTAAAAAAACAATATATAAACTGTTTACAACATGTATTAACAACTGTTTATATGTTAATTATTCAAATAAAATATAATTTTTTATCAACAGCCTTGGGATTTCTTTATAAACAATTGGGGAGGAATAATATGAATTTTGAAGAACTATGGAATAAGGTATTAGATATTGTAAAAGAAGACACAAATCAGGTTAGTTTTAATACTTGGTTTAAACCTCTTAAAATAGTAGCCTATAAAAATAATACTATATATTTAGAAACAGCAGATGATTTTTTAAGAAATACATTAAAAAAGAGGCATTATAACTTTTTAAAAAATGCATTTATCTATGTTTTAAAGAAAGAAACTGAATTAATTTTCACTATCCCAGGGGAAAATATTGATAAAGATGAAAATAAAAAAATAAACAATAATTCATTAGAAGAAGATAATGAAGACCCTAATAGAAAATTGAATCCTAAATATAAATTTGATAATTTTATAATAGGTAATAGCAACCGTTTTGCTCATGCAGCATCTTTAGCTGTTGCTGAAGCTCCTTCTACAGCATATAATCCTTTATTTTTATATGGCGGAGTTGGACTTGGAAAAACACATCTTATGCATGCAATAGGACATTATATTTTAGATAATAATCCTGATGCCTCTGTCTTATATGTTACTTCGGAAAAATTTACTAACGATTTAATTAATTCTATTAAAGATGGTACAAATACAGATTTTAGAAACACTTATAGAAAAATTGATGTTTTATTAGTGGATGATATACAATTTATTGCAGGAAAAGAAAGTACACAAGAAGAATTCTTTCATACTTTTAATGCATTACATGAAGCCAACAAACAAATAATTGTATCAAGTGATAATCCTCCAAGTGAAATACCAACACTTGAAGATAGACTTCGTTCCCGATTTGAATGGGGTTTAATAGCAGATATTCAGCCACCAGATTACGAAACAAGAATTGCTATACTAAGAAAAAAAGCTGAAGCTGAAAACTATGATGTTCCAGATGATGTAATAACTTATATAGCACAAAATATTCAATCAAACATTAGAAAACTTGAAGGTGCTTTAATAAGAATTTTTGCATATTCATCATTAACAAACAAAAAAGAAGTTTCTCTTGAACTTGCACAAGAAGCATTAAAACATCTAATATCAACAAACAAAAAAATAACATTAAAAGATATTAAAGAAGTTGTTGCAAACTATTATAATATATCTGTTGAAGATTTAGTGTCTAAAAAGAAAACAAAAAATATAGCTTTTCCTAGACAAGTCGCAATGTATATTTCTAGAAAACTTACTGATAATTCACTTCCAAAACTAGGAGAAGAGTATGGAGGAAGAGACCATTCAACAGTTTTACATGCTTTTAATAAATTAGAAAATGATATAGAAAACAATCAAGAAATTAAAAAAAATGTTGATGATATTATTTCAATGTTAAATAATTAGTATTTTAATTTATTAAATATCTTTGTTGATAAAGTGTTAAGACTTGTTTATAGTTTTTTTTATGAAAAATTTCTATTAAGAGAAAACCATAAACTATTAACAATAATGTTTTTTATTAATTATTTAAATATAAACGATAAAACTTGTTTTCAACAAATTAACAAACACTACTATTATTACTAATAATTATTTTATATATTATTACTAATCATTACTCTTTTTAAAATTGTTAATATAAATTATCTAAGGAGAATAAAATGAAATTTAAAATAAATCAAAACGAATTATATAAATCTATTAATATAGTACAAAAAGCTGTTTCTTCAAGAACTACTATGCCTATTTTATCGGGAATTTTAATTGAAGCAAATAATAATAAACTAACATTAACAGCTACGGATTTAGAACTTGGGATAAAGACGTATTCAGATTGTGAAGTAATAGAAGAAGGTTCTATAGTTGTTCATTCAAGATTATTAGGAGATTTTATTAGAAAATTACCATCTAATTCAACTGTAAACATAGAAATTACAAATAATAACAGTATAGAAATTAAATGTTTAAATTCTGAATTTAATATATTAGGTAATTCAGGGTCTGAATATCCGGACAATACTTTTGATACCCAAGGTATATCATTTGAAATAAAATCGGAATCCCTAAGAAATTTAATAAAATATACTTATTTTGCAGCTGCTCAAGATAATATAAAACCAATATTTACAGGATGTTTAATTGAAATTAAAAATAAAATATGCACTTTTGTAGCTTTAGATGGTTTTAGGATGGCAATAAAAAAAGATACCGTTGATTATGATGGAGAAATTTCAGCTGTTGTACCTTCAAAAACATTACTTGAAATATTAAGGATTTTAGAAGAAAATAAAGGTAATACTAAAATAACAATATCCGATAGCCATATTTCGTTTAAAATAGAAAATACAACTATAATATCTAATCTATTAGAAGGTAAATTTATTGATTATGAAGGAATATTAAAAGATAATTTTGTTTCAGTAATAAAAATTAATAATTTAGATTTTAAAAATAGTATAGAAAGAGCCTCTCTTCTTGCTAGGGAAGATAAAAATAATTTAATTATATTAGATATACTTGACGATAATATGCAAATTAATTCAGCCTCAGAGTATGGAAATGCTGAAGAAAACATTAACGTTGAAAAAGATGGCGAAAACATCAAAATTGGATTTAATTCAAAATATGTTTTAGATGTTTTAAAAGTAATTGATAATCAATATATAACAATGAATTTAATTGGAAAAAATAATCCTTGTTTTATAAAAGAAAAGGGAAATGATAATTATATATATATGATTTTACCTGTGAGAATCAGCTAATTAATAAGATATAAGATATGGGGAGATAAAATGGAAAAAGTATACATTAATACAGATTATATAAAACTTGATCAGTTTTTAAAGTATGTAAATGTTGTTGAAGGAGGGGGAATGGCTAAATATGTAATTTTAGAAGGCTTAGTTAAAGTTAACGGTGAAATAGAATTACAAAGAGGAAAAAAATTAAAAAATGGTTATGAAGTAGAATTTAATAATGAAAAATATATAATTTTAAATGAGGAACAAATTGATAGTAAATAATTTGAAAATTAAAAATTATAGGAATTTCAAAGATATTGATATAAATTTAAATAATAGCTTAAATATTTTTATCGGAGATAATGGACAAGGTAAAACAAATTTACTAGAATCTATATATTTATGTTCTATTGGAAGAACATTTAGACTTAATAGTGAAGATGAATTAATTAACTTTGTTGAAAATAAAAGTACAATAGATTTGGTATTAGATAAAAATAATTATAAATTAAATATAGAATTGTTTTTAGAAAAAGGAAAAAGAAAACAAGTAAAAATTAATAAAATTAAGCTAGATAAAACAGGGGAAATGATAGGTGTATTAAATAATGTCATTTTTACCCCTGATGATATGAAAATTATAAAAGGAAGTCCAATAGAAAGAAGAAAATTTATTAATATAGATATTTCTCAAATCAAGCCTAAATATAAGTATTTACTCAATAAATATAAAAAAATTATAACTCAAAGAAACAATCTTTTAAAAAATTACTATACAAATAAAGAAAATAAGGATATTATAGATATTTGGAATAATTATTTAATAGATATTGGAACGGAATTAATATGTTATAGAAATGAGTATATAAATAATTTAAAAAAATATGTGGTAAATATTTATTCAGATCTCTCTGGAAATAAAGAAATATTTGATTTAAAGTATAAATGTAATATTGGAAGTATATGTGATTTGGATAAAGTATCTATTAAAAATATTTTTCAGCAAAAAATTAACAATAATATTGAAACTGAAATACAAAAAAAAACTTCAATGTATGGGCCGCATAAAGATGACTTAATTATAAGTATCAACAATAAAGAATGTAAATATTTTGGTTCACAAGGACAACAACGCTCAGCTATACTTGCATTGAAGTTAGCAGAAATAGAAATAATTAAAGACGAAATTGGCGAATATCCAATATTATTATTAGATGATGTTTTATCAGAATTAGATAATAAGAGAAAAGGATATTTAATAAACCATATAAAAAATATACAAACTGTAATAACTACAACAGATGACAATGACCTAAAAAACTTAACAAAAGATTTCGATAAAAAAATATTTTACATAAATGATGGAAAAATTGGAAATATTATAAATTAGAGGTGTATTAAATGGTAGAAAAAAATAATATTCAACATTACGGAGCAGATCAAATTCAAGTTTTAGAGGGGTTAGAGCCTGTTAGAAAAAGACCAGGTATGTATATTGGTTCAACTGGTGAAAGAGGGTTACATCAATTAGTATATGAAGTTGTTGATAATAGTATAGATGAGGCTTTGGCAGGATTTTGTGATACTATAAATGTAACAATTAATGAAGATAATTCAATTGAAGTAGTTGATAATGGAAGAGGAATTCCGATTGAAAAAAATTCAAAGACAGGAAAATCTACACTTGAAACAGTTTTAACAGTTCTACATGCAGGCGGAAAGTTTAATAATGATGCATATAAAGTGTCAGGAGGTCTTCATGGTGTTGGAGTTTCTTGTGTAAATGCATTGTCAGATTTTTTAGTTGCAGAAGTAAATTGGAATGGTAAAACTTATAGACAAAAATATGAAAGAGGAATAACAAAATCGGAATTAGAATTTGTAGGGAATACTGATAAATCAGGTACAAAAATTTTGTTTTTACCAGATTCAACTATTTTTGAAGAAGTAGTGTATAATTATACTACATTAAAGCATAGAATGAGAGAATTAGCTTTTTTAAATAAAGGTATTAGAATAAATTTAGAAGACAAAAGAAATAATGTACGTGATAATTTTTATTATGAAGGCGGTATTAAAGAATTTGTACATTTTTTAAATGGAAAAAAAGATAAATTACATGAAGATATAATATATGCAGAAGGTGAAAAAGATAAGGCTATTGTTGAAATTTCAATGCAGTATACAGATTCTTATTCAGAAAATATATATTCATTTGTAAATAATATAAATACTATTGAAGGTGGAACTCATTTAATAGGATTTAAAGCAGCTTTAACTAGAGTTATAAATGATTATGCTAAAAAGAATAACTTAATAAAAGAAAATGAAATTGCAATAACTGGTGAGGATATAAGAGAAGGAATAACAGCAGTACTTTCTATAAAAATTCCTAATCCTCAATTCGAAGGACAAACAAAAACTAAATTAGGTAATAGTGAAGTGAGAGGTATAGTTGAAAGTATAACAGGTGAAGCTATATATTCTTATTGTGAAGAAAATCCTAAAACTGCAAAATTAATAATAGAGAAAACATTGAGATCAGCACGAGCAAGAGATGCTGCTAGAAAAGCAAGAGATTTAGCCCGTAGAAAAAATGTACTTGAAAGTATGTCTCTTCCAGGTAAATTAGCAGATTGTTCTGAAAGAAATCCAGATTTGTGTGAGATATATATAGTTGAAGGTAACTCAGCTGGAGGTTCTGCTAAAGGTGGAAGGGATAGAAGAACACAAGCAATTTTACCTCTTCGTGGAAAAATATTAAATGTTGAAAAATCTAGGATAGATAAAATACTTAATTCTGAAGAAATTAAAAATATGATTACTGCATTTGGTTGTGGAATTGGTGAGGATTTTAATTTAAGTAAATTAAGATATGGAAAAATAATAATAATGACAGATGCAGACGTAGATGGTGCTCATATTAGAACATTACTTTTAACTTTTTTCTACAGATATATGAGAGAATTAGTAGAAGAAGGGCATATTTATGCAGCACAACCACCTTTATATAAAGTTAAAAAAGGTAAATTTGAAGAGTATGTTTATAGTGATGATGAACTAAATAAAATTCTTGATGAGATAGGCAGAGATAATAAAGTTGAAATTCAAAGGTATAAAGGTCTTGGAGAAATGAATCCAGAACAACTTTGGGAAACTACAATGAATCCAGAAAACAGAATTCTCTTAAAAATAGAAGCAGAAGATGCTATAGAAGCAGATGAAACTTTCAATACTTTAATGGGAGATAAAGTTGCCCCAAGAAGAGAGTTTATAGAAGAAAATGCGAAATATGTAAAAAATTTAGATATTTAATTGTGTTTTATATAATAATATATATGTTTGATAATAGTTTTCGGAGGTTATAATGAGTGAACTTGATAATAACGATAAGGTTTTAATTACCGATATTAGTGGTGAGATGAAAAAATCTTATCTTGATTATGCTATGACAGTAATTGTTAGTAGAGCATTACCAGATGTAAGAGATGGATTAAAACCTGTACATAGAAGAATATTATATTCTGCAAATGATTTAGGTCTTTCACCTGATAAACCATATAAGAAAAGTGCACGTATTGTTGGAGATGTACTAGGTAAGTACCATCCTCACGGTGACACAGCAGTATATGATGCTATGGTAAGAATGGCACAAGATTTTTCAATGAGATATCCTTTAATTGATGGACATGGAAATTTTGGTTCAGTTGATGGTGATGGTGCAGCTGCAATGAGATATACAGAAGCTAGAATGTCTAAAATGGCAATGGAGCTTCTTAAAGATTTTGGTAAAGATACAGTAGATTTTAGGCCAAATTTTGATGAAACGTTAAAAGAACCAGTAGTATTGCCAAGTAGATTTCCTAATTTACTAGTAAATGGATCATCTGGTATAGCTGTAGGAATGGCTAGTTCTATTCCACCACAAAATTTAGGTGAAGTAATAAATGGGACAATTGCATATATAGATAATCCAGATATTGATATACCAGGACTTATGAAATACATAAAAGGACCAGATTTTCCAACAGGTTCTATAATAGTTGGAAGAGAAAATATAAAAAATGCCTATATGACAGGTAGAGGTTTTGTAAAAGTAAGATCAAGAGTTGAAATAGAAGAAATTAAAAATAATAAAAGTAGAATTATAGTTTCAGAAATTCCTTATCAAGTAAACAAAGCTAGATTAATTGAAAAAATAGCAGAACTTGTAAAGGATAAAAGAATAGACGGTATATCTGATTTAAGAGACGAAAGTGATAGAACAGGTATGAGAATTGTGATTGAGATTAAAAGAGATTACAATCCAAATGTTGTACTTAATAATTTATATAAACATACACAGTTACAAGATAATTTTAGCATTATTATGATTGCATTAGTTAATAATGAGCCAAAAGTTTTAAATTTAAAAGAAATGATTCATTATTATGTATTGCATCAAAGAGAAATTATAGTAAGAAGAACTCAATATGATTTAAACAAAGCAGAAGCAAGAGCTCATATAGTAGAAGGCTTGAGAATAGCTATTGATAATATTGATGAAGTTATAAAAATAATTAGATCATCATATGATGATGCTGAAATGCGTTTGATGGAAAGATTTAATTTATCTGAAATTCAAGCTAGAGCAATAATTGACATGAGACTTAGACGTTTACAAGGTCTAGAAAGGGAAAAGCTTGATTTAGAGTATGAAGAATTAATAAAAATGATTAATAAATTTAAGGAAATACTTGCAAATCAATTTTTAGTAGATCAAATAATTAAAGATGAATTAAAAGAAATTAAAAATACATATTATGATGAGAGAAGAACAGAAATAACACATGATGAAGGCGAAATAAATGTTGAAGATTTAATAGAAGAAGAAAATGTTGCTATTACTTTAACTAATTATGGATACATAAAAAGATTGCCAGAAGACACATATAAAGCACAAAAACGTGGAGGAAAAGGAATAACAGCATTAACAACTAGAGAAGAAGATTTTGTTAAAGATTTGTTTATTACGTCAACCCATGATTATTTGATGTTTTTAACTAACAAAGGAAAGGTTTATAGAATTAAAGCTTATGAAGTACCTGAAGCAAGAAGACAGGCAAAAGGTACAGCAGCTATTAATCTAATTAATATTGATAGTGATGAAAAAATAAGAGCTATAATTCCTATTAGGGATTTTAATAATGAGGAAGAATATCTAATATTAGCAACTAAAAAAGGAATTATTAAAAAAACTAAGCTTAGTGACTTTGATACATCGAGAAAATCTGGTCTTGTTGCAATTAAAATAGCAGAAGATGATGAATTAATTAGCGTAAATAGAACAGATGGAACTAAAGATATATTTATTGTAACAAAAAATGGAAAAGGTATTAAGTTTAGTGAAAATGATGTAAGAGAAACTGGTAGAAATACAATGGGTGTAAAAGCTATCACTACCTCAGAAGATGACGAATTAGTAGCAATGAGCATACTTACAAAAGATGACGAAGATAAATTAATACTAACAATAACAGAAAATGGTTATAGTAAAATAACTTTATCAAAAGAATACAGATGCCAAAATAGAGGTGGC
This sequence comes from uncultured Sedimentibacter sp., assembly GCA_963675125.2. Taxonomy (GTDB): domain Bacteria; phylum Bacillota; class Clostridia; order Tissierellales; family Sedimentibacteraceae; genus Sedimentibacter. Next base: position 22,140 of record CAXXFT010000004.1, read on the forward strand.
AGAGGTATGAAAGCACATACAATAAATGAAAAAACAGGTAATATAGCTGGTTCATTAATAGTAAATAAAGAAGATGACCTTATGATTTTAAGTTCAAGTGGATCGATAATTAGAATGCATTCTTTGGATATTTCTAGAATGGGAAGAGATACTCAAGGAGTAAAAGCTATGAGATTAAATGAAGGGGATAAGGTTGTTTCAATTGCTAAAATAATAGCAGATGAAGATGAAATTCAAACAGAAGAAGAATATTAAATTGGAGGTTACAAAGATGTCATTAGATATAAAATACAGTAAAACTTCAGATAATAATTATTTAGAAATTAGGCCAATTGGAGAAGTAGATATATATACTTCTCCAGATTTTAAAAATAAAGTTTTAGAATTAATAGAAAGTGAAAAAGCTAATATTTCTATTAATGCTGATGAGTTAGAGTATATAGATAGCACAGGTTTAGGTGTTTTAATGAGTATTTTTAAAAAAATAAAAGAAAATAATTTATCTATAGAAATTATAAATTTGAAACCAAATATATATAAATTATTTGATATAACTGGTTTAAATAAAGTATTCAACATTCAGTGAGGGTGAAAAGTATGGAAAATGTTAAATTAGTAATACCTAAAAAATCTGAATATCTAAGCACAATAAGACTTACTACTTCAGCTTTATCCAGTATTAATGGATATAATATAGATGATATAGATGATTTAAAAGTAATTTTATCTGAAATTTGTATTTTTTTTATAAATAGCATTGAAAAAAATGATAAACCATTTGAAATCGAGTACTTTATAGAAGAAAACAAATTAAGAATAGAAGTATGTGATTTAAATGATGGTGAGATAGATGATATTAGTAAAGATAAAAGTGAAATGTGTATATTAATTATTGAGAGTCTAGCGGATAAGTATATTGTAGATTTAAAAAATAAGAAAATATGTTTTGAAAAAACATGTATTGATATTGAATAGGCGTTGGTAATTATGAATGAAGTTATGCAAAACTCAAAAAATTTAAAAAACCATGATTTGTTTTTTCGTTATGGAGAAACAAAAAATATTGAAATTAGAAATGAAATTTTTGATAAATATAAATATATGGCAGAAATAATCTCTAAAAAATATAATAATAGAGGGATAGAGTATGAAGATCTATATCAAATAGCATGTATGGGTCTAATTTATGCTATAGATAGATTTGATATATCAAAAGGTTATGAATTTACTAGCTTTGCTACACCTACTATTTTAGGAGAAATAAAAAAATATTTTCGTGATAAAGGATGGGCTATAAAGGTTCCAAGAAAAATACAAGAAATATCAAAAAAAGTTAATGATTCAAATAATTATTTAAGTAATAAATTGCAAAGAACTCCATCTATAAAAGAAATAGCTGAACATGTTAATTGTACTCAAGAAGAAGTTTTAGAAGCTTTTGAAGCAGGAAAAATGTTTACTTCGCAATCATTAGATATTAAAATTGATTCAAGCAGTGACGAAAGCGAAGCAACGCTAATGGATTTAGTTGGAGTTGAAGATAAATACTTTATACATATTGAAAATACGGATTTTATTAATAAATCATTAAATAAATTAAATGAACTTGAAAGAGAAATAATTATCAATCGATATTTTAATAATAAAACTCAAAGTGATATAGCAAAGAAGCTTAATATATCACAAATGACAGTTTCAAGAGTAGAAAAAAAATCTTTGGAGAAATTAAGAATGGAAATTGATAAATAATGAATAATATATGTAGGAGGGTAAAAAATGAAGAATAAAAATCGGTTTTTTATTATAGGTATGATAATTGTAATATTTATAATTATTAATTCCTTTGGGAGTATCGTAAAGTTTTCAACTGACTACAAATGGTTTAGTGAAATTGGATATACAGAAACCTTTTTAACAAAATTAAAGGCTCAGTTTTCAATAGGAATACCACTTTTTATTGTTTTATCATTATTGTTGGCAATCTACTTGAACAAACTTAAAAAGAAGTTTTTTATTGAATCTGAGATAGTAGATACACAACATGATAAACAAATTAAATTTGGGATAAATATTGCTTCAATTATAATTAGCTTAATGTTTACTGTAAATATAGTATCGACTTTATGGTTTGAAATTTTACAGTATATTAATGCAGAAAACTTTAATGTTGTTGACCCTATATTTGGGCATGATATTAGTTTTTATGTATTTAATTTACCACTAATAAATACTCTAGTTAGCTTTGTTATAAACATATTATTCTTATTAATAGTTGTTACGGTTTTATTTTATGGATACTTAGCGTTAAAAAACGGAATAAAGAACGTAACAGGACAATTCGAAGACATATCACATTTTAATCCAAACCAAATATTTGACTTTAGCTCATTGCTAAATAAAAAATTTATTACACAAATAATAAATCAAATATCCATTATAGGATCATTAGTTTTTATATTTTTAGGATTTAGATTTTTTCTAAAGTGCTATGATTTACTATATTCGCAAATGGGGAGAGTATTCGGTGCTGGATATACTGATATATTTGTTACATTAAATTTATATAGGATATTAGCAGTAGGATGCGTTATAGCCGCTTTTACTTTTTTTGTTGGTGCAAGAAAGAAGAATTTAAAGTTTGCTTTATCAATGCCTGCTATTTTGATAGTTGTTTCTATTTTAGGTACTGGTTTGGGAGGCGTTGTAGAAAAATTTATAGTTGAACCTGACCAATTATCTAAAGAAACAAAATATATGACATATAGTATAAATAGCACGCAAGATGCGTATGGCTTAAAAGATGTAAAGAAAATTGCTTTTCCAGCAGATAATAATTTGACTATAGATGATTTAGATAAAAATAAAGATGTAATAGAAAATATTAAAATAAATGACCAAGAACCATTGATACAAGTATATAATCAATTACAAGGTATAAGACCATATTATGTATTTAATGATGTAGATGTTGATAGATATACAATAGATGGTAATTATACACAGGTGTTTTTATCTGCAAGAGAATTAGATCAAAGTAGATTAAATGAGCAAGCAAAAACATGGGTAAATCAATATTTAAAATATACACATGGATATGGAGTAACATTATCTCCAGTCAATAAGGTTACAATGCAGGGTCAACCTGAAATGATTGTGAAAAATATTCCACCAACAACAACAACAGATTTAAAAATAGAGAGACCAGAAATTTATTTTGGTGAAAAAACAAATGAATATGTAATAGTAAATACAGATGAAAAAGAATTTGATTATCCATCAGGTTCAGATAATGAAGAAACATTGTATGAAGGTAGTGCTGGAATAAAGTTAACTTTCATGAATAGATTACTATTTAGTATAAGAGAAGGAAGTTATAAATTATTAATTTCAAATAATATAAATAAAGACAGTAGAATTGTAATTAATAGAAATATATTACAAAGAGTATATGAAATAGCACCATTTATATACTATGATTCAAATGCATACTTAGTAGCAAATCAAGAAAACGGTAAGCTTTATTGGATAATTGAAGGATTTACAGAAAGCCAAAGATATCCATATTCTCAACCTACAAGCAATTTTATAGAGGGATTGAAAGTTAATTACATTAGAAATTCAGTAAAAGTTGTAGTAGATGCATATGATGGGAAAACTGATTTTTACATATCTGATGAAAATGACCCTATAATAAATACATATAAGAATATTTTTAAAGACTTGTTTAAACCAATGAGTGATATGCCTAAAGGTATACGTGAGCACATTAGATACTCACAGTCTTTATTTAATATTCAATCAGACATGTATAGATTATATCATATAGAAAATCCAACAGTTTTCTTTGGTAGAGAAGACTATTGGGATATTTCAACAGAAAAATATATGGATACAGGTGAAGTGTCAGTAGAATCAAGTTATGTTATGTTCAAACTGCCAGAAGAAGAAAATGTTGAGTTTTTATTAACGACACAATATTCTCCTCAAAATAAAGATAATATGATTGCTTTATTGGCAGCTAGAAATGATGGAGATAACTATGGACAATTAATATTATATGAATTTCCTAAAACAAAAACAATACCTGGACCTAATATGATAGAGACAAAAATTGATCAAGATACTGTCATATCATCACAACTTACATTGTGGAGTCAAAGAGGATCATCCGTACTTAGAGGTAATACGTTGGTAATGCCTATAGAAAATTCTTTATTGTATGTAGAGCCAATTTATTTAAAGTCTGATACAGAAAGTAATTTCCCTGAGATGAAAATGGTTGTAGTTTCTTTTAACGATAAGACAGTAATGGAAATGACACTTGAAAAAGCATTAGATAAAATTTTTGGAACATCAGAAAATAAAGAACCAGAAGCAGTTGAACCAAATAATCCAATAGATAATAATTATGAAAATGATGATATTAACATGCTAATTTTACAAGCGAATGATATGTATGTTAAAGCAAATGAAGCATCTAAAAATGGTGATTGGAAAGCTTATGGAGAATATCTAAAACAATTAGAAAATATACTAATACAATTAAACATTGTTGTTAATGGTCATACAGGTACAAATGATACTGGAATAGAGCAAGACCTAGAAAATCCTACAGAAAATATTGTAACACCTTAGGTAAAAAAAGCTAACTATAATTAAATGTAGTTAGCTTTTTTTTATATTTATATTCTTATGATAAATTCAAATTACATCCACTGTACTTCAGCTTTTTTTCTTGGAACTGTTCTGAAATATTTATTGTCAGTGTATCCAATTAATATAGAAGTGATCACTTTTTTATTTTTAGGAATATACAAAAAATCTTTAATAATATCATTTTGAGCAGCTAGAGCGAAGAATCCATTATAACAAGCTCCTAAATTTAATGTATTTGCCATCATTTCCATAGTAGATGCTGCTAACGCACCATCTACATCGGAATTTATAGAAATTCTTGTATCACCAAGAATTACAATCATAGCAGGGGCATTAAAAAATAGAGTATCTTTACCTCTCTGATATTGTCTATACATAAATTTCCACATAGTAGAGTATCTTTTATTTTCGATTGAGTTAGGATTATTTTCATCTTCTTTAAAACTACATGCTTTATCATAAAGAACTTTTATAGTTTTTTGTGTCAATTCAGCTATTTGTTCTTGTATTACTATATAACTAATAGGTTGTCTATTTCCTCCAGTAGGAGTAAATCTACCAGCTTCAATTATTTTTTTTATCTTTTCTTTTTCAATAGGCTTATCAATAAAATGTCTAATACTTCTTCTAAATTTTATAGAATTTAAAAATGTTTCCGGATTAATAACAAAATTTTCATTATTATAATCTTTTACTTCACTCATATCATAAGTATCAATTATAACAGCATTTTGGGGACAAATTGCTATACAGTGCCCACAATTTAAACAGAATTTATTTAAAGAAATGGCCTTATTATTCTGAATTTTAATGTCACTGCATTGACAATCTTTAGCGCATAAACCACAGCCTATACACTTACTTAAATCAATATTAATCATTATATTTCCTTTCTAATTAGTAAATTTTATCATATAAATTAATTTTTAACAAAATTTTAATAATGATAAATTTTAAAACGTTATTTGATTATTTTTATTATGGCAGCATTTGATATTAATTATAGATGTATATTAGCATTATAATACTATATTTATATAATTTCAATTAAATAAATCATTTAGTTTGACAATAAAAAAATATTGATTTAATATATAATAAATACACAATTAGTGAAACAAAAACTTAAGTTTTTGTTTTGATGTATTTATTGAATAGTTGTGATGCAAGTCATTTTTTGGCTTGCTTTATGATATAACTAAAATATATTTAAGAAAGGATTTTTATTATGAAGTTTAAATTTAATCATTTTAACTTTAATGTACTAGATTTACAGAAAAGTATAGATTTTTATAAAGAATCTTTAGGACTTTTTGAAGTTAGGAGAAAAGAAGCACAAGACGGAAGTTTTATTTTGGTATATTTAGGGGATGGAATTTCAGATTTTACATTGGAATTAACATGGATGAGGGATAGAAAAGAGTCATATGATTTAGGAGAAATAGAATATCATTTAGCAATGGTAGTTGATGATTATGAATCAGCTTACAAAAAACATAAAAAAATGGGATGTATAGTATTTGAAAATGAATCAATGGGTATATATTTCATTACAGATCCAGATGAATACTGGATCGAAATAGTACCAACTAGGTAATCAGACAAGAGAGAATATTTCTTGTCTGATTATAATAATTAATGGTTTAAATAAAGAATTAATTTTATTAAGAAAATTATAAATATTTGATTTTTTGTATTCCTAGCTCAGTTATTTTTGTTCCATTTCTTCCTTTTCCAATTGTTATTAAACTTCTATCTTGTAAGTTTTGAAGGATATTGCGTAAACTTGCATCACCAATTCTTATTTGTAGCGATTTTAAGTAATTATTTATTTGCATGCGACCAATACCATGAAAACATTGTGTATTTTCCATTATTATTTTTAAAATTTCCATTTCAATACTAACATTATCTATGGGCTTAGAAATATTATTTATAGTAAGTGGTGTAATAGGTGTATTTAAAAGATACTTAGGCAATGTGGACAAAGTATTATAATGTATAGCAGTACTTTCAAGTTCACGTATATTTCCTGGCCATGAATATGTATATAATAAGTCTTTATCAGAATCATTCAATTGATTATATTTTGTACCCAAAAAACTTGATATTAATGGTAGAATGTCTTCTCTTCTATTTCTTAGAGGTTCAATACATATAGAAATTACATTCAAACGATAGAATAAATCTCTTCTAAAATTACCTTTTTCAACTTCACTTAATAAATCCTTATTTGTAGCTGCAAGTATTCTTGTATCTATATTTATCATTCTATTACTACCAATACGCATAATTTGACGTTCTTGTAAAACACGAAGAAGTCTAGATTGAAGGTTAGGAGAAATATCGCCTATTTCATCTAAAAATATAGAACCACCGTTTGCCTGTTCAAATAGACCAAGTTTTCCATTTTTTCTCGCGCCGGTGAAAGAACCACTTTCATATCCAAATAGTTCGCTTTCTAACAATGATTCAGGAATTGCTGCACAATTTATAGCGACAAACGACATATTTTTGCGATTAGAATAATTGTGAATTGATTGAGCCATTAATTCTTTTCCTGTTCCGCTTTCACCTGTTATTAAAACAGTATGATTTGTTAATGCAACTGTTTTTGCAGTATTAATACATTCCTTCATTTTAGGAGAAACATGAATAATATCAGAAAAATTATATTTTGCGACTAAGCCTTTTTTTTCTAACATTTTTTTTGCATTAATTTCAATATCCCTTATATCTTTTTCATTTTGAAGAATAATATAGTAACCCATTATTTCGTCAATTAGCATAATAGGTTTTTTTTCAATAAAATACTGAATTCCATTAAACATAATACCATCTTTGGGGATAATATTTTCTTGAATTTTTGCAAGTTTATCACTTTCCATAATGTCAGAAAGGGGTACCACAGCACTGTTACTTTTTAAATCGAACATTTCTTTAGCTTTATTATTTGAAAAAAGAATATGATATTTTTCATTTGTAATAATTAAAGCAGTTGGAGAATCATTAATAACACTATCAAAAACATAATTTTTAACAAAATTATTTAGGTAATTATTATATATATATATATTTGGTTCAGCTATAGATTTAATATGACGTACGAGGTTTCTATTTGTTAATTCAAAATCGAGATCTAGTCTAATCATAAGTCTCATAAGTGTTTCAAAACTTATTTCTCTATAGCCTATATTTATAGTTTTTTGTATGTATTCTGGAACTAAATGTACTTCATTTGGAGTTATACAAATTTTAAAGTCTTTGTATTGTGGATTATCTGCATCACTAGGATCAAAAGGTACTAAATTAATGTGACTCATACCTAACTCATAAAGAGAACATAATGTTTGAACAGAACTCTCATAGGTATCATTAATAATTAATACTTTTGTATTGTTTGGAATATTTGAAATTTCATAAAGCTTTTGTTTTTTTAAACTTCTATACATTGTTACGATATTATTGTAGTTAGTAATTCTTTCTTTTAGGGGATACAACATCGTTTCATCTGTGATTATATAAGCATCCGCATGTATTTTGAAATTAGATGGAAGTTCATCTAAATAATAGTTTTCAACAATTATATAATTCTCAAATATCTTTTCTAAATTATTTTTTAAGTATTTGATAACTTCCTGATTATCACTGTTTTTGTAAATAACTGCAACTTTTTTCATGTTAGTCTCCAATAATATATAAATTATATAAATTATTATAATATAAATATATATAATTTAAAAGGACTTAATATAAAAATATTAAGATTTAACAGGTTTTAACCTATTTAATCCTAATATTCTACATTAATATTTTTAAATATTATTTTATTAATTTTTTTTAATATTTATTATATTGATTTTTATTACTCATTAACTCTTTGGAAAACTCTAGTGTAGCATCTTACTCCCCATGCTTTACCATTTCTAATCAAGAATCGCATAGTGGTGCGTTGTACGTCAGGTTCTTCAGCAGTTCGGGCACTGAAAAGTGTTTCTTCACAGTAATGCAATACTAAATTATCTTCGTAATAATTTGCAAACAAATTTCCATCTTCGTCAGAAGTTACAATGCAATATGAAGGGACGGCTTCTCTACTGATGTAAGTACCAACCACTGCTTGAGGCATACTGAATTTTTTTCCTGAAGGGATTGCATAGGTATGAGATGTATTAAGAGGTAGTCCCAAAATTAGATTGTAGCAGGCCCAAATAAAAGGCTCTGTAGAAACATCTCCTTGATTGCATAGAGCTGTCATTGAATATCCACCCATAATTAATCCTCCATAAGTTGAAACTCCATGAAGTCCTCCGGCATGCTCACATATTACTTTTCCATTTTTTATGCGTTTATTTAAACCAAAGCAGTAGAATGGATAGCTGGTTTCGGGAAATTCACGACCTATTATAATTTCAACAGCTTTAGGGTCTATTATTTGTTTACCTTCAAATTTGCCATTTTGAGAAAGCATTTGATAATATTTTGTAATATCTTTAGCAGTAGATTTAACACAAGCACAGCCACGGTAAGGGGGAAGAACAGACCATATCTGATCTGAGTATAGATTACCGTTATCATCTAAATCAAATAAATCAGCAATATTGCCGTTTGCTAAATTAATAGCTTCTTTTCCGTCTAAATCAAGCACTGAGCGAGTCATCCCAAGAGGTTTGAAAATCCTTTCTTTTAGAAATTCTTCAAGAGGCATTCCAGCTGCTTGATCAACAACATAAGAGAGAAGAGCGTAGGCATCGTTTGAATAACTCATACATTCGCCGGGAGCCCCTAATGGTTCATAGGCTCCACTATTAGCAATATAATCTATGATATCTTCAATTGTATCCATTTTGTTTGGAGCACTTTCTCTAAGTTTGCGAGATGATTCTGAATCTTTTTCTAAAGTATTCATTACGATGGACCATTCCAATGGAGGAATAGGAGGTATTCCTGCCGTATGCATTGCTAAATGACGTAATGTTACACTTTCCTTTGGAGTTCCAGGAATAGAAAATTGCGGAAAATATTTTATTACTGGATCCGAAAAGCTTAATTTTCCTTCTGTTTCAAGAATTGCACAAGCAAGAGTAGTCATGGACTTGCTCATAGAGGCAATTCCATAAATAGTATTGACATTAGCTGGTCTGGATTTCTTCATATCGCAGTAGCCGTAACCCCTTTCAAAGATAATGCCCTCGGGTCCTCTTATGCAAACTGCCAGACTAGGGTACTCCTTTTCTTCAAATAATTTTTTTAAATAGTCATCAAATTTTTTTGTATCATACATAATAATCACCTTCCTAGTACTTAATTTTCATGTCCATGCAAATAGTACAATAAAGAAATATTACTGTCAATAAATACTTTTACCTGTAAATGCCTCTATAATTTTGGCACAAATATTGCATATATTGTATTAGTTGTTATATTCTGAAAAATGTGTTTAGTAATTAAGATGATAATTAATACTTATGAGGATAAAAAGTTTTATTGAAAACATTTTCAGACAGATTCAATTGCAAATTAAGAAAGGAGATGGTTTTTTCATGCGAGACTATGTAATAAAAAGGTTGGGTGTAGGAGTTTTACTACTTTTTTGTGTATCGTTTTTGGTTTTCAGTATGTTATATCTGATGCCGGGTGATCCAGTTACTCTAATGGCAGGACCACTGGTTAAAGTGGAAAATTTAGAAGGATTAAGACATGAATATGGGTTAGATAGACCTTTATTGGTGCAATATGTGGACTGGATGTCAGGCATACTTTTTCGTGGTGATTTTGGTATTTCATATAAGTACAGAATAGATGTTTGGTCATTGATTAAAAATTGTATACCAATAAGTCTTAAACTTACGATTACAACAATGGTAATAAGCACTATTGTAGCTATTCCGCTAGGTCTTATGTGTGCATACAAAAAAGACAGCTGGTTTGACCGAATAACAGTAAATACTTCTTTAGTTTTTACAGCCATACCTTCATTTTGGTTAGCAGTATTATTAATGTTAGTTTTTGCAGTACAGCTTAAATGGTTGCCATTAAGTGGTTATGAATCGTGGCAAAATTACATATTGCCTATAACTACAGGTGTAATAGGAGGATTGGCAAGCACCATACGTTTAACTAAGTCAGAAGCTTTAGATGTTTTAAGAGAAAAATATGTAACAACAGCCTATGCAAAGGGACTGGACAATAAAACAGTATTAACAAGACATGTGCTACGTAATTCTTTAATAGTAATTACTGTAAATATATTCATGTCATTACCTTGGTTGATTTCAGGATATATTATTATTGAAAAAATATTTGGAATACCAGGCATGGGAAATTTGATGATAAATTCTATTATTCAACAGGATTTTAATGTTGTACAGGCATGTATATTAATTATCACTGCATTAACAATCATTTGCAATATACTTAGTGATGTGGTTCTGGGTATTCTAGATCCCCGAATTAGAATTTCAGTTACAGGGGGTGACAAATAATGAATGATAGTCCATTTAAAGAATTTTTAAATTCTTGTTACAAAAATAGAAATTTTATGCTTGGTTTTATTATGGTGTTGAGTGTAGTTGTTTTTGCAATATTTGCTAAGCAAATTGCTCCGTTTAGTTTTGATGAAGCACACCCTGAAGATATTTTAGTTTCTCCTTGCGCTGAATACATATTTGGAACAGACAATATGGGTAGAGATTTGTTTAGTCGTATAATTTACGGAAGTAGAATTACTTTACAGGTTGCAATATTAGGTGCAGGTCTTCAGCTGATTTTTGGTGTAACTATAGGTCTGATTTGTGGTTACTTTGGAGGTCTTGCTGATAGATGTTTAACATTTGTTGCAGATTTAACTTGGTGCATTCCTGGAATGATTATGGCTCTTGCAGTTGTTACCATAATAGGTACAGGTCTTACTAATGCAATAATTGCTATTGCCATAGTGAACTGGGCATCTTATGCAAGACTGGTTAGAGCTAAAACAATGTCAATAAAAAACCAAGCATTCATTGAAACTGGAATATCCTTTGGTGAAAAACCTTTAGCTATAATGACTAGATATATTTTACCGAATATAGTTCCGGTATTAATAGTAACAGTTTCTATGCAGTTGCCTGGTACTATTATGTCAACAACTACTCTTAGTTTTCTTGGAGTAGGATCACAACCACCTACACCTGACTGGGGGCTAATGGTTTCTGAAGGAATTAATTTCATATCTCGTGGACCATGGCTTTGTATTTTTCCGGGACTGGCACTAGTTTATACAGTATTTGGATTTAACATACTAGGTGAAGGTCTTCGTGATTTGCTTGACCCAAGAATGAAATCACAGTAGGAGGAGACAAATATGAGCGAAGAATTATTAAAATTAAATAAATTATGTGTTGATTATAAGGTTAAAGAAGGATATTTGTCTGCAGTGAAAAAAGTTTCTTTTTCTATAAACAAGGGGGAAATATTTGCTATAGTAGGAGAATCCGGATGTGGAAAATCGACAATTGCCCACTCTATTTTACGTCTTTTACCTGAACATAACGAAATAATAAAAGGAAATATATTTTTTAATGGAGAAGATTTAAATGAATATACTGATAAACAGCTTGAAAACATCCGTGGAAGAGAAATAGGAATGATTTTTCAAAATCCTCTTGATTCTCTTAATCCTGTGTATACTACTGGGTTCCAGGTTGCAGAGGGAATAATGCTTGACAATGTTTCAAAACAAGAAGCTTGGAATAGAGTTGTAAATTTATATAATGATGTTAAAATGCCTGACGCAGAGAAACGTGCAAAAAGCTTTCCTCATGAATTATCGGGAGGAATGAGACAGCGTGTAATGATAGCCATGATGCTTTCAAGAACACCACAATTGTTAATTGCAGATGAACCTACTACAGCACTTGATGTTACAATTGAAGCACAAATTCTAAATATAATAAAAACCCTTAGAGATGAATATAATACGGCAGTTATGTTGATTACTCATAATTTTGGTTTAGTTGCAGAGGTTGCTGATAAAGTTGCGGTAATGTATGCAGGAGAAGTGGTGGAGCAAGGTACAGTGTTTGATATATTTGAAAATCCTAAACATCCTTATACTAAATTACTTATGAAATCGCTACCGAGAAAAGCAAAATCGGAAGGGCGTTTACAGACTATAAATGGTAGCGTTCCAAGATTGACTGAGAACAAACCTGGTTGTAGATTTGAGAATAGATGTCCATATGTAATGGATATTTGTAAAATAAAAGATACAGAAAGAAGAATGGTTAAAGAATCACATTTCTTTAATTGTCATTTAGAAAAGGGAGGTGAGTAATAATGAGCGAAGCAGTAATTGAACTAAACAATCTAAAGAAATATTTTAAAATAAATAAAGGAATAAAAAATAAAAAGGTATATGTAAAAGCAGTAGATGGTGTTACTCTTACCATTAATAAGGGAGAAATTGTTGGTTTGGTTGGAGAATCAGGAAGTGGAAAAACTACTTTGGCAAGAGTACTATTAAATCTTACAAAGCCTACAGATAGTCATGTTGTGTTTAATGGAGTAAATCTGTCAAAGGCTACTAGCAAGGAAATGAAAAAATTTCGTACTGAAGTAGCGGTTGTTTTTCAAGATCCAGCATCAAATTTGAATCCTCGTGATACAGTTATGAATTCAATTATGAGACCAATGATATTGCATGGAATACCAAAAAAAGTAGCGAAGCAAAAGGCAATAGATTCTTTGGAACTTGTTAAAATGGATTCAAGATATCTCAATAGCTATCCGCACCAATTATCAGGAGGTCAATTGCAACGTATTGCCATAGCACGAGCTTTGGTACTTGACCCTAAGGTAATGATATTAGATGAGCCTACGTCTGCTCTTGATATTTCGGTACAGGCACAAATACTAAATTTGCTCCTTGATTTACAAGAGAGTCTTGGTCTTACATATCTTGTTATTACCCATGACCTGAATGTAATAAGATATATAAGTGATAGAGTAGCAGTAATGTATCTAGGCAAGCTTGTGGAATTTGGTCCTACAAAGGAAGTAATAGAAAATCCGAAGCACCCATATACAGAAGGTTTAATGGCAGCTTCTCCAATACTTAATCCTCATGATAGGGATAAAGAAAAGTATTTAATGCAGGGAGATCCTGGGAGTTTAATTAACTTACCAACAGGATGTCACTTCCATCCAAGGTGTCCTTATTCTACAGAACGTTGTGAGAATGAACAACCTCAAAACATAATACTTTCTGATGGACATCAGGTAACTTGCTTTAAATATGAGATATTTAGAAAAAATTCCTAGAGTATAATGAATAGATAGACTATTCATATATTATAAATTTAAATTATTAAAATTATAGGAGGAAAAAAATGAAAAAAAATAAGATAATTACACTTGTCTTAATTATTGCTTTAGTACTTTCTCTCTTGAGTTTTACTGGCTGTAGTAATGGAAGTAAGGTTTCTAATGCATCAGCAGAGGGACAAACATTGATAATTCAGGACTCTGCTTGGGAAGGTGTAGACCTTTTCCAAGTATCTTCATGGAATGATATGCAATGTCTGTTGGCAGATCCTATTCTTGAAAAAGATCCAGAAACGGGAGCGGTTCTTCCTGGAATTGCTTCAGATTCTCAATGGAGCGAAGATGGTCTTACATGGACACTTACTTTTCCCGAAGGAATGAAGTATTCCACAGGAGAACAAGTTGAACCTGAGGACTTCATTGCAAGTGTTGAATATGGGTTGGAAGTAAGTCCATATGCAGATGGATATAGGGCTATTGAATCAATGGAAGTTGATGGGCGTAATGTCATTGTTCATTTAAGTGAATATCAAGCAGATATGCAGTATAATTTTCAAAGTTGTTTTGTGGGTTTAATTGATAAAGATGAAATTGATAATATGTCTGCTGACGATAAACTTTGGGGATGTCATCCATATGGTGCATACTACCTTGATGAATATCAACCAGGAGCATATGCAATTTTAAAAGCCAATGAAGGCTATAAAACAAACAACCCTATGTTGAAAAATCAAGGGCCTTCTCCTGTTAAAACTTTAAAAATTGTGTTCTCTGGAGAGGACTTTACATTTGCTCAAGGTGTTAAAAATGGTGATTATGATGTTCTTTCAACAGTTCCTTCAGAATACTACGATGAGTTAAAAGCTGCAGATAATATTGATATATTTGAAGCTTATGGTGCGGAAGTTAATTACGTAGAACTTAACATGACTGATCCTCTCTTCCAGGATGTTAATATTCGTAAAGCAATTATTCATGCTATCAGCAGAGATAATTTAGCGAAGTATTTAAGTGAATTTGAAAAGCCTGCATATAGCTTAGTTTTAAAAAAATGTTTGAACTATTCAGATGAAGCAGTTGATTACTATAAATCTAATTATGGCTATGATACAGATAAGTCGAAGCAATTATTAGCAGATGCTGGTTGGACAGATACAGATAATGATGGATTTGTAGATAAAGATGGAAATAACTTTGTATTTGAATTTAATTGCAGAGATTCAGAAACAGCAAAGAAAGTTGCACAATCTCTTCAAATTGATCTTAAGGCAGTTGGAATCGACATGCAAATAAAAACACAAAACTGGTCTTATGTAAATCAAGATGTAGTTGACGGTAACTTCCAAATGGGTTACTTAGGGTTAGGTTGGTCAGAACCGTTCTTATTAGTTGATAATTTCTGTAATAGAAATGTGGAATGTACAAACCCTGATCCTGAAAACTATAATGCTATGGTGGCTAAAGCCAGAAAAACAGTTGATTATGATGAAATAACTGAGCAGATTACTGCTATTCAGAAAAAATTATTTGATTACTGTACAATTATTCCGCTTATAGATAATAACGGTTATCGTTGTTGGAGATCTGAGATAAAAGGAATTGTGCATACGCCTACAGGTGGATTCTACCTTGGTGATGTAGTTACTGATGCAGATGGTAATTTCAAAAATGTTAAATAAGATTAATTAAATATAAAAGCAAGAGTCTAGTACTCTTGCTTTTCATTATATGGATTCATTTTATGAATGAATACTATAAATAGTCTCTTAATCCTTTGACCTCTTTATTCATATATCCAACTGTGGTTTTGGCGTGATAAAGCGAGCTTATGATAGCTTCTTCAACTGCCTCTACTGAAGCTTCAAAAACCTTGTCTATGTTATCGTCAAAGAACATCTTTGTTTCAATTATATCTTTGTTACTATAGTGAGGAACACGATTTGTTGTAGTAAAGGCTATAGCAATATCTCCACTTCCATTTCCCATATAGGAGCCTGTTTTTCCAAGAGATATGGCAGACCTTTTAGCTACCCTTTTTAATTGCCTTTCAGAAAGAGGTATGTCTGTGCCAATTATTATAATTATAGAACCTTCATCTTTGTCTTTATCTTGGACTTCTTTTATTCTACTACCTATATGGTCACCACCAATAATTAAATTTCCTGAAGAACCGAAATTTGACATTACTAAAGCGCCAATAGTAAATTCTTTTCCATCAACATCAATAAGTCTTGAGGCAGAGCCTATACCCCCTTTTAGACCAAGGCAACACATCCCCGTTCCGCCTCCTACAGCGCCTTCTTCAAAATCTTCTGAAGGGGAATATAGAGCTTTAAGCACATCTTCTTCTGTTACATGTAGACCTCGAATATCATTTAATCTACCATCATTGCATTCTGTAACAAGACAATTTACTGTTCCAGTTGTAACACCTATATCTTTATTTTGTTCTAACATATATTTTGTTAAAGCCGTAGCTGCTGTTCCAACACTAAGAGTATTGGTCATGATAATGGGAGTTTCAATTGTACCTAATTCCTCTATTTGTAATAATCCTATACTTTTTCCAAACCCATTTAAAATAGAAGTGGCTGCCATTACTTTATCTTGAAAAATATTATCTTCATGAGGAAAAATAACAGTAACACCTGTATTAACATTTTCTTTTTGTAAAGTTATGTTTCCAACTTTCACACCTTTTATATCTGTAATTAAGTTTTTTTTGCCTTTTTTATACTTTTCATATAAATTTAAGTTACTTTTACTTGGTAAACCCATAATAGTTACCTCCTTTTAATATTATTGCATGTAAAGTAGATTTTATATATTATATTTATAAATGTTTATTCTCAAGTATACTATGCAAATATCGTTCCAATTTTTATAAAAATATAAAAGAAGTATATCGTATTATTATAATATAATAAATAATATTTTAAAAGACATATTCAAATTAATCTTATTTATTAGTGAGGGTTTAACCTATTTACTCTTATTTAATATACATTTAGTCCTGTTTAAACCAATTAGTTAGGATATTTTATTTATATAATAGATTTTGCACTACCTAAATAAAATTCTTTTACTGTTTTGAAAAATGACTCAATATTTTCTAATTTTGAAAGTGGTGGTATGTCACAGCCTGACGAAACAACAAAATTTGGATAAGTAGAACAACTGTTTAATATACTTAGAGTTGTATTTCTAATAGAATCCTCTGTTCCATTTCTAAATTGTCCTGCTGGATCTACATTTCCCATTACTATAACATCATCAGGCATAAGCTTCATCATTTCTGACATATCTATAGCATTACCATAATGATAAATTGCTGCACCTGTTTTTATAATGGAGTTAGTGAGTTTTAATACTTCGTTTCCACAGTTATGGTAGATTACTATAAAATTATCATCTTGAACTTCATCAACTATTTTTTTACTATATGGAGTAGAAAACTCATCAAATAAATCAGGAGATAGTATTCCTGCGAGTGGTTCTGCTATTACGACACCATTAGCACCAGCTTTTTTAAACTCCTTTATATAATCAATTATAAATTGTGTAGCTTTGTACAATGTCTTGTGAACTAATTCAGGTTCAACATAGCAATTAACCATTATTTCTGTTACATCCATCAATCTTCCAGAGAGGGAAAAAGGTCCTATTACACCTGCAAAAACAGGTCTATCACTTATAAGATTAACAGCTTTTTCAATTGCTTCGACGTATATACCTGTTCTAGCAGTGCCTATTTTTGGAATCTGAAGATTATCTATATCTTCCATTGTCTCAATAATATGACCTATAACGGTAGGTACTTCATCATCGCTAAATCTTATTTTTGAACCAAAAGCTTCTGCTTCTACAGAAAGATCCATTAAACTAACAGATGCCAATGTATCAAACTTGTCTGCAATAAGCTTCATTCCATTAGATTGATTATCACTGCTAGAAATTAAATCGTTAACAGAAATATTCATCAATTGAATTGCTGGAAAAGATAATACAGGCATTGACTTTTTTACTTGTGATGATTTTATTTTATTTATCCATTCTATCATATTTGTTTTCATAGTTACCTCATTATAATTATAGTTATTTATTGTATTGAACAAAATTCTAATGCAACTTCTGCCGCCGTTGAAGCATCAGGAGCATATTTATCTGCGCCTATTGAACTTGCAAAATCTTCGGTTACAGGGGCTCCTCCGACCATAATTTTAAATTTTCCACGAACATCTCTCTCTACAAATGTATCAACTATATTTTTGAGTTCTGGCATGGTTGTTGTAAGTAAGGCACTACAACATACTACTTGTGCATTATTTTCTATAGCCTTATCAACAAATTCTTGTGCAGGTACATCTACACCTATATCGATAACATTTAATCCTTTACTCTCTAGCATCATTTTAACTAAATTTTTGCCAATATCATGCATATCACCTTTAACTGTTCCAATTATAGCAGTTCCAATAGGTTTGGTTCCTGATTGAACTAAATATGGTTTTATAACATTTATACCTTGATTCATAGCCCTGGCAGCAATTAATACTTCAGGAACAAATACTTCATTATTCTTGAATTTAACACCAATAATGTTCATACCCTTTAATAATCCATCCTGGAGTATTACATTTGAGTCTATTCCCTCGTTTATAGCTTGTTCAACTAATTCTATTACCTTAGAAGCCCTTCCTTTTTGAATTAACTCGCTTATTTCATTTAATATTATATTCATAATTTATAGTTCCTCCATATAAGTTTAATATTTTTCTTTTCCCAAGCTGTCTTTATATTGTTTAGGAGAAATCCCAACATATTTTTTAAATACCTTAGTATAATAGCTTTGATCCTCAAATCCACATGCACTTGATATATCCATCATTGTTCTATTACCATTTAATATCATTTCTTTACTTTTTTCAATTCTGACAAAATTTATATATGACGTAAGAGTATACCCGGTCTCATTTTTAAAAATACTGCTTAAATAAGCATTACTTAAATATACGTAGTTTGCTATATCTTCAAGAGTTATTTTTTTATAATAGTTATTTTTTATATACTTAATTACCTTATAAGTTACATCAGAATGTTTTACATCTTTAAAGTCAAAGGAATAATTAATAAATCTGTGCATTATTCCAGTAATCCATACACTAAGTTTTTCAATATCATTAAATTTTTCCATTTCTTTTATATTATTTGTACTAATAAATAGTATTTCATTCATATTAGCTCCCGTATCTATTGTGGCTCTTGAGAGAAGAACAAGTAATTCAAGTATACGTGCTTTTATATTATCTATATTAAAATAACTTGATAGATATATATGTCCTAATAGTTCATTTAATAGTAGTTGACAGCCTTTTTTATCACCATCAAGAAATAATTTCTGTAATTTCTTTTCATATTCTATAGGATAAATATATTCTTTATTATCTTTATGGTATAAATCTTTTATATCATAAATTGTATTCATAAGTTGCTGCTGTTCATATGCAAATGATTCTATTTTACCATGCGGAGTTTCGCTTAAAAAAGATGTTACAACTGCCATAATTTCAGATAAATCATTTGTGCTACTAGTAGATAATTTAGGAAGTAAGTACAATTGATTTTTTATGTCATCACTTGGAATATTTAGTACTACATCCTCTAAATCTCCCATAACTATTGGCCCAGCAATTAGAGACGCTATCATGTTTCCTATATCATCTGTTATTGATGATGCAACAAAAACTAGACCAATAGGGCAATAATAAATATATTTACCATCCCACCTATAAGCTTCACTACTTCCATATAAATGTGTATTTATCTGATCTTTTTGCTTATATATACAGTTAGAACAAATATCATTATTTATATTGTTTTCAATATCGCCTGATATTATCTCTTTTTTGTTAGTGTCCATTACTATACATCTAACATTGCTAATACCATTAATGTGTTTACTGTATTTTAAACATTTTTTTAATAGACCATCCAGCATGTTTGCACCTCAAGTAATAATTATATATTATTTTATACTTTTCTGCTTAAGATTTCAATAGTCCCACTTTTTCCATCTAATTTAACATAATCACCAGTATTTATTATTTTACAGGGATCTTGTTCAGGCAAAAAATCTACTATAGTTGGTATCTGCATTACAGCAGATGCAACTGCGGAGCTAGAATCAATTTCTGTAAAAGCCCAGCCTTTAGGTGCATTATATGCAGCTCTAGCAGCACCAAAATAACATGACCAACCATTTGAACCCTTACTTCCTGACATAATTAATATTTTATTTTTAATAGATAGACCTTTATTTTCGTTTTCGTAATCCTTGATTATTCCAGTTTTAGGGTCTATTCCACCCCACCCAGCTATGCTGTGTGGGCATACTATAGCTTCACCTTCAACTATTCCTTCAATAACTCCTCTACCATGGAGAACTATTTTTTCCATCTATATTTTTCCTCCCATCTTCCAGATATTGCGGCATCAATACATCTATACATATCAGTATAATAAATATTGTTCTTTAACTCAGATGAACGGACACTTCCTGATTGTTTTAAACTATCATAAAGTTGGGTTTTATATTTTTTTAATAATTTATCTCCAATAGTTGTGGGGCAAGAGCTTGTATAAATATGCCCTCCTGCTTCTTCAATTATTTCTGTATATTTATTCAAATCTGCCATACATTTTATAGGATAAACAGTCCATAACATAAAGGTAACATTTTTATGTATTTTCTTACCTTTCAAATAGTTTGCAACGTTTTTGATTTGGTTTATATCATAGTGAGGACATCCTAAGCTAACGAGGTCAAGTTTTCTTTCTTCTTTATCACATAATTTTTCGTAAACATTTGCAATATCTATGTCTGTTACTGTAAAATTACCTTTGATTTCATGTCCGTTAAAGGCATCTTCAACTGTTCTAGCTTCAGGTGTTATACCTACAATGTGGCATAATCTACAGTTACTTGCTATAGAAAGAGCTGTAAAAAAGTGCTTTAATTTGACAAAGTCAACATTTTTAAAATCTCCTACGACAACTGGTTTACTGTTTGTTTGCAATTTGTTGCCTATTGCTTTTCCTAGAAGTTCCCATTCAATAACTGAATCAATAGTTGCTTTTACATTAATTAGATGAGTGCCATATCTATTTTCTTTTACATGATAACCCCATTTTGGAGTTCTTCCACATATAGCAGACCAAAATGCTGCCTCGATTCCATCAGCATTGCAGTAGGCACCCCATAATGAATTTCCTATAATTGTTACACCTGATTCAGTAGTTACAAAATGTTCACCATTAATTGGAATCCATCCCGTAAGATATGGTGCACAAGTTCCTGAAATTATAACGCCCGCTTTATTTGCTTCTTCTAAAAAGTATGAATTCTTTTCAAAAAATTCTTTACTTTGATTGAATGGTTTATACTCATATTGGTCACAAGGAGCGACGCATGATTGTACATGACAATTACTATAAGTATTATTAAAATTAATTATATCGTCTTTGCATAAATTAAGTTTTGTAAAGATTTCATGGAAGTCATCAGAATTAATAACATCTAGATATTCATGACATCCGCAGAATACAGTTGCTTTTGTAATTTCGCAGAGTTCTTCTGCACCTAAAACTTCAGCATACCTTACTATATTTTTCATAGCTACTTTTTGAAGAAGTCCATTATCTCCATTAAGTACACTTCTTTCGTATTTTGTTAATTTTAACATATCCTCACCAACTAACTTTGTATATTTTTAGTAATTATCTATTATGTCTGAGATCATCTTGCTTTGTACAAGATTAAGTTCTAAGTTAATATAATTATCAAGTCTTTTTTTAACTTCAGCTTTTACATTTGATAATACAGTAGGGCATCCATTAGTTTTCCAATTTATATATATTTCTCTGTTATATGTTTTAGGTATAAAAAGTTCATCTCTACACTTAATAAGTGTATCTTCTTCAAATAAATAATTACCACCAGGACCAACATTCTTAATAGATTCGACATTTATTGATTCATCATTAATAAAATCTCTATTTTCAATAGATAAGTAAGATGAAATAATTTCTTCATCAAGTAAGAATTTCTCCATACTAAATATATTTAACCCATCAATTTCACCACATGAGTGGAATAGAAAATCCGAATTATTTTCAAGTGCTGATAAAAGTGATGTAGTACATTCTGAACCTGCTTGCCAGTCTAATTCTTTTGAATCAGTTAAAGAACCGCCAACTCGACATGGAACCTTGTAATAACTTGACATTGCTTTTGAGTACTTAGCTATAATAGGAGCCTCTATAGCACCAGCAGCAGGTGTTGCATACCTCATATCAGATCCAAATGAACAATTTCCATATATCACAGGCGCTCCTGGATTAATAATTTGCGTCATTACAATACCTGCAAGAACTTCAGCATTATTTTGAACTATTGTTCCTCCTATTGTTATAGGGCTTGTAAGACCAGGCATAGAGCAGCATGTGATTACTACTGGTAGATTCCTTTTTACAAAAGCTAAAATAGATTCAATGTTATCCTTGCCATACCTTAGAGGTGATATTACATTACCTACACCTAAGGTGTACATGCCAGAATCATAACCATAAAAATTTTTAATAAATTCAATTGTTTCTTCTGATTCTTTTTTGTTTGAACAATATGCTATTATTGGTTTGGTTGTATGTTTTAAGCATAGAGCTGTTTTGATAATAGCTTCTTTTTCCTTTGGAATACCTCCTAAATTCATAAAAGGAGCACACACCATATTTGTAACCTTACCAGTATGGTCAAGTTTTATTCCATTATTAAAATCATCAATTGTTGGAATCTGAGGTACCCCATCTTTTAGTATTCTCAATGAACCAGAAGCACCTATTATAGCTCTTCCACCTTCACCTATTTTTACCGAATTATATGGAGTTTTAACGATAAAACTATTTTTGACTGTATTTAAAGACTTTTCAACATTTTCTTTACTGAAAAAAACTCTATTACCTTTCACTTTAATGTTTTTAGTTTTTAAAAGCTCAATTGTTTCTTCATGTTCAAAATCTACTCCAATATTTTCTAATATCCATAGTGTTTTATCATGAATATTTTGAACTTCTGAATTTTTTACTTCTGTAAATATCATTTTGCCTCCTTAAATTACTTTTTTATATCAACAATTGCACCTATTTCTATTAACATTCCGCCCCACAAATCTGTTGAAACACAAGAACGTGCAGGAGGACAATCTACTCCAAAAAATTCTAAATATATTTTGTTCATTCCGTCAAAGTCATTAAATGTAGATATAAAAATATCGCATTTAACTACATCATCAATTGTTGCTCCTAAATCTTCAATTATTGTTTTTAGATTGTTGAGAGCATTTCTTGTTTCTTCTTCTATGGTTCCTTTTATCACTTCGCCATTTTCAGGATTAGTTGATATTTGTCCTGATATAAAAGCAAAATCATTAGAAATAATTGCAGGAGACACTGGACCTCCAAATGTTTTTATTCTTTTTGGTATAAATTTTTCTTTCATAATAACCATCCTTTAATTTATTTATTTTTAATTTATTATTTAAGTTATAAGCAATAGACTTTATTAAATTAATATTGCTATATATACTTCCCATCTGAGTACATGCTTCCATGACTTATAGAATTGACTATTACGGACATATTATCTTTGTTTATTTCCAGATTTTCTGATATAGAATAGCATATTGAATCACATATATTTATAATATCCTCTGTAGATTTTCCTTCAACAGTATATACATATACGATAGGTCCATTTTTATCTTTTTCAATTTGATTCGCTAAAATAGTTCCATTAAACATTAAACCTTCATCAACGTATGTCCACATTATTGTTAGTCGACTTTTTACTATTCCTACATTACTTTCAATATTATTTGCTATATCTAATATTGTTTTTATTTGTTTGTTCTTGTCTATAACAGGAAGACTTTTAATTTCAATATATGGCATAATTACCTCCGAATTATTAAATCGTTTTCTTAACAATATAAATTAATTACTTAATTTAAAATAAAGTATTTAAATATATTAAACAAAAGTATATTGTAAATTAAGTTTTTGTCAATATTAATAACAAAACATCATAATTAATTACTAATAATCAAAAAAAAATACTATGCTTATAATTGTAATAATGTATTTCAGTGAATTACAAAAATTGCGATAGGAAAATAATACAGTATTATTGAATTTTATTGAACCAAATAAAAAAGTCACTATATTTTTTGCATGGGATGGGGTATAATCTCTTATAGCAATTTAGAGAAGGAGAACGTCAAAGTGCAGAAAATCACCAAGATATTATTTCAAATAGCAATAATTTATGTAGTATATATCATAGGAAATTATATAAGTAGAATTATTTCACCTATTATAATTATTCCTGGTAGTTTAATAGGTATGATAATATTATTTATATTTTTGTGTACAAATATTATAAAATTACCTATGATTGTGGATACAGGTAACTTTTTATTAAAATATATGGGACTTTTCTTTGTTCCATTAGTAGTAGGGATTATGGATTCGTTTGAGTTAATTCAAGATAATTTCCTCCAGTTGTTATTTATATTAATTGTTTCATGCATATCTGTAATGTTTGTATCATGTAAAGTTACGGACTTATTAATTATCATCTTTAGGAAGGAAGAAAATTATGACTAGGGAAATATTTTTAGCTTTGTTTTTCATTGTAGCAACAATAATTATATATATGTCTTTTAATAAACTGTATCTTAAGACAAAATCATCTATACTAAACCCAGTTTTAGTTTCATCATGTTTTATTATTATTTTGTTAATTTTGTTTAAAATCCCTTACCAAACATATAATAGGGGAGGGAGAGTAATAACAAGCTTACTTGGACCTTTAGTGGTTGTATTAGCAATACCACTGTATAAAAACAGACAGGCTTTAATGCAGAACTTCATACCTATTATGGGAGGGATTTTTGCAGGAATATTAACTACTTTTTTAACTGTTTCTCTCTTATGTAAAATGTTTAATATTGAATATTCAATAATGCTATCCTTGTTTACCAAATCTATTACAACTCCAATGGCGGTAGAGGCTACAAAAATTCTAGGAGGAAGAGAATCTATAACTATTATTGCAGTTTCGGTAACAGGTATATTAGGAGCTGGATTTGCACCATTCGTAATAAAGTATGGTAAAATAAAAAATGATGTGGCAAAGGGATTAGGTATTGGCACATCATCACATGCAATAGGAACATCTAAAGCTGTTGAGATGGGAGAAGAAATTGGTGCGGCAAGTGGATTAGCAATAGCAGTTACAGGAATAACAACTATTTTGTTAATTATTATAATACGTAACTTTATTTAGTTCTTTAATTATGAACTATAAAAGATAAATGTGCAATGGTAAAGTCTCCGTTGCATCTATTGAATTACAAAAGGAGGACGAAAATGATTCAAAGTAGTAACTTATATTTTTCTAACATAGAAAAAGAAGATATGGAATATTTATATCAATGGTTTTCAGACACAGATTTTTTAAAATATTATGATTATGTACCTCCTGTACCCCAAAGTAAAGAAGAGATAAATCAAACTTTTTATGATTATGAAACTAAAGATGAATCAATAGTATTTGCAATAAGATTGAAATCAGATAACAAAATTATCGGCATAGCAGGGTTCGATGATATAGTAAAATCAAATAAAGTTGCAACTCTTTTTATAGGTATTGGAAATAGGAATTTGAGAGGTAAGGGGTACGGAAATGAATCACTAAAAATATTATTAGATTATGGATTTAATGATATGAGTTTTCACAGAATTCATTTAAATGTTTTAGAATTTAATACTTCTGCAATCAAATTGTATGAAAGAGCTGGTTTTAAAAGAGAAGGTGTATTTAGGGAATTTGTTTATAGAAACAATAAAAGATATGATATGTTTTTATATGGATTACTTAAAAATGAATATGATTTAAATAATGAAAACCGCCTTGCAAAATAGTTAGGCGGTTTAGTTATTTTAGTAGTATTTTATTATCACTATGCTATGTGAGCATCAAGCATACTAGTAAAAGAATTAAGTGGTTTTACACCAATTTCTTTAGCAGCAACATTACCGTCTTTAAATAATGTTACTGTTGGTATACTTTGAATTCCATAGCGTATTGCAAGTTCTTGTTGCTCATCAACATCAACTTTAAGTACAGTTATTTTTCCATCATATTGTTCTGCAATTTTCTCAATAACTGGAGCAATCATTCTGCAAGGTGAACACCATGTAGCCCAGAAATCAACTAATACTAATTTTTCTTTGTTAATAATATCATCAAATTCTTTTGTATTTTTTGGATATAATATGTTCATTTTAAAATTCTCCTCAATTAGATTTTAATATTTGATTTTGTGTTTAATTAAATTTTATCTATTTTTTTAGCTGCATCTTGTGCAGCAATAAGACCTTCACTTACAGCTTTAGAAATTTGGAGTGGTTTCCCTGTACAATCTCCAGCCGCATATACACCTTCAATATTTGTTTCCATGGAGCTATTAACTGCAATAAATCCACCCTCTATGTTTAAACCATCAATAAGTGCTGTTGGTGCTACAATTTCTCTTAGCATAAAAACTGCATCAGTTTCAATTACTTTATCACCAACAATTACACTTTCAACTTTTGTGTCACCATTTACTTCTTTTATCGTTCCAGATATAAATTCTATATTAGGGTTTAGTTCTTTAGGTTGTTCATTTTTAGAAATAAAAATTACTTTTACACCAATTTCATTTAGAAAATTAGCTTCCCTTATAGCATCTTTGCTTTGATCCCAAACTACAGCAGTTTTATTTCTATATAACATTCCATCACATGTAGCACAGTAGCTTACTCCACTCCCAAGTAATTTAGATTCCCCAGGTATTTCTTTAACTTTTGACATTCCCATAGCAAGAATTACTTTTTTAGCTTCAACAATTTCTCCATTGACATTGACCATGAAATGATCATCAAATGGTAATATATTTACAACCTTTTCTTTTTCTATGTGAACATTCATAGCATTTACATGTTCAACAAAACGATTCATTAATTCTTTTCCACTTATGTTATAAAATCCTAAATGGTTGTCAATGCGTTCAGCTTTTGCTAAATAATTTTCACTGCTAGAAAACAAACGCAATGTTTTTCCTCTCGCTAAAGTATTTACAGCAGCTGAAAGGCCTGCTGGACCAGCACCTATTATCGCAACGTCAATTATATCACTCATATTTCACCTCAAATTAATAAAAATTTATAGTTCATTTGGTTCTTTTACAGAAATTTCATCAATTTCAACAGTTTTATTACAATTAGAACAGTAATAACGATGTACCACACTACGGTTACATTCGTTGTGAACTAATTTTTTATAACATTTATCTAAATGTTTTTCTCCCCATAATATTAAACTATTAAATACATCTTCTAAATCGTAACCCTTTTTTGTTAAGGAATATTTATATCTAGGGGGGTGAGTTTGGTATAATTCTCTCATAATTAATTCATCACTTTCCATAGTCTTTAGTCTTTCAGACAATAGATTTGTTGGTATTCCATCTAATCCATCTTGAATTTCTTTATATGTTTCATTACCAATTAACATTTGATGAAGAATAAGAAGAGACCACTTATCTCCTATGATATTTAATGTCTGAGCAATATTACACTGTAAATTGTATTGATTTTTCATTTGAATGCTCCTTGAGTACTATTTGACTAGGTGTATTTAGATATTATTTTATTTTTATAAGATAATATACTGAATAACAATTAATTAAAAAGATAGCAATTTAGTTAAATTATTAAATTGACCTGTAAAAGTTAGTATTCCTATTATAATTAAAATTGTACCACCTATTTTGACTGTATATTTCAGCAAATTTCGATTTTCTTTAAAAAAATTTAAGGCTTGTGTTGTAAATAAGCCTAATACTAAAAATGGAAGAACAAATCCAATTGCATAAACAAGTACTAGCAAATTTCCTTTAAAAGGATGTGACGCACCTGATGCTAAAATTAGTACTGATGATAGAGCTGGCCCAACACATGGAGTCCATGCAAAGCTAAAAGTAAAACCCATTATAAATGCAATAATTGGATTCATTTTATCTTTCGTTAACTCAAAATTTATCTTTTTCTCGCTTTTTAAAAAGTCTAGTTTTAAAAAGCCTACTTGTGAAAGTCCTAATACAATAATTATTATGCCACCAATTTGTCTAAATAATGTTTTATTATTATTAAAAAATATTCCTAAAGCAGAAAAAGAAAGCCCAAGTATAAAAAACGTACTTGATATACCAATTACAAAAAACAATGTATTTGTTAATACTTTTTTTCTTTTGTACAAAATTGTTCCATCTTCATTAACAATTTTACCATTACCAGCTAAATAACTAATATAAACAGGAATAAGAGGTATAACACATGGTGAAAAAAAAGATAAAATTCCTTCGAAAAATACTAAAATAAAGCTAATATTATTAACAACAGATAATCCACTAAACAAGGTTTACCTCCTAATTTTAAAGACTTAATTTAATATAGCACAGTAACTTTAATTTGTCAAGTAACTATAAATTATAAAATGACAAATTATATTAAACATTATTATTGAAAATAAAATATATTTATCATATACTTAAATATATTTATGAGAAATTTTCTGTTTAAAACTTATTCTATAGGGTAGATTATACTAGAAATATATAGAAAATAAATATTACATAAAATATCGATGACAATATAGAGGAGTGATTATAATTACTAATTTTAAATGTTTGACTTTAGAAGATAACGAGATAATAAATAAGTTCGTGGATAAAAATTCAATTGAATCTTACGAATACTTATTTTCATCACTATATATGTGGAGAAAATTAAATAGTGTTAAATATGCAATAGTTGATGATACGCTTATAATAGAAAAAAATGAAGAGGGAAAGGGAACCTTTTATGCAAAACCACTTAATTACAAAAAAGAGAACCTTGTAAATTTAATTGAAATTTTGAAAAAAAGAAATGAAAATTATACTGACAGGGATTATTTTTTTGGTGATGTTGATATTGAGTTCATAAATGATTTAAAGAAATATACAGATTATAAAATTGAATTTAAAGAAGACATTGATGATTTTGAGTATGTGTATAAAACAGAAGATTTGATTGAATTAAGGGGAAAAAAATATCATGGAAAGAAAAATCATGTTAATACTTTTGAAAAAACATACAATTATGAAATAAAAGCTATAACCAATGATAATGTTGTTAAGGATTGCTTAGAATTGTTACATAGATGGCATGAAGAGGTATTAAAAACTGTTGATAAAGAAATGTGTATGGAAATAGATGCTATAAAAGATATTTTTGTTGAACTTCAGTATCTTAACCTTGAATCAATAGCTGTTTATGTGGGTGAAAGACTAGTAGGGTTTTCAGTTGGTGAGAGAGTTAATGACAAATTAGCCGTAATACATGTGGAGCGTGGTGAACTAGAATATAAGGGAGTATATGCTTTTATTAATAGAAAATTTTTAATGGAATGCTTTTCAGACTTGGAATTTGTAAATAGGCAGGAGGATACAGGTAATTCTGGACTAAGAAAGGCAAAAAAATCATATCATCCTGTAAAAATGGTAAAAAAATATCTAGTTAACTTGAGTTAATTTAAATACATATGCATCAATTATATTTTTTATAAAAAATTCAAAATGGTATTGACATATAAAAATAATAGTAGTACAATGGTAAAAATTTGAGAGGTGTAACATGGATATTAAATTATTTTGTGTACAATTACATCATCATCACAGAACAGGGTTTGTTAGGGAACTTTAGGTAAGATTTAAGTTCACAGATACAAGCTCTTTTAGTCATTTAATTAAAAGACTTGTATCTGTGGTGAATAATATAAGCGTTAAGAGAAGCCATCTGATATACAAGTCAGATGGCTTTTTGTATGCCCTAACCCCATTTTTCAGAGTCTTTTTTCTGAAAAATGGTTGGTAGGTCAACCGCAATGAGCTCCAAATTTATGCGAACGATAGTGAGCAAATAAATTTGTGATGCGAAACTGCGATAGGTCTAACTAAAAAAGAATTAAAAGGAGGAAATATGGATTTTTTAAAAATAGAGGACGAGGTTATGTTTTCACATCGAATGTTTACATTAAAAAGAGAAATAGAAGAATTTTTATGTAATGAGGGATATAAAAATATAGAACCATCAATATATGAAAACTATGATGAATTCACAGGAATAAACTTCAGAGTAGATAAAAAATCATCAGTAAAACTTTTAGAGAACAGTGGAAATATATTTATACTATCGCCAGATATAACAACAGGAATAGTTAATAAATTAATGCCAAGATGGGAGTTAGGACTTACACTCAAATTATTTTATTACGGCAAGACATACATAAACAATGGAATAGGAATAAAAGAAAACAGACAAATGGGCGTAGAACTAATAGGAGAAAAAAATGATAATACAGATAAAAGTGTATTAAGCATAGCTATAAAAACTATGAATAAATACAGCAATCAATATTTATTTGAGATAGGTAACAGCAAATTTCTAAAGGGTATAATGCAAGCCTGTTCATTTAACAATTATGATTATAAAAACATATTAAATCTATTATATTCAAAGAATAAGCAAGAATTAAAGGAATATCTATCAAAGATTCCATACAAAGAACCAATGAGCACACTAATAAATATATTTGATTTAGAAGGAAGCCTTGACGAAATATTACAACATCTTAAGGGTTTATATATGAACGATTTAATGCAACAGGGAATTGATGAGCTTTGCACCTTAGATAAAAGCTTAAAATCTGTTAACGATAAAATTATATATGATTTATCAATGGTTTCTGAACTTAGTTATTATGATGGAATTATATTCAAAGGTTATATAGATGGGTCTAATAAGGTAATCATAAAAGGAGGAAGATATGATTCTTTCACAGAGCAATATGGATACAAGATACCGGCTATAGGTTTTTCAATAGAGTTAGATGAGTTAATTAAAACTATTTATGAGGAGGACATGACAATATGAGTTTAACAGTTGCAATACCGAAGGGTAGACTTGGGAGTCAAACAATAAATATGTTTAAATCAGCTGGAATAGGAGAAACAATTGATGAAGATTCAAGAAAACTTATATTTGAGGATAAAAAAAATGACATAGTGTTTATGCTTCTTAAAAATTCAGATGTAATAACATATGTTGAAAATGGAGTTGCAGATATAGGAATTTCAGGTAAAGATATGGTAATGGAAAAAAATGCAGATATATATGAACTATACAAAATGAACATAGGAAGATGTAAGATGTCCGTAGCAGGAATAACAGGAAAAAGAATATTTAAAGATGATACCATATTAAAAGTGGCTACTAAATTTCCTGAAATAGCAAAAAAATATTTTAGTGGAAAAGGTCAAAAAATTAAAATTATAAAACTAAATGGCTCAATAGAGCTTGCTCCAATATTAGGATTATCAGATGTAATAGTAGATTTAGTTGAAACAGGCAATACATTAAAGGCAAACGGGTTAGAAATATTTGATGATATGTATGATATAAATGCAATGATTATATCAAATAAAATAAGTTATAAGTTTAAGAGGAAAAAAATCAAGGAAACAATTGAAATAATAAGGGTGGAGGATGAAAAAAATGGTAAAAATAATTAGTGATGTTGATAAAATAGGATTCTTAAAAGACCTTCAAAAAAGAAATTCAGAAGACTACAATGATGTTTATGATGTAGTTGATAAAATAATAGAAGATGTAAGAAATAATAAAGATAGTGCAGTAAAAAAATACACCTTAGAGTTTGACAAAGTTTCTATAAAAAACATAGAAGTAACAAAAGAAGAAATAGAAGAAGCATTTAATACTATAAATAAGGAACTGTTAGAAACTATAAATAAATCAAAAGAAAATATATATAATTTTCACGAAAGACAAGTAAATAAAGGATATAGATATAAACCAGAAGGCAAAGATATAATACTTGGTCAAATGGTAAATCCAATAGATAAGGTTGGCATTTATGTGCCAGGGGGGAAAGCTGCATACCCTTCAACTGTGCTCATGAATGCTATTCCTGCTAAAATAGCAGGGGTAAATGAAATAAATATGATAACACCTCCACAAAAGGATGGAAAAATTAAAGATTCAATAATTGTCGCTGCATCCTTAGCAGGAGTTGATAGGATTTTTAAAGTTGGTGGCGCACAGGGAGTTGCAGCACTTGCCTATGGAACAGAAACTATACCTAAAGTATATAAAATAACTGGACCAGGTAATATTTTTGTAGCAGCAGCCAAAAGGAAGGTTTCAGGTTTTGTAGGGATTGATATGATAGCGGGACCAAGTGAAATTCTAATAATAGCTGATGAATGTGCAAATCCTAAATATATTGCAGCAGATATGATTTCACAAGCAGAACATGATGAGATGGCAGCATCAATTCTTGTTACGGAATCAAGAAGTTTAGTAGATAAAGTTGAAAAAGAACTAGAGAGACAAGTAAATCTGTTAGAAAGAAAAGAAATTATAGAAAAATCTCTTGCTAAACATGGTGCAATAATTATAACAGATAGTATGAAAGAGAGTATAGATATTGCCAACAAAATAGCACCTGAACATTTAGAGCTTCTAACAGTGAATTGCTTTGAAATGTATAAGGAAATTAAAAATGCGGGTGCAATATTTTTAGGGGAATATAGCCCTGAGCCTGTGGGAGATTATTTCGCAGGACCTAATCACACACTACCTACAAGCTCTACAGCTAAATTTTCATCAGCACTATGTGTAGATGATTTCATAAAAAAAACATCTATTATATATTATAGCAAAGAAGCATTGAACGAAAGCAGAGAAGATATAATTAGATTTGCTGAAAATGAAGGACTAACAGGACACGCAAATGCAGTTAGAATAAGAGAAAAATTAATCTAAAATAATTATATTAGAAAGAGGCTAAAAATGATAAAACTAAAACCAAGTGTTGAAAAATTAAATGCATATTTTGTAAATGATGTACCATACAAAGTTAAACTTGATGCAAATGAAGGAAGCAATTATTTACTCCAGGGTGGTTTGAACATTGAAGATTTTCAACCAAATTTATACCCTGATAGCGACTCTAAATTATTAAGAGAAAAGATGGCTTCGTACTATGGCTGTAATTCTGAAAATATTTTAGCAGGAAATGGTTCGAGTGAATTAATTAATATGGTTATAAATGCTTACTGTGAAAAGGGTGATAAAGTAACAAGTTTTGTACCATCATTTAGCATGTATCAAACATATTGTGACTTATGTGGGGCTGTATATGTGGG
>CAXXFT010000005.1:0-20776 GCA_963675125.2 uncultured Sedimentibacter sp.
TATACATATTAAGAGTAAACCATATCCAAATAAAATAGTACCAAAACTTGCTATAGATACTAATAACGATAAACAGAAAACATTTTTCCTTCCTATAATATCTGCTGCTATACCTGTAGGGAGTTCTAAAATTACTACTGTTAATGCATATAATCCTAAAACTAAAGACAATTTACTAAGAGATAATCCTTTGCTTAGTAAAGTTAAACTTAGGACGGGTATTATAATTCCATGTGAGTATGAGTTAAGAAGTGTTATTAATGAGTAAAGTTTAAGTTTTGTAGGTTTAGTATTGTCATCATCCATGATATCTAGTTTATTTTCTGACATTTAAAGCCTCCTAAAATAACGTTATCAGTATTTTAACACACCAATTTAATTAATGCAATTATATTAACTTTATAGAAAGTATTAAAAAAAATTCAAATAATATAAAAATGCAATCATTTTTAAAGAAAGATATCATGAAAAGTTTACTTTAGTAATATTTTTAAAAAATACTTGCTATAGTAAAATATTAGGAGTAATATATTAAAGTTAGTAAATTTTAAAATAAAGGGTGATAAAATGGAGAATGGATCAAAATTTATATTAGATTTAATTCTAATATTAGGAGTTACAAATATAGGTGGTCTATTGTCTGCTAAGTTAAAGCAACCTTCCGTATTAGGGCAGATTCTTGCAGGTTTAATTATTGGACCCGCGTTATTAAACCTAGTTGAGCCAAGTAATTTTATTTCAAATTTTGCAGAAATAGGTGTCATACTTTTGATGTTTATGGCTGGTATGGAAACAAACATTTTAGAAATGAAGAAATCAGCAGGAAGCTCTACTGTTATAGCTTTAGTTGGAATGATAGTACCATTTGCATTGGGACTCTTAACAATAAAATTAATGTTTAAAAGTGAAGGAATGTATCAAGCTGTTTATTCTGGGGTAATTCTTACAGCAACAAGTATTAGTATTACTGTGCAAACGTTAAGAGAATTAGGAAAGTTAAAAGATAGAACAGGCGTAAATATTATGGGAGCTGCAATTGCAGATGATATAGGTGGTATAATTCTTTTAACTTTAGTTGTTGGAATGGCGGACCCGGTTAAAGGATCAAATCCACTTATGGTAGTTTTGAAAGTTATAGTGTTTTTTGTAATTATTTTATTATCTGCTAAAATAATTAAGCAATTTATGTCTAAGTATTCTAGTAAGTTAGCACATTATATAACTCCTTCTAGTATTGCTTTGATAAGCTGTCTTATATTTGCGTATTTAGCAGAAATGTTTGATATGGCTGCTATTATTGGCGCGTATTCGGCGGGTTTAATATTTTCTATAATTCCTAATAATAGAAAAATTGAATTAGAATTAAATACTATTTGTTATGTGGTTTTTACGCCCGTGTTTTTTGCAAATATTGGTCTTGGAGTTAGCTTTGAAAATATTAGTTCTGTAATATTACCAACGATAGTTATTACTATTGTTGCAATAATTAGTAAAGTGTTAGGAGCAGGGCTTGGTGCAAAATTAGTAAAATTCTCAACAAGGGAGTCACTTCAAATTGGAATAGGTATGATTCCAAGGGGTGAAGTTGCAATAATTACTGCGAATTTAGGTAGAAATGCAGGCATGATAAATGATAGAATTTTTACAGCGATTGTAATAATGTCTATAGCAACCTCGGTTGTCACACCTATATTACTAAAAAAAGCTTATGGAGTAAAAGCAATTACAAGTAAAAAAGTAACTGAAGATAAAAATGAAAATATAAATCAAAAAGTTAAAACAAGTGTAAATGTAAACAAAAATGCAAATGCAAATGCAAATATGTAGCAATAAAAAAAATGAAGTAGTTTAACTAATCGTATTTGTGAAAGTATATGTTTATAAGAAATTTAATACTATAAATTAAAAATCGAGAAATTATCTCGATTTTTTAATTCTTGACATTATAAATAATTATGTTGCTTTAAACAATTGTAAATTTGTCTAGAATGTTGCTATTTAAACATAAATCAGCACATAGAATTTAAGAAGAATTATTTAATAAATAATAGTGATTGAAATATAGTATTAGATGATGTAGTATATATCATATTATATGCAATATTGGAGGATCTAAGGTTGTTAAAGGCTATAAAAAAATTCTATTCTTGCGAATATATGATTAACCCTCAAGAAAAGATTGGTGATATTCCAGAGTCTAAAGAAATATATAAGTCAGCTATGGAAATAGCATGGCCTTCGGCAATAGAGGCAGTGTTAGTTCAGCTTATAGCATCAGTTGATTTAGTAATGGTTGGTGGGTTAGGACCAACGGCAATTGCGGCAGTTGGGTTAACTAATCAACCTAAATTTATATTACTCGCTATTATACTTTCTCTTAATATTGGTGTAACAGCAGTTGTTGCACGAAGGAAAGGTGAACAAGATAGAGACGGTGCAAATCGAACTTTAAGACAGGCAATATTAATTTGTGGTATATTGGCATTTTTTTTATCTATTTTTGGCTTTTATTTTGCTCGACCTCTGTTATTATTCGCAGGAGCTAAATCAGATGTTATAAATAGCTCTGTTTTATATTTTAGAATAATTTGTATTGGAAATTTCTTTACATCAATGAGCTTGACAATAAATGCTGCACAAAGAGGTTGTGGTAAAACAAAGATATCAATGAAAACAAATATTGTTGCTAATTTAGTGAATTTACTTTTAAATTATCTATTAATACAAGGTCATTTTGGTTTTCCGGCCCTTGGAATAAAAGGAGCTGCTATTGCAACAGCTATTGGTAATCTTGTTGGATTTGGAATGTCATTAAAATCAATTACTTATGCTCATGGTTTTTTAGATATATCAAAAAAAGAAAGTTGGAAATTAGATAAAAGTACTGTTATGACAATATTAAACATAAGCAGTAGCGCATTGGTAGAGCAAATATTTATGCGTGTAGGTTTTTTTATGACAACAAAGTTAATAGCAGATTTAGGTACTGTTTCATTTGCTACACATCAAATATGTATGAATATATTAAATATTTCATTTGCATTTGGAGACGGACTTGGCATAGCCTCTTCAGCTTTAATAGGGCAGAGTCTTGGAGCCAAAAGGTCTGATTTGGCAATAATATACGGGAAAACTTTACAGAGGATTTCAGCAACGGTAGGTGTTGTTTTCATATTTATATTTTATTTTGGGAGAAGTTTTTTTGTTTCGTTTTTCACAAACGACCAAGCTATAATAGCTATGGGGGCTCAAATTTTAGTAATAGTTGCGTTAACATCACCAATTCAAATATCACAGGTTGTTATTACTGGATGTCTAAGAGGTGCTGGAGATACAAAGTTTGTAGCTATAACAACATTTTTAAGTATTGGACTTGTAAGACCGGGTGCTACATGGCTATTTTGTTATCCATTAGGGTTAGGAGTAATTGGTGCTTGGATAGCATTTGGGACAGATCAATCACTTAGATTAATTATCAATTGGTCAAGATTCTTAAAAGGCCATTGGACTAAAATTAAAGTGTAATATATTTTAATGCAGTTTATATAAAAATAGTATATATTCTAAACATTTAAATGTTTTAGAATATATACTATTTTTTAAATCAATTGGAACTTATTCAGATTCATCTATTTCGTTTTTTTTCTTTGAAGTTCCTAGATATGCATCTTTTATACGTTGGTCCATTAAGAGTTCTTTTCCTGGTCCTTCAATAGTAATTGTACCTGTTTCAAGAACATATCCCATATCAGCTATTTTTAGAGCCTTATTAGCATTCTGTTCTATTAAAAGTATTGTGGTACCTTGTTTGTTTATTTCTTTAATTATTTCAAATATTCCGTTGACTATAAGCGGTGCAAGACCAAGAGATGGTTCATCCATCATTATTAGTTTTGGTTTAGACATTAGTGCTCTTCCAACAGCTAACATTTGTTGTTCTCCTCCTGAAAGAGTTCCTGCAAACTGCCACGATCGTTCTCGTAATCTTGGGAACAAGTCATATACCATTTTAATATTTTCATCTATTCCATCTTTTTGTAGATATGCACCAATTTTCAGATTTTCTAAAACTGAAAGATTATCAAAAACTCTTCTGCCTTCTGGAACAAGCGTAATCCCTTTAGTGACTATTTCGGTTGTTTCCATACCAGTAATATTTTCGCCTAGGAAGTTTATTTCTCCTTCACTTGCCTTTACTAAACCAACAATACTTCTTAGAGTTGTACTTTTTCCTGCACCATTTGCACCTATTAGAGTAACTATTGATTTTTCTGGAACATCAAGATTTATTCCTTTTACTGCGGATATTCCTCCGTAATGAACATTTAAATTTCTTATTTTAAGCATCTTCTTCCACCCCCAAATAAGCTTCAATTACCCTTGGGTTGTTTTTAACATCATCTGCTGTTCCTTCTGCTATTAACTGACCAAAGTCTAAAACATATATTTTATCTGAAATCTCCATTACTAAGTCCATATGGTGTTCTATCATAAATACTGTTAAATCGAACTCATTTCGGATGTTTCTAATAAATTCTGTAAGTTCCATAGTCTCATGCGGGTTCATACCCGCTGCTGGCTCATCTAGTAAAAGTAATTTTGCATCAGTAGCTAAAGCTCTAGCGATTTCTAGTTTTCTTTGTTCTCCATATGGTAATGAATTTGCAATTTCATTTTTAATACCTAATAATCCAAGTTTATCAAGGAGCATCTCTGATTTTTTACGCATATGATTTTCTTCTTTTATATACCATGGCATGCGCAGTGCACTTGATAAAAAATTGCTTTTTACATTTAGATGATTTGCTATAAGAATATTATCCAAAACTGTTAGATTTTTAAATAATCTTATATTTTGAAATGTTCTAGCTATGCCTAATTTTGTTATTCTATCGGGACTTAAACGAGTAATTTTTTTATCGTTTAAAAATATATTTCCGCTAGTAGGGTTATAAACACCAGTTATTACATTAAAAGCTGTTGTTTTACCAGCACCGTTTGGTCCAATAAGAGCAACTATTTTTCCTTTTTCTACATCAATATTTAAGTTGTTAACTGCTATAACTCCACCAAATTGCATTTTAACATTATCAAGTTTTAAAACACTCATTAGATAGTACCTCCCTTGTCAACTTTTCGCTTTTTTTGGAGGCTCCTGCGTCGTTTAAACCAATTTTCAATCATATCCCAAGACAATTCTTTTTGTCCCATTATACCTTGTCTAAAGAATAGTACTAAAATCATCAGCAAGAAAGAAAATATAACCA
The DNA here is from genome assembly GCA_963675125.2 of uncultured Sedimentibacter sp. Lineage (GTDB taxonomy): Bacteria > Bacillota > Clostridia > Tissierellales > Sedimentibacteraceae > Sedimentibacter. The sequence goes on from CAXXFT010000005.1 coordinate 5,268, forward strand.
TTCTAAACCCTGCTCTGAATATTGGAATATTAACACCTAAAACTGTCAATGGTTCATCAAAAACTCTTAAATATTCAAGTCCAGCTGTAACTACAAATGATCCAATAATAGTACCGGAAACACTGCCCATTCCACCAAGAACTATTATCAATAAAAAATTGTATGTCATTGTGAAATAAAATTGTTTTGGGTCAACTGTTCCAAGTAGTGATGCAAGTAATCCTCCACCTATACCAGCAAAAAAAGCCCCTATTGCAAATGATATTACCTTATGTTTAAATAAATTAATGCCCATAGCCTCAGCAGCTATATCATCTTCTCTTATTGCCTTAAATGCTCTTCCGTAGCTAGAGTTTATTAGTAGTACTATAAATATAATAGAGGCTATTGCTACACCAAATGTAACCCACATTGTTGGGATACCTGGTATACGGTTTATACCTAATGCTCCATTAGTTACAGTTTTCATATTCGTAAAAATTATACGAATAATTTCTGAAAATCCCAGAGTTGCAATAGCCAAATAATCACTTTTCAATCGAAGTACAGGCATACCAATTAAAATTGAAACTAATGCAGCTAATAACCCACCAAGAATTAATGCTACGAAAAAAGGCAGTTCAATATTTGCAACTAACGGATTTTGTGGAACAATATAAAATATCGCTTCTCGAAGTTCCACAGGAACCGTAAAGACTGCAACAGTAAATGCTCCTATTGCCATAAAACCAGCCTGCCCAAGTGAAAATAAACCTGTAAAACCATTAACTAAATTCATAGACACACTTACAATTGCATAAATTGCGCCTAAGTTCAATATACGTCTTACATAATCGTCACCTATTTTTTTAGTATCCAAAAGTATTATTATAGTAGCAAAAGCTATTATTAACAATACATTTAAGCTTCTTTTCATCATTTTTTTATTATTATTTATCATCATACTTTATCCGTCACCTTCTCACCTAATAATCCAGTTGGCTTAACAATTAACACAATAATTAATACAATGAATGCAAACGCATCACGATATCCTGTTAATAAAGGTAAAAATGCAACTATCATCATTTCACCCATTCCTAAAATAAATCCGCCTATTACCGCTCCAGTAGTGTTTCCTATTCCACCAAGGACAGCTGCAACAAAACACTTTAATCCTGGCATAACACCCATTAGAGGCATTACAGAAGGATATTTTGCACCCCATAGAATAGCACCTACAGCTGCAAGCGCGGAACCAATAACAAACGTTGTTGAAATAACTCTATTTATTTTAATACCCATCAATCGAGCTGTTTCATAATCCTTTGAAACTGCCCTCATAGCCATACCTATTTTTGTTTTGTTAGTAATGAATAATACACAAAGTAGCAATATAATTGTTACAATAGGGGTTACTATTGTAGCTACAGATAAAGAAATTCCACCTATGTTTACCGCTTGAGTTAAAAATGAAATATCCGGAAATCCCTTTGGAACTCCAGTAAATAAATATGTTGCTAAATTTTCAAGAAAAAATGATACACCTATTGCGGATATCATGATTGACATACGTGGTGCATCTCTAAGAGGTTTATAAGCAATTCTTTCTATTACAACCCCTAAGATAACAGTAGATATAATAACTAGTACTATTGCAATATACCATGGTAAGCTAAAGTTAATCATGCTAAACACCATAAAATATGCTGCCATCATGAAAATATCACCATGTGCGAAATTAATTAATCGTAAAATTCCATAAACCATAGTATAACCTATTGCAATAAGTGCATAAAGACTTCCAATAGAAATACCATTTGCTAATTGTTGCATAAATGTTTCAAAAGACATAATTTTCTCCTCCATTAAGGATAACTAAACTATAACATAATTAGAGTCAATTGAGAGAAAAAAGGCGAACGACTGTTCGCCATCATGTTATAAGTTTAGCTTTTATTATTTTACTTCAACTGTATCTATATAAACAAATTGACCATCTTTAACTGTTTTAATTACAGCTATATTTTTATCAGCATCACCTTCATCAGTGAAATTTATAACGCCTGTTACACCTTCAAAGTCTTTAGTGTTAGCTATAGCATCTCGAATTGCAGTACCATCAGTTGAGCCTGCACGTTCTATTGCATCTATTACTAATAGGTAAGCATCATATCCTAAAGCTGCAACAGCTGGAATTATTGGTTCTGTATCTCCAAGTTCTTTTTTATAACCTTCTACGAATTTCTTAGCTTCTTCTGTAGCTGGGTCATTTTCATCAAAGAATGTAGATAAAACTATACCTTCAGCATCTTTTCCTGCAACTTCTATAACAGCAGGATTTTCCCATGTATCCCCACCCATTATTGGGCAAGTGATTCCAAGAGCTCTTGCTTGTTTAATTATTAATGGAGCCGTTGTAGCAGAACTTGGTGCAAATATAACATCAGGATTTTTGGATTTAATATTTGTTAATATAGCGTTAAAATCTGTATCATTAACTTGGAATTCAGATGTATCTACTATACTATTTTCATCTCCTGTCAATTCTTTGAATGATTTAATAAAGAAGTTACCAAGACCTATTGAATAGTCATCTCCATTTTGCATTATAACGGCAGCTGTTTTTGCGCCACTATTAATTGCGTAAGTTGCCATAACATTACCTTGGAACGGGTCAAGGAAGCATGCTCTAAAATAGAATTCATTACCTTGAGTAACCATAGGGTTTGTACAAGAAGCTCCCATCGCAGGGATTTTGCTTTGCTTAATAATATCTCCTGCAGCTATTGAAACGCCTGAACCATAAGAACCTATTATTGCTGCAACCTTATCTTTTTCAATAAGACGTGTTACAGCTGTTGTAGCTTCGCCTTTATCACTTTTATTATCAACAATTACTAATTCAACTTTCTTTCCTAAAACTTCACCATACATTTTGTTAGCGTATTTAATTCCACCAACTTCTTGTGAACCACCGCCGCCATTTTCACCAGTTAGAGGTTCGAATACACCAATTTTAATTACATCTGAATCTCCAGAAGCAGTTTCACCAGAGGGTGCTGAATCATTTTTTGCACATGCAGTAAATAATGAAAGAACCATAGCAAAACATAAAATTAACGACATAAACTTTTTCATATTTATTCTCCTTGTTCTATATAAAATTTCTATGATTATAACATCTAGACCTTTATAATGCAAGCGATTTTTTCCGCATAAAAAATACAACTTTGTCGTATTGGCGCACACATTGTGTATTATGTTTTTAATTGCTGTACGACATTTGATTAAGTTATATTAAATTTTTCTTTAATAAGTTAATAAAAAAAAGCTGAACGATTATTTTGTTCAGCTTTTTTAAAATTTTAATATTATTTAAATCTTGAAGTTAAATTAAGAACTCTTTGTTTCAATTTATCAGAATCTTCATTTTTGCTTAATGCAAGGTCGATTATGTCTGCAAGTTCTAACATATCAGCTTCTACCATACCTCTAGTAGTTACAGCAGGTGTTCCTATTCTAAGTCCACTTGTAATAAATGGACTCTCAGGATCAAAAGGAATTGTATTTTTATTAGTTGTAATATGAATTTCATCAAGCATTTTCTCTGCTTCTTTACCTGTTAGTTTTTTATTTCTAACATCAACTAACATTAAATGATTGTCTGTTCCTCCAGATACGATTCTGAAACCTTTATCTGTAAGTGCATTTGCTAATGTTTTTGCATTAAGTATTACTTGTTCTTGGTAATCTTTAAAGTCATCTTGCATAGCTTCTTTAAAGCATACAGCTTTAGCAGCTATAACATGCATCAAAGGGCCTCCCTGGATTCCTGGAAATATAGCTTTATCAATCTTTTGTGCATGCTCCTGCTTGCAAAGTATCATTCCTCCACGAGGTCCTCTTAATGTTTTATGAGTAGTTGTAGTTACAAAATCTGCATATTCAACAGGGTTAGGATGTAGCCCAGTTGCTACGAGACCTGCAATATGTGCCATATCAACCATAAAATAAGCACCAACTTCATTGGAAATGTCTTTGAACCTTTTAAAGTCTATAAATCTTGAATAGGCACTTGCACCAGCAACTATAAGTTTTGGTCTCTCTTTTTTTGCTATTTCTCTAACCTGGTCGTAATCTATAGTTTCTGATTCTTTATTTACACCATAAAATGAAATGTCAAAATACTTACCTGACATATTTACTGGACTTCCATGTGTTAAGTGTCCACCATGAGATAAGTCCATACCAAGTATTTTGTCGCCTGGTTTTAGTACTGAGAAGTATACTCCAAAGTTAGCATTAGAACCTGAGTGAGGTTGTACATTAGCATGGTCAGCATTAAATATTTTTTTTGCTCTATCACGTGCTAAGTCTTCTACTTTATCTACAAATTCACATCCACCATAATATCTTTTGCCTGGATATCCCTCGGCATATTTATTAGTTAAGTGGCTTCCCATAGCATCAAGAACTCTTTGTGAAACAAAATTTTCAGATGCTATAAGCTCAATATTAATATTTTGTCTTTCTTTTTCTTCCATCATAGCACTATAAAGATCTTGATCGTATTCCTTAATTAAGTCTAAGTTCATAGGTACCTCCGTGTAGTTTATTTAGTTATATTTTAACCTAATTTGTAAAAAATGTCCACATATTTAAGAAATTTACATAAATTATATTTTAAATTGAAGACAAATAATTTCTATATATATTTTCTTGGAAGTCTTGTACTTAAATTTGTCAATACTTCATAAGAAATAGTTTTTCTTACATTTGCGGCATCTTCAGCTGTCATGGCTCCATCTGTTCCATCTCCATATATAATAGCCTCATCACCAATATGAGGATTTTCAACATTAGATAAATCTATCATAAATTGGTCCATGCAAACTTTACCGAGTATAGGACATTTTACACCATTAACTATTACATAGCCGTTGTTAGAAAATAACCTAGAATATCCATCTGCATATCCTAGTGGAATAGTACCAACAACTGTAGTTGAATTTGTACTATACAAATGACCATATCCTATTCCTTCACCAGGCTCAAGAGTTTTTACATTTGCTATCCTTGCCTTTAGTGTTACGCATGGTTTAAAAATATATTCATTTTTATTTACTTCATTTGAAGGATAGAATCCTGAAAGAATTATACCTGGTCTAACCATATCAAAATAGTATTCAGGTAAATCTATTATAGCGGCACTGTTTGCAATGTGTTTAATAGGAATTTCAACATTTCTATTTGTAAGCATGTTTATAAAATCAATATATCTTTTAGCTTGAATATGAGCTGAAGTTTTATCTTTTTCATCTGCACGAGCAAAGTGTGAGTAAGCACCTTGTATTTTTATATTTTCCATTTTAGAAATTAATGCTACAATATCAGCACTTTCTTCTGTTGGTAAAAATCCGAGTCGGTTCATTCCTGTTTCTACTTTTATATGAATATTAGCAATTTTATCTAATTTTTTTGCAATACTATTTAATATTTTAGCATGTTCATAACTGTATATAGTAAGAATTATATTGTTGTTTATTGCATCATCATAATATTCTTCAGTAGTATAACCTAACACTAATATGTCTTTATCTATTATTTCTTTTCTAAGTTCTAAAGCCTCACTAATTACTGCTACTGCAAACATATCAACACCATTTTCTAGATACATTTTTGAGAGTTCAATAGCTCCCATACCATAGCTATTGGCTTTGACAACTGCACATATTTTTCTTTCGTTACCTACTGCTCTTCTTACTTCATTGAAGTTATGAATTGCCCTTTCCCTATTGATTTCAACCCAAGCTGGCCTAATTTTTTCGTTCACTTTAACATATCCTCCTAATGTTAATTTTCTAAAAACAATTATATCAAATCAATATAATTAAATCAATCTCTACAAAAAAAATGTTTTGCAAGTAAATATAATGAATAAAAAAGCATTTACAATTAAGCTAATTTTTATTATTATATTAAGGATTGTATTTATATAACAGATTAACCATAGAAGGAGTAATTATTAATGAGTGTTTTAGATGTAAGAAATGTAACACATGGATTTGGAGCACGTGCTATTTTAGAAAATGTATCTTTTAGGCTTTTAAAAGGTGAGCACGTAGCTTTGATTGGTGCAAATGGTGAAGGTAAATCAACATTTTTAAATATAATTATAGGTAGTTTAATGCCAGATGAGGGAACAATAGAATGGTCAAAGCGTGTAACTGTTGGATATCTCGACCAGCACTCAGCATTAAAATCAGGGACGACTATACGTGATAATTTAAGATTAGCATTTGATTCCTTATTTAACATGGAGAAAGAAATGTTAAAACTTTATGAAGATATGGCCGAGGCTGATGAAAATGAAGTAAACCGAATGATGGATGATGCCGCTGAGATACAAACAATATTAGACAGTAGTGGATTTTATTTTATAGATTCTAAAATTGAAGAAATTGCTAATGGATTAGGACTTGGTGATATAGGCCTTGATAGAAAGGTTGATGAATTAAGTGGTGGACAACGTACTAAGGTTTTATTGACAAAACTATTACTTCAGAATCCAACCATTTTATTGCTTGATGAGCCTACAAATTATCTTGATGAAAATCATATACAATGGCTTACAAATTATTTGCAAAATTACGAAAATGCATTTATTTTAATTTCTCATGATATTCCTTTTACTAATAGCGTATGTAATGTAATTTATCATGTTGAAAATTGCAGTTTAACTAGGTATGTAGGAAACTATGATGAGTTTAAGAGGATATATGAAATAAATAAGCAAAAAGCTGAAAAGGAATATGAAAAGCAACAAAGAGAAATAGATAAACTTGAAGATTTTATAGCAAGAAATAAAGCACGTGTTGCAACAAGAGGTATGGCAAACAGCCGTATGAAGCAACTTGATAAAATGGAGATATTAGAGAGACCTCGTGATAAGCCAAAGCCAACTTTTAAATTTAAAGAAACAAAAGCTCCAAGCAGATTTTTAATAAACGCTAAGGATTTAGTGATAGGATATGATGAACCGTTGACAAGTCCTATGAATTTTCAAATTGAAAGAAATAAAAAAGTAGCTATATGTGGAGTTAATGGGCTTGGTAAATCTACTTTATTAAAAACTCTCCTGGGTATTATACCTCCAGTTAGTGGAAATATTGAATTTGGAGAAAATGTTGTTTATGGATATTTTGAACAGGAGGATTCTAAGGATAATAATAATACTGCATTAGAGGAAGTTTGGAATGCATATCCTTCCCTTACAAATCATGAAGTAAGGTTAGAACTTGCTAGATGTGGACTAACTACGGATAATATAACTAGTATGATGAAAGTTTTATCAGGTGGCGAGAATGCTAAAGTAAGGTTGTGTAAGATACTTCTTAAAGAATTAAATTTTTTAATTCTTGATGAGCCTACAAATCATCTAGATGTTGAAGCGAAAGATGAGTTGGAAAAAGCTATTAGGGAATTTAAGGGTACGGTTTTATTGGTGAGTCATGAACCATACTTTTACAATAGCTTTATAACTGATGTATGGAATATTGAAGACTTTACTACTAAAATAATTTAGCTTGAAACATTGAAAAAAGGGTCTGTTGACCCTTTTTTAATGTTTCAGTATTAGTTGAATATTAAAACTACATCTATTATCCCATCAAATATACCATATATATCATAAAGTTGAGCAGTAATACCAGGTTGTATATCAGATTTTGAACCTAATTTTACACTTGAGATATTTCCTAAATAATTCATTGTACATATATAAACTTTAACATCTGAAGAATATTCTATATAGGTTATACCATCTATCTGAAATTGATTTGAATAAATTGTGGTTATTTTTATCTTATCTGTTTCAGGCGTAACCTTTTCTATACTAACTATATTATTTTTTTCAATTACTGACTTGGTATATGTATTTGTATATGATAAAATATTTTTACTAGCCTCCGATTTGCTTGAAATATAAAATATATTGTTATTATTAAAAAATGTAACTTTATATTTGTTTTCATCAATTTTTGTGAATCCACTAATTATACCATATACTGTACCGTCAAAACTTTTAGTATCTTCGACGATAGGTGGCTCAACGAAATTATTCTCTTTTAGGCCTTTACTAAGATACAAGGCTTCAATGTTACCGTTAGGGCTTACAGTTGATTTACCAATTAGATATTTGTCTAATTGATTAGGTTTAAGTAATTGATACTTACCATTAGCTTCGTAAACAATAAATGTATTCGAGGTAATCTTATTACCATTTGAAATAACTTGAGTATCTTCGCTATAATAACTTGAAATTGTGATCGATGGTTTTAAAGAAATAATTTTTAAATTTCCTTTTATTACAGGATCAAACTTCACTATATCATTTTTTTTCAAATTAGTGTTGTATTGTATATTGTAATCTGATCTAACTTTATTTACTACACTAGAATTTTCAGCTAAGTAATAATCTTTTAAAGCACCATACTGATCTAAAATTCTAACAGTTGCCAGCTTATTAACTCCATTACTCGAATTTATTACTATACCATACGTTGATGGCATCTTGCCATAATTTACTATAAACAATTTAACTATATTATTATTTTTATCAAGAATTAAGTTTACATTATCTTTAATTGAAGTGTTCTCAGTAAAGATAAAATTACTTGCAGTTTTATATACTTTATTATTTATTGTATAGTAGTTTATATTATCTTTAATTTCTAAATTAGTTACTACACCCTGTACTTGCTTTCTTACCACTTCAATAGTAAGTGTGCTTTTCTTATAAGCGGATTCATCCGTTTCATAAAAGTAAACCAAATCATTTTCTTTTATTTCTTCAAGGGAAGATGCATCACCATATATATATAACTTATTATAATTAATTTGGGAGTTTGAAGTAACTGGTAGATATTTGCCAGCTAAAGTTTTGTCTCCAGAAGAATATAATTTATCGTAGTCTATTAAAACTACATCAGTAACACCAGAGGATATTACACCAATTACATTTCCATTATATGAATCATCTTCATATACTACTTTTATTTTTGAATTCTCCAAGGACTCAAAGTTTCCAATAGCACCATTAAATACAATAGGAATATTAGGCAATTGGAAAGCCCTAACATTACCTGATGCATCAGTAACAAAAATTACTCTGTTTGGCAAAATACTTGTAACATTACCAGAGAATTCGTTAAACCGTGGGTTATTCATATAGACAGTATCACCGTCTAAATTATAATAAACATCCCACTTGTTAAATAAATAATTTGTATAATTAAAATCATCATTTATTTTTAAAGCATCTAACTCTATCTCTTTAGTGGTCATTGATCCAATTAATGACAATAGTTTTTTTTCCGTATTATATGTACTATTATTTTCTTTAACTTTTACTAAATTACAATTTAATGCATTATAAAGCATTATAGATATGTCTCCACGAGATGCATAGCCAGTTCTATTGTTTATGTTTTTAAATAGATTTAATTCCTCAGCTTTTTCATAATAATTGCTAGGCCAACTTCCACCAAGTGATTCGTCAGTGTAACCTAATAAACGTACAATCATTGTAGTTGCTTCTTCAAATCTAATAAAATTGTCTGGATCATATGTATTATTAGATGTTCCCTTAACAATGTTCAGAACATTTGCCAGCTCAACATAACTTTCAGCCCAATGACCTTCCATATCAACATATATACTAGTCATATTTTTTGAATACTCATAATATCCTGCAGCAATTGTTACAATTTTAGCCATTTCAGCACGTGTAACTGGCTTATCGGGCTTAAATGTATTATCAGGATAGCCGTTTATAATACCATAGCTAGACAATAAGCTTACAGCCTGTTCGCTAGAATCACCGCCTATATCAGAATATATATGAGGGTAAGCATATGTTGTATTAAAAGAGAACACATAAATTAAAATAATCATAACTAATAATTTTTTCATTTATCTTCACCCTTCAATATAAAACATTTAAAAATTATAAATGTCATATACAATATTATCACCTTTTACCATTAATTTATTAATATAATAAAAAAATACTATATTGTCATAGTATTTCTTTTATTAGTTTAATTATAATGTAAAATTTTTAGTACTGTGTTACATTAAAATTACAATGCACTTTTTATACCTTGAGAACTTTGTCTATATTTTAATTCTCTATCAATTTCAGATAATACCTTAAGTTTGTTTAAACTCCAAAGTGGTTCAATTAAATCTGACTTCTTTCCATCTCCAGTTAATCTGTGTATTATTATGTTTGGATTTAATAATTCTAGTATATCACATATAATATTAACATATTCATCTTGTGATAATATATGAAAGTAAGTTTCCTTATAATACTTTTCCAAGTCAGTGTTTTTTAGTATGTGCAACATATGAAGTTTGACTCCCCATAAATTTAAGTTATCTATATATTTAGCTGATTTTAGTATTTGTTCTTTAGTTTCGTTTGGGAGTCCAATGATTAAGTGTGCTACTACCCTAATGTTACTTTTTGTGAGGAGATTTACGGCTTTATCGAATGCAGCTAACTTATACCCCCTACGTATAAATATAGAAGTTTCTTCATTTATAGTTTGTAAGCCGAGTTCAATCCACAAGAAAGTTTTAGAATTTATTTCGTGCAAAAGTTCAACAATTTCTTTATTTATGCAATCAGGTCTTGTAGCTATAGCTAATCCTTTTATGTTTGGACAACTTAAGGCCTCGTAAAATTTTATCCTCAAGTTTTCAACAGAATCATAAGTATTTGTATAGTTTTGAAAATAAGCAATATATGAGTTGCTTACCCACTTTTTAGACATAATATCTTTTTGTTCATAGATTTGTGTTGATATAGTCTTTGTTTTATCTGAAGTAAAATCACCTGAACCCCTTTCACTGCAGAATATACAGCCATTATTACCGATTGTTCCATCTCTATTTGGGCAAGTAAAGTTACCATCTATTGATAGCTTTATAGCTTTTTCTCCAAATACCTTTTTTAATTCATAGTCAAGAGTATGATATCGTTTATCATTCCACATTATTTTCTCCAATTCCTGTTTTCTAATTAAAATTTAAAAAGTTATACACAACTCATTTGAATTTATTTATTAAGTTATACACAGATTTGATATCTTTTTCGATAGTTGTCAACAGATTTATCCACAATTGTTGAAAAATTATATATTTTTATGAGGTAAGTGAATTATTTTATCTTTTAGTTTTATATTTATATATGCATCTGCAGAGGTTTTAATTAATGCTACAATTGGAGTTGCTAAAAACATCCCTACAATTCCAAATAATCCACCACCAATAATTATTGATAATATAATTACAATAGGTTTAATTGAAAGTCTTATTCCAATAATTTTTGGACCAAGAATCATTCCATCAAATTGTTGTAATAGTAAAATGAAAATTGCCATAAAAATTCCCTTTGTTGGATTATGTAATAAAGCAATCAATGTTACAGGCACTCCACCTATAAAAGCTCCAAAGTAAGGTATCACATTAGTAACACCAATAATTAATCCATCAATTAGGGGATAGGGAGAACGTATTATATATTTTGAACCTAAAAATGCTATAAAACCTATTAATAGTGAATCTAACAATTTTCCGATGATAAAATTAGTTACATTTTTATTAAGAGAGTAGCCAATATAAACTATATCTTCAGCATATTTTTTTTCAAACAAGCTATGACATAATTTATAAAACCAATTTTCAAAGTTTTCCTTATCAAGTAGGATATATACGGATATAATAACAGCAAGTATAAAGTCCCATACTGCGGCAAAAATATCTATCACATGTCCTATAGCAATGTTTAAGAATGTAGTTAATAACGAGGTGAATTTTTGAGCAAAATTAAATAAGTATTCTTGTAACGTAAAATAAAAAGATTCAGTTCCTCCAAATAAACTATAATTTTCAACAAGATTTGAAACGTAACGATTTGCAGAAAAAAAAAGTTTAGGTAAATCTTTTAAAAGTAAAGAAAGATTATGAATAATGCTAGGTGTAATAACTGTAATAATAATACTAATTATTCCAAAAAACATTGTGTATGTTATTAATAGTGAAATACTTCTACTTTTTATTTTAACTTTATATTGCAAAAATATCAATAATGGATTTAATAAAACTGCGATAAATAAACCCAAGAAAATCGGCAAGCATATTTTTATTATTGTTGATAAACCATTTTCTAAATATAAAAACCTAAAAACAATTACATATACTATAAATACAGGTATTAGCATAAAAAAGTTTTTATTTTTCATAATAATCTCCTTAAAGGCAAAACTCAATAATGAAAAGAAACTTATACTTATTAATATTAAAATATTTAAATAATATGAATAAAACAAAGAAATTAGGTAATAACTACATATATAATACTTTTTCAATCTTCTTCCAAACATATATACATCCCATAAAATAAAATTTTATGGGATGTTATGTTTTATAATTAGGATAATTATATGAAAGTCTATAATTGTAAAAAAAGAGGATATAATCTAAAATTCAATATTAATTGACGTTAATATGCATATGTTATATAATTGTATAAAAATAACATATGCTTTAAAATATATTGTTATGGAAGGATGAGAAAAAAATGAGGAGAAAGTTATTAGGTAGTACTGGCATGGAAGTTTCTGTAGTGGGTTTTGGTGGAATACCTATTCAGAGAGTTTCTCAGGAAGAAGCAACAAAAATTATTTTAGAATGTAAAAATAAGGGAATTAACTTTATAGATACTGCAAGAGCATATACGGTAAGCGAAGAATATATAGGGAATGCACTAAAGGTTGCAGGTAGAGAAAATTTTTATGTGGCAACTAAAGCTATGGGGTTTAGCTATAATGATATGAAAAAATCAATTAAACTTAGTTTAGAAACTATGGATATAGATTATATAGATTTATATCAAATTCATAATGTAAGCAAAATGGAGCAACTAGATATGGTTTTATCTAGTGAAGGTGCATTGAAAGCATTGGTCGAAGCTAAAGAAGAGGGACTTATAAAGCATATAGGCATTACAGGTCATATTTGTGAAATATTAATTAAGGCATTAGATTATAAAGAATTTGAAACAATTCAATTTCCATTTAATCCAGTTGAATTACAAGGTACAGAACTATTTAAAAAAGCATTAGAACGTGGACTGGGAACAATTGCTATGAAACCTATAGCAGGTGGGGCATTTAGCAAACCAGAATTATCATTGAGATACATATTAAATAGTGAATTAATAACTATTGCAATACCAGGTATGGATTCGGTTGACCAAGTAATAAAAAATTCATCAATTGGTTACAGTAAATCAGAATTGACTGAAGAAGAGATGGTGGAACTAAACAGAGAAGTTAATAATCTTGGAAGTGATTTTTGTAGAAGATGTGGATACTGTAAACCATGCCCAGAAGGAATAGATATACCTAATGTTTTCATTTTTGAAGGGTATGTAACAAGATATAATTTAGCTGAATTTGGAAAATCAAGGTATAATTCGATGCCTATTAAGGCAGATTCGTGCGTACGCTGCGGGAAGTGTGAATCAAGGTGTCCATACAATCTTCCAATAATTAAAAAGCTACAGCATGCAGTAGAGACGTTTAAATAATATTAGAAATTGGAAACTAATTGTGTTATGTAATTAAAGAGGAGAGTAATAAATGAGGGATTATGGGATTTTTGACATAATTGGACCTGTTATGATTGGACCATCGAGTTCTCATACGGCAGGTGCTGCTAGATTAGCTAAAGTTGCAAGAATGATTGCAGGAGGAAAGGTTTCTAAAGTGGATTTTTTACTCCATGGTTCTTTTGCTAAAACATATAAAGGACATGGTACAGATAAAGCATTAGTTGCAGGGATACAAAACATGGACCCATGGGACGAAACTTTAAGGGATTCTTTTGAAATTGCGAATAAAAATAAAATTGAGTATAAACTTTTAGAAACCGATTTAGGTGATGTTCATCCAAATACAGTTAAATTTATCATTACTAAAGAAGATGGAAGTGTAACACAAGTAACAGGGTCATCAATTGGAGGTGGAAATATTATTATTTCTGATATTGATGGGCAAAAAGTTGAATTTACTGGTGAGCATCCAACATTATTGACCCAGCATAAAGATTTGCCAGGGGTTATATCTAAAATATCATCTATTTTGTATGAAGAAGACATAAATATTGCAAGTATGAAAGTTTATAGAAATGGCAAAGGTAAAGTAGCTACAATGACATTAGAGACAGATAGTATTTTATCAGAAAAAGTAATGAACTTGGTTGGTGAAATTAGTGAAATTGTTAGCGTGAAATTTATAAACCCAGTTGTGGAAGGAGCTTTCTGATATGTTTGTGTCTAGTGGTAAAGAATTAGTTGAAATATGCAATAAAGACAATATACCAATTTGGGAATATACAATAAGAGAAGAAATAGAAAAAAGTGGCCTTACAAGGAAGCAAATTATAGATAAAATGAAGCATAATTTAAGTGTAATGATGAGTTCTTCTATGTATGCTCAAGAAAACAATGTGGTATCGGTAAGTGGTCTAATTGGTGGTGATGCATTTAAAATAAAACAATATGCTAATACAGGGGAAACTTTGACAGGAGATTTTATGGTAAAGGCCATGGCTAGGGCTATATCATCTTCTGAAGTAAATGCAGCTATGGGAAAAATTGTTGCGTGTCCAACTGCAGGATCTTGTGGAATTTTACCAGCTGTAGTTATTTCAGCGGGAGAAAAATTAAAAAAATCAGAAGAAGATTTGGTTCATGCATTATTCACTGCATCTGGTGTTGGTATAATTATAGCTAAGAATGCAACCATTGCTGGAGCTGAGGGAGGATGCCAAGCTGAATGTGGATCTGCTGCTGCGATGGCTTCAGCAGCTGTTGTAGAAATGATGGGGGGATCTCCTGAACAAGCATTTGATGCAGCTGCCATTGTAATAAAAAATGTCCTTGGACTAGTTTGTGACCCAGTTGCTGGGTTAGTAGAAGTTCCTTGTGCAAAAAGAAATATTGCTGGAACTGTAAGTGCACTTACAACAGCAGATTTAGCCATGAGTGGAGTTAAAAGTAAAATTCCATTTGACGAAGTAGTTTGGGCTATGTACAAAGTAGGAAGGCAATTACCTCCTGAATTGAGGGAGACAGCTATGGGAGGAATTGCAATTACACCAACCGCGCTGAGGTTAAAAGAAGAGATCTTTAAATAATAAAAAAAGTGTATAGATTAATTTATACACTTTTTTTTATGAAACAATAGATAATAAAACCATATTACTTGTTTTGTTGTGTAATCCATACAATTATTTTTTATAATAAAAATATCCTTTCTTAAGTTTGTATTTGGTCGGGAATTGAGAAAATTGAGGCACAATTCAGTATAAAGAAACAAGCTCAATAAAAATACATACTATATTATAGAGAGCCTTGTAAACTCTCTGCTTTGAAGGGAGCTATATAATAATGG
>CAXXFT010000006.1:0-61450 GCA_963675125.2 uncultured Sedimentibacter sp.
CGATAAAAGTGAATAACCAGCAATCTCATTTTAAACGCATCTTCTTCACTAAATCGCGTCATCCGACATAGACTCTAATATTGCCCATGCTGAAACGGAACAGCTCGATAAACTGCTGATAATTTTCAGCAATACGTCACATATCCCATTCCTTGACTGTCGAACCATATTTCTTAATGCATCTTCGCTTTCAGAATACAATTCGGCCTGCTGGAATATCTTGGCGCTAGAGATGGTTCGCGTAATCTCTTGCTTTAATTTCCGGCGTCAATTGCTGTAGATCTGGCTGAACAAAAAAGTCCTTGTCGAATAAACCAAACCCTTTATGTTGCAGGTATCTCACTTGTTCTTTACTGCTATTCGTCGGGCCAAGTGACGTATGAATAAATATTCCAACGTTTGCTCCACGTAACTTTCTCAGAATGGTAAATCTTCTTGTTGGCGTAAGCATTTCGTTATATCTGGCCGGGTCCAGATAGTAATAACTCTTTCGACCGACTGATTAAAGTAGGAATTTATAGTAGCGATTTAAATCAAAAAAAATATATAAAAAAGTTATTTATTCAATATTTTGAGGAGCAAGATATTAAAGCTGATATAAGCTATGTTAGAACAAAATCGTCAGCATTAGATATTGTATCCTCTAAATACATGATACCACATATTGTAATTATCTGTGATGGTGATGATATAAAGTATGTTAGAAGAAGTGGCACTGTTTATAAAAATTCACACCAACTAGATGTCGGATGGTTTAATGGTACATTAAATAATGAGAGAATCGAAGAAATTATATACAGTGATGATACTAAAAGATGTCCCCAGGGAATATATAAACTGTGTTCCAAAAAAGTTATCAGAGCCATTGATTATGAGGATATTGAATATTTCAAGTGGGAAAACGGCAGGACTGCAATTTATTTGAAGGATAATGAGATTGAAATTACTATTGAATCAGTTAAAAGTATCAAAAGAAAATTGCCAGAAGATTTTTTTGTAGATTGTATTAGCGGTCATATAGTGAATTTATACAATATAAAAAAAATCGACAAATCAAATAATATTCTTACAATGAAATCTGGAAATAAGATTCCGTTTTATAAGGAAAATCTTAAAATTATTATAAGATGGTATTTTAAAATTATTTTTGATTTATAAATAGAAGCGGTTAAGCTAAAAAAACATCTAAAATTTCAAATTCTAAAATTCAACTTACACATTAACTTGACATGCTAATGTTGTATGTTTGCGTTTAGTTTATTATTGAAATCCATTCTACAATATTGCTTGGATTTTAGAATGTAGATGTTTTTCTTTTTAATTATCTTAACAATGGCATACTACCTGTCAATTTGTTAATTTTTTTCTTATTGCCGTAAATGGCAATTCCAAAATAAGTATGGTCGGCTTCATTTGTAGCATTTGCCTTAATTATATATTCATCATAGATGTTACAGCTCTGTGCTACATCAGAAAAATCGACAACAATCATATCGCTGAAATCTTGTGTATAAAGTTTTTCCCTCAAAACCTTGAGTATTTCTACGTTTCCCTTCAAAATTGGTACAGGTATAGTGATAATACCCTTATGAATTTGTCCCGAAGCGTCCTGAACATCTTGACCTACGCATTCCGGAACTTGCTTACCTATTGTAATCCCTAATATTGCAGTTGTATTTGCAATAATTCCTACGGGGAGGGCTTCATCTACAACGATGACGCATTTTGTTTCTATATCTGTCATTATGTATATATCTCCTTTAAATAATGGTTTTTTTGAATGAAATATAAATCTCATTAAGTTAAAGAATGCTCATCTTTATCAATATCCATAAATATTCGCATGTATTGTTTAGGCGTTAAACCAATCAGCTTCTTAAAAAAGTTTGTAAAGTGGCTTTGATCGTTAAAGCCTGTTTGGAAGGCGACTTCAATAGGTCGTATACCTTTTTCCAAAAGTTTTTTTGCATTACTTATACGAATTGTTTCAAGATAACTGTAAGGAGAAATCCCATTTTGTTTTGTAAAAGAACGAAGAAAATGATATTTGCTTAAACCTACTAAAGAACTTAAATCATCAAGTGTAATTGTTTTTGCATAGTTTGACTCCAGATAGTCGCATGCTGCTTTGATTTCGGGTGCTGTCTCTATTACATTTTGTGCAAGAATTGTGTCAGAATATTCCCGAATTAATTGTTCAATTAGGAGCAAAAAAAGCTCCTCTTTTTTAAAGTCTGTTTCTTTATTTAAAATCATAAGATGTAATTCTCTCAATGATGTCGCAATCTCACTGTGATAAAGAACTGCTTGTGTGAAGTGGGGAAGATACTTTCTTCCGGTTATTTCAAAGACAGTACGGAGCATAATATCCGATTGTATATTGATACAGCGATAATCCAGAGTTTTCCCATCTACTTGTTCGCATGTATGAATATCTCTTGGATTAAAGATTGTAATATCTCCCGGATTAATGATATATTCCTTATTGTTGCATAACAAATACCGCTGTCCGTTTTCTATAAAACCAATAACATAATAGTCGTGAAAGTGATTTGGAAACTTCTGCATAATACCTTCAAAACGATATGCTTCTATCTTTAAATCTGTATCATAACATACTGTGCGAATTTCATCTACCATTTAATAATCATCCTTTTCTTCTATAGTAAGTATAACATAAAACCATGGGCAATTCTTGCATAATGTTGCTCAATTCAATTAACTAAAAAAATATTGCGGCAGTTTTTTATATATTTTGTTCTGAAATTTCATTGAAAGTAATTGTAAAATATAGTAATTTAATATAAAATAATGATGTCTCGTTTTGCTTACAAACTGAGATGTACTTCTGTTTTCTATTAGGGGGTAGGTTTATTATATATAAGATAAACATTTTAATGATGATTGAAATTAATTAGAGGTTAGAAAATCTTATTTGATAATATTGAAACTTTTAGGGGGCGAGTATGAAAAATCAAAGTAAATCAAGAAATATATATTTTTCCACACGAATAACTAAAGCTATGTCTGAAATTTTTAACTATCCACTTACTATTGTTGAAGCCCCCATGGGTTATGGGAAAACAACTGCTGTGCAGGAGTATTTAAATAATAATGATGCAAATGTATTGTGGCAGAAAGTTTATGATAATTCTATAACTTCCTTTTGGACAGAATTTTGTAATTTGTTTAGGGAATTAGATGTCGACTGCTCCCAAAGTTTTGTTCAGCTTGGATTTCCAAATGATAACATAGCAAAACAGGAAATGATTCGACTTATTCGGAAAATTGTACTTACTAAAAAAACGGTCATTGTGATAGATGATTATCACCTAATTAATACCGATGATACTAACAAGTTGATTGAATATCTGGTTGCTAATAAAATTCCTAATTTCTTTATTGTTTTAACTGCACGTTATGTTGAATTTCCAAATCTTGAAGAATTAGCCCTAAAGGGATATTTGAATTATATTACAAAGGAAACTTTGGAGTTTTTACCAAAAGATATCATCAAATATTATAGACTATGTGGAATAACAATTAAGGCTATTGAAGCAGATGAACTTTATTCATTCACAGAAGGGTGGATTAGTGCATTGTATCTGCTTATGCTGAAATTTGATATGGATAACAGCTACATATTTAAAGCTGACATATATACTCTTATTGATAAAGTAGTATATACCCCACTTGCAGAAATTCACAGAGATTTTCTCGTAAATATGTGCATCTTTGACAATTTTACAATCAATCAGGCTGCTTATGTTTGGAATGGTGAAAGTCCATCATTGATTATTGATGACCTTGTTTCGAAAAATGCTTTCGTTACTTATAATAAAAATAAAAGAACTTATTTTATGCACAGCATACTTAAAAAATTCTTAGAAGGAAAATTCGAAGACAAAAATCAAAACTATAAAAATACACTATATGTAAATGCCGCAAAGTGGCACATTAAAAAAGAGGAATATCTAACTTCTATGCAATATGCATATTTGGCTGGTGATTTTGACCTTATTCTTAATATTGTCGAACTTGATAAGGGAAACAGTATCAATAGTGAATACAAGGATTTAATTATCAAATATTTTGAAGAATGTCCAAATGAAATCAAAAAGAGATTTCCAATAGCAATGCTTGTCTATATGAGACGGCTGTTTACATTTAATGAAATCGTTATGTTTAAAAAATCTTGCGGTGACTTTATGGAAAATATGCAGAATATGGACAGTATTGATGATGATTATAAAAAAAGGCTGCTAGGTGAATTTGAGCTACTATTAAGCTTTACTGGGTACAATGATATAGAAAAAATGTCAGAGTATCATAGACGTGCATGCAAACTTTTAAAAGAACCTACAAATATTCTTGATGTAAAAGGATCTTGGACATTTGGATCGCCTTCTGTTTTATACATGTTTTACAGAAAGTCTGGAGAGCTTGAAAAAGAAGTGGAAATAATAAAAGAAAGTATGCCGTTTTACTACCAGGTTACCAATAATCATGGCAAAGGTGCAGAGATTGTTATGGAAGCGGAGAGATATTACTTCTTAGGTAACTTTGAAAACTCAGAGATTATTTCATACAAAGCTTATCAGGCGGCAAATGGAAATTCTCAATCGGGAATAATTATTTGTTCTATTTTCTTACAAATTAGGTTAGCCTTTATGAACGGTGATTTTTACAACATTGTTCGATTGTTTAATGAAGTACGCGTGGATATTGAAAATAAGAAGCTTTATCTATTTATGCATACACTAGATATGTGTGAAGCATACATCTATTCCTATCTTAATTTAAAGGAGAGTATTCCAGAGTGGATTACAAGAGGTGAATTTAAGAATACAAGGCTTTTATTTCCTTCTATGGCTTTTTTAAATATTGTATATGGAAGAGTACTTTTGGTAAACGGAGAATATTTAAAATTAATCGGTAACTCTGATAATTTTATCAAAACAGCATCTGTTTTTCCAAATTTGTTAGGACAGATTTATACATATATATATCTTGCTGCAGCAAACAGACAAATATTCAGACAGAATGATGCACTTGCTGATTTGAAAATGGCTCTTGAAATCGCAATGCTTGATAAGGTATATATGCCATTTGTAGAAAATTGTGATTACATAAAGCCTCTGCTAGATGAACTTTATAATCAGGGCATTTATTGCGATGTAATTTCAAGTATATTAAAGCTACATGTTTCATATATAAAAGCTGTAAAACTAATTACGAGGGATTATTTTAAAGAGAACAAACCAAGGCTAACAGAAAGAGAAATGGAGATAGCGAGACTTGCAGCGGAAGGTTTTTCGAACAAAGTAATAGGGGAAAGGCTGTTTATATCACAAAACACAGTAAAAACACAGCTTAAAAGTGTATTTGAAAAGCTTGGGGTAAATTCACGGTCTCTTTTAAAACAACATTTAAAATAATCTTACTCTACTAAAAAGATACAAAATATCACCCACTGGGTGATATGAATTTAAAAAAATCTATTATAGAATTATTCTATAGTAGATTTTTTTGTTTTAAGGAGTGGCATATGAGCTATATTAAAAATGTTGTACCAAAAGAGAATTTCAGATTGGAAGTACAATTTGATAATGGAAGTATTGTAATTCTGAATATGGAAAGTAGACTTCATACCTTGAGATTTGGGTTGCTTTCTGATAAGGAGTTTTTTAAAAATGTAATCACCGATGGCCATTACATTTTCTGGGACGATAAAATCGAAATTTCTATTAACGAGGTTTTTCAAATGGTAAAGAAATAAGAATTAAAATTAATTATTGAAAGGGTGGTAAGATGAGAAAAGAGAGAATTATTTCATTTGTTTTGGTTTTAGTTATGCTTTGCAGCATGCCAGTATATGGGGCTGAAACAGCAAACTGGTTTGACAATGCAATAGAAAATGCAGTTTCAAATGGTTTATATAACAGCACGACTGCAAAAAAATTAGCAAATGAAGATTTAACACGCGCTGAAATGGCAGCTGTTATAAACCGTGCATTTAGTAGTACGTTAAAGGCATCTTTGGATAATTTTACAGATGTACCAAAGAAAGCTTGGTATCATGATGATATGGCGAAAGCTGTTGGTATGGGAACTTTTAAAGGTTCAGATGGGAAATTAAATCCAGAAAACAAAATTACAAGAGAAGAGACATTTGCAGTACTTGCTCGTTCTGTTAAGCTTACTAGCTCAGACTTAACATCACTAGATGAGTTTAGCGATGCAGAGAAAATAAGTTCATGGGCAAAATATGAAATTGCAGCAATGGTAACTGCAGGGTATGTTAATGGGTCAAATTCAAAATTAAATCCTAAAGGTAATATAACGCGAGCTGAATTTGCTCAAATCATGGATAATATGATAAAAGGTTATTTTAAAGTTGAAGGTACATATACAAGTATTCCAAATGGAAATATTTTAATAAATACTCCAAATGTAATATTAAAAAATGTGACTGTAATGGGTGACTTAATTATAGGAGATGGGGTTGGCGATGGTGATGTAACACTTGATAGCGTAAAAGTTATGGGGCGTACTGTTATTAGAGGTGGCGGCATGAACTCAATTAAAATTATTGGCGACTCAAGCATGGATACAGTAATTGTTACTCGTGTTGACGGAAAGGTAAGAGTCGTTGTATCAGGCAATTCAAATGTTAAGGTTATTGAAATTGCAGATGGCTCAGATGATGTTTTTATTGAGGGAAAGGTTGGTTCAGTAATAGTAAATGCAGCGGGAATAACTGTTACAGCAAATAACGCTAAAATAGGTGCAGTAAGTATAGAAGCAGAAGATTCGAAAGTTGTTGTTAATGCAGATTCTACCGTAGACAAGATAAAACTGGATGCACATAATGCTTCAGTAGATGTATCTGGTACGGTAAAAAGTATTGAAGCTACAAGGGCGGCAAAGAATGCAGCAATAACAACTGAGAGCAAGGCAAAAATAGACAATATAAAAACAGAAGCTTCAGGAACGACTGTAACTGGTACCGGTACAGTATCAAAGGTTTATGCTAATGCAAATGATGTTAAAGTTGACAATCCAAACACTACAGTATCAGCAGGTGCGGGTACAACAGGAGTTACAGTTGGCGGAAAGACTGTTGAATCAGGAAAGACCGTAACACAAACTACTGTAGCAACAGGGTCAAGTGGTGGTGGCAGCTCCAACGGAGTAGGAACATCTTTAAGTATATCAGGTGTAAATGTAAGTGCATCAGCAAATTCAAATATAATCAAAGTAACTGCAAATGTTGCAAATGCAGAAACAAGTGATACCGCAACGATAGTATTAAAATCAAAAGAGACAGTTACTGACAAGATTAAAACAAAGGAAATAAAATCCGTACCTGTTGTTAACGGTAAAATAAGCAAAACAATTTATGGCTTAAGTAATGCTACATACGATGTAACAGTGAGTGTTGGCAATGTTTCAGCAATCGCTCCAAATTCTGTAGTGGTATTTTCACCGATTTTAACAGAGTGTAGTGAGAATTATTATTTACTAAATGAATTACTTGGCAATTATGATGCTAAACCTAAGGGAGTAGAATTTGCTGTTTTTGATAGCAATTCAAGTATTACAGGAGGAATAACAGATTACACATATAATGTTATAGCTACAAATCAATCTTCTGGCGCAGAAAGAACACTTATATCCAATGGACAATTTAACAGTGATGAACTTTTAGCGATGCATAGTAGTGAAGGTTGTTCGATAACATGCTATCTCAACTTTAATAAACCAGAAAAACCTCCAATACCAGATGGTTTTCTAATACAAGATAAAGCTTTGATGAAAGAGATGATTTTAATGCCAGAAGAACCTTTAACAACAGGAGAATATGCCATTACCATTCAGATAAAGTCTACTGAGGTAGGTAATATGCTTATTGGTGAAAGTTCATTTGAAGTGTTGATAGATTCTATTAAACCAGAATTAAGTGTTGATTATACTAATGAATGTATAATTGGTTACAACATTTCAACTATGGAATATAAAGATGTTTTTCCATGGACTGAATGGTCTAGTGCTGTTGATTTGTCTGTTGCAGGATCTTTAAAGGAATTTATTGAACAAGAGTATGGTACAACAATATACTTCCGTTTTCAAGCTACAGAGTCAAAACAAGCTAGTGAATACATTAGTATACAACTTCCTGCAAGGCATTTAGCTCCATCAGACCTAAAGACAATTCCTACAAACCAAGGGAATAACGGTAAAATAACATTGCTAAATTCTGCTAATTATCAATATAAATTATATAATGCTGATTCATGGAGTGATGAAAATATAGTAAAAACAGCATCAGCACAAACATATGAAATTGATAATTTAGCAGCAGGAACATATTATATAAGGGAAAAAGCAACAGATAGTAATTTTGCTTCTTGTGCAACAGCAATAACGGTTTTTGACAATGATTCAACTGAACCAGCTGCTCCAAAACTTATTAGCGCTTGTTTTAATGAGGATTTAACAAAAATATATTTAAATTTTGATAAAGCAATGAGTGCTAAAGAGCTTGAATTAAGTGATTTTACAATAAAAGGTAGACCGTATGTAGAACATTCGATTACTTCTATTGGATTAAAAGATGATGACGACTCTTCAATAGAATTGACATTATCAGAGGCTCTAAATTATTATCCAGTATCTGTATCTTATACAGAAGGAACAGTTGTAGCATGTGACGGCGGAGTACTTGCGACATTTAGTGGTAGGATTATAGACAATATGCATTTAAAATTATCCTTAAGATCTAGAAAGTTTCTAACTTATGGAGCTATTTCATTATTATCAGTTCAGGGCATTGTAAATACTAATTATAGTGCAGGATATATATTTGCTACTGATAGTACAGCGCCACCTGCTGCAGGAACGACAATAGATGCAATAGAAAACTTTGAGAAGCTTAGTGAATTGAACGCTACTATTTTAGGCAATATTGAAGCAAATAATTATTTGGTATTATATTTATATGATAAAGATACCAAAATAGTAAATGGCTTTGGTCAGGTTAAAATTACTGAAGAAAATATAGGAAATGAGCGTAATATTGCTATGGATAAATTTGCGTCAATAAGTCAAAAAATAAAAAATGGAACAACTAAATATGCTATTTCATTTGGAAATATCGGAGAAGCTCAAACGGTAACTCCAGGCGGAATAAATGCAAGTGATGTTACAATCACTACGATTTCTGGTATACGAGCATATGTATTTAATACATCTGATATTGCTGAAACTGGCGGAACCAAGAGTTTTACACTTACACTAAGCGGAGATGAAACTAATGGTCAGACAAACGGTGTTTATACAGTGGAACTTACTCTATGTTCACCATCTCCTTTCTTAGAAGTTGATAAGAATGATTCCCATAGACTCAATGTTTCAGGAGCCATTCCAGGAGCAAAAATTGACTTGTGTATAGTACAAGGTAGCTTTTGGAGCAACTTCATGGTAAGTACAGCGGATGAATACGGAAACACGTTTTTTGAAGGATTAGAAGCCTATAATTATTTTATATATCAGACTCCTGTATCAGGACCCGGAAATGGAATTAGCAGTGAATTTACAAGACAGGTTACAATAACTGATTAAATGCATTTAACCATAGCATCTTATAATTAG
This sequence comes from uncultured Sedimentibacter sp., assembly GCA_963675125.2. Classification (GTDB taxonomy): domain Bacteria; phylum Bacillota; class Clostridia; order Tissierellales; family Sedimentibacteraceae; genus Sedimentibacter. The sequence continues at coordinate 9,655 of CAXXFT010000006.1, forward strand.
TGTGCTTGCAAAGTTAATAATGATGAATATTGTTTGTAAGATGTAAATGCAAAATACATTTTAAAGCACAGAATAGATATTTTCTTTTAGAAGAGGTATCGAATCTGTGTTTTACAATTTTAATTAACAAAGCTTTTGATTGATTAGAATTGAATACTAGAAAAAAATAATTGAATACCACGCTTATGCGTGTTATGATTATATACTAAAAGAGAAATTATAAGAATGTATTTACAAGGAGTACTATGAATAAAAAGCCTACAATTAAAACAATTGCTGCGTTGGCAGGAGTGTCTCATGTGGCTGTTTCCAGAGCCTTGCGGGGATGCTCGGATATTTCTATAGAAACAACAGAAAAAATTCGACAAATAGCTAAAGATATTGGTTATACGCCCAATGCATTTGCAAGGAGTCTTTCTTCAAAGCGTTCTAATATAATAGGTATGATTGTTCCTGCATTAGGAAAGGATACTGCTTATGATGATGTTTTTAATGCAATTAGTGCATCTGCAGCAGAAAAAGGATTAAGTGTGCTCCTTGGAAGTTGTAGCAGGGATGTAGAATTAGAAAAAATATTCTGCCAAAGAATGTGTGAAAACAGAGTTGGAGCATTGATTGTTTCTCCTATAAGCAGTGATATAAGCCACATTAAAGAAATATGCAGAAATATTGTTCCTCTAATATTTATTGGTGGAAAAGTGAATACAGAAGAAGAAAACTGCATTACTTTTGATTATCGCCACAGTGCAAAGCTTGTTGTAGAATATTTATATGAACTGGGGCATAGTAACATTGCGTTATTTTTGTATTACCCTAATAATAAAACAATTACTCAAAAATTAGAGGGTTATAACCTAACTATGCAGGGAAATGGATTAACGCCAAAAGTATTTTGGGAGGGCTACAGTTCGGATACATTTAATGCAGGATTTTCATTAACGGAAAAATTAATTGCAAAGAATGAGCTACCTACAGCTATTTGGTGTGCAAGTGATTTAATGGCAATGGGAACTATAGAAGCTTTACGTAGACATAATATTCGTATACCCGAAGATATTTCTGTTGTGGGGCATGATAACTTGTTTTTTTCAGATTTAAGTTCTTTTTCATTGACAACTCTATCCATGCCAAAGGAAGAAATAGGTAAAAAGGCAGTGGAAATGTCAATTAGTATAATGAATGGAGAAGTTAATACAAATGAATCCAAAATACAGCATAAAGCAGTTTTTCGTGCTGAACTTATAACACGCAGTAGTACTGGAAAGGTGAAATTAAATTAATCAATACCCTACTACACTTGCAAATAATATAAAAGCTGTGCCTATAACTAAATAAATGCCTACAAGAGGATAGAAAAACTTAACCCACTTTCCATATGAAATGTTAGAAACAGCTAGTATACCAGTTAATGTTGTGGAAAGCGGTGAACATAGATTTACTAAGCCATCACCTAGTTGAAAAGCAAATACACAAGATTGTCTGCTTATTCCAAAGTAATCAGTCATAGGAATCATTATAGGTATTACCACTGATGAATGTGCTGTACCAGACGTGATTAAAAAATCAAGAGCTGCATTTCCATAAAACATGCTCATAAGCTTTAGCCAATTAGGTGCATTGCTAATTGGTTTTATAAGAAAATATGCTATAGTATCTAAAATTTGCCCCTCGGAAAGTATAAGCCTCATTGTAGCAGCCAAACCAATAACAAAAACGCCTGTCATCATTTTCTTGCATCCTGTGACAAATATATTACAAATCTGATTAGCTTTAAATCCATGTACAAAACCACTCAATATACTTGTTGTTAAAAATAAAGCGGCAATATTATCTATATTCCAGTTATAAACTGAAGCTGCATATGTAATTATTACAAATGTTGATAAAAATATAAATAAAACTATTTTATTATTTAAATTAAGAACATCATTTTGCTCTATATCATTCAATAATGTATCAATCTCATATTGGTCGATATCAGAGTTTTTATCATGATTTTTAGCATAATGCATTATGTATATGTTTGTAGCTATTACGAGACATACTAGTAAAATCCATCTCATCCATGCTCCTGAATACAATGGAACTTCTGCCATAGTTTGTGCAATACCAACAGTAAAAGGATTAAAAATTCCTGCTGCAAAACCAGCATTTGCTCCTAATGCTACCATCGCTGTGCCTGTTAAAAGGTCAAAACCTAACATACGTGCAGCCAATATTCCTATGGGAACAAATATTATAGATGTTGTTGTAAGCCCAACTGTAAAGCCTAAAACTGAAAACAATGACACAAATAATGGAATAATATAAATTCTTTTGTTTTTAAACAGAACTAATATTTTATTGAAAAAAGCTACAATGCTTCCAGTCTGCATAATTATTTCAAATGACCCACCAATAATTAATATAAAAAAAATTAATCTAGCAGTAGTCTTATTTATTAAAGCTTCAAAAAGCTTTGATGGAATACGCCAAACTTCTACTGGATTACTTGCAGTGCGTTCATAACTTTCAGCTACTACTATTGTTCGTCCTGTATAACTATCTTGAATTCTCTCAAACTCTCCAGCAGGTATTACATAAGTTAGGATACAACAAATTAATATTAGAAAAAATAATATTACATATACATGAGGTAAAGTTTTAGTAGATGAATTTTTATTGGTTTTCATTGATTTCTCCTAATTATTGTTATTAATATTATAGACTAAGAAATTAATTTTGTCTAATCTAAATGTTAAAAATTACATAAATTTTACATTATAATAGTTTATTAATATTGACTTTAAGTATAGCGGGTGTTAAAATAATCCATATTACTTTAACGTGAAAGTAAAAATATGAGTAATATAAATTTTTTTATGAAAGGGTGTTGAACCAGTTGAAAACAAGAAATGTTTTATGTTTTATTGACAGTTCATAAATAATAAATCTAGCTTTAATAACTACTTTTTAAATATTCTTAAAAATTTTAAATAGGAGAAATTATTTATGAAAAAAATTTTTAAAAAAATCATATCATATTTACTGATTATATGTATGATTTTGCCTGTTGTTCCAATGCAGGCTTTTGCAGCAGATGGATTAAGTATTACAGGCGGTACAGAGGAGGTTGATTATACCAAATCAGGCGATGTAATTACGATAAAAACTGATAAAAGTATTACAATATCAGGAGTCTCAACAACTCAAAGGATTGAAGTTGACAGCAATGTTACAGCAAATGTTACATTGAATGGTATTAATATTAAGGTTATAAATGCTTCGCCTGTTAAAATCAACAGCGGTGCAACTTTAAATTTAACAATTGAGGGAAATAACGTGCTTATAGGGAAAAGCTCTTTTAGCAATATTGATTATTCCGCTATAAATGTTCCTGAAGGTACGACTCTTAACATATCAGGCAACGGAAGCCTGGATGCTAAATCAATGTGGGATTATAATGGAGAGGAAAGGGTTGGTTTAAGTGCGGGTATAGGTTCTAATAAGAGTTCTGACGAATTTGAAGCTGCTGGTAAAATAACCATAAATTCTGGAACTATTAAAACTACAGGAGAGATAGGAATAGGCGGAAACAGCGCTGATATTAAAATTAATAACGGAACAATTACAACTGAAAATGTAACCCAAATAGGAATAGGCGGAAAAAATTCAAAAGTTGAAATTGCAAATGGTGATGTAAATGTCGGTGGAAAGCTTGTTAACTATGATGGTGGAACATATACTTTGTATACTAGTTGTGCAATCGGTGGTGAAAATTCTACTGTGAACATAAAGGGTGGAACTGTCACTGCTATGGGTGGTGACGTAGGTATAGGTGGTACGGATTCTAATACAACAATTGATGGAGGAACTATAACTGCAAAAGGTGCTCGTGATGTAGCAATAGGCGGTGAAAGACCAAATATAACCATAAACAATGGAACAGTTAAGGCATTTGGATTAAATACAGGTATTGGTTCAAAGTTTTATAATTGGGCTAACGATACAGATGATAGTTTAAGTGTAAACATCAACGGTGGAGATATAACTGCATGGGGTGGATGTGATTTTTCTGTAAATGAATCAGAGTTTGAAGAAGGTTATGATTTTAAATATAATTATGATGGCGAGTATGGAATAGGAGGAGATTTTCATCATGAACCACAAGCCCAAAGCATCATTATCACCGGAGGCAAAATTGATGCCAAAGCAGGAAAAGGTGGAATAGGTTCTAATTTTGATGAAAAAATAACAGGAAATGATTACTATAACTGGGAGTCACATGAAAGACTTCTGATAAAAATTTCAGGCGGAGAAGTTAATGCTGAAGCAACATGGCAAGGCTGTGGTATTGGGGGTTTAATGAATTCCTATGATCACCGTACAATTGAGATAACTGGTGGAACAATCAATGCAATAGGAAAAGGATATAACGGAGCTGGTATAGGCGGCGGAGACTGCGGAGACGGTTCAACAGACAGAAGCATCATCAGGATTGCAGGAGATGCGTATATCAAAAATGCAATTAGCTACGGAGGCGGAGCAGGAATAGGTGCAAGTGGCAGTTTGCGTGATGATAATTATGAAAATCCTGTAGGCTTTGGTGGCGGAAGGATTATAATAGAGGGCGATGCCAGTATAGGAGAAAGAGAAAATGCTTATTATGAAGCAGGAGCTAAATCTTCTACTGATTATTCTGGTTTGGGTTCTTCAGCTGGTATAGGTGGTTCCGGAGGAGACTTTATAAAGGGCGGTTCAGGAGGATATATTAAAATAAACACCACTGGTCAGATTAATGCATCTAGCATAGGCGGAGGTTCTGCTCATAATTACTCAGATGGGACATATTGCGGAGTAGGCGGAGATGGTGGTACCATAATTATTAATAATGGTACAATAGTTGGACATTATGATACAATAGGTAAATTTAATAAAACATATGAAGGTGATTATGTAGGCTACGCAAGTGCTTTTATCGGCGGCGGTGGCGGCTATGAAAAAGGTGGTAATGGCGGTAACATCACTATAAATGGTGGTAATATAGGTATAAGTAATGGTACAATTAGTTCAAATCTTGTTTTGCCTAAAGACGACAATAATAACCTTGTTACAGAAAACGGCGAAACAATAGATGGTGTAGGTGGTGCTGCCATAGGTGGTGGAAACGGTGCCGATGGTGGCAATATAACAATAACTGGTGGAAGATTCAATTTGTATTTTGATTCAAATTATAAGGATGAAAATTACACTGGAAGTTTGCCGGCACTCATCGGTGGCGGTACTAAAGGATGCAGTGGTGATATTGTTATTTCAGGCGGCAATATAGTTGATACCACATATAACAAAGAAAATAACATGATAGGTCATGGTACTAATTATTCAGGTACTGACGGCTCTGTTAAAATAACAGGAGGCAGTATTAAAAATATACATCATTGGCATGTGGAGGAAGAAGGTGTTATAAGACCGGAAGCTGTAAATAATAGCGGCCAAGAATTGCATCTTGTGTATACTTTTAGTCCTAATCAAGATAGTCAAGTTGATGAATATTACAATGAATACCGTGAAGGAGAAATTGTATCTCTTGAAATTGCTGATTATCCTTATGGTTTTAAGGATATGAAATATGAATATTTCTGTATGAGGCTTCCTCAGGAAACATTAGGAAAATCGATAAAAGCAACTGTTAAAGCAGGCAATACATATTACGATCTTGAGGGTATAATTACAGCAAATCTGGGTAGTAACTCATATGAAACAAAATTAAAATCTGTAAATTCATACACAAATACCATAAGTCTGACTATTGGATACGATAATGTACTTACATATAACGGCCAAAGTCAAGTACCTTCTGTAACTGTCAAAGATTCAGCGGGAAAAATTCTTGTAAAAGATACTGATTACGACGTTGTGTATAAAAAAATAAGCTATTTAAATGAAACACCTATATACGAAGTAGTTACTGACATAATAAACGCAGGAAGCTATAGCATAGTTGTAAATGGAAAAGGTACATATACTGGTATGACTGATTCTAAGGATATGCACATAAATCCAAAGCATATACCAAGTTCATATGACGGTACTTTATATTCTAAACAATATGATGGAAATACGGATGTATTTGATGCCGAGGGAAAAAAGGTAGAAGAAATAGCAATTACCGTTAATCCAAATGATTTATGCGTAGGTGACACAATTACTAATCCTAAACTGACAAATCTGAGATACAAGCAGGCAGGAATCGGAAAGAATATAGAAATATATACAAACAGTGCTACTTATGATGAAATTCTTGGCGAAAACTATAACTATAATTACAGTATAGATAATCCAGCAGATTTAAAAGGTGATATCACTACTAAAGTAATTGGTGAAAGTAATATTTCACAAGGAACTTTGAAAATTACTAAAACTTATGATGGAAACAAAACTGTTAATATATCACCTATAACAGGAAATCTTATATTAGTAAATCTTGTTGGAGAGGAAGTTGCTAATATTTCCGTATCTTCATACGGAGATTATTCTGATGCTAATGTAGGAGATGACAAAGAGGTTATAGTTACACTGGGATCACTGTCTGGTGCAAATTCAGAAAATTACACTCTTGCAGGAGGAGCTACAACATTTAAAGCAAAGGCAAGTATTGTACCTGCTGACTACACATATACTGTAGAAACTGAACAGGAAATAAAAAAAGGCAGCGGACTTTCGGCAATAGTTGTTCCTGAAAAGGCTGTAGGTGTAGGCGCTGAAAAGGTTAACGGAAAAGTGACCTGGTTCAAAGATTCTCAGAGAACTCAAGTGGCTGATGATAATTATATTAAGAACTTAGCTGTAGGAACAAAAGCTACTTTATATCTAAAGTTTACTCCTGATGCAGGGCAGACAAATTACTCTTCTTTAACAAAGGAAGGCTTGGTAAATTTGAAAGTAGTATCAGGTGATCCACAAGACCTTACTTTTAAACAAAGTGAAGTAGTAAAGGTATATGGTGATGACAAATTTACTAATGCTGCTGAAAATAAAAGTATAAACGGCGGAGCTATAACATATACAAGTGACAACACTGATGTTGCTGTTGTAAATGCAAATACAGGAGAAGTAACTATTGTAGGCTCAGGAAATGCAAAAATAACTGCTACTGCTGAACCTTTAGAAGGTGTATGGGCTGAAACTAAGGTAAGTTACAACTTAACTGTAAATAAAAAATCAGTAACAGTTACTGTAGATGATAAAACTAAGGCTTATGGAGAAAAAAATCCTGAATTGACATTTACTTATTTGGATACAGATTTAGTTGTAAATGATAAGGTTGAGGATTTAGGTGTAGTGCTTAATTGTACTGCTACACAAAAAACTCCAGTAGGAACTGATGTGAAAATTACAGGCTCTGGAGAAAGTAAAAACTATGTTGTGACAGTTGTATCAGCTAAGTTGATAATTAACAAGGCTAGTGCACCAGTTGTTAATAATGTTGAAAAATCAGTTTATTATAATATTGACAATAACGATGTTTATGTAAGTATTATAGGCTTTCCATCTGATTGTGGAACTATAAAATTTGATATTTCTAGTGTAACTACACATAGTTCTATTAATACAACACAAAGTGCTATAATTGGATCAGAACCAACGGTTGATAGTAATGGGGTTGTAAAATTATCAACTGTTAAGGGAAACATAGGAGACAAAGTTACAATAAGTGTGGAAATAATAATGCAAAATTATGAAACTGCATCAACAAATGTTATTGTAACATTTGTAAATAAAATACCAGTAAATATCAGCGGAGTTAAGGTTGATGACAAGGTATATGATGGTACAGCTGTTAATCTAAGTGGCGAAATATCATCTGGTGAATATAAAGGTGAGCTAGTTTATACTTATTCCAGCAGTGATGGAGGAAAATATTCAGGAAATCAAGCTCCCATAGAAGCAGGAACGTATAAGTTAATAGTTTCCGTACCCGAAAATAACAATGAATATATAGGAAGTAGTGAGCCTGTTGAATTTACAATTAATAAAGCTAAATTGACTGTTAAACCAAACAGTAATAGCATATATAAGGGCAATGCGATTCCGACTTTCACTGTAGTTTACGAAGGACTTAAAGGTAATGATAAAAGTGAGGATATATGCAATCTTTTATCAGGAAGCTTAGATATCTCTGCTTATAATGAAGATGGTACATTGCTGGAAAACACAGATAATGTAGGAACCTATGCTTTGAAATTTACAGACAATCCTGTATTTAAGTCTACAAAAAATTATGACATATCAGTTGCAGATGGAACATTAAATATACAAAAGAAATCTTCTGGTGGTAGTACAGGCGGAACAACACCAACACCAGCACCAACAGATACTAATAACGAAGGAGTTACGACTTCAAATCCTACAGCTACAGTTACTGGAAAAACTGCATCTTCGACTGTTTCATCGTCAGATGCAAATAAGCTTGTTACTGATGCTGTAGCAAATAAGTCAAAAGAAATTGTTATTACACCTGAAATCAAAAAGAGTGCAGATGTAACAAAAACAATATTAGATATACCTGCATCTGCAATAAAAGATATATCTCAAAAGACAAAAGCAGATGTTAAAGTTGAAACACCAGTAGGTGATCTTACATTTGATGCTGAAGCACTTGATAGTATTGCTAATCAAGCAAAGGGTTCAAACATAAGTATAAGTGTTGAAAAGGTTGATGTAGATAAGCTTTCTAAAGAAAACAAGGAAGCAGTTGGAGATTCATTGGTAATTGATTTGACAATTACATCAAACAATGAAAAAATTAGTAATTTTGGTGAAGGAACAGTTACAGTATCCGTGCCATACAAATTAAAAGATAATGAAAAAGCAGAGGGTATTGTTATCTGGTATCTTGCAGATGACGGAACACTGAACAAAATTAAGAATGCATATTATGATGATAAAACGGGATTCGTAGTATTTACTACAAACCACTTCTCATATTATGTAGTTGGATATGATGAATTAGCCTCATGGGATAATCCATTTACCGATGTAAAAGATAGTGCATGGTACTATGAAAATGTATATTATATGAATAAAAATAGATTAATGAACGGAATAAGTAAATCTACATTTAATCCTAATGGTACAACTAGCCGCAGTATGATTGTTACAATACTTTGGAGACTTGAAGGAAGTCTGAATGCGGCAACGAACAGCTTCAATGATGTGGAGGATTCATGGTACACCAATGCAGTAGCTTGGGCTTCGAATAATGGTATTGTTAGTGGATACGGGAATGGAAAATTTGGACCTGATGATACAATTACTCGTGAGCAAATGGCTAGTATAATATATAATTATGCTAAATATAAAGGTTACAATGTAGCTGTAGGCTCAGAACTTGAAAATTTCAGCGATTCAGAAACAGTATCATCATGGGCAAAAGATGCAATGAGCTTTGTTGTTACAAAAGGAATTATGACAGGTAAAGATAATAACAAACTTGACCCTAAAGCAACAGCTACAAGGGCAGAAGTTGCAGCAATTATACAGAGAACTGTAGAGCAGCTAAGTAAATAATGAAGTAAATCGAGGTAAAATTAAACCTTGTTGAACAAAAAAACTTGTATATTAAATTATGCAAGTTTTTTGTTTGCAGAAATAAAAAAAATATTTTTTTTTATTGCAGTAGTTTATAATTAAACTGCGTTATAATAAATGTACAGGAAGGAGGGGAGGTATGGAAAAGGAAAGCTTGTTAATTAGGGAGTCAATAAAAGGTGATGAAGAAGCTTTTACGCAGATAGTTAATCTTTATAAGAATTATATTTTTGCAATTATACTTAATTTCATAAAGGACTATGGAGAAGCTGAAAATGTGGCACAGGAAGTCTTTCTGCAAATCTATGCTTCTCTGGGTACATATGATAATAAAAACTTTAAGGGTTGGATTGGGAAGATAGCAGCAAATAAGTCTATTGATTGGATAAGAAAAAAGAAGTCAAGGTTTCGGGAAGAAACTTTTGATAATACTGCGGATATGATAGACGATATGACGTTTAACCATAATAGCAATCCGGAAATTTCTTTAGTCGACAAAGAAAGAAAAGAAGTATTAGCAAAAGTTTTAGGTAAAATCCCTGAAATTTATAGAAACACCATAGACAAATTTTATTTTCAAGAAAAATCTTATGAACAAATTGCGAAGGAAGAAGATGTCCCAATAAAAACTGTTGCATCAAGACTTTACAGGGCAAAGATATTATTAAAAGAGAAATGGAGGGAAGAAAATGAAGCATTATGATTATATTGAGTGGCTACTTTATAAAAATAAAATGTTGCCTGAAGAAAAAATAAATGAAATGGAACAACATTTGTTCAACTGCGATACTTGTATGGAGATTTTTCTATCCCTGATTGATGAAGAAGAAGTGGAAGGTGCAGGTGAATTTATATCTGAAGATTTTACATCTAATGTAATAAAAAACATCCCTAAATTAAAAATAGTTAAATCTAAGGTAAAACAAAAAAAGAAAATATTTAATTATCAGTTTGGCTATTATGTAGCTGTTGCATCAGTAACTATAATATTAACACTTGGTGGATTTTATACTGATTTGGTAGATACAGTGCCAAAAATATCTGAATCAATTATAGTAATAGATAAGCATCCAAATATAATTGCCAATTTTTCAGACAGTATAGTAGATTCCACATCAAGTTTTTTGTTTAGTATTGAAAATAATGATATAAATAAGAGGAGGAAAAACATTGAGAGATAAAAGTAAATTTATAGCATTTGTATTATCAGTTATACCTGGTCTGGCTCATTTGTATATTGGATTAAAGGAGAGAGCTTTAATATTCTTTATAATGTTTGCTGGGTTATTTGCAGGAAGTATGGGCTTAGCAATAATACTGTATGATAATGATTTCTTGATGATTATTTTAGTAGGTTATCCTATTTTATGGTTGATTGCATTACTAGATATGTATTCAGCTTGGAGAAATATTGAAATAAAGCAGTTATATAACAATGCGGAAATACCGCAAAATGTCCCTATGGATAATAAATTGAACAAAAGAAGTAAAGCTCTTGCATTATCAATAATACCTGGTGCAGGACACATGTATTTGGGTTATCAGAAAAAGGGATTAATTATAATGGGAGCATTTGCTTTTTCTATATTTTTTATGGGATGGTTAGGGATATCTTTGCTGCTGTTTCTATTGCCCTTGATCTGGTTTTATAGTTTCTTTGATGCAATGCATACAGTAGATGGTTCCAATGAGGATATAAAAAATCAAGAAATAATTTTCCCTGAAATAAACCAGAGTGGATTGGATTTGCATTAATAGGAATTGGGGTTATGATAATGTTGGAAAGAGTACTATACCCGTTAATTGATTATGAAATTCGAAGATATATCCAAACATCTGTTGTATCATTAATATTTATTTTTGCTGGTATACGTATGTTGATTAAAAATAAAAAGAGTGCCGATGTCTTAACAGATGCAGAAGAGGAGAATATTGAAGATGAAGATTAAAAGAGTAGGCACTATTTCTATGGGCATTGTATTAGTTGCTTTTGGGTTAATATTATTTGTATCACAAATTAAACAATCATCGGCATTGAATATGATATCTACAATGTGGCCAATAATATTAGTTTTATTAGGACTGGAAATACTATGGTTTAGATATTCGTCCAAGGATGAAAATATAGCTATAAAATATGATATATTCAGTATATTTATTGTATTTGTTATTTTATTTGTAAATATAGGCGTATATGCAGTAACTGAAGTTGGTGTAATGAGTAGATTGCAAAATATGGTGTTGTCTGAAGATTACATTATGGATGAAGTCATAAAGGAATATACAGTAGATAAAAATATAAATAAAATAATAATAAATGAAATAGATAATTTGGACATTAGAGCTACAGAAGACAATAAAATAAGCGGTATTTGTAAACTCCATATTTATGCTATAAGTCAAGAAGAAGCAAAAGAATTAAGTAAAGAAGAATATATTAAGTTTAAAAAATCAGGTAATACTTTATATATTTATTCTGCAAGTAAAAGAAATAATAACAATAGTTACTCAAATCCAGGCAGTATTGATATATTTATACCTAGTAATATAGATGTAGAAGTAACCGATTGTTACAATTTAGATTTAGTCTATAGTGATTTTAATAATTCATGGTTATTTAATAGGGTAAACAGAATAAATGTTAGACTTGACGATACTTCAAATGTAAAAATAAATGCATTTGTAGAATTATTAGATTTACTAGAAGGAAACATAAAATGGACGTTTAATAATTTTGGAGAATATATAAAAGGTGATGGAGCCAATTTAATAAAAATTCTAAACAGTGATAATATAATTGTAAATGAAGTATAAAAGAGTAGCTTTAACAATGTGAAAGTCGTTTACTTGAGCATGTTGACAGTAATTTCTTTCTGTGTTATCTTATATTATAATTTTTATCCCTGTATTTTTGTGTCTTTTCACGTACTTGATATGAGAAACAATAACATTGGAGGAATAATTCAACATGAATAAAAATTGGAAAAAAAATATAATATTATTTTTGACTAGTCAGAACATATCTCTCTTTGGTTCGATGCTTGTTCAGTACGCAATTACATGGTATATTACATTAGAAACACAGTCAGGTGCAATGATGACACTGTCAATTGTTTGTGGATTTTTGCCAACCTTTTTTTATATCACCATTTGCAGGAGTTTGGGCTGATAGATTATAACAGAAAGCTACTTATTATTTTATCAGATTCTATGATAGCATTAGCTACACTTATTTTAGCCATATTGTTTTTTGCAGGATATAATTTAATATGGTTGCTATTTGTAGCATCGGCTATACGTGCCATAGGATCAGGAATTCAGATGCCAAGTGTAGGAGCATTTATACCACAGCTAGTGCCAGAGGATATGCTTATGAAAGTTAACGCAACAAATAGCAGTATCCAATCACTGGTTACTCTTGTTGTCTCCAATGCTAAGTGGAGCATTATTAACCTTTGCATCTATTGAAATAATATTTTTTATAGATGTTATTACAGCAGCCATTGCTGTTTCTATATTACTTTTATTTTTGGAAGTGCCTGTTCATGGTAAGGCTCTTGAAAAGCAAAAACTTAGCTATTTTGAAGATATGCTTGTAGGTATTAAATATATTAAAAACCATGGATTTGTTAAAACTATATTTGCGTTTTGTGCAATATACTTTATATTAATTACACCATCAGCTTTTTTAACTGCTTTGCAAGTAACTCGTAGCTTTGGAGATGAGGTTTGGCGCCTTACAGCCATTGAAGTTGCATTTTCGGGTGGTATGATGTTGGGGGGGATTGCAATTGCGTCCTGGGGAGGATTTGAAAACAAAATTCATACTATGGTGCTTTCAAATTTCGTTATTGCAATTTGTGCCATATCTCTTGGAATAGTGCCTGTATTTTGGATTTACCTCTTATTCATGGGCTTAGTTGGATTTGCTCTTCCTTTATTCAATACACCTTTTATGGTTTTGCTACAGCAGAAAGTGGAACAGGATTTCTTAGGCAGGGTATTTGGCGTTTTGAGTATGATATCGAGCTCACTAATGCCATTGTCTATGCTGGTGTATGGACCTGTAGCTGATTTGATTAAAATAGAATGGTTGCTGATTGGGACTGGACTTTCGATGTTATTTATGACTGCTGTGATGTTTAAAAATAAAGTGTTAATTGAAGCAGGAAAGCCAGTTGTGCAATAATGCTGTTAAATATTTAAACCTATAAATTGATGCACTGAAGAAAAATCTCCAGTGTTTCTTAATATTTCCTATATTATTTATTTGATGATTATGGTATAATAGGAAAAAAATAAGTGGGAGGTACGCACATATGTTAATAAGATCGATTATTATGCCTGCGAATAAATTAATAACTTTATCTACAAAAGATACCGCTCAAAAAGCAATTCAAACAATCGAGGAAAATGGCTTTTTATCTTTGCCGGTATTTGAAGATAAGAAATTTGTAGGCTTTTTATCAAAACAGTTTGTTTATGATGAATTTTTTAAGTCTGGTGAAACGGATTATAATAAGTTTTTTCAAAAACCTGTAGCAGAATTTATAACAACGCCTCTTGAAGCAGTAAAAGATAGTATTCCTGTAGAAGAAGCTGCAGAAATTTTCTTTAAATCAAAAGTAAGATTTTTACCTGTAGTAGATAGTGACGATAGATTTTTAGGAATTTTGACGCAAAAAGTTCTTTTTGATGTTATAATTAACGTTTTTGGTCTAAAGGATGCAAAACTAGTGATATTATCTAGCGATTTTTCGGGTGTTATTGCTAAAATCTCTGAAATAATCTATAAAAACGGGGCAAATATAACTAATATAGTACAGATGGATACCGGAGTAATGGAAATTAAGGAGATTTCAATAAGACTTGAGGGTGACGATCTTGAGAAGGTAGTTGAAAAACTTAAAAATAACGGAATAAAAGTAAGAGAGTTTATACCAGCAAAATAAACGGTTTAGCTTATAACACAATTATCAGTAAGTAGAAGCCACACAAAGATATAGATGTGGCTTTTTTCATATACATCAAGAAAAAACTAATAGAATTATATCAATCATGTGGTTGTTTGTATAATTATATAAAAATGGAGATCAAATGAATAACGATATACTACATAAGAAAATTTTAGAAATTGTTCAAGATAAATTGACTTGCTCAGCTCATAATTTAGATCATGTTATGAGAGTTCATAATCTTTGTATATTGCTTGCACAACATGAAGAAAATGTTGATTTAGACATATTAATACCTGCAGCATTACTGCATGATATTGCAAGAGTAGAAGAAAGTGAAGATAAAACAGGTAAGACTGATCATGCTATATTAGGTAGTGAGATTGCAGCAGACATACTAAAAACATTAGGGTATGAAAATGAACAAATTGAGAAAATAAAGCACTGTATTATAACACATAGATTTAGAACAGGGAATGAGCCTAAAACAATAGAAGCAAAAATTCTTTTTGATTCAGATAAACTTGATGCCATAGGTGCAGTAGGAATTGCACGTTCTTTTATGTTGTCAGGTCAATATGGACAAAGATTAGTATTAAATAAGTCAATTGATAATTATTTAGCAGACAATACCGTTGAAAATGGAAGGATTAAGGACAATTCAAAACATACTCCTTTTATGGAGTATGAAGTGAAATATAAAAAGATTCCAGACAAACTATATACAAAAAAAGCTAAAGAAATTGGTAATGAAAGACTTAAATTTATGGAAGAATTTTTTGATAGATTAAAATCAGAAGTAGAAGGATTATAATAAAAATTACAGTATTATTGTTTTGTACAATCTAAAATGTTGAATAAATTACTTTGAATAATAATTTCAGTACTTATTTGCTAAAATGTGGCATTGACGAGTGGATAGTGATAAAGTTAAGTCTCTATCCCATTGTCTGTCCTCTATTGCTCATTAAAGTATTTAACCAATCCAGTATAAATTGCCCAAGCGATTTTTTCTTGATAATCATCAGTAATTAGCTTTTTTTCTTCCTCGTTATTTGACAAAAAACCACACTCGACAAGTATTGTAGGTATAGTTGAATTATCCATAATTCTTATATCTTTTTTTGCTTGCGGAACTCTATTGTTATCTTTATCTAGTATTTCTTTGAGATTATCCTGTAGCATTTCTGCAGCTATTTTGCTTGTTTCGCAGTTTCTTTTGTAAAAAACATGTGCTCCGTAATATTGTTTTTGTGGAAATGAATTAAGATGAATAGATATAGCTAAATCAGCATTTGAATTATTAATGGCTTCAACCCTATTATTTAAATCTTCATTCTTTTTAGCTCTAATTGTTGAAGATTTTTCTGTATATAATCCAGTATCATCATATCTAGTCATTTCGACTTCAAAACCTCCACCCTCTAAGAATTTCATAAGTTTAGTGGATATTTCTAAATTTATAGGAGCTTCAGCTATTTTTAGATCTCCAGATGTTCCAGGGTCAACTCCACCGTGTCCAGGGTCAATTAATATTTTTATTTTTTGATTATTTATTGCTTCATTAGAAGCATCTATTACTGTTTCAGTTGATTTTGTGAGCATACCATATATAGTCATTAAAATCATAATAATGATAGCTATTAAAAATATTGCATTTACTCTTTTGAATACTTTTTCCATAAGTAGCCCCCTAAATTTATTATCTTATATAATTTTATGAGAGTTTCACTGTATAATAACTAAAAATAATAAAAATCTGAATTTTATTTATTTATTGACATTCATTAATGCTTAATATATAATTTAAGCAATAGAAAATGTATTGATTTGGTAACGATTTGTTTTAAAAGGGAAAACAGTTGAATCTGTTACAGCCCCCGCTACTGTGAAAGGTGATAATACTTATATGCCACTGTGTTTATAGCATGGGAAGGAGAGTGTTAGATGAACCGATAGTCAGGAGACCTGCCAAATTATGTTTAATGATATTCGGGAGGATTATCTAAAATAATTGAATGATATGAAAATATCTATAGGATTATTGCATCTTCCAAGAAATTGGGAGATTTTTTATTTTATAAAATTATACTGCCCTATAAATTGTTAGTGTATATAATTAGAGTTAGCTAGGGGACATTATGAAAGAATACATAGTTAAAAATGGGAAAAAATTGAGATGTGGGATTACTACAGGTACATGTGCAACTGCTGCAGCAACTGCTGCTGTGCAAATGTTGCTTTCAGATGATGTTGTGAATAAGGTTTCTGTGAAGCTGCCTGGTGGAGAAATCTTGTTGATTGATATATTAGAACCCAGTATCAACCCTAAACAGGCTAGCTGCTGTGTTAGAAAAGACAGCGGAGATGATCCTGATGTAACTGATAGAATTTTAATATACGCTCATGTCAGTCTTAATGATAAAGGAAATATCAGCATAGATGGAGGTCAGGGAGTAGGAAGAGTTACTCAAAAAGGTTTGGATTGTCCTGTTGGACATGCTGCGATTAATTCTGTCCCTCTAAAGATGATAACTGATAATGTTCAAAAGACTTGTGACGAGTATGGTTATTCCGGCGGAGTTAATGTTGTGATTTCAGTGCCCAAAGGAGAAGAAACGGCGAAAAAAACCTTTAATCCGCACTTAGGAATTGTAGGAGGAATATCAATTATAGGAACTACAGGTATAGTTGAACCTATGAGTGAAAAAGCTTTAATTGACAGCTTAAAAGTTGAAATGAGGGTTATTAAAGAAAAAGGATACAAAGATATTTTAGCCTTTCCCGGCAATTATGCAAAATCCTTCATTGATAAAACCCTCGGTATTCGAGGAGATAACAGTTTAAAGTTCAGCAACTATTTGGGGGAAGTATTAGACTACGCATTGGAATTGGAATTTGAAGAAATTCTAATAGTCGGACACATAGGTAAAATGGTTAAAGTTGCAGGGGGTATGATGAATACTCATTCTCACAACGGTGATTTCAGAATGGAAATTTTGGCTTGCTATGCGGCGTTGTTTGGAGCAGATAAAGAAATTGTAAAAGAGATTCTGTCGTCTGTTACTACTGAACAAGCCATTGAAATATTAATAAGAGAAAAAATTGAAAAAGAAGTTTTAAAAAAAGTAAGTGAAAGAGCAAATTTTTATATAAATAAAAGAGTTGAAAATAAAATAAAAACTAAATTAATAATATACTCAAATGAGCAAGGTATATTAAACTAAAGGAGACAATATGTTATATTTTGTAGGCGCAGGCCCGGGAGCAGTTGATTTAATAACAATGAGAGGACATAAACTATTAACAGAAGCTGATAAAGTTATATATGCAGGATCGTTGGTAAATCCTGAATTGTTAAATTACTGTAAAGAAGGCTGTGAAAAACTAAACAGCGCACATATGACCTTAGAAGAAGTTATAGAAGAGGTAAAAAAATCTGAATCTGAAAATAAGATGACAGTCAGGCTGCATACGGGAGATTCAAGCATTTATGGAGCCATCAGAGAGCAAATCGACATTTTAAAGGAACTAAATATTAATTTTGAAGTTGTTCCAGGCGTGAGCTCATTTTGTGGAGCAGCGGCTTCAATTGGTGCAGAATACACATTACCAAATGTCAGTCAATCAGTAATTATTACCAGGATGGAGGGCAGAACCCCCGTTCCAGAAAGAGAGAGCATACGTTCATTTGCATCACATAAAGCGACAATGGTATTATTTTTAAGCTCTGGGTTAACTGAGGAATTATCTAAAGAACTAATTGCAGGTGGATATGAGCCTGAGACTCCTGTGGCAGTAGTTTATAAGGCAACATGGCCAGATGAAAAAATATTTAAATGTACAATTAGTACCCTTCCATCTGTGATGAAAGAAAATAATATTAATAAAACAGCATTAATTTTAGTTGGATATTTTCTCGGTGACGAATATGAAAGAAGTGAGCTTTACAATCCGACATTCACTCATGAGTTCAGAAAAGGTATTGAGTAATATGAATAATTTACATATTTGTATATTTGGAGGTACGACTGAGGGCAGGTTGCTTTCTGAAATCTTATCTAAAAATAATGTAATGACAGATTTGTTTATTGCTACAGCGTATGGACAACAGTTTGTAAATAAACTAGAGAATGTAAATGTACATCAAGACAGATTAGATGACAAACAAATGATAGAGTTATTTTTAGAAAAAAAATATAACTTTGTAGTGGATGCAACTCATCCGTTTGCTAAAATAGTTACAGAAAACATAGTAAAAGCAACAGATTATTGCAATATTGAATACCTTAGAGTTGTTAGGGAATCAGTTGTAGATATGAAATGTAAATATTTTGATACTATTGAAGAGTGTGTTTTATATTTAAATGATAAAGAAGGAAATATTCTACTTACAACAGGTAGCAAGGATCTTAATAAGTTTGTAAACTTAAATAACTATGATAGAAGAGTGTACGTTAGAATTCTACCTATGGAAAGTTCATTGAAAAGGTCTATAGAATTAGGATTTTCAAATAAAAATATAATATGTATGCAAGGGCCATTCAGCGAGGAACTGAATACTGCTATAATAAATACCATTAATGCAAAATACCTCGTCACAAAGGAAAGTTCTAGCACAGGCGGAATTAGGGAGAAAATGGAATCTTGCGTTAAAACTGGTGCTGAATGTCTTGTAATCAGAAAACCTGATGAAAGCGGCTTGACATTAGATGAAATCATAAATTACTTTAATATAAAGAGGTGACTTATTAATGAAGAATGTTAGCATTATAGGAATTGGTATTGGTAATCTTGATTTCATACATAAAAAATCAATAGATTTAATTAATAAATCGGATTGCTTAATTGGGGCTAAAAGGATGCTGTCTGATTTTATACACTTAAACAAAGATACATTTGAAAGCTCTAAAGCAGAGGATATATATGAATACATTTCAAAAGACAACATACATAAAAATTTCGGAGTTTTAGTTTCTGGTGATACGGGATTTTACAGCTTATCAAAAAAACTAACTGAGATACTTAAACAAGATGAAGATATTACGGTGGAGAATATACCGGCAATATGTTCCCTTCAGTATTTTTGTTCAAAATTAAACTTATCATGGGACAGCATAAAATTTGTCAGTGCTCATGGCAGAAATTTAAACATTGTTTCAAATATAATGTTCAATAAAAAAACTTTTATGCTTACAGGCGGAGAATTAAAGCCTAAAAATATATGCAAATTATTAGTTGATAAAGGTTTAGGCAATCTTAAAGTTTGTGTTGGCGAAAATTTATCTTATAGTAATGAAAGAATTATAGAAGACAAGGCTTATGTTATTGCAAATATGGAATTTGATAGTCTTGCAGTTATGATAATACATAATGATGATGCCATTGGAGCAGATGAGGGTTTTCGCTCCATAAGAGATGATGAGTTTGTAACAGGACATGCGCCTATGACCAAAAGCGAGGTCAGAACAATTTCAATTGGAAAACTTAATATTAAATATGATTCTGTGGTGTATGATATTGGTGCAGGTACAGGTTCTGTATCCATAGAAACTGCCCTAAAATTAAGGGGAGGAACATTATATGCCATTGAAAAAAATAAAGATGCTTCAGATTTAATTAAAGAAAACATAAAAAAATTTAAAGCTTATAACATTGAAGTAATAGAAGGTACCGCACCGGAGATGCTTAATAATCTGTCAAAGCCAGATTCTGCATTTATAGGCGGAAGCAGCGGCAATATGGACGAAATAATTGATTGCTTATTAAAGAAAAACCCTTTTGTCAACATTGTAATAAACACTATAACCCTTCAAAGCTTAAACGAAGCTCTTGAAGCAATGGAAAAATATAACTTTGAAAATGTGGAAATAGTAAATGTTTCAGTATCTAAATCAAAAAAAATCGGTCGCTATGACATGATGATGGGTCAGAATCCAATATATATAATTAGTGGGAAGGGAAGTGGTTTATATTAAAGTTAAATGTAATGTACCAAGAATTATGATTACGGCAGCAAGCAGTAATAGTGGGAAAACTACTATTACTACATCACTTCTAAAAGCTTTTTCAATGAGTGGTAAAAATGTTTCTGCTTATAAATCAGGTCCAGACTATATTGATCCTATGTTTCACAGGGAAGTTATAAAAATTCCATCGAGAAATTTAGATGAATTTATAATTGGCGAAAACAATTGTAAGTATGCTTTATGCAAAAATAGCAAAGATGCTGATATATCCATTATTGAAGGCGTAATGGGTTATTATGACGGAATAGGGACTAATACATCCTGTAGCACTTATGAATTAGCCAAACTCTTAGACTGTCCCGTAATATTGGTTTTAAACTGCAAAGGTATGGCAGCATCTGTCTGTGCATTAATAGAAGGATTTAAAAATTTCAGAGAAAAAAGCAATATTAAAGGTGTTATTTTAAATGATATATCAAAGGGCTTATACGGTTATTATAAAAATATAATAGAATCGAATACAGATGTTAAGGTTTATGGTTATCTGCCTTACTTAAAGGATTGTAAGTTGGAAAGCAGACATCTCGGTCTTATTACAGCACAGGAAATTGGAAATTTAGAAGATATAGTTACAAAACTTGGAGAATCAGCTTTAGAGACTATTGATATAGACGGATTGTATGAACTAGCATCAAATTCTAATTATATAGATTATGAAGAACCTGACGTAAAAGAGATAGGTAAAACAAAAATTGCAGTTGCAATGGATGAGGCTTTTTGCTTTTATTATAGAGATAATTTAGACTTGTTTGAACAATTAGGAGCTGAAATAGTTGAATTCAGCCCACTTAATGACAAGGAACTACCTAAAGACATAGGCGGTTTATATATAGGTGGAGGTTATCCTGAACTATATATGAAAGAATTATCAGAAAATAAACCTATGTTATGTGATTTGAAGAAAAAGATTAATATTGGACTACCAACCTTTGCAGAATGTGGGGGATATATGTACCTAATGGAAAGCTTTAAAGACGAAAATGACATTGAGTACAATTTAGCAGGGGCTATAGAAGGTCAAAGCTACATGACAAAGTCACTGGAGGATTTCGGATATGCTACACTGACATCTAATTGTGATAATTTAATGTGCAAGAAGGGTCAATCTATAAATGTACATGAATTTCATTACAGCACAAGTACAAATAAGGGATGTTCATTTGTAGCAAAAAAACCTCAATCTGAGAAACCGCGTAATTGTATAATTGCTGATGAAACAAAATTCATGGGATACCCACATTTTCATTTTCTTGGAAATATAGATTTTGCCCGCAATTTTATTGAAAAATGTGTGCAATATAGTATAGAAAACTCTGACAACCAAAACATAAGGGCACAATTATGATTTCATTGATTGTAGGGTATATTTTGGATTTAATCATTGGTGACCCTCACGGGTTCTTTCATCCAATTAAGTTAATTGGCAATATGATAAGTTCAATTGAAAAAAAGCTGAGAACAAGATGTAAAAACAAAGATGAAGAGAGAAGAGCAGGAGCTATTTTATGGATTGTGGTTGTAGGAGCATCTTTTGTTGTCCCATATTTGTTACTCGAGTTAGTTTCAAACATTAATTTGATTTTAGCAATAATATTAGAAAGCGTTATGTGTTATTACATACTTGCAACTAAAAGCCTCAGAGATGAGAGTATGAAGGTTTATAAAGCTCTAAAAGAAAACAATATAGTTGAAGCAAGAAAATATTTGTCTTACATTGTAGGGAGAGATACAGAAAACTTGAATGAATCGTCCGTAGCAAAGGGAGCTGTTGAAACAGTTGCTGAAAATACTTCTGACGGTGTTATTGCACCCATTATATTTATTTTAATTGGTGGAGCTCCATTAGGCTTTATGTACAAAGCTATAAATACCCTTGACTCAATGGTAGGGTATAAAAATGAAAAGTATATTGACTTTGGAAGATTTTCAGCAATTGCTGACGATGTAGCCAACTACATACCATCTAGAATTTCAGCATATTTAATGATAATAGCCTCTATGATTATAGGTATGGATTATAAAAATGCATACAAAATATATAAAAGAGACAGATACAATCATCTTAGTCCAAATTCGGCACAAACTGAATCAGTATGCGCAGGAGCTTTGAACATCAGTCTCGGCGGAGGGAACTACTACGGAGGAGTATTAGTATCAAAGCCTACTATTGGAGATAATGACAGATATATTGAAACAGAAGATATTAAAAGGGCAAATAATCTGATGTATGTAACATCATTTATTTGTATGACATTGGGAGTTTTAATACTCAGTATTATTTAGAAAGATTTCTTGAGGAGGGAATATGAATAATGACAGCAGCCATGGTGCAGATATATATGGAGCATCAGAAATATTTGGAATCGATGAAGATGAGATAATAGATTTTTCTTCTAATATAAATCCCTTTGGGATTCCTGACAATGTGCAAGAAGCAATTATTCGTTCAATAAAGTACTCAAATAGATATCCAGATATTAACTCTAGAGAACTTATAAAGGGTTTATCAAATTATGAGAAAGTGCCAGAAAGTTGGATTTTTTGTTCAAATGGTGCAGCAGAAGCAATATTTAGAATTGCTTTATGTATAATTCCACAAAATGCAATACTTATATCACCAACATTCAGTGAATATGAGCAGGCTTTAAAGACAGTAGGAACTGATATTAAATACTTTAAATTAGAAGAGGAAAATGGCTTTAAATTAACGGATAAGATAATAGATGATATAAAAATTGATACAGATATTGTATTTATATGTAATCCAAACAATCCTACAGGACAAATTACGGATAAAACACTATTGGAAAAAGTAATTTCACATTGTAAATTAATGAATACGACAATTGTTATTGATGAGTGCTTTATGGACTTTGTTGAAAATAAAGAAAAATATAGCACAATTGATTTAATGGAAAGATATGATAATTTAATTGTGCTTAAAGCATTCACTAAAATATATGCAATTCCTGGTATTAGACTGGGGTACTGCATGTCGTCAAATACAAATATTATTTCCTGTTTGAAAAGGTCCGGACCTCCTTGGAATGTATCAACAATAGCTCAAGCAGCAGGAGTAGCATCGTTAGAAGAAAAAGAATACGTGGCAAAATCTGTTCAATATGTAAAAAAACAAAGGCAATATTTGATGAATGAAATGAAGAAGCTAAATATTAAATTATATGAAGCTCATGCTAATTACATATTTTTTAAATTAATAGAAAAAATTGATTTGTATAATGAACTGTTGAAAAAAGGAATACTTATTAGAAGCTGTTCAAATTACAGAAATCTTGATGATAGCTATTATAGAATTGCCGTGAAATCTGAATATGAAAACAAAATATTAATAGAAAACTTAAAAGAAATAATAGGTAATAAATGAAAACTATATTAATTATATTAGATGGAATAAGTGAAGGTAAATTTGAACAACTGAATAATATGACCCCGTTAGAATATGCTGATACTCCGATTTTAAATAAAATAATAAATGATGGAACTCATGAGAAAACTTGCTTTAATCCAACTAATAGAGATCCCGATAGCTTGGTTTGCATACTTTCGATTTTAGGAGTAGAAGAAAAGCTGATTCCAAAAAATAGGGCGTATTTGGAAGCCTTGGCTTCTGGAATAAGTATTGCTGATGATGAGGTAGTACTTAGATGCAATCTAGTTAGCATCAAAAATAATAAGTTGGAATCATTTAATGCTAAGGGATTAACCAATTTTGAAATGGGAGATGTTTCAAAAAACACAATTTCAGATGAAATCATTAAGTTTTACCATATAGGTGATTATCGAAATTTAATAGTAATGAAAGAAAGTGATGAAATATTGAATTTAGTTGATATGCCACCACATGAAAATGTTGGACAAAGTATTGATTATATTCTTAGTCATATAAAAAATGTAGATAGTCTGAATGATTTTATAAAAAATAACCGTTTTAAATTGAATAATGAAGATTATATGTTTTACCCGTGGGGTGTATCAGAAAAAACTATATTGCCAACATTTTCAGAGTTACATAAAAAATCATGCTCTTGTGTTTGTAGTGCAGAAATAGTTAGAGGTATTGCAAAGGCTATGAAGATTGATTTAGCTCATCTAGAAAATTCAACTGGGGACACAGATACTGATTTACTTGAAAAATCGAAGGCTGTAATAAATGAAATTAAGAATCATGATACAGTAATAGCTCATATAAACGGAACAGATGAAGTATCACATAGGAAAGACCTAAATGGAAAAATTAAATTTATTGAAAAAATAGATAGAGAATTTTTAAAAGAAATTTATATGAATGTTGGGAAAAAAACAAAGATAATTATCGTATCTGATCATCAAACCAGTTCAATAACAGGAAAACATGAAAAAGGATATGTTGATATAATTGAGAATATGATATAAAAAAAGAAAGGTATAATTCTATGGCTAAAGTTATAATGGTTCAAGGAACAACTTCAAATGCAGGCAAAAGCTTAATTACCGCCGCACTTTGCAGGATATTTAAACAAGATGGATATAGGACAGCACCATTTAAATCACAAAATATGGCCCTTAATTCATTCATAACTAAAGAAGGCTTAGAAATGGGAAGAGCGCAAGTTATGCAAGCTGAAGCTGCTGGTATTGATGCAGACGTAAGAATGAATCCCATTTTGTTAAAGCCTACAGGTGAAAAGGGTTCACAGGTAATATTAAATGGTGAGGTTTTAAGAGATATGACAGCACAGGAATATTACACATGCAAAAATGAGCTTATTCCACATATTTTAAAATCATTTAATTCATTGGCAGATGAATACGACATAATAGTAATTGAAGGTGCAGGAAGTCCTGCTGAGATAAATTTGAAGCAGCAGGATATTGTAAATATGGGAATGGCGAAAATGGTTGATGCACCTGTAATTATAGTTGGAGATATAGACAGGGGTGGAGTATTTGCATCATTAGCAGGAACAATGCTCTTATTCGATGAAGAAGAAAAATCGAGGGTTAAAGGTTTCGTTATTAATAAATTCAGAGGTGACGTAGAAATATTGAAACCTGGACTAGATATGCTAAGAGACATAACTAATGTTGACGTTCTGGGAGTAGTTCCGTATTTAAATGTTGACATAGATGATGAAGATAGCCTCTCTGAAAAATTAGTATCGAATGAAACCTACAACATCATAGATATTGCTGTTATAAGGCTGCCACGTATATCTAATTTTACTGACTTTAATGTATTTTCTATGATTAAGGGAGTATCACTAAGGTATGTCAAGAATCTAAGAGAACTTGGAACTCCTGACATGATAATCATACCCGGAACTAAAAACACAATTGAGGATTTGAAATGGCTCAGACAATCAGGACTTGAAGGTAAAATAATAAGACATGCAAGTGAAGGTAAAGCAGTTTTTGGTGTTTGCGGTGGTTATCAGATGCTTGGAGAAATGATTAATGATCCGCATAATGTTGAGGCTGGCGGTAGTATAAAAGGTCTGGGACTTCTTAAAAATATAACAACATTTTATAAGCAAAAAACAAGAACGCAGGTAAATGGTAAAATAAATGAAATAAAGGGATTCTATCATGAACTGTCAGGAGCTAATGTTACGGGATATGAAATTCATATGGGCGATACGGAGATTTTAGAGGGTGATTGTCTGAATACAATTGAGATATCGGCAGGAGAATCAAGTAATAAATATGATGGATGTGTTTGTGATAATGTTGCAGGAAGCTATATTCATGGAATATTCGACAACAGTGACGTCGTAAATTCTGTTGTAAATATATTATTAAAACAAAAAGGCATGAACGTTGACGAATTAGAAAAATTTGATATAAAATCTTACAAAGAAAGTCAATATGATTTGTTAGCTGATTCCGTAAGAGAATCACTTGACATGGGGAAAATATACAATGCTTTGGGTACAGTGTCTCTCACATCTAGGAGTGAAGATTAAATGAATATAGATATATATGCTTTTTCAAGTAATGGTGCCAAACTGTGTGATAAAATTATAGAGGGATTAAAAGAACATGATATAACAGCATATGTACCTGAAAAATATGTAAACTCAGCTCTTAATGTTGTAATCAGACAAGAAAATTTATATAAAAGCACTGAAAAATCATTTAAAGATAAAAATTGCATAGTGTTTGTAGGGGCTGCTGGAATTGCAGTAAGGGCTATTGCTCCTTTTGTCAGGAGTAAAAAAACCGACCCTGCTGTCATTTGTATTGATGAAAAAGGTTTAAATGTTATTTCTCTTTTAAGTGGACACATAGGTGGAGCTAATCAACTTGCTAGAAAAATTGCAGAAATAACAGGTGGAAATTCTATAATTACTACAGCTACTGATATCAATGGAAAATTTGCAGTTGATGAATGGGCTAATAATAAAAATATGCAGATACTAAGCCTAAAATCTGCAAGAGATATTGCAGCTGACATACTTGAAAATAAAAAAATAGGATTGTTTAGTGATTTTAACATAGAGGGTGAAATACCCGAAGAAATGGATATGAATGAAAAAGAAATAGGTATATGTGTAAGTTTAGACAGTGATAAAAAACCATTTAAAAACACTTTAAATTTAGTTCCTAGAATAATTTCAGTTGGAGTAGGATGTAGGAAAGGGACAGATTTTAATACTATATACAAAGCGATAAAAGATGTATTAAGTGAAAATAAAATATCACATTTTGCATTAAAGTCTATAAATTCAATAGATTTAAAAAACGAAGAGGAAGGAATTATAAGAGCCTCAGAAGTTTTCAAGGTTCCATTTCATACCTATACCAAAGAAGAGCTTAACAATTTGGAAGGGAAATTTTCCAGCTCTGATTTTGTAAAATCTATAGCAGGAGTTGACAGTGTATGCGAAAGGGCATCTATGGCAGGTAATAAAAATAAAAAATTGATAATAAGTAAAACAATAAAAAATTCAGTAACAGTAGCTGCATCTATAGATAATTACACAGTAGATTTTAAATATAAATAATTGTTTTATAACAGGGAGAAAAAATGAACAATATAAAATTTGTAGAACCTCATGATATTGAAAAAAGAAGCTTTGAATTAATACAAAAAGAGCTAGGGGACATAGTGCTAGACTCCGAAAAAGAACCAATAATTAAAAGAGCAATTCATACCTCGGCGGATTTTGATTATTTAGAAAATTTATGCTTTTCAGAAAATGCTATTAAAAATGCAAAACTGGCAATAAAAAACGGTGCAACTATAGTAACTGATACCAATATGGCATTTGCAGGCATAAATAAAAAGATAGCTGGAAAATATGGAGTAAATGTTCATTGCTTCATGGCGGATGAAGATGTTTTAAAGGAAGCTGAAGAAAGAGGAGAAACAAGGGCTACAATTTCTATGGAGAGGGCATCAAAGATAGAGGGCTCTGTAATATTTGCTATAGGAAATGCTCCTACAGCTTTAATAAAACTATATGAAATAATAAAAGAAGGAAAATTCAAGCCTGAGCTGATTATAGGAGTTCCTGTTGGATTTGTAAATGTAGTAGAAGCTAAAGAACTGATAATGGGTTTGGAAAATGTGGAGTATATAGTTGCAAAGGGTAGAAAAGGGGGAAGCAACATTGCGGCAGCAATTTGCAATGCATTGCTTTACAACATTTAGATGAATAGGAGAACAATTATGTTTTATGGAATAGGAGTTGGCGTCGGAAGTTCTGATGCAGTGACAAAATATGGGATTGACGTATTGCAAAAATTAGATGTATTGTACGTTCCGACAGCGAAAAGTGCAGATTCTTTTAGTGTGGCACATGAAATAGTCAGAGGGTACTTAAAAGAAAGCACTTTGATTAAAGACAGGCATTTTCCAATGAATTATGATACAAAAGAGTTACAGAATGCATGGAATAATATAGCTTCGGAAATAGAAAGTGATGTGTTAAAAGGGAAAAACGTAGGATTTGTTACTATCGGTGACCCTATGGTATACAGCACATATATATATTTATTAAGAATTCTCAAGGATAAAGTAAAAGTAGTTACAATACCCGGAATAACGTCATTTTTAGATATAGCATCTAAAAATAACTTTCCGTTGGTTGAAGGTGAAGATGCCTTAGTAGTAGTACCTGCAACAATGAGTTTAGATAAAATAAAACAATATGTAAAAAATGAAAATTCTATTGTATTGATGAAGGTATATAAAAACTTCGATGATATTATAAATCTTTTACTAGAAGAAAAACTTGAAAAACATTCAATAGTGGTAAGTAATTCATCAAAGAACGAAGAAAAAGTATATTCAGATATAAAGAGCATTAAAAAAGAGGAAGTTTCGTATTTTACAACTATACTAATAAATAAGAAATGGGAGATATAAATGATATATGTAATAGGAATAGGTCCGGGAAGCTATGAAACAATGACACATGAAGCTATTAGTGCCATTGAAAATTCAGATGTCATAGTCGGATATAAAACGTATATAAACTTGATAGAGGATTTAATAAAGGAAAAAGAAATTGTTTCAAATGGCATGAAACAAGAAATAGATAGAGTTAAAAAAGCAATAGAAATTTCAAAAACGGGTAAGGTAGTATCTGTAATAAGTTCTGGGGATGCAGGAGTATATGGTATGGCAGGTCTTGTTCTGGAAATGTCAGAAGATGAAGATGTAAGAGTAATAAGCGGTGTAACCGCATCAACGGCGGCAGCTTCCGTTCTTGGAGCACCTCTGATGCATGATTTCTGCCATATAAGTTTAAGCGATTTACTAACTCCATTAGAACTAATATATAAGAGAGTAGAATTAGCATCAGAAGGTGATTTCGTAATATGTCTGTATAATCCAAAAAGTAACGGTAGACCCCATTATTTAGAAAAAGCATTTGATATAATTAAAAAGTATAAAAATTCTTCAACACCTGTAGGAATAGTAAAAAATGCAACAAGAGAAAATCAAGAAGTGCATATATGTACTTTGAATACTATAAATTATGAGTTAGTAGACATGCTTAGTATAGTAATTGTCGGTAACGGCTCTACATATATAAAAGATGATAAAATAATTACTCGAAGAGGATATCGAGTATAAATTCTCTGATTAAGTATAATGCATAGTGTCATTACAAACCTGTTTTAAATTGGCTAGTACTTGGAAATGCTGTGAATATGCTGTTTAGCTATGGAGGTCACAAAATTGAACAAGCAAACAAAAGAACTTTACCGAATAAACAATGAATTAAATAAACAAGTAAATGATGAAAACAATGAAGCATTAACAGCTATGATTTGCTATTTACGCGGAGCAAATATATCTGAATATAATCAGGAGATAATACGTCAGGACTTATTGGAAATGACTTTATCTGCTCAGAAAAGGGGTGATGGTATTCAGACAGTCGTGGGAGAAGATTATAAAGTATTTTGTGATGATATAATTTTCAGCATACCTCCGCGAAGCATTAAAGAAAAATTACTAGAATTTCTAGACATCGTTTGTTATGTTTTGTCTTTTCTTGGTGCAATCAATATCATTGTCTCAGCGGAGACAATAGTCATAATCCGTAACTTCATAATTGGAAAACCACTTAATTTTAATATTTCTTTTTCCTTGGGAAGCATCATCTCTTCTTGCATTGTTATTGTAGCAGTATTTATCATCG
Organism: uncultured Sedimentibacter sp.; assembly: GCA_963675125.2. Taxonomy (GTDB): domain Bacteria; phylum Bacillota; class Clostridia; order Tissierellales; family Sedimentibacteraceae; genus Sedimentibacter. The sequence continues at coordinate 39,865 of CAXXFT010000006.1, forward strand.
TTAAGGTCATAATAAAAAACGCTTTTAAAATTGGAAAAAATAAAAACGCAAACAACATAAAGTTATTTTTCCTTGGTGTAGGCGTCATGGCAGTTTTTAAATCCATTCACTGGCTTGGAAGAGCTACACTTTTTACAGTGAATATCTTTGTTGTATGTGCGGTTACTATTGCACTCTATATAGTTCACTGGATACTTGATAGAACTTAAATATTACTATATTATAAAAAAAAGAACATTTTATTAGATGTTCTTTTTAAAAACGACATTTATTTTATAATTAGTATATAACTATCTTTTTTTCCATATAGATGGTGACATTAATACAAAAATAGGCATTACCTCAAGTCTTCCTATAATCATACAACAAGTTAATACAATTTTACTTAACACTGAAAAATCTGCATAATTACCCATTGGACCAACTATCTCAAATCCCGGTCCAATATTGCTTATAGTAGCTAAAACAGCTGAAAATGTAGTCATAAAATCAAAATTATCTAAAGATACTATTAATATTGCAATAATCATTGTAGCTACATACGCAAAAAAGAAAATCATTATACTAGACATAACACTTATATCTACTTTTCTTCCATCAACTTTTATTGTGCCTATTGAATTTGGATGAACCGTATGTCTTATTTCATATGCAACAGCTTTAAATAACAACAATACTCTTATAAATTTTATACCACCACCAGTAGAACCAGCACATGCGCCAAAAAACATAAGCATTAGAAGTATTGATTTTGAAAGCATAGGCCATAAATTGAAATCTGTTGTCGCGTAACCGGTAGTAGTAACAACAGTAGCAACTTGGAATGATGACTTTGTAAGAGAATCGGCTACAGAATAATTATATAATGGTAAAACATTAATACATATAATTATAATGGAAATTAAAACAGTTAACCAATATAAACGAAACTCTTCATTTTTTAGAATTGACTTAAAATCTCCTTTTAAAAGAAGATAATGAAGTGAGAAGTTCACTCCAAATAATAACATAAATATTGTTATTATCCATTCTATTAAGGGACTGTTATATGCCCCAACACTTAATCCTTTATTTGAGAAACCTCCAGTACCTGCAGTACCAAAAGCATGAATAAATGCATCATAAAGTGGCATTTTTGCTATAACTAAAAGTATAATTTGAATAATAGTCATTCCAGCATAGATTATGTATAATAGCTTAGCTGTTTCAGATATTTTAGGGACTAATTTTCCAGGTGAAGGACCCGGGCTTTCTGCACGCATTAGAAAAACTGAACGAGCTCCAAGTGATGGCATAAGTGCTAATGTTAGTATTAGTACCCCCATACCTCCAATCCAGTGAGTGAAACTTCTCCAAAACAGTATACCACGTGGCAGAATTTCAATGTCTGTTAGTATGCTTGAACCAGTAGTTGTGAAACCAGAAACTGTTTCAAATACTGCATCAATATATGCTGGAATAGCACCACTAATATAAAAGGGTAAAGCACCAAGTAAAGACATAACAACCCAGCATATAGCAACACCTGCAAAACCTTCTCTGTTTCTCATTTGAAAACCATTGGTTTTTATATTCATTAAAGAAAAACCAAGTACACCGATAATTATTATGGAAATAATAAATGCACTAATTTCATAACTATTATCTAGTATAGCAATTACAAGTGAAGGAATCATTAAAACTGATTCCCACATTAATACTGTACCTAATAGCTTAAGTACAACTCTCATGTTCATTTTTTGTCCTCCAAATTACTGACCTAAAATATCGTTAAGGTCTGAAATAAAACCTATTTTTGTAATAACGATAACTTTATCTTCATCTTTTATAAAATCATTTCCATAAGGAATTATTATTTTTTTGTTGCGAACTATTGCAGCTATTAAGATATTTTCTTTTAGAACTAAATCTTTTAATTTAACATCTAGAAATTTAGTAGATCTATTAGCTGTGAATTCAGCAACCTCAGCTTTGTCATCTAAAATTTTATAAAGTTTTTCAACAGCACTACCTCTAGAGTTATTTAAAGCTCTAACATATCGTAATATGTTATTTGCAGCAGTGTATTTAGGACTTATTATACTATCTAAACCAAGTTGATTTACAATAGGTATATAATTCACACGGTTAATTTTTAAAATCACTTTTGGAACACCGCATTGATGTGCATAAATTGAACTAATTAAATTTTCTTCATCTCTATCTGTGAGGGCAATAAAAGCATCTGTTGAATGAATATTTTCGTTTTCTAACACATCTTGATCCGTACCATCTCCACATATAATAAGCGCTTGAGGTAAAACTTCACTTAATAAAACACATCTATTGTTATTAAGTTCTATAACTTTTACATTAATACCTGTTTCTGTTAGTAACCATGTTAAATATATACTAATTCTGCTCCCGCCGACAATCGTAACATTTTTAGCTCTTTGTGCACTTCTACCTAAGAATTTAAAAAATTTAGAAATGCCACCTCTTTCACCAATTACATAAACCACATCGCCAACTTCAAATATGTAGTTTCCTTTAGGAATAATAACTTCATTGTTATGCTTAACAGAGCAAAACAAAACCTTGGAAGGTAATTTTTTAGTAAGGTCCGTTAGTTGAATATTAATTATTGGGTCTGATTCCATTACTCTAAATTCAACCATTTCCAACATATTATTTGCAAATGTCTCAACATTAGCGGCGAATGGAAATTGTAAAATACGAGCAATTTCTGCAGCAGCATCCATTTCAGGGTTAATTACTAAATCTAATTCAAGTTCTTCTTTAAGCATGTTGTGTTCACCAGAATAGTCAGTATTACGTATACGAGCAACAGTATGCTTAGCACCAAGCTTTTTGCCAATAACACAACAAATCATGTTAAGCTCATCCCCATCAGTTACAGCTATCAATAAATCAGAAGCAGCTACATTTGCCTCTTGCAGAATTTCCACACTAGCTCCATTACCCTTTATACACATTACATCAAGAGTTTCATCTGCACGATTAAGTGCATTGATATTGTTATCGATGACAGTAATATCATGATTTTCTGTGGAAAGTTGTTTTGCCAATGTGTAACCTACTTTACCTCCACCAATAATAATTATCTTCATTAATTTCCTCCAAATAAGCAATTACATATATGTTAAATATTTTAATGTAATTAACGGATTATAATACCATATCTATTAATTATAGCATTTTTTAGATGGGAAATCAATAACTTTAAAAAAATGCAAAATGTATAAATTAAAAAGTTAATAATCGTGATGATTTATATGTCAGAAAACTGACGATAATAACTGTTGAATGAAGTGGTGTTAACGAAAAGATCACTTTGGATCTCAATATTACTAGTATTTAAACGTTGTAGAGTGTTACTTTCAATTTTGTGTTTTCATAAAATATTTGAAGTTATATGAAAATAAATTGATTATTCTGTCAATTTGTGTGTCGAAAAATTGACACAGTGTCGAAAATGCGACAAAGAAAACAAAGAATTATTTTATAATTTGTTTGATATTCAAGTTTAATTTAATAAATACAATAAAAATAAATATGGCATGTAATTTGCAAATAATGTATGTGAGTAGTTCAAATATATTAGAGGAGAATGTATATGAGAATTGAAAATCACCCTGTTCTCGATTTTAATAGAGGTAAAAGAATAAAATTTACTTTTAATGGACGAGAAGTAGAAGGATATGAAGGCGAAACAATAGCAGCAGCATTGCATGCTGCAGGGGTAAAGGTTCTTGGAAAAAGTTTGTTTTTACATAGACCTAGAGGTTTTTACTGCGCTATAGGAAATTGCTCATCTTGTTTAATGGTTGTAGATGGTGTTCCAAATGTAAAAACATGTACCACAGATTTAGTTGAAGGAATGGTAGTACAAACACAGGAAGGAAAAGGAGTGATAGCATGAAAGAAGCTGAATTAGTTATAGTGGGTGCAGGTCCTGCTGGTTTGTGCGCAGCAATTAGTGCAGCATCAAGTGGAGCAAAGGTTCTTATTATAGAAAGAAATAAATCATTAGGTGGACAACTGGTAAAGCAAACACATATGTTTTTTGGTTCGGAAAAGCAATATGCATCAACGAGAGGAATTGATATTACTGATATTTTACTGAATGAATTAAAAAAATATGAAGAAAACATTGAGATTATGACAAATACCACAGTTGTTGGAATGTATGAAGATGGAATCATTACAGTGTTATATAAAGAAGATAATTATTTTAAAATAAAACCAAAGGCTGTTGTAGTTTGTACTGGAGCTTTCGAGAAGTCTCTTGCATTTCCAAATAACGATTTACCTGGTATTTATGGTGCGGGTGCAGTTCAGACTTTAATGAATGTATATGGTGTAAAACCAGGAAACAAGGTTCTTATGGTAGGAGCAGGTAATATTGGTTTAATAGTAAGTTATCAACTTATGCAAGCAGGAGTAGAAGTAGTAGCAATACTTGATGCAGCACCTAAAATAGGTGGATATTTAGTTCATGCATCTAAGATAAGGAGAATGGGTGTTCCAATTTTAACAGGACACACAGTTAAAGAGGCTATAGGGAAAGATTATCTTGAAAAAGCGGTAATATGTAAATTAGATAATAAATTTCAACAAATACCAGGTACAGAACAAACACTTGATGCTGATGTAATGTGCATTTCAGTAGGATTAACACCTTTGAATGAGTTGCTATCAATGAGAGGTTGTGAAATGAAATATGTTCCTCAATTAAGTGGTACAGTTCCTGTTAGGAATGAAGATTATGAAACGACAATCGAAAATTTATTTGTTGCAGGAGACATATCAGGTGTTGAAGAGGCAAGTGCCGCTATGGTTGAGGGATATTTAGCAGGTCTTTGTGCTGCAGCTAAAATTGGTCATAAAGCCGAGGACTTTGAAGATAAAAAAATGGATTATTTAAAACAATTGAGTGAACTTCGTTCAGGTCCTGTAGGTGAACATATTTTAGCAGGAATAGAGCAGATAGTAAGATAACGAGGAGGGTTAATATGTTTGAGCAAACAGGAATACCAAGTATAGAAATGGTTATGGAAAAATTTCCTTCACTAGATAGAATTAATAAGGGTCCAGTTGCAGTGGTGGAGTGTTATAAAAAAATTCCATGTAATCCATGTCAAACTGCGTGTAAATTTGATGCAATTAATGTAGGTGAAGATATAAATAATATACCAGAAGTAAAGGCTGATAATTGTACTGGTTGTGCAATATGTTTGAGTAAATGTCCTGGACTTGCAATTATGGTAGTTGATGGTTCAAAATCAAATGACAAAGTTTTGATGAAGATTCCATATGAATTTTTGCCGCTACCAGAGGAAGGCAAGGTGGTAAAAGGTTTAGATAGGGAAGGAAAGTATTTAGCTGATGTAAAAGTATTAAAGGTATTAAATCCTAAATCATTCGATAGAACACCTGTAATTACAGTTGAGGTGGATAGAAAATATATGTATGATTTTAGAAATATTAAGGTTGAGGTGTAATCATATGGATGAAAATACAATTATTTGCAGATGTTCAGATGTTACTTTAAAAGAAGTTAGAGATTTAATAAAGGAAGGCTATGTAACATATGATGAAATTAAGAGAATAACACGCATAGGAATGGGACCTTGTCAGGGAAAAACTTGTGGTCAATTAGTAATGAAAGAAATTGCTATGAGTACTGGACAAAATATAAAAGATGTTAAATTTCAAACTACAAGACCTCCTGTAGTAGGAGTAAGGTTAGGGTTGATAGCAGAGGAGGGCAGAAACAATGAAGAATAGTGCAGAAATAGTTATTATAGGTGCTGGAATTTCTGGATGTTCGATTGCATATAATCTAGCTAAAAAAGGTGTAAAAAATATAGTTGTTATAGAGAAAAACTATATATGCAGTGGCTCTACTGGTAGATGTGGTGCAGGTGTAAGGATGCAGTGGGGAACTGAAATGAATTGTAAGATAGGAAAAAAGAGCATTGAATTTTATGAGAATGCTAATGAAATACTTGAATATAACAGAGATGTCGAATTTAAACAAAAAGGATATCTATTAATCGCAGATACAGATAAAGAAATTGAGCAGTTTAAAAAAAATATAGAAGTTCAGCATGCATGTGGAATTCCATCTAGAATGGTAAGTTTAAAAGAAGCAAAAGAAATTGTTCCTTATTTGAATACAAAATTATTAAAAGGTGCAGCTTTTTGTGAAAAAGACGGATTTTTAAATCCTTTCCATACAACAGATGCGTTTTATTCTGCTGCAAAAAAACTCGGAGTTGAATTTAATACATTTACAGAGGTTACTGGAATAAAGGTTGAGAAAAATAAAGTAGTTGGAGTTGAAACTGATAAAGGATATATAGCGACAAATTGTGTAGTTAATGCAACTAATGGTTTTTCTAAAAAGATAAGTGAAATGGTTGAAGTAGATATACCTGTTTATTCAGAAAGACATCAAATTCTTGTTACAGAACCCGTAGAACCTATGCAAGGACCAATGGTAATGTCATTTGGTTTAAATTTATATGTACAACAATCACCTCATGGTTCGTTTATAATGGGTAGGGGTGATGCTAATGAACCAAGAGATTTAAGAGTAACATCTAGCTGGCATTTTATTGAGGAAATGGCTAAAACTGTTGATGACATCCTTCCGCCAATTTCGAAGCTAAGAGTTATTAGACAATGGGCAGGACTTTATAATATGACACCTGATAAACAACCAATTTATGATAAAGCGGAAAATGTGGAAGGGTTCTATATGGCAGTTGGATTTAGTGGACATGGTTTTATGTTTGGACCTATAACAGGAGTAGTTATGTCTGAAATGATACTAGGAGAAAAACCAACAATTGATGTAAGTATGCTAAATTTGAATCGATTTAAAACTGGAAACTTACTTTTAGAACCATCTGTAGTGTAAATACGAAAAATTGTAAGATTCTAATATATGTAAAATAAGTGGATTTTGTGGTATACATTAAATGTGTAACGCGAAAATTGAAGGCTATTCAAAATGATAAAGATTTGGTTGCTATTTTATGTCAAGAGATTTATAATTATATTAATATATTAGAAGATATTACTATAAAGGGGATGAAATTAATGAACAAGAAATATTTGGATAAGCTTGTGACAATTTTGCAAAAAAAGGATTTAGACGCATTACTTGTTGCACCATCAGAAGAAATGGAGTTTTTAATGGGTCATAACACACATTTGTGTGAAAGGTTTCAGGCATTAATAATAAAAAAGGATGGGACGTATTTTTACATATGTAATCTTTTGACAGTAGCAGAAGTTCAGGCTGTTTTAGGGACTGATGTTAAAGTTTATGGTTGGTTTGACGGAGACGTATTTACAGATACAGTGAAAATGGCATTTGAAGAAAATGGATTAATAGGAAAAACAATAGGTGTTAATTCTACTGAAAGAGCTATTTTAATACTTCAAATAATGGAAGCAATTGATGTAAAATTTATTAATGGAAAACCTATTCTTGAAGAAATGCGTATGATTAAAGATGAGGAAGAACTTGAAAACCTCAGAATAGCTGCAAGAATTACAGATGAGTCATATGAAGAATTATTGGAATTTATTAAACCTGGTATAAAAGAGGTTGATATTGCAAATAAGATGAGTGAGATATTTAAAGCAAAGGGTGCTGATGAAGGATTTACAATGGTATGCTCAGGGCCAAACTCTTCTTATCCGCATTATAATGATAATCAAAGAGTTATTGAAAAAAAGGATGTAATAGTTCTCGACTGGGGTTGTAAATATAACAATATGTGTTCAGATATGTCAAGAACAGTATTTGTTGGAGGCATAACTGAAGAAGAAAGAAAAATATATGAAATAGTTTTAGAATCTCAAGAGGCCGGGGAAAAAGCAGCAATAGAAGGAGCCTATATCCCTGATGTAGATAAAGCATCACGAAAAATCATTGAGAATGCTGGATATGGTGATTATTTCTTCACAAGATTAGGTCATGGCATAGGATATTCAGTTCATGAAGCTCCAGACATTAAAGCAAGTCATGATAGATATTTAGAAGAAGGGATGGTTTTTAGTATAGAACCTGGAATTTACATAGCTGGAAAAGTAGGAATGAGAATAGAGGATATTGTTGCAGTAACCAAAAACGGTAATGAGATTTTAAATAAGGCAACGAAAGATATTAAAATAATATGTCCGTTACAATAGAAGAATTATGTGAGAACAATTGTTATCTGTTCTTCTGTTGTTCAAAAATTCCCTTGTAAAATAATTACAAACTAACTATAATAGAATTAATATTAGCAATAAAGGAGATTAAGATGGATTATAAAGAAATAGCTTTAAAGTTACATAAGAGTTCTGTTGTAGTTGATACTCATTTAGATCTTGCAGGAGAAATATATAATAGATACATGGCCGGAGAAAAAGAAGTAATTAAGCGGAATTATCTTGAAAACTTTAAAAAAGCAGGATTTAATATAATAGTATCATCATTATATATTGATGATATATTTTTGCCTGAAATGGCACTACGTGTTGCTTTAGGACAAATACGGGCTTTATTAGAAGATATAGAAACCTGTGATGGAGAAGTTGTATTAGTCAAGACTAAAAAAGAGCTAAATGATGTAATTAATCAAAATAAAATTGCAATTATTTTATCCTTTGAGGGGTTAGAACCAATAGGTAATGATATAGGACTTTTAAGAGTTTTTTATGAATTAGGAGTTAGAGCTGCTGGATTAGTTTGGAGCAGAAGAAATTATGTAGCAGATGGTTGTCATTTCAGTCCTGTTGAAGAAGGTCAAAAGGGTGGACTTACTAAATTTGGTGTTGAAGTAGTAAAAAAATTAGAAGATATGCATATGTTGATCGATGTAAGTCATCTAAATGATGAAGGGTTTTGGGATGTTGCTAAATTTACTAATAAACCTTTTATTGCATCACATTCATGTGTTAGAAAAATACATGGTAGAATGAGAAATCTCAATGATGAACAAATCAAGACGATTGCAGAAAGAAATGGAGTTATAGGGTTAAATGCTTATTTGAATATAGCAGGCGTTAAAGAAGGAGAAGACCCAATTGTTAAGCTTTGCGACCATATTGAATATATTGTTAATTTAGTTGGAGCTAAGCATGTTGGATATGGATTTGATCTTTGTAATGGTTACTATGAAAGTGAACTTAAATTTAAATTTGAACCACATAATAGTGATGGATTGAAATCTCATGCAGAAACAGTCTTATTAACTGAAGAGCTTCTGAAGAGAGGAATTTCTAGTGATGATGTTAAACTTATAATAGGCGGTAACTTTTTGAGGGTATTTAATGAAATACTTCTGTAAATAAAATAAACAATAATAAAGGATGGATGTGAAATTATGAAGTATTTTATAAAAGAATGGATTATACCTATTTTAGTGGCGCTTGTTATTGTACTTTTATTAAATAAATTTGTATTTATTTTAGTGACGGTACCTACTGGATCTATGGAGGATACAATCATACCTGGTGACAGACTTTATGTAAACGAAATATTCGATATAAATAAAGCAGAACGTGGAGAGATAATAGTTTTCAGATCCTTAGAATTAGACAATAAGAGGCTTGTGAAAAGGCTAATCGGGTTGCCTGGTGATAAGGTTGAAGTGAAAGAAGATGGAAGTGTGATTGTAAATGGTGAAAAATTATATGAACCATATGTTATAGGGTCGACAGGACAGGCAAAAACCTTTAATGTACCAGAAAAATGCTACTTCTTTTTAGGTGATAACAGACCAATATCTTATGATGCAAGATTTTGGAATAATCCTTACATATCAGAAGATCAGATAATTGGGAAGGTGTTGTTTAGATTTTTCCCTTTCAATAGAATTGGAAATGTAGAATAATTATATCAAGTAGAACAAAGAATAATAAAAAGAACAATGGTAGAACAATAGATGAACTATTGGATAACTATTGTTCTTTGTAACTTTGTAAATAAATTTATTTTAACAGGAGGAACAAAATGGAAAGAGTTTTAAAGAACTTAAAACCTGAAAAAGTATTTTATTACTTTGAAGAGGTAACTAGAATTCCACGGGGTTCAGGAAATGAAAAAGAAATTTCAGATTATTTGCTTAATTTAGCTAACAATAAGGGCTGGGATGTAATACAAGATGAATTCTTAAATATTATTATTAGAAAACCAGCTACGTCAGGGTATGAAAATGCTCCAGTAGTTATGATTCAAGGTCATATGGATATGGTTTGTGAAAAGAATGAAGGAATCGAACATGACTTTGAAAAAGATCCAATAGCTTTAAGAATAATTGATGGTTGCATATATGCCACAGAAACCACATTAGGAGCAGATAATGGAATTGCTGTGGCAATAGCATTAGCTATATTAGATTCTGATGATTTAGCGCATCCTGAATTAGAAGTATTTATTACAGTTGATGAAGAAAAAGGAATGACTGGCGCTATGAAAGTAGATGGGAGTATATTTAAAAGTAAATATTTATTAAATTTGGATAGTGAGGAAGAAGGTATCTTTACAACTGGATGTGCAGGAGGATGTGATATTACATTTAATATTCCAATAACTGAACAAGATTCAAGTAAAAAAGATGCATATAAAGTCGTTGTAAAAGGACTTTTAGGAGGACACTCAGGAGCGGAAATACATAAAGAAAGAGGAAATGCAAATAAAATACTTGGAAGAATTCTTTATGATATGCTAGATAATGTAGATTTGGTTAGAATTAATGGGGGGTCAAAAATAAATGCCATACCTCGTGAAGCATATGCGGTAGTTACTACTGATAAAATAGATGATGTTAAAAATAAAATAGTATTTTGGAATGATATGCTTAAAAATGAGTTCGCTTTTACTGATCCCTCGGTTACAGTCCTTATTCAAGAAACAAATACAAAAGAAATACCGATGATAAAAGATTGTTTTAAAAAAATAGTATCTGCTATCAATCTTATACCATCAGGAATTTTATCAAGGAGTACAGTAATTGATTTAGTTATAAGTTCTAATAATCTGGGGGTTGTAACAACGGAAAATAATTGTGTAAATATTTACAATGGTTCAAGAAGTTCTGTAGAAACATTGTTAACTCATAGCTTTGAACCAATGATGAAACAATTAGCAGAAATATTAGATTTAAAATGCCAAGTTGGTAACTATTACCCAGGATGGGAATATGCGAAGGATTCTCAAATTAGGGATTTGTGTATAGATACATACAAAGAAATGTATAATACAGAACCAAAAGTAGAGGCTATACATGCGGGACTAGAGTGTGGTCTCTTGATGAAAAAAATACAAGGGTTAGATGCAATATCTATAGGACCTAACACATGGGATGTTCATTCTCCAAATGAGCATATAAGCATCAAATCTATTGAAAATACATACTATTTTATTTGTGAAGTACTAAAGAGGGTTAAATAGGTTTTCTTTACCCCAAGTAGTAATTATTTATAAAAATACTTAATATGTAATAATTTCAAACGAGAAACTTATTTTGATAAAAATAAATCAATATGGAAGGTAAAATATGTCTTTGAAATAATTACAAATAATAGCAAATGAATGCGAAATTATTTTAAAAAGATATGTTTATTTATAATGATGAGTGAAATTATATGCAAAAAAACAATTGTCGAATGATATATATAAATGTAAAATGTTGTGAAATGAACACGATTGCAAGAAATAAAAAACGATTGCACGTATAAAAAAACATTTTCCGTATAATAAACTAAAATATTGATATTGTATTTTTTTTGTGTTATAATGAGGTACTACTATTTTAATAAAGAGAGGAGATATTATAGTGGGAAGATATATATTAAAAAGAATTTTTTCATCAATAATAACTATATGGTTTATCATGACACTAACATTTATTTTGATGAAAAGTATACCTGGAGATCCATTTGTTTCAGAACGTGCGATGACTCCACAAGTAAAAGCAGCTGTGTATGCTAAATATGGATTAGATAAACCTGAATTTGAACAGTATCTAACCTATATGACGAATTTTTTAAAGGGTGATTTTGGTGTATCTTTTAACAGAATTGGACTTACAGCACAAGATATAATAAAAGGAGGGTTTCCATATTCTTTAAAAATAGGAGGTTGGGCTTCCTTATTTATAATAGTTGTTGGAATTTTTCTTGGAATTATTGCTGCATTACGGCAAAATAAAGTTAGTGATAGGGTGGTAATGTTTATATCCACACTTGGGGCAACTATACCAAGTTTTGTTTTTGCAACAGGGTTTTTGTATTTTTTTAGCAAAAAACTTGGCTGGGCGCCTTCGTTTGGTGTAGGTACATGGAAACATTTTGTTGGGCCAGTTCTTTGTATAGGTATGTTTTCTTTATCTTATGTAACTAGATTAACAAGAACTTCCGTTCTCGACGTTTTGCAACAAGATTATATAAGAACAGCAAGAGCAAAAGGATTATCTGAATTTAGAGTAATAGGTAAACATGCTCTTAGGAATGCTTTGATACCAGTAGTTACTTATATTGGACCGATGATAGCAGCTATTGTTACAGGTTCTTTTGTTATTGAAAAAGTATTTGGTATAGCAGGTATAGGTTCTTTGTTTACTACAAGTATATTAGGTAGAGATTATACACTTATAATGGGTATAACTGTATTCTTTGGTATATTCTTGGTAACTGCAGTTTTGATTGTGGACATAGTTTATGTTTTGATTGATCCACGTATAAAATACGATTAGGAGGAAATTAAATGGAAGATTACAATAAAATATCTCCTGATATGTGGGAAAAATTAGATAAATCTCAAAAAGATGCTGAGAAAGTATCAAGAAAAAGTTTAACATATTGGCAGGATGCAGTAAGACGATTAAAACAAAATAAAGTTGCAGTTGTATCTTTGGTAATTATATTAATTATTGTTTTAATGGCAATATTTGTGCCTTTGTTTTGGCCAATTCAATACTCTGACCAAATACTTGATTTTTCTAACATACCGCCAAATCTTGAAGTTTATGAAATAAGTGATGGTAATTATATATATGTTACTAAGGCTTACAAAGCTATAGAGGTTTCAAAAGACGGAGAGCTCGTTCAGATGTATAAAGTAAAAAAAGATGATCAAGAAAATAGGATGTATATTTACGATTTTGAAGGAAAAGAATTAATTGTAGATTACAGTTTGTATTTTAAAGCAAAAAAAGAATATTTGATTTTAGAAAAAAAAGCTAAAAAAGATCCAACTATCAATCTTGAAGAAGCACAATTTAATTTAGATAATGCTAAAAAAGTTGAAGTAAGATTTGAGGGAAAAGAAATACTTCCTACTAAAACTATAAAAAATAAAACTTATGTATTTGGTACAGATTATTTAGGAAGAGATATGTTTATTAGAGTTATTTACGGTGGTCGTATATCTTTAATAGTAGGTTTTGTAGCAGCATTTCTTAATTTTATTATAGGTGTATTATACGGTGGTATTTCAGGATATTTTGGCGGTCGTGTTGATAATATCATGATGCGTATAGTTGATATAATTGGGTCTATACCTACATTATTGTATGTAATACTATTAATGGTAATTATGTCACCTGGACTTGGTACAATAATAGTAGCTTTAAGTATAACCCATTGGCTAAGTATGGCAAGGATAGTAAGAGGACAGGTTTTAAGTCTCAAAGAGCAAGAATTTGTACTTGCAGCTAAAACGTTGGGAGCTTCTACAAAAAGAATAATGTTAAAACATTTAATACCTAATATAATGGGTCCAGTTATGGTATCTGTAACAATGCAGGTGCCACAGGCAATATTTACAGAAGCTTTTTTAAGCTTTGTTGGTTTAGGTATATCAGCACCAAAAGCTTCGTGGGGTGCTTTATGTAATGATGCTTTAGCAGGATTATTTACTTATCCATATCAGTTGTTCTACCCAGCTATAGCAATATCAATTACGATTTTGGCATTTAATTTATTTGGTGATGGTCTTAGAGACGCATTAGATCCAAAACAAAGAAAATAAAGTGAGGTGTATGAAAGTGGCAGAAAAATTATTAGAAGTTAAAGATCTGAGAACATCTTTTTTCACTCACTTAGGCGAAGTTAAAGCAATAAGAGGCGTAAGCTTTGATGTAGAAAAAGGTGAAGCTTTAGGAATAGTTGGTGAGTCTGGTAGTGGTAAAAGTGTTACTTCTCTTTCTATTATGAAACTTTTGTTGTATCCTGGTAAAATAGTGGGTGGCGAAGTTTGGTTTAAAGGTGAAAATTTAGCTGATAAATCAAATAAAGAAATGATGAATGTTAGGGGTAATGAAATAGCAATGATATTCCAAGATCCTATGACATCTTTAAATCCTGTTTATACAATAGGTGATCAAATATCTGAAGCTATAATGAAACATCAAAAATTATCTAAAAAGGATGCTCATGAAAAAGCTTTAGAAATGTTAAAATTAGTTAATATACCAGATCCGGTAAAAAGAATAAAAAATTATCCGCATGAATTTTCAGGTGGTATGAGGCAAAGGGCTATGATTGCTATAGCTTTGTCATGTGAGCCTGATTTGTTAATTGCAGATGAGCCTACAACGGCATTGGATGTTACTATTCAAGCTCAAATATTAAAGCTCATGAAAGATTTAAATAAAAAATTAGATACATCTACTATGTTAATAACTCATGATTTAGGAGTTGTTGCAGATGTATGTTCTAGAGTTGTTGTAATGTATGGTGGACTTATAATGGAAAAAGGTTCAAGTAGAGATATATATTATTCACCTATGCATCCATACACAATGGGATTACTAAAATCAATACCTAAAATTGCTTCTGATGAAAAACAAAGGTTGATTCCAATAACCGGAACACCACCTGATTTATTGAATCCTCCTACGGGATGTCCATTCTATGCGAGGTGTGATTTTGCAATGAAAGTATGTAATCAAGAGCAACCACCATACTTTAAATCAGAAAATGGAAAGCATGAAGCTATGTGTTGGTTACTTCACCCTGATGCACCAAAAAATGAAGTATATGATAGTTTGAAGGGGGGAGTAAGAATTGGAAAATAATGAAAAATTAATAGAAGTAAAAAATCTGAAAAAATATTTTACTAAAAATAAAGGTTTCATTAAAAAAGATATAGAAGTTGTAAAAGCAGTAGATGATGTTTCGTTTTATATAAAAAAAGGTGAAACTCTTGGACTTGTTGGAGAATCTGGTTGTGGTAAATCTACAACAGGTAGAACTATAATTAGGCTCTATAATCCAACTGCAGGTGAAATATTATATGATGGAAAAGATATAGCTAAGCTTGGAAATCATGATTTAATGAAATATAGAAGAAAAATGCAAATGATATTTCAAGATCCATATGCTTCCTTAAATTCAAGAATGACGGTTTCTGATATAATTGGAGAACCTATGGATATTCACCATTTAGCATCTGGTAAAGAAAGAGAAGAGAGAATATTTGAGCTTTTAGAAACAGTAGGACTTGGTAAAGATCATGCAAGTCGTTATCCTCACGAGTTTTCCGGAGGACAAAGACAGCGTATTGGAATTGCTAGGGCACTTGCTGTAGATCCTGAATTTATTATTTGTGATGAACCTATATCTGCACTTGATGTATCTATTCAAGCACAGGTTGTAAATATGCTTGATGATTTACAGCAAGAGAGAGGCTTGACATATTTATTTATCGCACATGATTTATCAATGGTTAAGCATATTTCTAATAGAGTAGGTGTTATGTATCTAGGAAGTTTAGTGGAAGTTGCAAAAAGTGGTGAACTTTATAGAAATCCTGTGCACCCATATACACAAGCTTTATTATCGTCAATTCCTATACCAGACCCTGATTTAACAGAATCTGCAAAACGTATAGTTCTTGAGGGTGATGTGCCAAGTCCTGTAAATCCACCATCTGGATGTAAATTTAGGACTAGATGTAGGTATGCAATGGATATCTGTTCAGAGGTTGATCCAGTATTCAAAGATATTGGTGGAGAACATTTTGTAGCATGTCATTTGTTAGATAAATAAATTTTGTTATTATACCTATTTTATGCAGTGGTAGAAAGCGCTTGACATATTGTATAAAATAGGTAATAATATAAATGCAGTTGATTATTAATCAACTGTATAAATACATAAACATTTGGAGGGATTTTATGTTTAAAAAAGTAGTATCGATGTTAATTGTACTTACAATGGTATTGTCTTTAGCAGTTGGATGTCAGCCTAAAGAAACAACACCGCC
The DNA here is from genome assembly GCA_963675125.2 of uncultured Sedimentibacter sp. Classification (GTDB taxonomy): domain Bacteria; phylum Bacillota; class Clostridia; order Tissierellales; family Sedimentibacteraceae; genus Sedimentibacter. The sequence goes on from CAXXFT010000006.1 coordinate 56,141, forward strand.
TGCTGAAACACCAGCAGAAACACCAGCAGAAACACCAGCACCAGAAGAACCTGCTACTGATACAGATACATTGGTTTGGAATCTTGGAGCAGACCCTAAGACTTTTGACCCAAGTCTAAACAATGCATCAGATGGTGGACATATTATTAATAACATGTTCGAAGGTTTGATGAGAGACAACGGAACTGGTTTAGAGCCTGGTATGGCAGAAAGCTATGAAATCACAGCTAATGCTGAAGGTGTTGAAAATACAGTTTATACTTTCAAAATTAGAGAAGGTGCAAAATGGTCAGATGGTAAACCAGTAACTGCAAAGGATTTTGAATATTCTTGGAAAAGAGTTTGTGATCCTGCGACAGCATCAGAGTATTCATTTATTATGGCTCCTTATATAAAAGGTGCAAATGATTACTTGAATGGAACTGGTTCAAGAGACGATATGGCTGTTTCTAGCCCAGACGATAATACATTAGTAGTAGAATTAAACTTCCCAGTACCTTATTTTTTAAGTTTAACTACATTCTATACTTATTTACCAGTTAGAGAAGATATCGTTACAGCTAATGGCGAAGGTTGGGAGAAAAACCCAGAAACTTGTATTTCTAATGGACCTTTCAAATTGGAAGAATACCAAACAGGTTCTCATATTTCTCTAGTTAAAAATGAAAACTATTGGGATGCTGACAGTGTAAAACTTGAAAAAATTAAAGCATTGATGATAGTTGAAGCGACAACTGCATTAAGTGGATATGAAAATGGTGAAATAGCAGTACTAGATAGCGGTGCTATACCACAAGATGAGATTCCAAGACTTAAAGCAGAAGATCCATATTTCTCAATAGCTCCAAGAGTTGGAACATACTATGGTATATTTAATGTTGATGCAGAACCTACAAACGATATAAGAGTTAGAAAAGCATTAACACTTGCTTTAGACCAAAAACAAATTTGTGAGCAAGTAGCTAAAGGTGGACAATTACCAGCAACAGGTTTTATACCTCCTTCATTAAAGTACTCTACAGGAGAATCTTGTAGACAATTAGATGCTGATGGAAATCCAGTGATAGAATATGGATTAGATCCTAACAAAGCACAAGTTGAAGAGGCACAAGCTTTATTAGCAGAAGCAGGATATCCTAATGGTGAAGGATTCCCTACTTTAACATTCTTATATAATACAAATGAAAATCATAAGAAGATTGCTGAAGCATTACAAGAAATGTGGAAAACAAATCTTAATATTGATGTAGAGCTTAGAAATGAAGAGTGGGCAACATTCCAAGATACAAGAAGACTTGGTGATTTCACATTGGCAAGAGGAGGCTGGTTAGGAGATTATGATGATCCTATGACTATGCTTGACTTATATACTTCTTATTCAGGAAATAATGATGCTCAATGGAGATGGAATTTACAACCTACAGTAGCTCCTCATGATACTATATTAAATGAATCAAACAAAGAGTTTGATGAAGTAATAGCTGCTGCTCAATTAGCAACTGGAACAGAAAGAGATGATTTACTAAGAAGAGCAGATGAAATAATGGCAGAAGAAGCTATAACATTTAACATTTATTATTACACATATATTCAAGTAATAGATGAATCTGTAGTTGAAGGTGTAACTAGAACTACAATGGGTCAATTTATATTTAAAGATGCAGAATTAGTAAAATAATTAAGTTAAATAATAAAAAAGCAGTTCACAATAAAAGTGAACTGCTTTTGTTTTAATATTGTATTAGTCATAATTTAATAGTATAATATGTGTTAATAAATAATGGAGATGGTGTATATGGCTTATAAAATGATTGTAACTGATTTAGATGGAACTTTACTTAATGATGATAAAAAAATTAGTAGCAAAGATGTGGAAGTGTTAAATAAGTTAAATGATAAAGGAATAGAAATTGTTGTAGCAACAGGAAGAAATTATTTTATGGCTAAAAATCTTACAGAGCAAATAAAAAATATAAATCCTGTTATTTTAGCTAATAATGGTTCAATTGCAAGAAGGTCAAACACAGATGAGCTTATGGAATATAATTACTTAAATTCTGATGTATTTGAAAAAATATATAAGCATGGGCTAAAATATAATCTTCATCCTGTTTTGCATGTTGATGAATATTATAATGGATATGATATGATATATGAGAATGAAAACTTACAAGAAGTATACTTGGGTTACATAAGAAAAGATGATGTGAGAGCAAAGTTAATTCAATTTAAACCAAAAGAAATAAAAAATATATTATCAGTTTGTTATCTTGAAGAGTTTAATAAGCTTTATGATTTTAGTATAGAAATGGAAAAGATAAATGAAGGTCATTTCAATATTATTTGTAATAGAAATATAAGTAAAAGAGCATTACTTGAATTTTTACACAAGGATGGATGTAAATGGCGTGCTTTAAAAAAATATGCAGATAGCATAAATATTAAACCAAAAGAAATTATTTCTTTTGGAGATGATAATAATGATTTAGAATTAATTATTAATTCTGGAATAGGTATTTCAATGAAGAATGGAACAGAAAATTGTAAAAAAGTTTCAAAAATAATAACAGAATTCGACAACAATAATTCAGGAGTATCATATGAATTATCAAAAATATTTAAAATAAAGTAGAAATATTCATAGGTATGTACACATATTTCCTTGAAACCTTCAATATAATGTAATAAAAAGGTTTTAAGGAGGACGTATGAAAATAATTACTGCTATAGCATCAATTCTAATATTGGTAGGGGCATTAAACTGGGGATTATATGGATTAACTAAAATGGATATTGTAGATAGTTTTTTTGGCGGTTGGAAAAATCCTATAGGTAGAGCGATATACATTTTAATTGGACTTGCAGGTTTATATTCTTTGTTTTATGTTATATTTGCGTAATGGAAGAAGCTTTTTAATCATAATACATAAAAGCATGCTTAATTAGCATGCTTTTATGTGTATTGTTGAGTGTTTACATAGTGTCTAAAATTTAGTAGACTGTATATGAATTAGTTAAATTATTTGACACTAGTTTATACCAAATTATTTGAAATTTACTGCTTTTGATACCTTTCTCATCATATCTTGCTGACGGCCATTATCACTCATCATTCCCATTGAACCAAGAACAACGTGAGCTAGACCAAAACCAATGATACCATTCCTATAAGAGTCTGGGAGATTTGTATTTTTTAAAGCCATTCCAGTGGCTGTAACACAAGTTCCTACTACTGTAGGAATTAAACCTTCTTTTATATGCATTTTTTAAAACCTCCTATATATTAATTTGCTTTCTTATTATTTGCAAAAAACTTAAAAACATTTCAATTATTTAATGGAAAAGTAGATAAAAAATAAAATTATTATAATAATTTTTAGTTAAAAGAAAAGAATAATCATGTAATTCAATTTAATAGAGTCATAAGTTTTATTATAGTATGCCAAATTACATTTGCTTTTAATTATAAAATAAATTATAATTTAATAGATACATCTATTATTCGAAATTGAATAATTAGTTGTAAAAGTCTAAAATTTGGAGAAAGTACTTTGATTTTATATAATGAATATTCAAAATATTTAAAAGATAAATATGGGGAAAAGGTATATAAACTACCTGTTAATATTCCTGTTACCTGTCCTAATAGAGATGGGACAATTGGATTTGGAGGGTGTACATTTTGCTCCGAGGTAGGTGCAGGATTTGAAATGCTTGCTAACACTTTGGATGTTAAAGAACAAATTCAGAAAAATATGGATTATATATCAAGTAAATACAAAGCAAAAAAGTTTATTACTTATTTTCAAAACTATACAAATACATATTTAGAACTTGATTCCTTCGAAAAATATATCAGAGAAGCAATAGTTCCTAATGTAGTGGAGATTTCAATATCAACAAGGCCAGATTGTATTGGTGATGAGTATTTGAAATTTTTAGATAGTATTCACCACGAGTACAATGTAAATATTTCAATTGAGCTAGGATTGCAGACATCAAATTATCATACTTTGTTAAAAATAAATAGAGGGCATACACTTGCTGAATTTATTGATGCAGTTAATAGAATAAAAAAGTTTAATTTTGAAATTTGTACACATGTAATATTAAATTTACCATGGGACAATATAGAAGACACTATAGAAACAGCAAAAATATTATCTGTTTTAAAAATTGAACAGGTAAAAATCCATTCATTGTATATTATGGATAACACAGAAATGGGAAGACAATACAAAGAAAAAGAAATAGAATTGATTTCTAAAGACGAATATATAGAAAGAGTAATAACATTCCTCGAATATTTAAATAGTGATATCATTGTACAAAGACTTATAGGAAGGGCACCTCAGGAAAATTCACTTTTTGTAAATTGGGGAATGAGTTGGTGGAAAATAAAAGATGAAATTTTAGATAAAATGTTAAGAGAAGAAAGATATCAAGGAAAAAAATCTTTATTAAATAAAATTATTTAAAATATATAGTGTAAACATTTTCAATCTATGGTACAATATTATTGTAATAGTTTTACTTTTTAAATAACAAAATAAATATAATAGGAGTGTGATTATTATGGTGCAATTAATTTGTGGGCATAACGGAACAGGAAAGACTAGAAGGATGATTGAGTTAGCAAATAGTACGGTGGACGGAATACAGGGTAAAATGGTTTTTTTAGAAGCAAACAATAGGCACATATTTGATTTAGATTATAGGATTAGATATATTAACACTAAAGAGTATGGATTGACTAATGAAGATCAGTTTCAAGGATTTGTATGTGGTTTAATTGCAACTGATTATGATGTTGAGGAAGTTTACATAGATGGGTTATACAAGATTGCACAAGCTGATAAAGATAAACTTGAACCTGTTATTGAGAGATTAGAATTTTTATCAGAAAAGTTTGATGTTAAATTTATTATGAGCGTTAATTATGAATCAGATGATATATCAGAACCTTTAAAAAGCAAGGTATTAAGCTAATTTTGATTAATGTCATCCACAGATTTTTATAATCTGTGGATGTTTTTTCTTGTTGATAATAATTTGTTTTTCTGTTAGAATATCTATTATGTTAATTTTGTAGAAAGAGTGATTATATGAACTATTTCAAACCTAATAAAAGTATTTTTGATGATTTTTTTGAACATAGAGATATGTTGATAATACAACATATGAATGGTGATATCAATAAAAAAGAGTATCTAGAGCTTAATTATAAATATATGCTTGAGAAAAGTATAAAACCATTTCAACGTATTGATAGTGTTGAAAAGGGTATGTATAACTATCAATATTACAATA
>CAXXFT010000007.1:0-19221 GCA_963675125.2 uncultured Sedimentibacter sp.
AAATAAAACCTTTAAATTAATTTTTTTAAGATATTACATGGTAGAACAATACTATTTTTATTTTCAATATAATTTTTCATTTTATTCTTTCTTTTATTACATTTTATGAGATAAAATAAACCAAAAAAAATTAGGGAAAAAAAATTATTTTTTTTAAACTTTTGGAGTAAGATAGATGACAATAATGCATTTAAAATTATAAAAAATATTTGTTACCTGATTATTTCTAGAGCACTAACTAATATTGAAATCAATCCTTAATTTGAAAAAAAATATGTATAATATTCATACTAATCGTTATTTTAATAGGTTAATTTTTTGTGCATATTTATATATAGCTATTCAGAAAAAATTCCAAAAAAGTAAATAAATTTTTTCGCCATTTCCTCAGGTTCTAAATCAAGTAATTACATATAAAATTTAGCAATTATATACATATCAAGACCTATAATATTTATCACTCTAAAATTTTCTAATATGCTTGTTGGTAAATCCTAAAACTTTTTATTTAGCTAATTTATATTATATGTCATAAATATATTTGCATAGGGGCTTATTTACATTTATTAGCCATCTGGAAACAAAATTTACTATTTTCCTTATAAAACTAGGTTTTACCTTTAAATATTAATTTTTATTTAAATAATTAAAATATAATTATATTAAATTTTAGTTATAATTTTTTAATAAATTGAACAATTTACCTCACTAAATAAATCATTTAGCCTATAATAGAGATGGTATCTAACTTAATTTAGTCAATATTTTTAATTATTAGCCAATATCCTCCAGAAAAAGTTCCTTTAAAAATGTTCATTATAGTACTTTTCCAAATTTTATCATTTAAATCAGTTTAAAATATTCTTTTGCCTAGTTTTTGAGCCAAATTTTTTACTGTTTAGCATTTTCCAGTTGTTTATTAAGCTCTAATTGATTTTTAAATATTTATTATTAGTAATCATAACAATTAATATCTTTAAAAGATTGTATTTTTAATAATTTTATAAAAAAAAAGAAAAAAAATTTACCTTAAAACAACTCCTGATAAAGTCGAAAAGGCCTATAATATGGAAAAATTAACTTTTTCAATTGATGGAGTAATTATAAAGTAATTTTAACTACAAACTTATTAATATTAATAAGTCAATTTGTAATTCATAGCTATCATGCAAAAATCAAAACTTTAGCCCGGGCCCTTTTTAAATTCACTTTGTTGTTATTATAAATTTTCATTATCTTCAGGTTATTAAGCTAAAGCTAGAAAATCTGATTCATCAAGTAAATGAGGATGAAACATTCCTTTTTATGTTTTTTCATTAAAAAGGTCGTTTCTTCTTAGCATTTCCCTAGCTTTTATCTATGTTTATTAAATGTTTTATTCAATTATTTTATCTTAACAGATTTCTTTTATTTTTAAAGTACTATTTGATTGCTATTTTTCTTAGTTTTTTTGGACTTAAATCTTCATTTTCTTGTATTTTTGAAGATATTTCTGGATTATTTTCATTATTATTAATTGTATCCTATTTGTTAGTTTAATCTTGTATTTATTCTTCATTATTATGCTATTATTAATTTTTTACTAACATTTTTAGTGAAAATAAAGCCTTAGTTGACTTTTCTTTTTATTATTTTTCAAGTTCATGCTCTTAATCTTCAATTAGTTAAAGCAACTAAAACCCTGCTTTTTTTGGTTTTTACTGTTTAATTTAATTTTCTGAAACGGTTTCATCTTACAATTCTTAAGTTAATAACTCTGTTTTACTAAATTATACGGACATTTTTAGAAGTGTAATATATTCAAATTGATTGGTTGATATAACGTTTCCTTCTATAAAAGATTTTATGATTTATTGGTGATGAATGATTTTAATAAGTATATGATTGAAATTCATAAATTGATATTTGTTATGAAAAATTTTGATTTTATCTTATTTCAATTTTTAGAATTCGATTAAATTTGTTTTTAGCTATGCCTCAAAATTTTTTAAATTTTTAATATTACTTTAAGAAATTTTTTAATTATGATTTAAAATGGATTCTAACTCTCTATTATTAACCTTTTAGTCTAATAAAGGTGAATTAAACTATGTATTTAATGGGTCAAGAATCAAAGTCAAGTCATGATAAAAACACACATCCATTAGTAATATCAAGGATTAAAATTTAATATAGTCTTTTTAAAGTAATCTCCAATAGCCTATGTAATCAAAATCTAAGGCCTTTATTGGTTTTAAATTTGTAAAGATATCTTTTTTTATTTTTATGGTTAAATATTTATCTATTTTATTAATTAATCGAACTACTGGCAAATCTGGATATTTTTCACCCTCTCTTTTATAAGTGTGTTTATTTCTTTAAATGTAAAGACTGTTAGGAAAGTAGATATCTCCATTTTAATTTTAAATCATATCAATTATTAACATTTCTCCATCTTCTTTTAATTTGAATTATTTTACTTCTTAAAAGATTTCTAATAAAATTTATCTAAATTCTTCTATACTATAAGCTGTATTAAAAAGTTTAATTATTGATTTGTCACTTACTAGATAAAATCTTGAGTTTGATATCTTTATTTAAAATTTTAATTTTAATTAGTTTTACAATGTTTTAAGAAATAAAAATAATTATTAAATTATAAAATTAAATAAAATGATTTAGGAATAATCTAGATTAAACTAAAAGATAAATAAGAATTGACCATGATAAATGTGAAATTATGTTTAATTAATTTTTAATTTTAAATTTATTTTTTTTTTTTTTAAAATTAAGTTTTGTGAAATCTGATCTTTATTTTTAAATTAAATTACATGTATTTGATTGTGGAGATTAAATTCCACATTTTGAATTTATTTTTAATACTGTATTATTATTTAATTTTAAAAATTTAAAATATTAAAACATATAAATTTTTATTTGTATTTATATTCTAATTTATATTTAACTTACTCTTAATTTTGATATGAATTGTGATTGATATATTTATAATTCTTCGACATCTTAGAATAAATTTTAAAATTCGGTTAATCTGGCTTCTGCTGTGGCGATTTCCTATTCATAATTTGTACCTTATCTTTAAGTTATAAGTCTTATTTAGTTAATTTTTATTTTAAAGGCCAGTTCCAATTACTAACATCTTAATAAAAATAAATTATAAAATTTTGTTAATAAATAATCATTATCTTTTATTATTTTATTAATTTAAGTTAAATACAGTAAAAATTCTAATTAAGTCCGGATTCTATCTAAGTCCGGTATTTTTTGATATTTTTACTCAAAAAAGGACTTAAATAGAGGAATTCCCTTTACGATTCAAAAACAGAAAACAGGTATTCAATTTTAAGTCCGGTTTTTCTAAAAAATTTTCTGTCTTAGAACCGGACTTAAATAGAATTTTTACGGTATTAGAGATTTTTGAATTCAAAAATATTAAAAATGTAATTTTATATTTTACTTGTTTTTATAGGTTTTGTCTGCTGTAAAATATTAAACAATATTTTCAAAAAAAGGGTAAATATTAAATAAGATAGTTTAAATATCGAAAAATAATTGAAATGTATTTTTGATAATGCCTATAAATTCAATTAAGAAATCAACCTTGGGATTAAGTGCGCTGATATTATCATTTCTCGATGCCGCTTAAGCCATCATTAATTTAGTATTTTTTATTGCAATATAAAATTCATCAAATTTTGTTAATATTTATTGTGTTCCAATAACATAGTTTTAAGGGTATTCTCCCGCTATGCTTGTTAACTTCGATTTTGGGTTAAATTCTTAAATAGCGTTATCAATTTTATCTATCTCTTATCTAACTTAATATTCTATTTTGGCTTCACTGTGTAATATATAAATTAACTTGATTTAGTTTATAATTTAATCTCTGAATAAGTCATCAATTTTTAGGTCTTCAAATTAAACGTTGTTTCTATGATTTAGTTTCATTTAAAAATTATTTTTATAGTGCACATTCATTATTGTTTCTTTGTAATAAGGGGATATGTAGAATGCAGGATCTAAAAAAACTAAAATTATTCCTAAATAGTTGTCAAAATTTTACATTTCTGCCTTTAATTCGGAAATTAAAGTTAAAAATTAAAAAGTTTTATCTGTTTGAATTTCCTTTTATTCTAATTCGTCATTTAAATTTTTTAGAAGGTCAAAACCTTATCTACAAGTATCTAAAATAATTAATTTTTGCTCTTCTTCTTTTAATAACTAAACTATTGTCTGAGATTTTATTTAGTCTCTCATTTCATACCTAAATATGGTTAAAAAAACATTTTTTTAAAAATTTTTACTAAGAAATCAATAATAGAAGTATTTTTTATTTAAGTAATATACCATTTATGGCTAAACTCCCAAAATTATACATGTTTTTGGAAGTCATTTAAAGAATTGTATGCATAGTTGAAATCTGTTTCTTCATATTCTAAATTTCTTTATTATATTAGTATTTCTTCACTTTCTAATTTAATATTTAATAATTGTTCTTCATAGTTTTTAGCTTGTCTTAAATTTTCCATAAATAGCTTTTAAAAAAAATTAAAATAATATAAATAAAGCTGTTTATTTTATATTTTATAATAATTATAATTTTTAGTTTTTAATAAGTCTTTATATTTAAAATAAAAAAAAATTATAATAAATTTAATTTTATAATTTTTTACTGAAAGTTCGGGAACTTAAGGAAATTCATTTATCTATTTCATAAGATTTTGATATTTTTCTTTCAAATCTAATGATTGATCTCTTAATTGAATTTTGAATTTATTTCTATTATTTGCTAAATTTTAAATAGCCCCTTACAACAACTAATTTAACTTTGAACTCCATAAATCAGATTCATAATAAAATATTAGATTATTCCAACCAACTCGGTGATCCTAAAGTACATTAAAAATGTTAGTTGAAATTAAAAAATCCTTTTTACTTTGATTAATCTAATCTTACAAAGAAGGTGATTTAGAAAATTCTATTTTAAAAATTATAAATAAGTAAATAAGTTGATTATAATAAATCTTTTAATAACTTCAGTAATTTATATTAGAATATTTTTTTACATAATAATTATGAGTATGTTTCTATTGTGTCTGGATATATTTGTAATTTTTAAGATATTGATATATTTCTTACCCTTCCTTGCTATAAAATGTTGTCTAATTTTTTGCACATAACTTTTTAAATAACTTTTTAATTAAGCATAATTATTTTTTATATTTTATTTTTTATTTACACAGTATTAACACTTATTAAACCACTATAAAATTCATCTGGAATTTAATATTATAAAAAATTATAATCTTTTGTTAAGCAATTTAGCTCTTAATCTAAAAATAATACTTAATTTGAGCCTTCGAAAATTTCAATTAATTCATCAATATATTGGGAAAAGCCAGATAATTCTTGATCTTCTTATATGGTTACTGTTTTTTTTGATATAATAAGATAAAAGTCAAATTTATTTAAAATTGTGAGAAGGGAATAAATGGGATATAGATTTTGTAAAAATGTAAAATTAATTTTCTGATAAAATTCTTCTTTTAGAAAATTGATATCTTTAAAACTAGTTTTTAGCTTGATATCATCATTATATCCTTCAATTTATTACAAATTTAGAACCTGAATTATTATTTTAAATAAAATAAGTTAGAATTAATTATTAAAATTTACATTAAAAAATACTTAAAAATTCCCCAAATTAACCTTTTAAAACAAATTTATGTCAATTTAAAGAAGTTTTAATACTTTATCCTTATTTTAAAGTATATTAGAACCTGTTTATTATTTTATATTATGGTTTAGTTTATTAACTAGATTTTTTTATTATTTTTGTAAATAGACTTAGAGTATATAAATTTATAAATTGTTCAAATTTTAATAAGTCAATATGGAGAACTTTTAACAATTATTTTTTTAAATATACATTTTCAATTTATTGACTGATTTATTCTTTTAAAATTTATTCTATAGATGAAAGTGTGGGCGAACAACAAATTTTAAGAACTTCTGCATCAAACCAACCTAATCTTTAAAGGGTTATTTCTTTTAACTTTGCTTTCTTTTATAACTCTTTGAAATCTGGTAGAATTGTTTTTACATTTTATCTCAAAATTGTTTTAAAAATTTAATTTATTTGAGATTTTTGAGTTTCCTTAACAAATCTATTTAATTAAAAATTTTAATATTTTAAAAAAAAAAAAATTAATAATTTTTTTAAAAGTAATTTAACCATACAATACAAATAGTAATTGAAAAGAAATTTGAATTAAAAATATATTACTGTATTTCTTCCTAGGTTTCAGCCTCATCCATTTATTTTTAATTTTTTATATAAGACTAGCTCATTTGAGCCGGATTATCATAAATTATATTAATTTTTTATTTTTTTAATATAGATTATTAGGTTTCTGTACTTTTTTCTGGAACAAAGCTATATATTTTTTTCCTACAATCTAAAAAGTATTCGTACATATTTTTTATAACGATCTTTTTTTTTTCATTTAGTATTAATTAAATATTAAAAACACTTTCAGGGGATTAGCAATGTTTTTTAAAGGGTTTATTGATATTTATACTACTTTAAAAACTGTTACTGAGCATTTCTTTGTAAATTCCTTCAATAATTTATTTATCTTTAATTATGTTTTTCGCAAGTTTTATTGTTTCCAATTTGTTTTTAAATTGTTCATCTTTAAATTTTTTTATAGTTATTTTTATTTATCGTAATTATATTTCGCTTTATTTCTCTCTTTCTTATTAGCCAAATATATTATTTGAAAATTATTATGCATTGGTACTTCCATGCTATTTTTAAAAATTCTCTAAAAGCTGATCATCTTTTTCTTTAATATATCCTTAAAGTTGCTACAGTTTTTTTTAAAAAATAAAATTAAATGATTTATTTGTTATATAAATATCTTAAAAATCCTTTGATTGAATTTGGAGTGCATTTTTTGTCTTTTTTGATAATTATTTTTAAAATTTACTATTTGAATAAGTATTTTTAATGGGAAAATTAAATATTACAAATATAAATTACATTTTTTTTCTTTAAAAAAATATGATAAATAAGTAAAATTACAATTTCTAAAATCCGAAATAGCAAATGTTTACATTATATTAAATTTTATTTATTGGTCTAAATAAATATTTACCTAATCATCTAAATTTAATTAATAACCGGCCTTTAATCTTAGTCTTAAAAAATCTATGTCTAATATTTCAAGTAAATCATTTGATACCGTATGCATGGGGATTGATATAAAGTATTTTGAAAATTAATTTAGTAGACCTTTAAATGAATTTTTAAATACCTCTTTCATGTAACTTTTTAATAATTAATTTTATTTAAAAACCAATATTTTGTTAAATTAGGATATTTCATCTTAATTTTCAGGTTTAAAAGACAGATTTTTATATTTTATATTTAGTAAATCGGTATTATATTTTTAAATTTATTCTTTGACTTCAATAACTTTTTTTTCTTATTCAAATATAAAATTATCAACTTTTTCTTTAGATCTATCTAATCCTTTTGTTAGTACTTATTTAAAATTTAAAAATTAAAATTAAAAATAGAATTAATTTATAAGTATTCTCATTATTTCAATAAAAATAATATTTATAAAATAAGTTTCCTATAATTTTACATTATTTAATATCTTTTTCAGGGTATTTTTGTTTTTCTTTTGAGTAATTATCATAAAACCATTCAAACAATTATAATTATCGCATTTACTAAATTGTAGAAGGGATTATTTGAATTTTTTATAAAATTTTGTCCAAAAAGCTTTAAGATTCTATCCATTTGAGATTTTCAGTATTAAAATATTTGGCATTTAATTTTTTCATTATGGAAATAAAAAACTTTTTATTGATATCAAGCTACATTTTTTTTCTTAATGAAACTTTAAACCTGTATTGCATAATTTCTTGTAAATCATTGAATCCTTCTTATTTTTACTAATTTAATTTTATTTCAAGAACTGATAAATCTTTTAAATAAATAAAATAAATTAAAAAGATAAATAAAAAACTTATAATATTAAACTTAAAAAAAATGTAAATTCTTTATTAAATATAAATTTACCTTAACTTTCTTCATTATAAAAATTATCCTCATTAGTGTTTGTATTAGTTTATGGGGAAATTTCTTTTTAAAATGGAATTTATTAATAACTTTATTGCTTTTCAAAAGGAAGCAAAAAAGAGATTTTTTTATTATTAGGATCCTTTGGAGATTCTGTATTTTTAATAACACCTTATTAACAAACATAGTGTATTCTATCAAAATTTAGCATTGGATTATCGATAAATTTTTAAATATATAATTGCGGTAAATATTATTTTAAGAAATCGTCTAAAGTAGGCTGGGAGCTATAAGTTAGAATAAATCTTAGTATATAAAATTTATACTCAGAAATAAAAATATTCATTAACTTTTTATTATATTCGGGATCTTTTATTTTTTCTTTAAGATCTTTTTTTAATCCATTACCTACAAAATACATTATTCTATTCAATATTTCTTTTTCTATGATAAGGTCTTAATCCTCTTTTTTTACGATATCTAATAAATTCATTGAAAACATTATCATATTTTTTTATAAAAATTATTAATAAAATAACAAAATTTAAACTTACAAAAGAGTAAAATTTTTAAAAAAATACTTGAAACGGTATTGGAATAAAGTTATTTTTCTCTTCTAATTTTGGTGTCAGTGGTCCTATCTTCTACATCAAGAGGATTTTCAGTATCTAAAATTAAGTTTAACCTTGTTACATCCTTTTTTTAATTGTTATGCCAAAATTCTATTTGATACAAATGAGTGTAATAATTATAAGAATAAATAATGCAGGGCATCCATTAATATTTTCCTTCTTAATTCGCCCATTTTGATAAGCCTATATAATATAAAAGAAATAAAAATGTTTTAATTAATTTTATTTTTAAAATATACATTTTTAAATTTATAATAATTATTTTACCATTTACAGAAATTCCATTTTATAGTTATTCATTTAAATAATCATATTCAAATGTTTTAGTATCATAATCTCTCATTGGAAAATTTTTAACATCATTTACTCCTTATGTTTTGATATAAATTAGATCTTTTTCTTCGAAATATTTTAAAGATATGTGCTATTACTGTTACTAATTTTACATTATTTATTGCTAATCAATAGTTCTTTCCTTTTCTTCAATTTTAGGAGTTTAATTCAGTTTATTATTTTTATTATTTGATAAGAAAAATTATCCAGAAGTATTGCTCTTAATAATAAAATAATAATAATAGAATAATAATTTATTTTAATGATTTTACAAAAAACATTAATTAATTAAGTTTACAAATTATTTGGGAGAGGTAATAATAAAAGAGGGTTTTTTATTTTTAACGATATATTTTGAGTATTATTTCTGCTATTAATTTTGTAGTTGTTATTCTTTATATAGTGTTGAATTAGAATCTAATAATTATTAACTCGAATGAAAAGAATCAGGGGATAAAATTCTTTGAAAACTTACTTAGGAATTATTTTCAATTTATAATGGCTTAAGTTGTAAGCACCCCTAAAAAGGTTGACATTGTTGCTCCACATGTATTCCATGGAACTAGTGCCGACGTTACAGTACCTGAATCTTCAAGAACACGAGATAAGTTTCTTGGAGCTAAACCTCTCTTACGAAATTCATATCTGTACATTTTACCTGGAAGAGCTATTGCTAAATATTGATCTCCACAAAGGATATTAATAAATAAGCAGGTAACTACTGTTACAAGTACTAAAGAACCTGTACTTTGAGCAAAACTTAATAATTTGTTTGCTATAACTTCCATCATGCCTGTTTTTTCCAAAACACCTCCAAATGTTAAAGCGCACATAATCAACGATATAGTCCACATCATACTTTGCAATCCACCATTAGTTAATAATTCATCAACCATTTCATCCCCAGTCTCAGTCACAACTCCATACTGAAGAGCTTCTAATATAGCACCAAAATCTCCTCCCTGGTAAACTGTACAAAGAGCACCAAGAATTACACCTGCAATTAATCCTGGTATGGCTGGAATTTTCATAGCAACCATGACAATAACTATTACAGGAACTAACATAAGTAATGGATTTATTGTATAAACACTTGATATAGCATCTAAAATACCGGTTATCGATGTAGTATCTAGTTCACTACCCGCATATCTAAATCCAAGTATAAAAAATATAACTAAAGTTATTCCATAAGAAACTGAAGTTGTATAAAACATGTGCTTAATATGATCAAATAGTTCAGCCCCTGCCATAGCTGGTGCTAAATTTGTTGTATCTGACATTGGCGACATTTTATCTCCAAAATATGCTCCAGATATAATAGCACCTGCAGCTAATGGAACTGAAATCCCAAGTCCTGATGCAACACCTACAAGTGCAACACCTACGGTTCCTGCAGTAGTCCACGAACTACCAGTTGCTAATGAAACTATGCTGCATAAAACAACTGAAGCAACTAAGAAAAAGGTTGGCGATAATATTTGCAACCCATAATAAATCATTGTTGGAACTATACCACCTGCTATCCAAACACCTATTAACGAACCGACAATAGCAAGAATTAATATAGCTTGCATTGTACCGCCGATAGAATCTAAAATCCCTTCTTCAATTTCTTTCCACGTATATCCTAATCCAAAAATTGCTATAACAGCTGCAACAATTGCTCCCATTAATAAAGGCATGTGGACATCTGCCCCATATACTATAATTGATACAGACAGCAATGCTATTGTAATAATTACAGGAATTATTGATACAAGTAACGTTGGCTGCTTTTTGTCTCTTGTCTCTTTACTCATTTATTTCCTCCAAAATTTTAATTATCTGTCACATACTAACTTCTTAATTTAACAATTAATCTTATTATTACAATGAAAAAATTAATTATACCCTATTAATATTCAAAAAAACGAAGTAATTTTCATTATCAAACAATAAATCGTTTTCATGCTATAGATGTAAATTATAAAAAAAATAAATCACCTTGCTCAATATTTCATATGCAAGTGATTATATTTTTTCTGAATTTTTTATAATAAAAAATCCACATTATGTAAACAAAAAACGAAACCCAGTGGTAAACCACAGGGTTTCATGTATTATTTTTATATATTCAATTAAGCTTTTGCTTTTTTAGGTCCAATGTATTCTGGAGCAGCTGGGTCATTTTCCAACTTCATAATTGTAATTCCTAAGAATGCAAATACAACAGTTGTTATTGGACTTAATAGATTGAAGAAACAATATGGCAAATATGCTAATGTAGGAACTCCTAAGAATGTAGACATTGTAGCTCCACATGTATTCCATGGAATAAGCGCTGAAGTAACAGTACCTGAGTCTTCAAGAGCACGAGATAAGTTTCTTGGAGCTAATCCTCTTCTATGATATTCTTCTTTGTACATTTTACCTGGAAGAGCTATTGCTAAATATTGGTCTCCACAAAGAATGTTTATGAATAAGCAAGTAACTACAGTTACAAGAACTAAAGAACCTGTGCTTCTAGCAAAACTTAATAATTTGTTTGCTATAACAGCCATCATACCAGTTTTTTCCAAAACGCCACCAAATGTTAAAGCGCACATAATCAGTGATATAGTCCACATCATACTTTGTAATCCACCATTAGTTAACAATTCATCAACCATTGCGTGTCCTGATTCAGTTACTACACCATTTTGAAGTGCATCAAGAATAATTCCAAAATCTCCACCTTGATAAACTGAGCATAGTGCACCTAAAACTATACCAACAATTAAACCAGGTAGTGCAGGAATTTTCATTGCAACCATAACGATAACAACTACAGGAACTAGCATAAGCAATGGGTTTATAGTATAAACACTTGATATAGCAGCTAAAATTTCATTAATTTCACCTGTGTTAAGTTCTTGTCCTGCATATCTAAATCCGATTATCAAGAAAATAACAAGAGTTATACCATAAGAAACTGACGTTGTATAAAACATATGCTTAATATGGTCAAATAATTCTGCCCCTGCCATACCGGGAGCTAAGTTTGTTGTATCTGACATTGGAGACATCTTGTCACCAAAATATGCTCCAGATATAATAGCACCTGCAGCTAACGGAACTGAAATTCCAAGTCCTTGTGCAACTCCTATAAGAGCAACACCAACAGTACCTGCGGTAGTCCAAGAACTTCCTGTAGCTAAAGAAACTATACTACAAAGAATAACTGAAGCTACTAAGAAAAATGTTGGAGATAATATTTGCAAACCATAATAGATAAGAGTAGGAACGATACCGCCTAATATCCAAACACCTATTAAAGATCCAACTACTGCAAGTATTAATATAGCTTGCATTGTGCTTCCTATAGAGTCTATGATTCCTTGTTCAATTTCTTTCCAAGTAAAACCTAAAGTGAAAATTCCAATTGCGCCTGCAATTATTGCACCCATAAGCAATGGCATATGAACGTCAGCGCCGTACACAATAATTGAAACAGATAACAACGCTATTGTTATAATTACAGGTATGATAGAAAGTAATAATGTCGGTTGTTTCTTTTGCTTTGTCTCTTTATTCATTTTTTCCCTCCACAATATAATATTTGCGTGATTGTAATTTTTAAATATACAAAGTACTTCATTATAAAATGATAAAAGAATAATTATAGCCCCAATTGCTATTTTATAGTATAAGCCCACTAAAAATTTAAAACGTTATCATTTTAAAACAAAGCTATAATTTAAAGATATTTAATAAATTAAAATCTCGCTAATAAGCTAAAATAAACCTTAAAATAATAATTTTATAAAAGGAATACGTTTTAGCTTTATAGCATCATATTAGCACAAAAATGTAAATTTGTAAATAGAAACTTGCAAAATATTTTATAAATTTCTCATAATTAAACATAATGTGCATTTTTTTACATCTTTTATGTATCAAAAAAAAATATAAAAGTGGAGTAAGTTAACTCCACTAAATATTTTACATTATACTAAAAAATATTTTTTTTATACTCTATATACAATGCTCTAATTTCAGTCATTTTCTCATTCATTGTTTTTTGCAAATCTGAAGCTATTTCATAATTGCCTTCATCAAGAGCATTCTTTATCTTCGTAAATATACATTTTTTTGTCATACTATCTTTCATGAGCTTAGTTTTAAGATATATAATTTTTTCCCACGTAACGACATCTAAATCTGTTGCATGGTCTTGTTCACTATGAAGTTTGACAAATGTTTTTAAAAGAGCTAGATTGTTATGAATAATTCTTCCACTAAGTTCGTTTTTCCATTTTTCAATAGTACATATTCTAAATGAGTTAATAATTTCATCTGTAAAAACATCACCTATTTTAAGTACTTCCTGTTTAGACAGGTTAGAATCAAATCCTTTTACATTTTCCCATACAGTCGCAGGTGCTTTTCCATAAATTTTGTCTCGTTCTTCCTCGGTGTAGCATTCAAAAACATCTTCTTCACTTCTATATTCCCTGTTTTTCTCTAAATATACTGCCGTTTCCCCATATTTCTTAGATATTTCTTTTTCTAAATCTTGAGTAGACATTTTAGCATTTACTACGTTTATAATTCCATCTAGCATAGCTTGGTACGAAGATGCTATTACAAGATATGTGTTTGAAAATGGGTTTGGTGACCTCAATTCAAATCTTGTAGCTTGAGGACTAGCCACATCTCTTATTACTCCAACTAATACTGACCTATTTCTAGACGGCGCTTCTTTTGTTCCTCCCAAAGAAGTTACTATACAAACAGGAGCTTCGAATTTAGGCTTAAGTCTGTTAAAAGCATCATTAGTTGATGTTACAATTGGATTTATTACTTCATAGTTTTTAAGCAGTCCCATAAGTGATCCATAACCAATTTCACTTAAGTAATCTTCTTTCATGTCATTTGGAACAAATAAATTTATTCTCTTACCATTTTTCAATTTAACAGCAACACCAAGATGTGTATGTTCCCCATTTCCAGCAACTCCTTCAATAGGTTTTGCTTTGAATAAAACTTCCAATCCATGATGTCTAAATTGATCTTCGATTAATTCTCTAACAATAATTTCATTATCAGCAGTTTGTAAAGCATTAGAAAATCTCCAATCTATTTCAAGCTGCTCCATTACATGAGTTATTCTACCCTTGGCATCAACTGTATTTGTAATTCCTCCAACTTCTTTATGTGCCATTTCGGGTTTAAGGTCATAACACTCAAGCTGATCCATTATTTTCTCAAGAACTGTTCTAACTGTTCCCATAGTCCTTTTCCAATATTGTTCTTTTAGTGTTTGTGACGTATATAATTCTTCAAAATCTGCACTTTGTTCTGGAGTTTTAACCCACATCTCTAATTCTGTTGCAGATGTTAATAAAACTTCATCTATATCTTCATATTTAAAACCATATTTGTTTGTTAATTCAGGATTTTTTCTCAAAAGTTCCTTCAAAACACTAGAAAAATTTTCAACTGATTTTTTCAATATTGATCTAGAACAAACTCTCTTGCCACTGTGAACAATAAATGAAGGTATTTTTAGCGTACCCACAGGAAGACCATTTTCATCGTTGTAATACTCATAATTGTAGTCAACAAACCATATACAATCAACATCAGGTAAAATATCTACTCTGGCATCGTTCAATACTGCGATACCTTGAAGCTCAACGCTTGAACCATCTGTTTGTATTCCATGTGTTAACATTTCTTCCATGTCTTTTAGAAATAATTTTATTGGAATTTTTTCATCTGTACCATTTCCACCAATATCTATACCCATAAATGATACAAATTGTATTTCTGGGTGTTCTTCTAAAATTTTAGTAAGCTCAGAAATACTGTGATGCTCGGGTTTAATCGTATAAATCATTTTACTCATATAATACCTCCGTCTATTAATATTATAGTTTGTATTTTAGCATAATGAATTTATGAATGCAAGAAATAATATGTGTTATTTTATATTTTTATAACAAAAAAAGAATAAATACGAATAATTTGTAAAGCAATACGCCTTTCATTCGTATTTATCCTATTCTTGTTTGCATATATCTAACAATTCATCTGATTCGAAAACCAAATACTTTGGTTTATTTTTTTTAAGACTTTCAACTGTGTTGTAGCCCCACCCAACAGATGCAATATCAATTCCTGCCCTATTTGATGCATGAATATCTCTTATTTCATCTCCTACATAGAGAACCTCACTTTTTTTAAGTTTTTCCCTTTTCATTATTTTTCTAATTTTTGATTCTTTTCCAAACATTGTTGAACTGGAAATGAAATCAAAATAATCTGCATTATGTTCCTCTAAAAATATCTTTACATTTGTTTTAGAATTAGTTGTAATTATAGCAACTTTTATTCCTAAGCTTTTTATTTGTTTTATGGTATCAAAAATATCAGACTTACACAACTTTACATTTCTTATATCTTGGGTTAAGAGCTTTTTCCCTCTTTTAAGCATAAATGGTAAATATCTCTTTTTTACCTCTACATACTCCATAATTTCTTTTGCACTCATTTTTTTCAAATGACCCAGTTCATCTAAGGTAATATTTCTTAAATTATATTTTTCAGCTAATTTTTGATATATAACAAAATTAACCTCTTCAGTATCCGCAAGTGTCCCATCAAAATCAAAAAAAACGTATTTATATTTCACAATTATCATCCTTATCTTTAAAAGAGTTTACTCTTTTATAATATAGTATATTTTATGTAAACAGTCAAACTAAAAATTAAATAAAAACTCCTTTTATGGAGTTTTCATTTTTAAATTTATCACAAAGTTACAAACTGAATAAATAGTTCAAGTTAACTGTTTATAGAGATTTAATTATTTTGCTGCAACTCTTACGTATAAAATTCATATATTCGACTTCTTCAATCAATTCTGGATAAATGTTATCAGATACTAAATCAACAAAATACTCTTTTAATATTTCTTTTGCCCTATTAATACTAATATGTTTTACTTCTTTTAAACCTATACTAAAATTATAATCATCTATATTAGACATAATACTATTGTAATAATTCCCAACAGCTTTAAAATCATAGTGCTTTAAAGTGTTTTTAACTGCAATACCCAACTCTTCATCAGAAAGATCTTGACAATTATGCACCGTCAACCTACTTGCATTAAATTTGTAATATTCATCAAACCATATATGGGAATAGTACCCTAAAATAAATGACTTCTGTTGTAAACTCAATTTTTTCAAGTCAAATTTCTCATAGAATTCCCTTACATCTATATTTCCATCTTCATCTAAACAATGAAATTCCTCAAAAGTATCATCATCGCTAAAAGTATCAGGCGAAACAATACCAAGTATAAAGCTAAGTATGTCTATTTCATCTTCAGAATTTTCAATAAAAATTTTACCAAAGTGCATATGAGTACTAATTGGCGGCATTTGTTTATTAATCTCCTTTATTTATGAATAGTTCTCGTATATTATAGCAAACTTTTTTTACTTTGTACAGTACTATTTACCCAACTATTTGAGGGGGTTCTGTTACTTCTCCTGTACTTGAATCTACAAAAGCTAACCAAAATCCATAGTCACCATTAATTTCTTTATTTTTATATGACCAATTTTTAAATCCTGTTATTCCTTTATATGGCTGTTCCTCTCTTTTAAATTCTCCAGGCACGCCATAAACAAATTTTTTAATATTCTTACTATTGTCTTTATATATTCCAAATAAATAGTATCCGTACTTTCTCATTAAACTATGACAAGTGGTAACTCTATTCGACATGGGATATGGGTAATATGAACTTATTATCTGATCGTAGTATGGTAAAAACCCATTTTTCACTCCTCTGTCGTCGTATGGAATTTTCCACCATGACATACTTTTTATATCCACAGATAAAGGAGTAATTCTTTTATATTCTTTTAATATAGTATACAGATTTTCTTCGAACTTATTTTTATATGCTACTTTCTTTGAAGCCGACTCTACCGCGTCTTCTTCAGTAATTGAATTTTTTGTTTCTGAGTCAGTTTCATTTAAAGTCTTGGGCTCTTCTTTAATTATTTCATCTTTTTTTGAAACATCAGCATCAGAAATAACTTGATTCTTTTCATCCTCTACTTTTTCTTCAACTAAATTTTCTTCTTCATTATCTGTTCTATCTATTTCTTCCATTTCTTCATATTCTTCATAATTATCAGATGTTTCATCATTATCAGATACTTCATCAACTTTAGATATATTTTTATTTTCTTCTAAACTTTCTTCAATGCTTTTTACTTGTACATCTTCTTCAAGTTTCCTAACATCATTGAGATTAGCTGCATTGAATAAATTTGCATATAATACAATTTTGTTATCTTTAACAACACCACAAATATTGTAATCTTCAAAGTTAGTACTATTATTTGCAAGAGAAATAGTTCTTTTAATCATCCCTTTTTTGTTATTGACTGTTCCAACTTTTAATTTGTTAGTCTTATCCTTATACAAATAAACTTCGCTAGTTGTTTTGCTGTCACCTAAATTTTCTACAGATACAATTAAAGTTCCCCTTATACCTCTTATATCAAGTCGAACGTACCCCTTAGATTTATCTGATTTGTTCACAGGTTCAAGAAATTTCATAACTCTATAATTATTGTTCTTATTGTTCATGTAAACCTCCTCAAAAATTAATACTATAATTATATATTAATTCCCAACATATTTTATAATATATATATGCTTAACTTGGTCTAAAAATGACTGACAAATATAAATATAAACCATTTTTTAAAACCATTAAGAGTTTATTAAAATAAGACAGTTCACAATATCGTGGACTGTCTCAATCAAATTAATTAACCATCACTTATATAACTTTTTCAATATCATATAACGAATTTATCACTAGCCAGCTTTGTGGGAAATATTTCATTATATTCCAAAATGCTACTCCATCAAAATTATATTCATTATACAAATTTAATTTCTCTTCAACACTTCTTGCATCTTCAAACCACACTCTATGCTGTTTTCCTTCTGAATCATAATAAATAAAATATGGCGCTTTTGATATTTCATCAAATTCAATTTGTGCTCCTACTTTTTTTGCTAATTGAACAGCTGCAACATTAGAAAGTGAATTTGCTTTTGATTTTCCCTTAACATACGGTAAAACAAAATCATATCCATAATTTGGCATTCCCATAATGATTTTATCAGGATCTATTTCAGATACAGCATAATCCAAAACTTCTCTAACTTTATCAACTGGTGCAACAGCCATAGCTGGTCCATAGGTATATCCCCATTCATAAGTCATCAGTAGAACCTTATCAGAGACCTCCCCTAATGCTGGATAATCATGTGCTTCATACAAAAGACCTTTTTGATCTGAAGATATTTTAGGTGCCAAAGCAGTATAAACTGGAAACCCTTCTGGATTTAGCTTAGCTGACAATTTTTTTATAAATTCAACATAGTTTTCTCTATCTTCTGGTAAGATATATTCAAAATCAACGTCTAATCCATAATAATTTTTAGCTTTTAGATTTTCTAAAATATTATCAATCAAGTTATTTTGAACTACTTCATTATTAAGAATAGTGCTTGCTAATTCATTACTAAATGTTCCCTCTTCAGTTAATGTAGATATAAGCATTATAGGAGCTACTCCATAATTTCTTGCCATTTGTATCAACTCTTGATCATCAATACCTATTAATTCACCTTCTGGTGTTATACCATAAGTAAATAAGGTTAAATAAGTCAAGTAAGGTAAAGTTTTTAATAATACCTTTTTATCTATATTAGGATATGCATATCCAGTTACAGCTATAGAACCTTCCTTTGGTTCTTCATAACTTATTACAAGCTCTTCGCCTGGATATATTATATTTGCGTTAGAAATGAACGGGTTGTTTTGTAATAGTTCAACCGTTGTAGTATTATACATATTTGCAATACCTTGAAGTGTTTCCATAGGCTGTATAACATGAACTTGACTAGGAGAGAGAATTACAAGAGTTTGACCAACTACCAGACTATTTGGGTCTTCTAGCTCGTTATCTCTAATTATTTTTTGAGGTGATGCATTATATTTTTGTGCTATTGAATATATGCTTTCACCTGGTTTCACAACATGCGTTATCATATATATATACTCCTTTCTTTAGACTAGTATATGCATGTTATGAT
>CAXXFT010000008.1:0-326389 GCA_963675125.2 uncultured Sedimentibacter sp.
TAATGAATAAAATTTCAAAGATTAGTGACATAATGTCCGTCTAAAAACATGGAGGATTTATAATGGTAACTGCTTTATATGTTATTGCTTTTATAGCACTCGTTGCTTCTTTTCTAAAGAGCAAGGAAAAAAACTATGCTTTCTCTGAAAAAAGCATGGAAATCATTTGAAAATATATTGCCACAGTTTCTTTCGATAATAGTCATTATAGGAATTATGCTTGCAATATTAACCCCTGAACAAATTTCACGCTTAGTAGGTAGTGGCTCTGGTTGGTTAGGAGTATTAATTGCAGCTATAATTGGTTCCGTTACATTAATACCTGGCTTCGTAGCATTCCCTTTAGCAGCGGCACTACTGCAAAATGGAGCAGGATATATGCAAATTGCAGCATTTGTTTCAACTCTCATGATGGTTGGAATAGTAACTTTACCAGTAGAAGTAAAATATTTTGGTAAGAAAGCAACTATAACGAGGAATATATCAGCATTTGTGTTTTCTTTATTTGTAGCATTTGTTATGGGGGTGTTCATGTAATGGAAAAATTAATAAAAATATTAAAACGTTATAAAATTTTTATTTTACTTTTTGCAATAAATCTGATTATATTATTTCTTTACCCTAGTATAGGAAAAAAATCAATGGAATTATCTTTTAAAAATACAATTGAAATGTTGTCTGTAGTTCCTCCCATATTTATTTTATTAGGATTATTAGATGTTTGGGTTAAAAGAGAAACAATGGTAAAATATATGGGTGAAAGTTCTGGATTCATAGGAATACTATTAGCTTTTTTTATTGGTTCTGCTGCAGCTGGACCACTGTATGCAGCTTTTCCAGTAGCAGGTGTGTTGTTAAAAAAAGGTAGTAAATTATCTAATGTGTTTATTATGCTAGGCGCTTGGTCAACAACTAAAATTCCTTTGTTATTGTTCGAAGCTTCTTCAATGGGCGTAAAGTTTACTTTGTTGAGACTAGTGTTAGATTTGTTTGGAATTGCAATAATTGCTTATTTTACAGAAAAACTATTGTCTAAAGATGAAAGAAAAGAAATGTATACAAATGCTTTAAATCAATAGATTTATGAAAAACTTACTAATTTTATAACTAGTAGGTTTTTTTATTAATTTAAAAATAGTTATTGACATATGTCATAAAAAGAGTATAATAAAAAATGAAAGCGACATATGTCAATAATATATAAGGAGGTTACTATTATGCCTAATAGAGATGGAACTGGTCCTAACAGTATGGGATCAATGACTGGTAGAGGTTTTGGTTTATGTACTGGTATTAATGGTTTAAGCTTTGGACTTGGTAAAGGCCGAGCATTTGGCTGCAGACGTGGTTTTGGAAGAAACTTTGTCAGTGCTAATAATGCAGTAATGACACAAAAAGAGCTTTTAGAGGAACAAAAATTAATATTTGAAAAAAATCTAAAAGTTATCAAAGAACAATTAGAAAAATTATAATAATTTAATAGCAGGAGGACGCTCTTGCTATTCTTGATGGAATGGAAATGAGGTGAATTAATTATGCCTAGACCTAGAAAATGGAGAAAAGTGTGTAGCTTACCAGAGAGCAATCGGTTTGGACCGCTTAATTCACAGGTTAATCATGAAAATTTTGTAGTAATGACGGTAGATGAATATGAAACAATTCGTTTAATTGATTTAGAGGGTTTTACTCAAGAAGAGTGTTCAAATCAAATGAATATAGCACGAACAACCGTACAAGGTATTTATATTGATGCAAGAAGGAAACTTGCAGAGTCACTTGTTAATGGTAAGGTTTTAAGAATTGAAGGCGGGGATTATAAACTTTGTGATGGTAATGAATTGTGTGGAAAAGGGTGTTGTAGAAATAGATGTGGCAGAGAAATTTGATATTGATATAAAAATTTATTATATTTTTGGAGGGTTATTATGTCTTACAGTCCATCATTAGGAAGTTCAATAACTAATACTAAAATGAGAACTCCTGAGCATATTTCAGATTTTTCAGGTATGTGTGCAGTTTGTACTGCAAATTGTGTAGGAAGTTGTGAAATTGGGTTATCAGCTATAAGAGGCTCGGAAGCAATATATCCATTCGAAACGGATAAAAACCAATTTGCCTCAGAAAAAAATTACCCATTAGATTTCTCCCATTTTAATATTAATGGAAAGGTTTTTGGAGCTTTAGGTTGCGCTGAAAATTCTAATGAGGCGACATTTCCTAAGGTAAACATAGATACATCTTTTGGAATAAATAATAAAATAAAACTAAAAGCACCTATAGTTTTACCAGCCATGGCAAAATTAAATTGGAAAGATTATTATGCAGGAGCAGCATTAGCTGGCGTACTAGTAGTAATTGGCGAAGATGTAGTTGCCAAAGATAAGAATTTAGTTTTGGAAAATGGCAAAGTAGTTTCATCACCTCTTATTGCTGAAATGATATCTTCATTTAGAGAGTATGATAGGGGATATGGTGATATAATCCTTCAAGCTAATTATGATGATGAAAATCTTGGAGTATTAGATTATGCTATTGAGAAATTAGGAGTAAAATCAGTAGAACTTAAATTTGGGCAGGCATCTAAAGGTATTCAAGGGATGGGTAGAGTCAAATCTATTGACGATGCGCTTCATTTTCAAAAGATGGGGTATTTAATTTATCCAGATCCTTCAGATCCAGTTATAGCAGAAAACTATAAAAAAGGTATTGGTCAAGTTTTTGAAAAAATAGGCAAATTACCTATGTGGAATGAAGACATACTAGTTAAAAGAGTAAATGAACTCCGTGAATTAGGAGCTGAGCATATTTGCTTTAAAACTGGACCATTTGATCCAAGGGACCTCATTAAAATTTTGAAAATTGCATCAAAAGCAGGTGTGGATTTAGTAACGTTTGATGGAGCAGGTGGAGGTTCAGGAAATAGTCCTACTAAAATGATGAATGAGTGGGGTATGCCCACAGTCTATTTAGAAAGTATATTATATGATATATTAAAAAAATTAAAAGAAAAGAATTACTCTACTCCTCAAATAGCAATAGCTGGTGGTTTTGCTATGGAGGATCAAGTGTATAAGGGGTTGTCATTGGGCGCTCCATATATCAATTTAGTTGGTATAGGTAGAGCCGCTATGACAGCAGCTTTAGTAGGAAAGCAAGTAGGAGATTTAATTAAAAATGGTATTGTACCAAAAGAGTACCAAAGATTTGGAATGACTGTTGAGGACATCTTTGGAGATATAAGAGAATTGAAAGGGCTATACACCGATGTAAAAAATATTTCTCCTGGTGCAATAGGTTTATATTCATTCATTAATAGAATTTCTGTTGGGTTAAAACAACTTATGGCGCTTAATCGCAAGTTTTTCTTTAGAATATATTGATAGAAGTGATATAATTCCGTTAACCGAATTGGCCGCTAAAGTTACAGGTCTTGATACATATGAAGACCTATTGAAAAAAGAGTTAGAAAATATTTAAAATAAAATTATAGGAGGATTAACATGAAAATTGCAATTCCAGTTGATGATAAAACAATGGATACAAATGTTTGTATATCATTTGGTAGAACACCATATTTCCTTATTTATGATACAGAATCAAAGGAAAGTTCTTTTTTAGATAATGCAGCTGCTTCTAGTCAAGGTGGAGCAGGTATACTTGCAGCACAATCTATAGTTGATAATAAGGCTGAGGCATTACTTACACCTAGGTGTGGTCAAAATGCTGCAGATGTTATAAATGCTGCGAATATAAGCATATATAAAACTATGAATGACTCTTTAAAGGACAATTTAGATGCCTTTAATAAAGGTGAGTTAAAGTTACTTTCAGAAATTCATGCTGGATTTCATAATCACGGAGGTAAATAATATGAAGATAGCTGTGCTTAGTGGTAAAGGTGGCACAGGCAAAACACTTGTTTCAGTAAATTTGGCTGCTTCAGCTAAAAAATCAACTTATATTGATTGTGATGTTGAAGAGCCAAATGGACACTTATTTTTTAAGCCTAAAGATATAAAATCAAAAGATATTAATATTAAAAATTCCATTAGTAGATTACAATCTTTGTAATGGTTGTAGGAAATGTGTTGAATTTTGCAAGTTTAATGCATTAGCATATATTAAAGATAAAGTTATGGTATTTGATGATGTTTGTCATTCTTGTGGTGGCTGTATGCTGTTTTGTCCTACAAATGCAATATCTGAAAAAGATAAAAATATAGGAGAAGTACAAAAAGGTATTTCTGATGATGTTACAGTATTAACCGGAATGCTAAATACTGGCGAAGCATCAGGAGTCCCAATTATTAAAAAGTTATTAAGTTATGATATTGATGATAATGTAAATACTACTAAAGATGAATTAACTTTTATAGATTGTCCGCCTGGTAGTGCTTGTGTTGTTATGGAAAGTATAAAAGATGCCGATTACTGCGTATTAGTTGCAGAACCAAACAATTTTTGGTGTTCACAATTTAGAAATGGTTTATGAACTTGTTAGACTGTTTAATAAACCATATGGCGTAGTATTGAATAAGTGTATGGACGGAGAAAATCCTGCTGAGATGTTTTTGTTTGGATAATAATATAAATTGTTTTAGGAAAAATTCCATTTGAAAAGTGAACTTGGAACATTAAATTCTAATGCTTTTATTTCTGTTAGGGAAAATAAGAAATATAAAGATATGTTTTCTAACATACTTCAAAAAGTAACTAAGGAGGTTCGAAATGAAACAATTGTTAATCCTTAGTGGCAAAGGTGGTACTGGTAAAACTACTGTAGCAAGTGCTTTTATTAAGCTTTCTAACGCTAAAGCTTTTGCAGACTGTGATGTTGATGCACCTAATCTTCACCTTGTAATGAAACAACAATCAAAGCCCAAAATTAAAGATTATTATGGTATGCCAAAGGCTAAAATAAATACAGATATTTGTATAAACTGTGATATGTGTAGAAAAAATTGTAGATTTGATGCAATTAATGTTAATGAAAAGAATAAACGAATATCATATTGATAATTTTGCCTGTGAAGGCTGTGGTGTGTGCGAAGAAATTTGTCCAGTTGATGCAATATCTCTTCGAAAATATTGTATCTGGAAAATTAATGTTATATAATGATGATATAGCATTTTCAACAGCAAAGTTAAAAATGGGAAGCGGAACATCAGGAATGCTTGTCACAGAAGTTAAAAATCAATTAAGAGATGTAGTTAAAAATACAGAACTAACTATTATTGATGGTTCACCAGGTATAGGATGTCCAGTTATAGCATCTATTAGTGGTGTTGATTTAGTTTTGGTAGTCACAGAACCATCTATTTCTGGTATAAGCGACATGGAAAGAATTATAGAGACTGCTCAAAAATTTCAAACTAAAATTGCAGTTTGTGTTAATAAATATAATACAAATATCAAAAATTCTGAAAGAATTGTGCAGTTTTGTCAAGATAACCAGATTCCATTTGTAGGTAAAATACCTTTTGACTCAAATGCTGTAAAAGCAATAAACAATGGGAAAAGTATTATTGACATCGATTGTGATGCAGGCAATTCTACAAAAGATGTTTATAATAAAATTATGAAAATTTTTAAATTAACTTAATGAGGAGACAAAAATGAGCGAAAATTGTAATCAAAATTGTGGTTCGTGCAGTGAAGACTGTGCTGAAAGAAAAAGAAGTGGATTTTAGAGAAAAACCAAATGAACTTAGCAGTATTAAAAAAGTTATAGGAATAGTAAGCGGAAAAGGTGGCGTAGGTAAATCCCTAGTAACATCAATGTTAGCTATAGCTATGAATAGAAAAGGATACAACACTGCAATACTTGATGCTGATATAACAGGACCGTCTATTCCAAAGGCTTTTGGTATAAACAGAAAGGCATCAGGTAGTGAAAGAGGAGTTATTCCAGTTAAAAGTAAAACAGGAATAGATATTATGTCTATAAATCTGCTATTAGAAAATGATACTGATCCAGTTGTATGGAGAGGTCCTATTATTGCAAATACAGTTAAACAGTTCTGGACAGATGTAATATGGGATAATGTAGATTATATGTTTATTGATATGCCTCCTGGAACTGGGGACGTACCACTTACAGTTTTTCAATCTATTCCTATAGATGGTATAGTAATAGTAACTTCACCACAAGAACTTGTTTCTATGATAGTTTCAAAAGCTGTAAAAATGGCAGAAATGATGAATGTTCCTATTTTAGGTATAGTTGAAAATATGTCATATTTTAAATGTCCTGACTGTGATAAGGAATATAAAATTTTCGGGGAAAGCCATATAGAAGAAATCGCAAATAAACATGGTATTAAAGTAATTTCAAAATTCCCTATTGATCCTAAAATTGCGTTGTCAGTTGATAAAGGAATGATAGAGCTTTATACTAATGATTGGTTAGACAATATGTCTGATTCTCTTGAGAAATTAAGTGATTTAAAAAATATAGAAAATGTTGGAGGATGTAAAATGAAAATAGCTGTAGCAAGTGAAAATAAAATGGTGACAGAACATTTTGGACATTGTGAAGGGTTCATGATTTTTGATACTGAGAACAATAAAATAGTTAAAATCGAAACAATACCAAACCCTGGACATAAACCTGGTTTTTTACCTAATTTTTTAAATGATAAGGGAGTAAATGTGATAATTTCAGGTGGAATGGGTGGCGGTGCCATTGAAATTTTCAATGAAAAAAATATAGAAGTTATAACTGGTGCAAAGGGAAATGCTGAAGATGTTGTTGTTAGTTATTTAAAAGGAGAATTAAAGTCTACAGGTTCTGTTTGTCACGAACATCAACATCATGACGAGTGTGGAAACCATTAATAACATAATTAGTATAAATATAGTTTGTAATAAAAAACATCTGATTTCTATAGAATGAATGATGTTTTTTGTTTAACCATAGAATCTCTTGTTGAATTTTAGTATATATAAATATTTATAATAGTTGTATATTTCTATATGATTTGGTATTATGTATTATAGATATATTTCATGATATTTGAGGTGGAAAAATGGAGCTAAACAAAAATCTATTCAATGGCAAGGGGTATATAGACGGTATTACAATAATTGATATAAAGGGCGAAATTCTATTTACTGCTAAATTTAATAACAAGTTAAATTCAGAAAATGAAAACTATGAAGTAGTAGGTAAAAATTTCTTAGATGTTTACGAGAACTTAAATAGTGAAAATAGTTCTACTTATAAATCTATGCAACTTGGTGTGCCATTATATATAGAAAATCAAATACTCAAGTCTAAAGGTAAAAAAGAAATTAAAATTACCTCATTGTCTGTACCAATTAAATCAGGAAATAAAATTGTAGGTGCAATTGATTTATCAGTTAGTGAGAATGATGATAAAAATAACGATGATAATATAGAAATAGATCATGAAATTTTTGAAAAAAACAACATGAGTAAATTAAATTCGGTTGGGAATCAAGCAAAATATGTTGCAGAAAGCATAATAACAAATAATACTAGAATGTTAGAATTAAAAAATCATATAAATATTGTTGCTGATTGTGATCTACCAACGATGATTTATGGTGAAACTGGTACTGGAAAAGAACTTTTCGCACAATCGATACATAATGCGAGTAAAAGAAAAGATAAACTATTTATATCTCAGAATTGTGCAGCAATACCAGATACATTACTTGAAAGTATTTTGTTTGGAACTTCCAAGGGGGCATTTACTGGAGCTGTTGATAATAAGGGGCTTTTAGAGCTTGCTGATGGAGGAACCTTGTTTTTAGATGAAATAAATTCTATGCCTTTGCATTTACAATCAAAATTATTGAGAGTACTGCAAGACGGTACATTTAGAAGTATAGGTGCAAAAGAATCTAAAAGTGTTGATATAAAGGTGATTGCAGCTATAAATGAAGAACCTTTAAAAGCAATAGAAAGAGGTTACTTGAGACGAGATATTTATTATAGACTTAGTGTTTTAAATATTAATATACCTCCATTAAGAGACCGAAAAGATGATATACCTTTACTTGTAAGTTATAATGTTGCAAAATATAACAAAGTATTTAATAAAAATATTAAATATGTTTCTAATAAGCTATATGATAAGTTAAGAGATTATGATTGGCCAGGAAATATACGGGAGTTAGAAAATGTAATAATACATGGATTAAGTGTTGTAGATAAAACTAAAGAAAAACTAGAGTTTAAAGATATAGAGGATAAATACAATGAATTAATACAATTTAATATGGATGTTGAGTTGAAAATTGAGCCATTGACAGAAATGGTTAATAATTATGAAAAATCCATAATAGAAAAAACATTAAACCATGTGGAATATAATGTGACTAAAGCTTCGAAACTATTAGATATTCCAAGGCAAACCTTGCATAGAAAAGCTAAACAATATAATTTAATATAAAACCAGTGGTACTATATGAAATAAATAGTACCACTTTTGCGTTAATATGTTATTTATATAAAATTAATTATAGTTCATATATGAGCAGTTGCATGACCATAAATGAGCAATTTTTTTAGATATACACATGGATTTAAGTTTGTTTATAAAATAAACGTTGAAAATACTAGCATTTTTTATATTTGTATCTTATTTAACTCTTGGCACTAAAATTGCTTATATAATAATCATATATATTATTAGGAGGCAATAAATTGATTTTTGGAGTATTAAAAGACATTAAAAATGGTGAGTATAGGGTTATAGCGACTCCGTCGGAAGTATCAACAATTATTGGAGATGGTCATACAGTACTTGTTCAAAAAGATGCAGGTAAAAATGCAGGATTTAGTGACGAGGATTATAAAAAAGAAGGCGCTGAAATTGTAGGTACTATGGAAGAGATTTATCAAAGATGTGATTTAGTTGCTAAAGTAAAAGAAATTGAATCAAGCGAGTATAATTTATTAAGAGAAAAACAAATAATATTTACATGTATTCATCCAGCGGCACATAGAGAAGAAGTTGATGCATTGTTAGAAAAAAAAGTAATTTCATTTACTGCTGAGGATTCTCATAGATATGGTTCGCCTAATTGCGAAGCAGCTGGGAAACAAGGTGCTTTAATGGGTTTAGAATCTCTATTGTCAATAAATGGAGGGAGCGGTAAATTTGTTAGTGGACTTGCTGGAGCACCAGGAATAAAAGTCTTAATATTGGGTGCAGGTATAGTAGGTAGGAGTTCATTGCAGGTTCTTCAATCACTAGGCGCATGGGTTACAGTAATGGATGTAAATATAGCAGCTTTAAGAGAAGTTGGAAAGATTTATAATGAGCATGTTAACACTCAAATATCAACAAAATACAACATTAAAAAAAATGTTGCCTGAGGTAGATTTGGTAATTAATTGCGTAAAGTGGCCTAAAGGTAGTAAAGAGTTTTTGATTGATAGAGAAATGGTTAAATCTATGCCAAAAGGATCAGTAATAGTAGATATAAGCAATGATTTTGGCGTTATAGAAACTTTCCGTGAGACTACACATGAAAATCCAAGATATATTGAAGAAGGAGTAGTTCATTATTGTGTTGGGAATATTCCAGGAGCTATATCTAATTCAACTTCAGTTGCATATGCAGCTTCAGTTTTACCTCATTTTAGAAATATATTAAATCTTGGTGTAAAGGAAGCTTGTATTAAGGATGGCTTTTTAAGAAGAAGTCTAACTACGTATAATGGATATTTGACACATGAGGAAACTAGCGGATTACAAAATAGACCGTGGATTAGACCAGAAGATATATTAGAAATAGCGGATCAAAAACTAGATTATGCACCACCAGCAACAGTAACAAAGTCAAATAACTTCTTGAAAATTTAAAAATTGAAATAAATTTTAAATTTCGTAGCCTCGTAAATATATTTATATATGAGGCTACATGATAAAAAATATTAGGAGGACAAAATGGAAGTAATGGATTTAGGAATTTTATCGTTAGTACCTGCTGTGATAGCGATTGTACTATCATTTGTAACAAGGAACACAGTAGTGTCTTTGGCATTAGCATGTTTAACAGGTACACTTATTGCAGGTCAAGGATTATTAGGATTTCCAACATTGTTAAAAACAAGCTTAGGTTCAACAAGTTTTGCTTGGGTAATGCTTTTAAACACATTTATCGGTATTATAGTAGCGTTTTTTCAAAAAACTGGAGCAATACAAGGATTTTCTCAATATATACAAGACAAGAAGCTAAGCAGAAAAGCTGTTCAGTTAGTTGCATGGTTTTTAGGAATGTTTGTATATTTTAGTGATTCATTTAGCCCTTTATTTGTTGGAACAACTATGAGAAGTATTTCTGATAAGGCAAAGGTTTCTAGAGAAAAATTATCATATATAGCAGATTCAGGTGCCGCTCCTGTAAGTGTTTTAGTTCCTATAACTGGATGGGCTGCATATCTTAGCAGTTTAGCTATAGGCGTAGGAGTAATTGCTACACAAGAAGATGCAATGAATTTATTTATAAAAGCAATACCTCTTAACTTTTATGCTGTATTTACTATTATTTTTGTTGGCTTGATTGCTGGTGGAGTAATAAAAGACTTTGGTCCTATGAAAAAGGCAGAAGATAGAGCTATAAAAGAAGGAAAAGTATTAAGAGATGGAGCAGAGCCATTAATAGGTAAAGAATTAACTGAGATGGAACCATATCCAGGAATAAAACCAAGAGTATTTTTAAATTTCTTATTACCAGTAATGATGATAGTTGTTATAGCAATGGGAACTTATTTAACAATAAAATCTGCTAAAACAATGGAAGCTTTCTTATTTGTTCTTATATTTATGGGAATAAGCATGTTTATACAAGGAATTCCATTTAAAGTAATAATGAATACACTTACAGATGGTGTTAAGGGTGCAGTACCAGCGGTCATAATATTAGCATTAGCATATTCAATTAACTCATTAAGCAAAACTATGGGAACCGCAAATTATATTATTTCAGTAAGTGAAGGAATGTTGACTCCTCAGTTGTTACCAGCAATAATATTTTTGATTTCCGCTGTTATGGCTTTTTCAACTGGTTCTTCATGGGGTACTTTTGCAATCTGTATGCCTATAGCGCTTCCATTAGCATTTAACCTTACTGGTGGCGCCGTAACAACATTGGTAGTTGCATCATTTGCCGCTGTAGCAGGTGGAGGAGTATTTGGAGACCATTGTTCACCGTTATCAGATACAACTATATTAGCATCAACAGGTGCTGCTGCTGACCATATAGACCATGTTAAAACTCAAATTCCATATGCTTTAATATGCGGAGGAGTTGCATTGGTAGGATATTTAGTATTAGGATTCATGAGTATATAATAATTTTTTAAAGATAGTTTTAATGTATTAGTTTAAAATATTTGGCTGGGATAAATCCCAGCCTTTCTTTTATTTCTATATTTAGTTAATTTATAATAAAATTGTTTTTATATACCAGTATTAATTATAATAATTTACGTACTTTATAAAAGAAATCTAATATATTTCTAAATATAAAAACAGGTAAATTATGGAGGAAATTATGAAAGAATTATATTTAGCAACTGAAAATGGGAATGTAAAAATTAACCGAGATCAAATTGAAAAATACAATTTAACAGAAGGTGGTGTTTCACCTTATACAAAATATCGTATAGTTGATGAAAACGGAAACTTTACACATCAAAGCAACAAGGATGAAAAAACAAGGGCAGAAATGCCTGAAGGTGAAGGATTAGCGGACGATGAAATCATAGAATTTCCAGATGGCCAAATATTATCTCAGTCAGAAATTATTGATTTCTCTGAAGGAACAGATTCATCCGTAGAGGGTAATAAAGATGAGTAATAAAGTATACTTTTTATATTATATGCAATTAAGTTTAGGTAGTAAAAATATTCTACTAAGGAGCTGAAATGGATGCAATCATTTTATTCGTTATATGATCATCTTTTGAATGCTGCTATAAATAAAAAGATAGATGATGAATTAAAAAAATTAACAAAATTTGACCCACATCATTTAGATTGCCTTCTAAATCCAAACAATCATCCTACTGTAATTAGATTAGGTGACTGTGATTGTAAAGAAGAGCAAAAGGAAAAATGTCAAAATATATGTGATTTTGATGCAGTGACAAAAGATAGTAATGGCAATTTTGTTGTATTAGATAATCAATGTGTAGGTTGCTCAAAATGTATTGAAAACTGTATAAAACAAAATCTCAGTGATAGAAAAGACTTGTTACCTGTTTTTGATCTTTTAAATGATAGTGAAAAATCAGTATATGCTATGATAGCACCTGCATATTCAAGTCAATTCAGTGAGAATGTAACTCCAGGAAAACTCCGTAGTGCATTTAAAGAATTAGGTTTCACTGGCATGATTGAAGTAGCACTTTTTGCAGACATACTTACTTTAAAAGAGGCTCTTGAATTTGATAAGGCCATAAAAACTAATGATGATTATCTTTTAACAAGTTGTTGTTGTCCTATGTGGATAGGAATGATAAAGAAAATCTATAATGATCTAATTCCTCATATGCCACCATCTGTATCTCCTATGGTAGCATGTGGGCGTTCAATAAAAAAATTATATCCAGATGCAAAAACAGTATTTATTGGTCCTTGTGTTGCTAAGAAAGCTGAATCCAGAGAAAAGGATATTGCTGATGCTGTAGATTTTGTTTTAACCTTTGAAGAAGTAAGTGACATATTTAGAATTGCAAATATTAAACCCGAAAATTTTAAAGAAGATTTAAGAGATCATTCATCTAAAGCAGGAAGAATTTATGCTAGAACTGGGGGAGTGAGTGAAGCTATTCAAAACACGTTAGATTATCTTAGACCAAATAGAACTATTCCATTAAAATCAAAGCAGGCAAATGGTGTTCCAATGTGCCGGGAACTTTTAAATCAAATAAAAGAAGGAAAAATAACTGAAAACTTTCTTGAAGGAATGGGATGTGTAGGCGGATGTGTAGGTGGACCTAAAATAATAATTGATAAAGATCAAGGTACAAATTATGTTAATAAATATGGAGAAGAAGCAATATATAATACTCCAGTAGATAATCCATATGTAATGGAACTTCTTAAAAAGTTAGGATACAATACTATTGAGTCTCTTTTAGAAAATGATAATATGTTTATTCGTACTATGACAAGATGAATAAAAGGTAGTAGATATTAATAACTCTACTACCTTAAAATTGTTATGCAAGCATTTTTAGTATAGCGGATTTTGGTCTGGCACCTACTATACTATTTACAACTTTACCATTTTTCATTACAGCTAATGTAGGTATGCTCATTACATTAAATGCTGCTGCCAGTTCAGGCTGCTCATCTATATTTACTTTACCAACTTTGGCATTTGTAACTTCACTTGCTATTTCCTCAACTATAGGCGATACCATTTTGCAAGGTGTGCACCATGCTGCCCAAAAATCAAGTAAAACTGGTTTGTCAGAATTTATAACCTCTTTTT
The DNA here is from genome assembly GCA_963675125.2 of uncultured Sedimentibacter sp. Classification (GTDB taxonomy): domain Bacteria; phylum Bacillota; class Clostridia; order Tissierellales; family Sedimentibacteraceae; genus Sedimentibacter. The sequence continues at coordinate 13,481 of CAXXFT010000008.1, forward strand.
CAAAATTTTCCTTAGTTATTTTTAATGTACTCATAATCGATATCTCCTTTTCTTTATTATCATATTATGTATTCATTATATCAAAAAAAAAGGAGATATCAGTGATTAAATCACATAGATTTTATTTATCTTATGAAATTTGTATAAACTCTTTTTTCTAGTACAGGCTTTTCTATTTTATTTTCGCCATACTCAACTAGATTCATAATCCATGCCATGTTTTTACCCAGTACTTTCATTATTTGAATGCCCTCTTCATCCTGCATCACCTCTCCAGGTTTTGCACCATGAATAACGTTCCAATAATTAGAATTAGGCATAATCATTTCAGCATAATTAATATAATTGTTCAATTGATTAAAAGCTGGTAATCCACCTGAACGTCTAACTGCTACAACTGATGCACAAACTTTATGTCTATACATGTATTTGTTTGCACTTCCTACATACATTGCTCTATCTAAGAATGCTTTCATAGTTGCAGTTATAGATGAAAAATGAACTGCAGAACCAAATATTATTCCATCAGCTTCTTTCATTTTTTGAATCCAATCATTTACTTCATCATCAATTATACATTTTTCATTACGGTTTTTAATGCAACTGTTACATGCCGTGCAACCTCTTATAATTTTATTTCCTACATGTACTATCTCTACTTCAATTCCTTGATTTTCTAGTTCGTCTGCTACTAATTTTATAGCGTGATAAGTATTTCCCTCTTTTTTCGGACTTCCATTAAATGCAACAACTTTCATTTCTATACCTCACTTTTTTAGCTTTATAACTTATTATACTTAAAGTTTTTTAAAATTGCAAGGTAAGTTATCTATTAGGAAATTCAAGAATAAATTCTGTTCCTTCATTCTGAATACTGTTAACTGAAATGTTGATATTGTGTCTATCTGCAATTTGTTTTGCAATAGCTAATCCAAGTCCAGTTCCTTCTTTGTTATCCTCGGATTTCAATTTATAGAATCTATCAAATATAAATGGTAAATCATCACTAGATATTCCTATACCATTATCTTTAATTGTAATTATATTATCATTTATATCTATCATAACTATATCATTGTTACTTGAAAATTTTATTGCATTATCAACTAGTATTATAATCATTTGACGTAGTCTTCCGTAGTCACCTAAAAACAATAATACGTCGCTATCTTTTTTAAACTTTATATCTATATTTTTCAACTTAGCTATATTTCTAGCACTACGAACAGCATCACTCACGACATCATATATATTAATTTCCTGCATTTCAATTTTAAAATCCACATTTTGTAATCTAGATAAATCAAGCAGATCATTTACAAGTCGTTCTAAAAATTTGCTTTCATTAAGCATTTGTTGATGATATTCTTTAATTTGTTTTGGTTCTATAACAACTTCATCACATAAGGCTTCTAGAGAACCTCTAATTACTGTAACAGGTGTCCTCAACTCATGTGATATATTAGAAACAAAATCACGACGTAATTTTTGAAGCTTTTCACTTTCTTGACTTGCTGTATTTAGTCTGCAACTTAATACATCCATTGTTGAAGCTAAATCACCAATTTCATCCTTTTGTACTACACCAGTTTTTGCTGTATAGTCCCCTTTAGAAAGTTCCATAGCTGTGCTTTTAATTTTTTTCAATGGAAGAGTAAATGATACAGCAAACACTATAGACAAAATAGTTGATAATATAAGTGCAAATATGATACTTATACCTAAGATTTTAAAACCTTGGTTAATTGCGCTGTTCATTCCATCAACAGGTGTGTGTAACAATAAAGCTCCTATAACATTTTCGTTAGATTTTATTGGAGTTCCAACAGTTAGTGTTGGTTTGTTTAATAGGGTACTAAATCCCTCGCTAAAAGTTGTATTGCCCTCAAAAACCTTAGTAACTACAGATTCCGCATCTTTAGGCAAATCAGTATAATTATATTGCCGATTTGTCATATGACCAATTGTTATTAGGTTTAAATTTTCATCAACTATCCATACATCTGCCATGGCAATAGTATCTAATGAATGAATATATGCTCCGTATCCATTTTGCATTCCACCCATCATTCCACTCATCATTCCGCCTTTATTATTGTTACCTTTTTTAGAAACATCCATGAAATCATTAAGTGTGCTAGCTATAGAAATCGCACGTTTTTCTAAATCTGATTTATAAATGTTGAGTGTGTGATTTTTAAATAATGTCATAAAGATACTACCAATAATAATAGAAAAAAGAATGAGAGTGGTCGAAAAATACATAATTAATTTAATTGCAATTTTATTTTTCATTTGTATTTACCTCAAACTTATATCCTACACCCCAAATTGTTTTAATTTCCCAATTAGGATGATCGAACTCATCTAATTTGGATCGAAGTCTTTTTATATGAGAATCAACTGTTCTGGTATCACCAAAATAATCATAACCCCATAAACTGTTCAGTAAATTATCACGTGAGAAAACTTTATTGTTGTTTGTGGATAATGTCCATAAAAGTTCAATTTCCTTTTTTGTAAGAGAAATATTTTTATTATTAATCGTAACTAAATAGTCATCTATATTTATTTTTAAATTATCATATAAAAATACATTTTGTTTTTCTTCTTCTATATGAGTTATTCTTCGTAAAACAGCTCTTACCCTTGCCATCACCTCTGCTGGTGAAAATGGTTTCAATATATAATCATCAGCGCCGATATCAAGGCCCATGATTTTTTCAAAGTCCTCACCTCTTGCCGTTATCATAATTATTGGAACATTTGAAGTTTTTCTAATTTCTCTACATACCTCAAAACCATCCACTAATGGCATCATGACATCAAGTAATATAATATCTGGATGATATTTTTCAAAAATATCCAGTGCCTCGCGACCATCTAGCGCAATTTTAGTAGTAAATCCTTCTTTTTTAGAATATTCCTCTAAAATAGAGTTAATCTGTTTATTATCATCTGCAATTAGCATAACTGGCATAGTAACACCTCTTCAATTTAATAATTTATTCTATCATCAAGCAAGCCGATAACGGCTTGCATCACAACGATTCAATAAATACATCAAGACAAAGACTAATGTCTTTGTTTCCTCTTAGTATTTATTATATCATCAAGCAAGCCAGAAAACGGCTTGCGTCACAACGATTCAATAAATACATCAAGACAAAGACTTATGTCTTTGTTTCCTCTTAGTATTTATTATATCATAAAGAAAAAAATATTTGTGACAAAATTATGTTTTTTGTATGAGTATAAGTTATAGAAAAATCTAATTGTAAAATGATGGTATAGTGGTATAATATTATTGTTAGAAGTATTAAATAAAGTAATTATTAAGAAAATACAGGTGATAGTATGAGGTATGAAGAAATAAAAGAAGAATACAAGGATTTTATTATGAAACATTTAAATTACTCTTTAAGGTTAATTTTAATTTGTTCTATTTCTACAATACTGTCAATTGCTATGAATAATGCAGGAATCGGCAAAGAAAATACACTAATGGTATTTTTAGTAGGTGTTTTAACTGTTACCTCATTTACTAGAGGATATATTTATGGTGCTGTAGCTGGTGTTTTAAGTGTATTGTTGTTTAATTATTTTTTAACTCAGCCTATTCATACATTAATTATAAGTTATTCCCAAGACTTTATACTTATTGTTTTTTTTCTTATTGCTTCTTTAATTTCTAGTACTATGACTTCTAAATTTCAATATCAAACAGAGGTTGCAAAGAGTAATGAACGAACTGCTCGTCTATTATATGAAATCACTAAGGGATTTTTAAATGTTACTGGTAAAGAAAATATAATACTTAAAGGTATAAACTATATTAATGATTATGTTGGTTACTCATGTTTTGTAAAATTGGATAATGAAGAAAAAATATTTTTTACACCAGGGTTAGATGATTATATTGAATCAAATCAAAAGAAGTCATATAAAATACCAATAAAAGGCGTTGCTAATGAAATTGGAACAATGGGTATTATAGATATTAAATTACCTATATCACCTGAAAATAATATGATTATTAAGACAATTGTTTATCAAATGGCACTTGTTTTGGATAGAGAATTTATATATGACGAAAGAGAAAAAATTAAAATAGCTATGGAAAGTGAGAGGTTGAAAAGTACGTTATTAAGAAGTGTTTCACATGATTTACGAACTCCACTTACAGGAATAGTTGGAGCTAGTGAACTTATTTTAGATAACTATGACAATTTAGATTTAAAGTCAATAAAGAAATTGGTCTCCGATATTAAAGAAGAGTCAATATGGTTGATTAAATCTGTTCAGAATATTTTGGATATGACAAGAATAAGCGAAGGGAAACTAACCGTTAATAAGAATTATGAAGCTGTTGATGACCTTATTAATCAGGCATTAACACATGTACCACATCTCACATCATCTAGTAGGTTTCATGTATTTGTACCAGATGATATAATTGTAGTAATGGTTGACGGTAGATTAATAGTTCAAGTACTTGTTAATATTTTAGATAATGCATATAAACATACAAATGAGGACACTCAAATACAACTGAAAGTATATAAATCTGGTATCAATGTGGTTTTTGAAGTGTCTGATAACGGAGAAGGTATTGACTTAACTATCATGGATACGCTTTTTGATGGATTTGTTACATATCACAAGAATATTGTTGATGGTAGTAGAGGTGTAGGTCTAGGTCTTGCAATTTGCAAGGCGATTATTACTGCTCATAACGGTGTTATAACTGCATCAAATAGAAAGAATGGTGGAGCAATCTTTAAAATTTTATTGCCAATAGAGGAGATTTAAAGTGGAAAAAAACATAAAAATACTTATAATTGAAGATGATAATAAAATTGCAAATTTTATGTCAATGGCATTAAAAGCTAAGGGTTATCAGTATTTAATATCTAGAAATGGAAATTCAGGTATTCTTAGTTTTTGTACTGATAATCCGGATATAATATTATTGGATTTAGGATTGCCTGATATAGATGGGGTTGAAATTATACATGAAATAAGAAAGGTTTCAGAAATACCTATTATTATCGTCTCAGCGAGAGAACAGGAAAGCGATAAAATTATTGCACTTGATGCAGGTGCAAATGATTATGTTACAAAACCATTTGCAATGGGTGAACTATTGGCACGTATTCGTGTTATGGAGAGATTTATTGATAGGGCCGATTCGAATTTACAAGAAAGTGTTTATAAATTTGATTATCTAACAGTGGATTGCGAAAAATATAAGATATTAATTGATGATACTGAAATTCATTTGACTCCAATAGAATACAAATTGTTGTTATTATTAATTACAAATCGAGGTAAGGTTGTTACACATAGCCAAATTTCCAAAGAAGTTTGGGGTTATGGGGAAGCAGGCGATTCCAAAAGCATAAGGGTATTTATGGCGAGTTTAAGAAGAAAAATAGAAAAGGATACTTCTTGTCCTCGATTTATACTAACTGAAATTGGTGTAGGTTACAGATTTGCAGATGAGTAAATTAATTTTTTAAATATAATCTTATTATTTATTAGATAAAAAAAGAACTTTTAAATATTATAAAATTTTAAAGTTCTTTTTTACTTAATTATGTTAAATTTGATTCGCAAGCTTAATAACATCATCAGAGTTACCAAGAACAATAATGAGGTCATTTTCTTTAAAAATATAATCTGCCCTAGGTACAGCCATAATTTTGGTACCATTTTTAATAGTTAAAATATTTATATGATACTTTTTTCTAACATCAATTCCTTGTATACTTGAACCAACCCAGCTTTTTTTGATTGGAATTTCAAATATAGAGTAATCAGGAGTAATTTCTATAAAATCAAATACATTATCAGCACTACAACGTATAGCAAGTTTTTCAGCCATATCCTTATCTGGATAAATTACTTCATCAGCGCCATTTCTTAATAAAAATTTTGCTTGTATATCTCTACTTGCTTTTGAAATTATATACTTTGCACCTAAATCTTTTAATAGAGATGTAATCTCTAGTGACGATTGAAAATTATCACCAATTGTAACAAAACAAATATCAAAATTACTAACTCCGAGAGATCTCAAAACTTCTTCCTTAGTACAGTCACCAATGTGAGCATCTGTAACTGTCGCTGACATATCGTTTATAATCATTTCATCTCGATCAACAATCATTACGTCATTTTTTAAATTAACCATTTTTTCTGCTAGATGCCTTCCAAAAGCACCAATACCTATAATTAAAATTGATTTCATTTTAAATCACCATTCCATATCTCATATTTTTAACCTATAATTATTTTTTCAATCGGTCTGCTAAGTGGCACTAATTCTCTTTTTTCAGCCAATACAAGTGCCATTGATAAGCTGCCAACTTTACCGCCATACATCAAAAAAATAATGATAATTTTTGATAAACCATTTAAATGTGGTGTTATACCAAGAGATAAACCAACCGTTCCAGCTGCTGAAAAAACTTCAAACATTACTTCCTTTAATGAAAATGTTTGTGTTGCACAAATTACAATTGTGGACACAAATGCAGTAAACATATATATAACTGTTATAGAACTTGCCCTTTTCAGCGCGTTGTCTTCTAACCTTCGTTTGAAAATAGAAAGATCAGATGTATGTTTTGCTGAAGAAATTGAAGCAATTATTAAGACTACAAGAGTGGTAGTTTTAATGCCACCTGCCGTTGAACCAGGGCTCCCACCAATTATCATTAATAGTATAGTTAAAAAGCTACTGCTTTCGGAAAGATTTGAAATACTAATGGTATTAAATCCAGCGGTTCTAGGAGTTACTGACTGAAACAAGCTACCCAAAATAATTTCTGTCAAACTTTTATTATAGAAAAGCCCATTTGCCTCCAATACATAAAAAAGAAATGCCCCACCAATAATTAAAATTGCGGTAGTAGATAATACTATCTTTGTATGCAACTGATACTTTTTAAAGTTTAAAAAGTTGTTCCCAATATCATCCCATACGAGAAAACCAATACCACCAATAATAATAAGTACCATTATTGTTAAATTTACAATAACATCGTCAGAGTACATTGTTAGTGATGTAAATTGTCCATATTTCCCCATAATATCAAATCCTGCATTGCAAAAAGCAGAAACAGAATGGAATAATGCGTTATATAGACCAATTTTAAATCCCATGTCAGGACAAAACCTCGTAGCTAAGAAAATTGCACCAATAAATTCAAAAATTAAAGTACCAATTGATATTTTCTTAATAAGTAGAACTATACCACCTATTCTCATTGTACTAGCTGATTCCATTAAAAGTCGTCGCTCTCTTAATCCTATTTTTCTTTTTAAAAAAATAGAAAACATTGTAACTATTGTCATAAAACCCAAACCACCTATTTGGATTAAAACAAGTATTACAAATTGCCCAAATATAGACCAATGAGTATAAGTATCATATATTACTAAACCAGTTACACAAGTAGCTGACGCTGCTGTAAAAAATGAATTTAAAAAAGGTGTTGCTTCTCCGCTTCTAGAAGCAATTGGCAAGCTCAATAGTATGCTTCCAAATAGTATTATTATAAATGTGCCTAAAGCAATAATTTGCGTATACGATAATTTTAGTTTTTTAAATATGAACATCAAAGTTTCCCCCTGAATTTAGTGGAGATGAAAGTAAAGTTTTTACAATTTGTGAAGCTTCAATATTATCTCCAAATAAATATTGTATATGGTTATCTTCGAAAATTTTCTTGTTATATGAACAGTTGCAAATTGCTATAAATTTAATAGTATTCATTTTTTTACTTAGTGAACAAATAATTAAATTTTCTAAATCTAGCTTATCTACAGCGAACACATAATTATATGAATCGAGGTTATTTAACTCATTAATATTATTGATTAATGTATAATGAAAATTTAATTTATCTAGAAATTTTGCTATATCTAATGAAATATTATTGTTTCCAAATATAAGACATTGTATTGATTTATTAGGACTAAGGGTTGAGTTAGTTTTACTATCATAAAAATTTATAGGGTCAAATAGCATACATATTTTATCTATAAAAATAAATCCTAAATAAAATATAATAATCATAGAAACGACTAATATAAATTTCATTTCTTTCTCACCCCACAATTTTTTTATTTCTTGTTAATATTCTACCACTAATAATATAAATTTAATGTAAAGAATTATTGTATGATGTTAAAATTGTGTAAGTATTGCATTATGAATCTTAACAAAATCTTTATCTTTTGTAAATAGAAACTTATATGAAATTATTAGTGTTGCATTTATAAAAAAATCATGTTAAAATAATAACTAAGTAATAATCTTACCTAAAGATAATTCTGAGGGAAGGATTTATAATTTAATTATATAGATAAGAATCGTGCTGAGCGCATAAGGGGTTGTCCTGAATGGGAAGACGATGGATATCATAGTAGAGATATATTATATCCTTGTGCTTTTTTGCGCAAGGATTTTTTGTTTTTTAGTGATAAAGTGAGGGTTTTTATGGGCAAAACAATTGAATTAATTGAAATGATATTAGAATAATGGAGGATTTTATGAAAGATTTAATTGACAAACTACTTCAAAAACATATGCTTGAGCAGGAGGACTTTGTCGTATTATTAACCCAGTTTAATAAGGAAACAAGTGAATACCTTCATGAAAAATCTAGAGAGGTATCTAAAAAATATTTTGGTAATAAAATATATTCTAGAGGACTAATTGAATTCACAAATTATTGCAAGAATGATTGTTATTATTGTGGTATACGAAGGAGCAATTATAAAGTAGAAAGATATCGACTAAATTTTGACGATATAATGAACTGTTGTAAAAATGGTTACACATTAGGGTTTCGTACCTTCGTGTTACAGGGTGGGGAGGACTTGAGCTACAGAGATGAAGATATTATTAAGATTGTAAGTTCTATTAAAAAACTATATCCTGATTGCGCGGTAACACTTTCTATTGGTGAAAAATCATATGAATCCTATTTGAAGTATTTTCAAAACGGTGCTGATAGATATTTGCTGAGACATGAAACTTCAAATGAAATTCATTATAAAAAGCTGCATCCTAATGAATTAACAGTTTTGAATCGCAAGAAATGCCTTATGGATCTGAAAAAAATAGGATATCAAGTAGGTACAGGAATTATGGTTGGCTCTCCATATCAAACCGTAGAAAATATAGTGGAAGATTTGATTTTTATGAAAGAATTAAACCCACAAATGATAGGGATAGGTCCATATATACCTCATCATGACACACCTTTTAAAGATCAAAAAGTCGGAAGCTTAGATTTAACTTTATTTTTAATAGGGATTTTAAGACTTATGTTTCCTAATGCACTTATTCCTGCAACTACATCATTAGGTACGGTAGATCCAAATGGACGTGAAAAAGGAATATTGGCAGGTGCAAATGTGGTGATGCCAAATTTATCACCTGTTAATGTGCGTAAAAAGTATGAATTATATGATAATAAAATTTGTACAGGTGAAGAAGCCGCTGAATGCAAGGTGTGCTTGAGCAATAGAATGAAGAAAATTGGATATGAAATAGTGGTCGATAGAGGAGACTTTGTTCAAATATAATATTAAAGGAGAATGAAAATGTATAATGTAAAATCAAAAATAGCAACTGAATTTATTGATGATCAAGAAATATTGGATACTATTGCATTTGCAAAAGAAAATAAAAGCAATAGAGAATTAATTGACAGTATTTTAGAAAGAGCGAAAGATTGTAAAGGTCTATCTCACAAAGAGGCAGCAGTTCTTTTAGAATGTGACTTGCATGAAGAAAATGAAAAAATGAAATCAATAGCTAAAGAAATTAAACAAAAATTTTATGGAAACCGTATTGTTATGTTTGCACCATTATATCTTTCTAATTATTGTATAAATGGATGTGTTTATTGTCCATATCACCTAAAAAACAAAACAATTTCTCGTAAAAAACTTACTCAAGAAGATATTGCTCGTGAGGTAGTTGCTTTACAAGATATGGGACATAAGCGTCTTGCTTTAGAAGCAGGAGAAGATCCTGTTAATAATCCTATTGAATATATTTTGGAAAGTATTAAAACTATATATAGTATTAAACATAAAAATGGAGATATCCGTCGAGTAAATGTTAATATTGCGGCAACTACAGTTGAAAACTACCGTAAATTAAAAGAAGCAGGGATTGGTACATATATATTATTTCAAGAGACTTATAATAAAAAAATATATGAAGAGTTGCATCCAACAGGACCAAAGCACAACTATGATTATCATACAGAAGCTATGGATAGAGCAATGGAAGGCGGAATTGATGACGTTGGTATAGGAGTATTGTTTGGATTGAACACTTACAGATATGATTTTATTGGAATGCTTATGCATGCTGAACATTTAGAAGCTACTATGGGAGTTGGTCCACACACTATAAGTGTTCCTCGTATTTGTCCAGCAGACGATGTAAGTCCAGACAATTTTACAAATGCTATATCAGATGATATGTTTGCTAAAATAGTTACTGTACTTCGTATTGCTGTTCCATATACAGGTATGATTGTTTCTACTAGAGAATCTCGAGAGTCACGTGAAAAGGTGCTTCAACTAGGTGTAACACAAATTAGTGGAGGCTCTAGAACAAGTGTTGGTGGATATGTTGAAGAAGAATCTGTTGAAGATAATTCATCTCAATTTGATTTAAGTGATAGGCGAACATTAGATGAAATTGTGAATTGGCTGTTAACTATGGGATTCATACCAAGTTTTTGCACTGCATGTTATAGGGAAGGTCGTACAGGCGATAGATTCATGAGCCTTGTTAAATCAGGACAAATTGTAAACTGCTGTCAACCAAATGCCCTTATGACACTTAAAGAGTACTTAGAAGATTATGCTTCAGAAGACACTAAAGAAAAGGGTGAAGCTATAATCAATAAGGAAGTTCCAAAAATATCAAATGAAAAAGTTCGTTCTATTGCAATAGAAAATTTAAATGGCATTACTAGTGGTAAAAGAGATTTTAGATTTTAATAAGGCGGAGGAAAATATATGAGCATAACAGATACTCCTAGAGCTAATCAGCTGCATATTGGTATTTTTGGGAAAAGAAATAGTGGAAAATCATCATTGATAAATGCGCTTACAAATCAAGAAGTTGCACTTGTATCAGATATAGCAGGTACAACCACAGATCCAGTTTATAAATCTATGGAAATTCACGGGATAGGTCCATGCGTTTTTATTGATACAGCAGGATTTGATGATATAGGTGAATTGGGTCAATTACGTATTGATAAAACTAAGAAAGCAATTGATAAAATAGATATTGCTTTAATGGTTTTAAATGATAGTGAACTTAAAGAAGAAATAGAATGGATAGAAATTTTAAAACAGCGTAAAATTCCTGTTATTACAATATTAAACAAAATAGATATGCTAAATAATATTGATGATATTTGCAGCGCAGTAAAACTTAAATATGATTTATCACCAATTATAGTAAGTGCAAAAGATAAAATAGGCATAGAAAAAATTAGAGAAGAAATTCTCAGATTATTACCTGAAGGATATGAAGTTAACAGTATAACAGGAGGGTTAACTTGTATTGGTGACACTGTACTTCTTGTAATGCCTCAAGATATACAAGCACCGAAAGGACGACTTATATTACCACAAGTACAAACTATTAGAGATTTACTAGATAAAAAGTGTATTGTAATAAGTTCTACTGTGGATAGTTTAGACAAAGCGTTAGAAAGTCTTTCTAAGCCACCTAATTTAATTATCACAGACTCGCAAGTATTTAAAACAGTATATGATAAGAAACCGCATGAAAGCAAACTAACTTCATTTTCTGTATTATTCGCAAATTATAAAGGTGATTTGAATTTTTTTGTAGATGGTACCAATGCAATTGAAATGCTTACTGAAAAATCTAAAGTATTAATTGCTGAAGCATGTACGCATGCACCATTATCTGAAGATATAGGTAGAGAAAAAATTCCTAATATGCTGCGTAAAAAGGTTGGAGAAAAGCTTACTATAGATGTAGTAAGTGGATCTGATTTTCCAGATGATTTAACTTCTTATGACATAATTATTCAATGTGGAGCATGCATGTTCAATAGAAAATATGTTATGTCACGTATTGAAAGAGCACGCAGACAAGGTGTTCCAATGACTAATTATGGTGTTGTAATTGCTTATTTAGCTGGAATATTAGATAAAATTGATTTATATTAATAGACATTTATTTAATAAAATATATTTGAATAGAATTAATTTCAATAATCCTAGTGTAAAATTTTTTACACTAGGATTATTTTTATACGAATCGTTAAAAGCTTTGAATTTAACAATACAAAATTTTTTTATAATAAAAAAAGTATAGATATTATACAGTTAGAAAATGTTAAGGAAATATATACATATATTTGCTTGCAAATAGGACGTTTTTTGTATATATAAACTTGGCATGTTATTTGCTTATTACATAATCACTAAAACAAAACAAATATTAGGAGGACTATATAATGTCAAATGCAGAAATACTTTATTCAGTAAAGGCCCAAAGGGGAGATACTCTTAGATGTAAGGGTTGGAAACAAGAAACTATTTTGAGAATGTTAGAAAATAATATGGAGAATGCGGAAATACCAGAACAATTAATTATTTATGGTGGTAATGGTAAATGTGCTAGAAACTGGGAGTCATACCATGCTATAGTAAAGTCTTTGAAAGAATTAGAGGATGATGAAACTTTAGTAGTTCAATCAGGTATGCCTGTAGCAATATTCAAAACACATAAATTAGCACCAAGAGTTGTTATGGCAACTACAAATATAATGAAGGCAAATTGGGAAACTTTCTACGATTTACAGGATAAAAACCTAACAATATTTGCTCAATACACAGCTGCACCATGGGAATATATCGGTACACAAGGTGTTATCCAAGGAACATTTGAAACATTGTCAGCAATAGCTATAAAAAGATTCAACAATGACTTAACAGGTAAAATTTATTTAACAGCTGGTGCTGGAGGAATGGGTGGAAACCAAACATGGGCGATGAAAATGCACGGTGGAGTTGCAATAGTAGTAGATGCAGATGAAAGAGTTATACAAAGAAGAATTGATAAGAACTATATGGACGTTATGGTACATTCATTAGATGAGGCTATTGAGCTTGCAAATAAAGCAATTGCAGAAGGAAAAACATTAGGAATTGGTGTTGTAGGAAATGCGGCAGATGTTTTTGAAGAAGCATTAGCTAAAAATTTCTTACCAGATATAGTAAGTGAAATGTGTCCATGCCATGATCCGATTTCATATATTCCATCTGGATATACAGGAGCACAAGCTGATGAATATAGAGGAAAAGATAGAATGGCTTACTTAGAAGATGCAAGAAATACTATGAAAAGACAATTAAGGGCTATGATAGAATTTAAGAAAAGAGGAGCAGAAGCATTTGAGTATGGCACAAGCATTAGAAAGGAATGTATGGATGCAGGAATGTCACCAGAAGAAGCAAAACAAATAAAAGGATTTGTTGCAGCATATATTAGACCATTGTTCTGCGAAGGTAGAGGACCTTTTAGATGGACTTGTATATCAGGTGAAGCTTCTGACTTAGCAAGACTTGATGATTTAGCGTTAGAGATTTGTAAAGGCGACCCACTTGTAGAAAGATGGATAAAATTAGCAAGAACAAATTTACCAATTGAAGCATTGCCAGCGAGAATTTGCTATATGGGATTCGGTCAAAGGAAAAAATTTGGTTTAGCCGTAAACGAATTAATTAAAAAAGGAGAAGTAAAAGGTCCTGTTGCTTTCTCGAGAGATAACTTAGATTCAGGTTCAATAGTTAATCCTACATTTGAATCGGAAGACATGATGGACGGAGGAGATTTAATTTCTGACTGGCCATACTTAAATGGATTGCTAAACTGTGCTTCAATGTGTGATTTAATAGCAATTCAAGCAAATTATTCAATGGGTGAGGCAGTTCATACTGGTGTAACAATGATAGCTGATGGTACAGACGAAGCGGCATTTAGACTAGAGGCAAGCATGACGGTTGACTCAGGTATAGGTGTTGTAAGACATGCTCAAGCAGGATATCAAGCAGCTAAGGACGTATGTAATGGAAAAGGAAAACTAACAAGTGAATCAATTAATATACCTCTATGGTGGGAACCAGCAGACAAAGTAACATTTGGTCCAAAGGATGAATTTATTAGATAATAATTGTTGCATTGTAATGTTTTTATATAAAATACGCATTAATTAAATGCGTATTTTTATTATGTGATTTTAAATATTATACTTACAATTATTTTTATAATGCAATAAATCAATAATTAGGTTATAATAAGAAAGTATATGCTATTATATGATGTTATTTTAGATGGGAGTGTAGTAAATGAGTATTAAATGTATGTATGAAATATTTAATGAATTTAGGAACTCAGTTATTATAGTTGACAAAGAAGAAAAGATAACGTGGTTAAATGATTGGGCAAAGGATATCTTGAGAAAAGACAATGTGTATATTGGATGTAGTTTTAATGACATATTTCAGTTTGAAGATAGGTTGAATAAAAAAATATTTGTCCACTCACAAAGCAATGAAAAATTTTATTATAAAGCTTTTAACTTGGATAATTCAGATTTAAATGTAATTTTATTATATAGTAGAGATAGTTTTAGAGAAGATTATAATAAAATTTATTGTTACGAAAGAATTATTAACTCTGTTAATGATGGAGTTTTGCTTACTGATTATAAAGGTCATGTGAAAATATTTAATCCTGCACAAGAAGAAATGGAAAATAAAAAATTTGAAGACTTACAGGATAAATATTTATGGGATTTTTATAACTATGATAGTGAAGAACAATCAGAACATAGAAAGGTATATAGAGAGAAAAAACCTGTTTTAGGCAAATATAGGTTACTAACATATAAAGAAGGGTATCCAAGGTATTTATATTACAATACATATCCTATATTAAAAGATGAAGAGGTTGTAGGCGTTTTTTCAGTTAGCAAAAATGAGGAAAGATTAGAAAAACTTTTGTCAGAAACCATTGAACTGAAAAGAAATCTTAATAGAAAAGAAAGTAAAAGTGAGCAAACAGATAAATTAGGCAATGGCACATCCTATACATTTTCTGATATCGTAGGAAATAGTTCATCTATGCAAAACACAATAAAGGAAGCTCAAACTATTGCATTGCTTGATAAAAGCGTACTTTTAATAGGAGAAACTGGAACAGGCAAGGAAATGTTTGCTCAAAGTATTCATAATTATGTCAACAAATCAGAGCCATTTATTGCTATTAATTGTGCAGCAATTCCGGAAAACCTTTTAGAGAGTATACTTTTTGGTTCTGTTAAGGGTGCATATACGGGTGCATATGATAGTATAGGATTGTTTGAGGCATCGGGAAAAGGTACACTGCTTTTAGACGAGCTTAATTCTATGCCAGTTTCAATGCAGACAAAACTACTTAGGGTGTTACAGGAGAAAAAGATAAGAAAAGTTGGCGATTCAAAAATGATTCCCATTTTTTGTAGAGTAATAACTGCAATAAATGAAGACCCTAAAGAATTAATGGAAAAGGGTTTATTGAGAAAAGATTTATTTTATAGAATCTCAGGACTAATGTTAAACATTCCTTCTTTGAGAGAAAGAAAGGAAGATATAAAATATTTATCAGAATATTTTATTCATAGAAATAATAAAATTATGAATAAAAATGTTGCAATAATGTCACAAAATTTAGAGCAATTATTAATGAATTATAGTTGGCCGGGAAATATTAGGGAATTAGAATATGTAATTGAGAATTTAATGATCAAGGTAAAAAACAATTGTAATATATTAACGCTTGATGATTTGCCATCACACATTAGCCACAATTTAAATTCGGATTTTGTAAGTAAAAACATTAAAGTTGCTGGTAAATTACTAAATGATACGCTTGATGATGTAGAAAAAAAGATGATTTTACAGGCTTTAGAAGATAGTAATTGGAATATAACACATGCCTCTAAAAGACTTGGAATAATAAGACAAAGTTTACTTTATAGAATGAAAAGATTAGATATAGTAAAAAAACAATAAAATCTTGTGTAAAAAATTTTGCATCAAAATAATTTTTGTACAAGTGGTTAAAGTGCTATAATTATAACCTAATAAAAATATATGAGAAAGCAGGTGTATAAATATTATACTCTTGCTTTTTTAATAGAAAAATAATTATCTGATAAATACCCATAAAATCGTTTTGTTAAGATTGAGTCTGATGGCATAATTATTGCAATAACATCTTGTATCAATAAGCAAGGAGGTAGTGAAATGAAAAACAATTTGCTGATTAAGAATGCTTCTCAATTATTGACAATGAATTCCGAAGAACCAAATAATTTGGGAATTATAGAAAATGGATGTATATACATTGAGGATAGTAAAATTATAGCTGTTGGAAACAAAAAAGACGTTCAAAAACATGTTTGTGATTTAGAATTAGAAACTGAAATTGATGCTCATGGGAAGATTGTATTGCCTGGTTTTGTTGATTGTCATACACATTTGGTTTTTGGTGGTTCGAGAGTAAAAGAATACACAGTAAAATTAAACGACGACAATCCAGAAATATTAAAAAATATGGGAATCGAAACAGGCTTATATGGAACTGTTAGTGCTACTAAAAATTCAACAACTGAAATATTGAAAAATCAAGCGTTGAGAAGATTAAATAACATGTTAGCATCAGGAACAACTACAGTAGAAATCAAAAGTGGATATGGTTTTACAACTGAATCTGAAATTAGGATGCTAGAAGTAAATAATTGTTTAGAAAAAATGGTACCTATTGATATTTACTCTACATTTTTAGGAGCGCATTATTGGCCAAAAAATGTAGTAAAAGAAAAATATATAGATATTCTTGTTAACGAGATGATACCTAGAATTTCTGAACTTAAATTAGCTAAATACTCGGATATATGGTGTGATGATGGGTATTATACAGCGAGTGAGTCAGAAAAAATATTGTCTTGTACAAAGGATTATGGGATGAGTCCTAGAATACATACGGATTGCTATTCATATATTGGTGGCTCTGACTTAGCAGCAGATATGAAAATGTTATCTGCAGACCATTTGAACTATACACCTGTAAATGTATTTAAAAAACTTCGAGATGCAAATGTAATTGGAGTAGTTTTACCTGGTACTGATTTTATTGTAAAGCACCCTAAACCTTTTGACCCAAGACCTATGTTTGAGTCAGGTATGAAACTTGCTCTTGCATCTAACTGCAATCCAGGTGTTTGGGTTGAGTCCATGCAGCTTATTTTAGCTTTAGCATGTAGGCAGCATAGATTTACACCAGCAGAAGCAATTAAATCATCTACTTTGTATGGAGCTATGGCACTTGGCTTAGATGATAGAGGTATTTTAGCTGTAGGGAAAAATGCAGACATTCAAATATGGGATTTGGATACATATGAGGATGTTGTATATAAATTTGGTACAAACCATGTTGAAACAGTTATTAAAGATGGAAAAGTAGTAGTAAATAAAGGAATTTTAAAAGGAGTAGTATAAAATGAATTTAGAAATTTTAAAAAAAGTAATTGATTCTGATGACTTTACTGTTGGAGGAGGTTCTGCATCTGCAATTGCCGGTGCTATGGCATCAGGTATGATATCTATGGTATCTAAACTATCTATGCAAAAACCTGTCAAATTGACAGTAGACGAATACGAAAAAATATCACAAGAAGCAGATGAGTTGGCTATTAAATTATTAAAAGGTGCGGAGGATGATACAAAGGCATATTGTATGATAAAGGATGCTTATGCTATGCCTAAAAACACCATAGAGGAAAAGCAACTGAGAACAAAAGCAATTCGTGAAGCTGGAAAAATAGCAGCAGAAATCCCTAGAGATAATGGTTATCGTTGCAAGCGGGCAAATGAACTAGCATTGCTTTTAATTGGTCAATCAAATGCAGCATGTAGTTCGGATTTATATAGTGCGTTATATTTATCTGATGCAGGAGTTAAAGGTTGTATACTAAATATAGAAGCAAATTTATCCTTAATAAAAGATGAAAATATTTTAGAAAAATTTAAAAATGATATAGAAATATTGAAATGCAATAAATAGAAGCGGAGGAAATTGATGTGAAAGTATTAATGGCAGAGGTAAATATAAGTGAAGGTACTAACAAGGAATTGATACAAAAGGTTAAATCAGCATTGATGGAAGTAAGTAATGTTGACCTTATTGACTTAAATTCGGATTCAGATCATAATAGAACAGTATTTACTTACAAGGGTGAACCTAGTGAAGTATTAGAAGGAACAAAAAGATTAGCTGCAAAGGCAATTGAATTAATAGATATGACCACTCATACAGGTAGCCATCCTAGAATGGGCGCAGTTGATGTTGTTCCGTTTATTCCAGTTAAAGATGTTGAGATATCTGAAGCAATAGAGATAGCTAAAGATTTTGGTAAGTTCTTAGGAAGTATTGGTGTTCCTGTGTATTACTATGAGGATGCAGCAACTTCTGAAGAAAGAAAGAGTTTAGTTAAAATTAGAAAAGGTGAATATGAAGGGCTTTGTGAAAAAATGAAGGATACTTCTTGGATACCTGATGAAGGACCAAAGGATTTTGTAGCAAAAAGTGGTGCAACTGTTACAGGTGTTAGATTTCCATTAGTAGCTTTTAATGTTAATCTACAAACTCAGGATTTAGAGATAGGAAAGAAAATTGTAAAGGCTGTTAGAGGTGCAACAGGTGGATATCAAAATGTTAGGGCAATTGCATTAACGTTAGAAGATAAAAATGTAGTTCAAGTATCTATGAATCTAGTTAATTATGTAAAGACACCAATTCACAGGGTATTTGAAACTATTAAATCAGAGGCAAGATGCTATGGTGTAACTGTTGTTGGTGCTGAATTAGTAGGACCAGTACCATTGTATGCATTAGAAGATGTATTGAAATTTTATTTACAGGTGCATGATTTTTCAATGGATCAAATTTATTCTTAAAAAAGGAGAAAAAGATGAAAAAAACAATTTTTATTGATGGAGAAAGCTTGACTTTAGAACAGGTTGCAGAGGTTGCTAGAAATTATGCAATTGTTGAATTAACAGATGAGGCAGTTGAAAAAATAAAGATTTCTAGACAAATTGTAGAGAAAGCTATAAATGATGGTAAAGTTATTTATGGTATAAACACTGGCTTTGGAAAGTTTGAGAATATCGGAATTAAGGATACTCAACTAGAAGAGTTGCAAAGGAATCTTATATTATCTGATGCAGTAGGAATTGGAAAACCATTCCCTACAGATGTTACAAGAGCAATAATTTTGTTAAGAGTAAATGCCTTGGCTAAGGGGTTATCAGGAATTAGATTAGAAACAGTCCAAGGATTAATAGATATGTTGAATAAATGCGTTCACCCACTAATTAGAGAAAAAGGCTCAGTAGGTTCTAGTGGTGACTTATGTCCATTAGCCCATATGGTTCTACCTTTAATAGGAGAAGGTGAAGCAGAATACAATGGTGAAATTCTCGATGGTAGAACAGCAATGAAAAAAGCAGGAGTACCTATTGTTGTATTGCAGGCAAAAGAAGGATTAGCATTAATTAATGGAACATGTGCAATGATGGGTGTTTCTTCACTAGCGGTATATGATGCAATAGTGTTATCTAAAACAGCGGATATAGTGGCATCTTTGACAATAGATGCTTTAGAAGGAATAACAGATCCATTTGATGCTAGGATTCATAAGGCTAGACCTCATAAAGGGCAGATGGATGTAGCAGAAAATCTTTTGCAGATTCTAAAAGACAGTAATTTTACAACCAAACAAGGACAACTTAGAAATCAAGATGCTTATACATTGAGATGTACACCTCAAATTCATGGTGCGAGCCGCTTAGCACTAGATTATGTAAAGCAAGTTATTGAAACGGAAGTAAACTCTGCAACGGATAATCCTTTGATTTTCCCTGATAATGGAGATGTATTTTCAGGTGGCAATTTCCACGGACAGCCAGTTGCAATTGCAATGGACACTTTGGGAATTTGTATGGCAGAATATGCAAATGTTTCTGAAAGAAGAATTGAAAGACTTGTAAATCCAACATTAAGTGGATTACCAGGATTTTTAACTCCTGTTGAAGGCGTGAATTGTGGGTTCATGGTTGCACAATATGCAGCAGCAGCGGTAGTTTCAGAAAATAAAGTCCTTGCGCATCCAGCAAGTGTAGATTCAATACCTACATCAGCGAATCAAGAAGACCATGTAAGTATGGGTACTATTGCATCAAGAAAGGCAGCAACGATTATAGAACATGTTAAGTCAGTTCTTGGAGTAGAAATAATATGTGCTGCTCAAGCAGTTGATTTTAAGGATAAAGATAAGTTAGGAAAAGGTACAAGAGCAGCTTACGATACAATAAGAAAAGAAATAACTTTTATGGATACAGATAGGGCAATATATTTAGACATGGATAAAGCTAAAAGGTTAGTTGGTGAAGGTAAAATTCTTAAAAATGTGGAGGCTGCAATAGGAATACTTAAATAGTTTATAATTTTATATAAATTTAACTTTAGCTTTGAAATATTAGAAAAATAAAATAAAAGTTCAAAGCTAAAGTGTATTAATTTATAGATGTATTTGTTGTGCAAAAAAATAATTATATGGAGGAATTATATGGATATTTTATCAAATCCGATAACCGTATCGGTACTTGTAATGTGTGTGTTATGTCTTTTGAAAGTAAACGTTTTATTATCGCTCATAGTAGCTGCTATTGTAGCAGGAACCATGTCTGGACTAGGAATAGGTGATACATTTGGCATGTTGGTTGGTGGAATGGGTGGAAATGCTGAAACAGCATTGAGCTACGTTTTGCTAGGATCATTTGCAGCAGCTCTAGCACATGTTGGTATTGCGGATATATTATCGAAAAAAATGTCTCGCATTGTAAAAGGAAGAAGAATAGTTCTTTTGTTAGTTCTCGCAGGAGTAGCATGTTTGTCTGGGACAGTTATTCCGGTGCATATAGCTTTTATTCCAATTTTAGTACCTCCACTTTTAATAATCATGAATAAGATGCAAATGGATAGGAGAGGAGCGGCATGTGCATTAGCATTTGGTTTGAAGTGTCCGTATATTACTTTACCTATAGGATATGGGTTGATATTTCAAGGAATTGTTGCAGGTCAGATGACTCAAAATGGAATGGCTGTGGAAACAATGGATGTTTGGAAATCTAATTGGATACTTGGATTAGGAATGATAACAGGTTTAGTTCTATCAATTTTATACTATAGAAAGAAAAGAGTTTACAATGATATTAGTATAATTGAAGAAGTTGAGGTAGCTATTACAGATGAAAAACATGGATTAGATAGAAAACAAATTGTTTCTTTAGTTGCAATTCTCGCTACTTTAATAATTCAATTAAAATTTGGTTCAATGCCTCTTGGTGCAGTGACAGGAATGGCTGTAATGATAATATTTGGGGCAGTTAAGCTTAATGAAATAGACACTGTTATGGGTGAAGGTGTTAAAATTATGGGGCTTATAGCATTTGTAATGCTTGTTGCTTCCGGTTATGGTAACGTTATTAAACAGACGGGTTCTGTAGATACTTTAGTTAATGCTACTGTTGGTATGTTAGGTGGTAGTAAACCAATTGCAGCTATGGTTATGATCTTGATAGGATTAATAACAACTATGGGTATTGGAACATCATTTGGTACAGTACCGATATTAGCAGTTCTTTACGTACCAATGTCATTACAATTAGGATTCAGTCCTCAAGCTACAATTGTACTAATATCCGCAGCTGCAGCACTTGGAGATGCAGGTTCACCAGCATCAGACACAACACTTGGACCAACAGCAGGTTTAAATGCAGACGGTCAGCATGACCACATCTGGGATACATGCGTACCAACATTTGTATCTTATAACATACCACTAGTTATATTTGGTTTTATTGGTGCTATGATATTGTAGACTAAGAAAAAAATAAAAAATCCCACTAAAACAATTGGAAAAATCGGTTTTAGTGGGATTATATTTTAATTTACACTTCCACCTCATCATACAACGAGGACAATATTAATACCGTTGATGATTCTTTAACTCCATCAATTTTATATAATTCATCTTGAAGCGTTTTTAATTCTAGAGGAGTTGTGGCACGAATTTTCATTAGAATACACCAAGTACCTGTTACAATATGACATTCTTCAACTATTAAATTTGGAATTCTTAATTTTTTTAATTCTACAAGCATTTTATCATAATTAGTAGTTCTAACCCTTAAGGAAACCATTGCATTTGTAACATAACCGAGCTTAATCCAATTTATTTTAGCTTTATATCCAGATATTATCCCTTGATCTTCTAATTTATTAACCCTGTTATGAATTGCAGGTCTAGATAAATTTAATCGTTTTGATAACTCTTCGTGTGAAATTCTTCCTTCTTTCTCTATAATAGTTATAATTTGCATATCTAATGAGTCCATAATTATTCCCTCACTTTATTTATATTTTATTCAAATAGTAAAATTATATGTCTTAAATAATACTAACAGACATAATATACCACATAAAATGACATTTTGTAAATATTCTTTTAAAAGATTTTGTTTTTATATTATAGTACTAAACTCTAAAAATTATTATTTTTTTTGAATTGTAATAAATTAAAATTTGTATATGGATAAAAAATTAGTTTTAGGAAATTATAGGAGTAAACATATAATAAATTTGGAGGAATTACATGAAAAACATGAAAAAAACAATAGTTATTTTAATTGTTATATTAACCATAAACATTGTTTTTGTAGGTTGTACGAACAATGGAGAAGAAAACAATGGAGATGCAAATAATTTAAATAGAAATGAGCAGACTGGAGAAAACAATATTGGTTCACAAGGTCAGGATGTTATACTAGGTAAATATAATACTCAAGGGCGAATTGTTAAAATTGATGAAAGTGGAATTCATGTACAAGTAAATGATAAAGTTGAAAAATACAATGTTGCAAATGAGAGGGCTAACAATTATTATATTGGAGAATATGTTGGGTTGAATAAGCTTGATGGGGATAACTATGATATCTTTGCAGATGAAACATATGATTATAAGAATAGAGTTACACCAACAGGTGATTCAATTAAAAGAGTAACTGGAACCGTTGGAGAAGTAAAAGATAATTTGGTAACGGCTGTAACTGAAATGGGTGACATGAAATTGTCACATGAAGGAAATTTTAATTTAGAACATGGTTCACAAGTAATGTTTGATTACATAGAGTTACCAGACGGAAATCAAATGTTATCATATTATGATGAAGCTTCTAAAATAAATGTGGATGTTAAAGAAATATCAAGAGATGCATCTGGTATGATGATGATTTTTGCAGTTGCTTCAGATAATAAGGAATATGATATTCGCCTAGACACAGATACTGTAACAAATTTTGCCCTTTCATCTTTAAAGGTCAATGATAAGATAATAGTTTATCCTGATGAAATGACAGGAGATGTACCAGCCGTTGTTAACGCAAAATTAATTGTTATGGCTGAAAAATAATTAGTGTATAATTACCTTGCAAATGATATAATTCTGTTAAATATAAGTGATATAATGGAATTTAATTGAGGAGGTAATTATGCTCGATAAAAATGAATTAATAAACAGTAATAAATATTTAAAAATGGTATCAGAATTAAAGGAAATATTGTGGATTAATGAAAAGCAAAAATCTTATTCAAGAGCAGAGTCTATAATAAATATAGGTACTGAACCAATTGATGATGCAGAACAAAGGCTAAATAAATTTGCACCATTAATCGAAAAATTGTTTCCTGAAACAAGACTCTCCAATGGTATTATAGAATCCCCTATAAAAGAAATAAAAAACATGAAAAAAAAATTAGAAATTTCTAATAATGTTCAAATTTCAGGGGATTTGCTACTAAAAATGGATAGTCATCTTGCAATAGCTGGTTCAGTTAAGGCACGTGGCGGAATTTATGAGGTTTTAAAATACGCTGAATCCATTGCTTTTGAAAATAATATAATTACAAAAGAAGATGACTATTCAATATTAGCAGAGAAAAGATATAAAGATTTTTTTAGTCAATATACTATACAGGTTGGTTCTACCGGAAATTTAGGATTAAGCATTGGAATAACATCAGCAGCACTTGGTTTTAAGGTTAAAGTACATATGTCATCTGATGCAAAACAGTGGAAGAAAAACTTATTAAGGTCAAAAGGTGCAGAAGTTATTGAGTATAATAGTGATTATTCTAAAGCTGTTGAAGAAGGACGTAGAATATCTGATTTAGATCCCAACAGTTATTTTGTAGATGATGAAAATTCAATAAATTTATTTTTAGGTTACAGTGTTGCAGCTAAAAGATTAGATAAACAGTTGAAGGATATTAACATAAATGTTGATGATGCTCATCCTCTATTTGTTTATATTCCATGTGGAGTAGGAGGTGCGCCAGGTGGAATAACGTATGGATTAAAAACATTGTATAAAGATAATGTGCATTGCTTTTTTGTAGAGCCTACACACGCTTGCTGTATGCTAATAGGAATGGTGTCCGGGTTACATGATAAAATTAGTGTTCAGGATTTAGGACTTGATGGATTAACACATGCAGATGGTCTAGCTGTAGGAAGACCATCAAAACTAATAGGAAAAATGATGGATCATGTTTTAAGTGGTATATGTACAATTGATGACTATAAACTTTATGACAATATGCGTAGACTCTATGAAACGGAAAATATTAAAATAGAGCCATCATCATGTGCATCATTTCAAGGTCCAATTATGTTATGTTCTTCAGAAGAAGGAAAAGCATATATTAAAAAAAGTGGGTTAGAAGATAAAATGATTAATTCTACGCATATAGCATGGGCTACAGGAGGGAGTCTAGTCCCTGACGAAGTTAATACAACATTTTTAGAGACTTTCCTAAGTAAATAAATATAGGATAGAACTAAATCATTGAGATTGTGTTATTTTGTAAATGTAATACTAGTATGAATAAATTTAAAAAATATGAATATTAAATTGTAATATGGTAAAATTTAGATATTGACAAAAACATTTTCATAGAATACAATTTAATAAATTAGAAAAAAATATGACAGCCTATAGATATAAGATATGAGGAGGCGAGTTTTGGCGTAATTGTTATGCCAAGATTCGCTTTTTGTTTTTTTCTAAACCAAAATCTAAGGAGGCTTATATGAATAAAGTAATAATTACAGGGAACACACTAACATTAGAAGAAGTTGTTGGTGTTTGTAGAAGGTATGACCAAGTTGAGTTGTCGGAATCGGCAAAAGAAAAAGTTTTAAAATCAAGAAAAATAGTGGACGATTTTGTTGATAATGAAGATGTAGTATATGGTATAACTACAGGGTTTGGAAAATTTAGTGATGTAATAATTTCTAAGGAAGAATCAAAATTGTTACAGAAAAATTTAATTATTACACATGCAGTAGGTGCAGGCAAACCATTTGCAACTGAAATTGTAAGAGGAATAATATTGCTTAGGATTAATAATCTAGCAAAAGGGTATTCTGGTGCAAAGCTTGAGACTATAGAAACTATGATTAACATGCTTAATAAAAAAGTTCATCCTATAGTTCCTGAAAAGGGTTCTCTCGGTGCAAGTGGTGATTTAGCTCCGTTATCACATATGGTTCTTCCTATGATTGGTTTAGGAGAAGCTGAATATGATGGAGAAATTATGTCTGGTAAAGAAGCAATGGAAAAAGCAGGCATTCCAGTTATAGAGTTAACTTCTAAAGAAGGACTTGCGTTAATAAATGGAACACAGGTTATGACTTCTGTAGGAGCATTGGCTATTTATGATGCTATTAATTTGGTTAAAGCATCTGATATAGCTGCAGCACTTAGCTTTGAGGCTCATAATGGAATTGTTACAGCTCTAGATCACAAAGTACATGATGTTAGACCTCATAAGGGACAAATTGATTCAGCCAAAATATTGCTTCAACTTTTAGCTGATAGTCACATGACAACAAAACAAGGCGATATTAGAGTTCAAGATGCTTATTCTCTAAGATGTACTCCTCAAGTACATGGTGCTAGTAAAGATGCTATAAATTATGTTAAAGAAAAAGTTGAAATAGAAATAAACTCAGTAACTGATAATCCAATTATATTCCCAGAGACACTTGAGGGTATATCTGGTGGTAATTTCCATGGTCAGCCAATGGCATTAAGTTTTGATTTCTTGGCAATAGCACTTGCAGAACTTGCCAATATTTCGGAGAGAAGACTTGAAAGACTTGTAAACCCATCATTAAGTGGACTTCCAGCGTTTTTAGTTGAGCATGGTGGACTTAACTCAGGCTTTATGATAGTTCAATATTCAGCAGCTGCATTAGTTTCTGAAAATAAAGTGTTAGCACATCCAGCAAGTGTTGATAGTATACCATCATCAGCTAACCAAGAAGACCATGTATCTATGGGAACTATAGCTTCAAGAAAAGCAAGAGAGATATTGGAAAATGCTAGAAGAGTTATAGCAATGGAAATTATGTGTGCTTGTCAAGGAATTGACTTAAGAGGTAATAAGGGTCTTGGTAAAGGTACAGCTCCAGTATACGAAGCTTTAAGAAAAGTGGTTCCAATGCTTACTGAAGATAGACCATTGTATGAAGATATTAATAGATGTGAAGAATTAATAATTAATGAAACAATAATTAGAGCATGTGAAGAAAATGCCGGTAAAATTGAGTTTTAAACGTATTTAATAGTAACTATAAGTAAAAAAGATGCAATGGAACTGTTTCCGTTGCATCTTTTTTATTCCAACATTTTGAAATTTGCAGTTTAAAATATTGATTATAATTTTTTGAGATGATATAATAAATACAACAAATGAAACAAAGACATAAGTCTTTGTCTTGATGTATTTATTGAATCGTTGTGATGCAAGCCGTTATCTGGCTTGCTTTATGATATAATAAATTACATATAGGATAAATTAGAAAGATGAGGAATACTAATATGGCAGAAAATATATTAGCTAATATAATTGTTTATAGGAATCTTTTGAATGATGAAATTGTAAAAAGGTATAATAATTTATATCTAGAGTATTTAAAATTTAATAGTTTAGAAAATAAGGATAGTTATATAAATGAATATTATGAATTATCCAGTTTAATCATTTGTAATGGATATGATTCTATATTAGATTATGTTTCTGATAAAATACTAACAGATGAGAATATTTTTAGCTTAAATTGTGAGAAAGGTTTATTAATTAAGGATAAAATTAAAAAGGCAGTATATCATGATATATCTGTTTTAAAAAAGTTTTTTGAACTACCTATAAAAGGTATGGCAAACTATGCTTCGGATATGAATAATTTTATTAATTACAGTAATAAAGAAAAATTAACAGAAATTATTAAAAATAATAATACAGAAATAATATATAACTATTTACAAAAAGAATATACAATAAGTGGTTGTGGTGAGTATAGGAATAATTATGCATTTAGTGTTGAGTCTGATGGGAAAATAGTATCAGTAGATAATTTTAATCCAGTTGAAATGGATAGTATTTATGGGTATGAAAGTCAGAAACATAAAATTATTGAAAATACAAATAAGTTTGTTTCTGGTCAATATGCACTTAATGCATTATTAGTTGGAGATAGTGGAACTGGTAAATCAACTACTGTGAAATCTCTCATTCCAATGTTTAGAGATAAGAAGCTAAGACTGATAGAAGTTGAAAAGGATAATTTGTATTATATTCCTAAAATAGTAGAAACATTAAAAAATCGTGGAATGTATTTTGTGATCTTTATTGATGACTTGTCATTTGAAAGTAATGAAAATAGTTATAAGTATTTAAAATCAGTTGTTGAAGGAAGTATATACGAACAGCCTAGAAATATTTTATTTTATGTTACTTCAAACAGAAAGCATTTAATTAAAGAAAGTATGATTGATAGACAGAATGAAGTTCATATGAGAGATGCAATAAATGAACAAACATCATTATCTGATAGATTTGGACTGACGATATTATACAGCGAACCAAATCAAAATGAGTACTTTGAAATAGTATTAGGTTTGGCAGAATCATATAGTATTCATTATGATAGCAAGGAAGAGTTCTTAGCTGATGCGAAAAAATTTGCAATGCAAAATGGTGGAAGAACTGGTAGAAGCGCTGTTCAGTATATTAAAGCTTTATGATTAAATCATTGATTAATTAGATTGTAATTTTAAATTTATGATATGGAACAATTGAAGAAAAACTATCGTCTAATAAATAAGCGAACGGGGTGGAAAAATGAAAGACAATGAACTATGGCTAATAGAACAAAGTCGGAAGGGAAATATTGAAGCATTTGAAGAATTAATAAAGGAACATAAAAAGAGTGCATATAGAATAGCACTTAAGGTGCTTAGAAATGTAGAAGATGCGGAAGATATTTCTCAAGAAGCATTGATAAAGGTTTTTAAAAACATACAAAATTTTAATATGCAATCTACCTTTAAGGTTTGGATGTATAGAATAGTTGTAAATTCATGCCTTGATTTTAAGCGCAAAAAAACAATCGATGCATATTCTCTTGATGAAACCATTAAATTTGATGGAAACAATGAAGTTAAAAAAGAAATTGTAGATAACACAAATAATCCCGACGTGATGATTGAAAAAAACTTTGATAGTGAAATGGTTAATGATGCAGTAAATAAACTTGATGATGATTTTAAAACAATTATTATTTTAAGAGATATTAAAGGATTTTCATATCAAGAAATTTCACAAATATTGTCTTGTAATTTGGGTACTGTTAAATCTAGGTTAAGTAGAGCTAGAAAAAATTTAAAACAAATTATTGAAGAAGAAATAAAAATTCAGTACTAAGGTGGTGAAAATAATGAATTGTAATGAGATAAAGGATATGCTTTCGCTATACATTGATGGAGAACTTGATGAAAATGAGAAAAAAGCAGTTGAAGAGCATGTTAGTACCTGTGAAAGCTGTAGAAATGAGTTAGAACAATATCAAAAAATCATAAATATGTTACAAAATTTAATTGAAGAAGAACCGCCTATAGGTTACTGTAAGAGACTTCATGAGAAACTATTAAAAGCTAAACAGCAAAAGAAAGTTTCTTCAAGGTCAAAGTGGGTAAAATATGGAAGTATTGCAGCAGTTTTTGTACTTGTTATATCAGTTATTTATGTATCTAATAATTTAAGAATGGGAAGTTTGGCTAAAAACGAAAATAGTGTTGCCTATGATAGAGAGATGCAAGCAACTGAATCCCCTGCTGCACCGCCTGAAACTACAGATATGTATGGATTAAGCACAAATGATTCTAAAACTGAAGAAAAAGAATCTGCTTTTGGTGGTAATAATATTTTGATGAGAGCAAGCTTATCTATTGAAGAAGATCGTGAAATTAAAATAATTAAATCAGGAAATATTACAACTCAGACGGAAGGATATGATTTATTTGTAAACAATCTTATATCAAAAGTTGAAAGTCTTGGTGGCTATATTGAACAAAATAATACTGATGTTAACAATTGGTATGGAGATAGAGATAAAAAAATCAAGTCAGGTTATTTGAAATTGCGAATACCAGATGAATATTTTGAAGAATTAGTTATTTATCTAGAAAATGAAAGTGATGTATATCAAAAAAATGTTACAGCAACTGACTTGACTAAAGAATACTATGAGAAGGATAATAAAGTTAAAAATCTTGAACTTCAAGAGATACATTTAAGAGAGATGTTTGCAAATGCAAAAACAGTTGAAGAGACACTTCTTATAGAAAATGAATTAAGAAGAATAAGGACAGAGATTGATGCTCTTAATATTAGTTTAAGTGATATTGATGATAGGGCTTCAATGTCAACAATTTCATTAGAAATTAGAGAAGTTTTAAAGACAAATTTAAGTTTATCAGATAGAGACAATGTATGGGAAAGAGCTAAAGTAGGATTTATTAATACTGTTAATAGAATAGTAGAGCTCAGCGAAAATTTAATAATATTGTTAGTTTCAATAACGCCTATATTAATCCCTATTCTTATTATATTAATTATATTATGGATTAAATTTAAGAAAAGTAAAACAAAATAATAAAAATTCATCGTGGGTACTGAAAAATACGTATTTTATAGATTTATAATATATAAACAAAAAAAGGATTATATAATCCTTTTTTTTGTTTGACTTTTTTTAGTAAGTATAGTACAATGTAAGCATAATCACTATATGAACGTTACGTTCATATAGTGAACGTATAAAATTGCATTATTTAATGGACGGTGATTAAATTGGATAACATAACTAGTTTAGAAAAAGCTATAAATATTTTAGAAATATTGGAAAAACCTCCGTATTCGTATAAAGTTACTGAATTAAGTAATTTATCGGGATTTAACAGAACTACTGTACATAGGCTTTTGTCAACATTAGAAAAAGCAAAATTTGTTATTAGAAATGAAGATACTAAGGAATATAAAATTGGACCATCTATATATCAAATGGGATGTATATATCTCGATAATTTTAATTATAAAGATATGATTTCAAAAATCCTTGAAGATATTTCTAAACAAACTGAAGAGTCTGTAGGGTATGCAGTTTTAGAAGGTGATACAGTTCTATCTTTATATGAAATTGAAATAAATCAACCGCTAAAAATGAATTATAAACCAGGTCTATATTATCCTATAAACAGAGGATGTTATGGGAAATGTCTGATGGCTTATAACGAACCAAAATTAGTAAGAAAACTTTTGCAAAATCAAAAATTCGAAAAAATAACTAAATATACATTAACTGAACCAGATGAAATAATCAAGGAGTATCAATTAATTAGAGAACAAGGATATGTAGTCAGTTATTGTGAAGTTACTTCATATGCAATAGGAGTTGGAGTTCCTGTATTTAATTCTAAAGGGAAGGTTAAAGCATGTGTAGCTGTATCGTTTGTTAAAGGTAGTAATAAAAAAAGTGATATGGTAAAAATTGAAAAAATCTTAAATATTTTAAAGTCATATTCAGAAGAATTTACAAAGTATATTCTTTGATAATATATTTTTCATGGAATTTCAATAAATCATAATAGGAGGCTAGAATTATGAATGAAAACATATACGAAAAATTAAAAAACAATATATCAGAGGAGGAATTAATAAATTTCATTGAGGATTTAGTAAAAATACCAAGCTATAATGGAATTGTTAATCAAGAAACCAAAGTTGCTGAACATATTCAACAAATGTTTTTAAAAGAGGGAATAGATTCAGAAATAGTACCAGTAATAAATGGTAGAAGTAATGTAATTGCTAAAATCAAAGGAAATGGTAAAGGTAAAACATTATTACTAACAGGGCATATGGATACTGTACCACCATATGATATGACAGAACCATTTGAAATTAAAAATGACGGAGATAGACTAGTTGCTCGAGGGGTTGTTGATATGAAAGGCCCTTTAGCATGTATGATATATAGTATGATTTCTTTAAAAAGGGCAAACGTTGAATTAAATGGTGATATTATTTTTGCTGGTGTTATCGACGAAGAGGAAAAAAGTTTAGGTACGATAGATTTGTTAGAAAGAAAAATTGTGGCAGATGCTGCTATAGTAGGAGAACCTACAAATCTTAATATATGTGTTGCTCATAGGGGGTTGGAGTGGTTTGAACTTCAGTTTCACGGAAAGACTGTCCATGGTGGAGCACAAAAAGAAGGTATAAACGCTATTCTATCAGCATCTAAATTTATTCAAAAGACTGAAGAAATACTAATTCCTAAAATAGAGAAGGAAACCCATCCTATAATAGGAACATCATCTATGAATTATGGAACTATAAATGGTGGAACTCAGCCAAGCACTGTTGCTGGTGAGTGTGTTGTGAAATTTGATAGAAGATGGGTTCCGGGAATTAAATATGATGATGTAGTTAATGAATATAAGGATGTTATAAAAGAACTTTCAAATAAAGATAATAACTTTAAATGTACACTTAAAGTTGTTGACGAAAGTGTAATGAAAGAGGGATATGTTCATGAATCAATGGAAACAGATATAAATCATCCAATAGTAAATATTACGAAATATATAACCAATGAAGTCTTTAATATATCACCAGAGATTACATATTTTCCAGCGTGGTCAGATGGAGGGCTTTTAAGTAGTTATGGAAATATTCCAACGATTATATTTGCTCCTGGCGATTTAACAACAGCCCATTCTTCTGTTGAAGAATTAGAAATAAAACAAATATTACCTGCGACACTGATATATGCTTTAATTGCAATAGAGTATTGTAAATAAATGTATATATTAAGTATAAAAATTACTTAGAAAAGGAGGATTGAAAAAACATAAATATAATATAAATAAGGAGGAGTAAAATGTCTGATGTTATAAACAAGGAAAAAAAGAAAAAGTTTCCACATGTGTACGTTATATTGTTAGCAGTTGTTGTTATATGTGCAATTTTGACATACTTTGTACCAGCTGGTCAATATGATATGGTAGAAAATGCTGATGGTAGAATGGTAGTTAATCCTGATTCTTTTCATTATGTTGAAAGTTCACCAGTTAGCTTTTTTGGAGTATTAAACTCTGTACCAAAGGGAATGGTGGAGACTGCTGGAATAATATTTTTTATATTTATTGTAGGTGGCTCATTTGCAGTAATTCAAGCTACTGGCGCTATTGAAGCTGGGCTAGGAAAAATTACAAAGACCATGGCAGGAAAAGAGAAAGCAATCATTCCAATTGTAATGCTTGTTTTTTCATTAGGAGGAGCTATTTTTGGCATGGCGGAAGAAACATTACCATTTATACCGATAATGGTTACTTTATCTATTGCTTTAGGATTTGATTCTTTGACAGGCGTTGGAATAGTGCTAGCTGGTGCAGGTGCTGGATTTGCAGGCGCCTTTATGAATCCGTTTACTGTAGGAGTTGCTCAAGGAATAGCAGGACTTCCACTTTTTTCTGGAATGGGTTTTAGAATAGTAGCTTATTTAGCTGTAGTTTCTGTAGCAATTGGATTTATGTACAGATACGCGGGACGTGTTAAGAAAAACCCTGAACTTAGCAGTATGTATGAATACGATAAAACTAGAGAAGATATTTTAGACTTAAATAAAATTAGAGATTTAAATTTAAATGATAAACTAGTATTAGTAGCTGTGGCTTTGACAATAGTTTTGCTTGTATTTGGTGTTGTAAAGTATGGATGGTATATACAAGAAATATCTGCTTTGTTTTTAGGAATGGCAATTGTAGTTGCTTTGTTAGGTAAACTAGGATTTAACGGATTCGCAGAAAATCTTGTTGATGGTATGGCAAATATGGCAGGTGGGGCCCTAGTAGTAGGTTTTGCAAGAGCAATACTTGTAGTTTTGACTGAAGGTACAATTTTAGATACAATATTATATGTTACTTCAAATGCTGTATCTAATTTGCCTTCCTCTCTTACTGCTCTTGGAATGTATATTTTTCAATGTTTGCTTAACTTCATTGTTCCGTCTGGAAGTGGTCAGGCAGCGGTTTCAATACCTATAATGGCACCGTTAGCCGATCTAGTAGGAGTAACAAGACAAACTGCGGTTTTAGCATATCAATTTGGTGATGGAATATCTAATATATTTACGCCTACATCGGGTTACTTTATGGCTGGTTTAGCACTTGCAAAAGTACCTTGGAATAAGTGGGCAAGATGGATTATACCCATGATATTATTAGAGTACCTTGTTGGTGGAATATTTGTATTTATTGCTCATTATATACAATTTGGTCCGTTTTAATAGTATAAATAATTTGAAGAGGGGGTTCTATCCCTCTTTTTTTTGTATACTATCAAAGTCAAAGGACGGAATATATTTGAGGTTAATGTGATGCTAAGTAAAAAAATTATTATGATCTAAGTGCTAGATATAAGTGTTATGTTAAAAATTTATTTATACATCCAAGATAATATGGTATAATATATTTATTGTGATTTATTTATTACGATGGTTAAATTTATAATACCATTTGAAATGCTTTAAAAGTTTTGATTGTTATTTGTGATAGAGTTATGTTATTCGCATTGAATAATACTAGATAAAGCATAGTAAAAAATATAAAATACTTAATGAGAGGTAAATTAATGGGACAGGCGAGCATAGGAGATATATTAAAGGAAAAAGAAAAAGAAAAAATGAGAAATTTAGTATCAATACAAAAAAAAATAACTGAGCTAAAAGCAGGTGAGAAAATAGATGCTTTCTATCTAATTAAGAGTTCTGATGTAAAGAAAACAACGGCAGGTAAGCAATATATAGATATTAATTTAGTTGATAAATCAGGAGAAATAAATGCCAAGATATGGGAGTATTCAAAAGAAACAGATAATCTGGTTTCAGATAATAGCATTGTAAAAGTTAGAGGAGAAGTGCTTGAATGGAATGGAACTAAACAGCTTAAAATTAATAAAATTAGGGCTAAACTTCCAACTGAAACTTTAAAAATATCAGAATTAATTCCATCAGCTCCTGTAGAATCTTCAGAAATGATTCAAACAATAAAAATGTATGTGGAGAAAATTAAGGATGTACAAATTAATCTTTTAGTCAACAACATTCTAGAAAAATATAATACTAAACTTTTATATTATCCTGCTGCAAAGAAAAATCATCACTCATATATGGGTGGTCTTTTATATCATACTATGAGAATGCTGCAATCTGGAGAAAAACTAGGTCAGATATATGATTTCTTAAATATGGACTACATATTTGCAGGTGTAATTCTACATGATATATGCAAAATTCTAGAGATGGATTCTGATGAGTATGGTGTAGTTTCTGATTATACTATAGAAGGGAAATTATTAGGACATATAATACAGGGCATTAAAGAAATAGAAATAGAAGGTGAAAAAATTAGTATGGATAGAGACAAAAGCATAGTGCTTCAACATATGGTACTGTCACATCACTATGAGCCTGAATTTGGAAGTCCTAAAAAACCTATGACACCAGAAGCAGAAATTCTTCATTTCTTAGATGTTATAGATGCAAGAATGTTTGATTTTGAACATGCATTGAAAGGTATGGAACCAGGAACTTTCACAGATAAAATTTGGCTACTAGACAATAGAAACCTATATAAACAATAGGAGGGTTTTTTTTTGGGTCTTAAAATAATTGCAGGTAGAGGAAAGACGGGTAAATCTACATATATTTATGATGAAATTAATTCACTTATTAAAAAACAAATAAATAGAAATTTAATATTAATTGTTCCTGAACAAATGACTTATCAGACTGAGTTTGAAATAATAGATAGATTTAAAAATGATGGTATTATGGATGTAGAAATACTTAGCTTTAAACGTCTAGCTTATAAAGTGTTCGAGGAAGTTGGGGGACTAAAGGTTCAGGAAATAAATGATTATGGGAAAATTATGCTTTTAAAACAAACATTTGAAGAAAATATTAATGAACTTCTGATGTTT
This sequence comes from uncultured Sedimentibacter sp., assembly GCA_963675125.2. Classification (GTDB taxonomy): domain Bacteria; phylum Bacillota; class Clostridia; order Tissierellales; family Sedimentibacteraceae; genus Sedimentibacter. The sequence continues at coordinate 49,128 of CAXXFT010000008.1, forward strand.
AAAAAAGCATCTAAACAAGATGGATTTTTAAGAGAATTTGAGAATCTTATTAAAGAATTAAAACAAAATTGCATCAGTATTGAATTTATAAAGAATATAAATAAATATAAAATAGATAATGAATTATTAAAAAGAAAGTTAGCGGACATTATAAAAGTATACGATGAAATTAACCGAAAAACAGAGGGCCGGTTCTATGATGAGGAAGATAAAATGGACTTGTTTATTTCTTCAATAGAAAAATCAAGCTACATTAAAAATTCAATTATATGGATAGATGGTTTTGATAGTTTTTATGGACAAAGATATAAAGTGATTAATAATCTTATAAAATACTCATATGATGTTTCTATTTCGTTGAATATAGATGCTGAATGTTTAAATGGTTTAGAAAATTTTGAAGATTGGGAATCCTTTAAAACTATTTATGATACATATAAGATTATTACCGAGGAAATAGAAGAAAAAATTAAGGTTATACCTATTCGTGGATGCAAAAATGCAAGTTCCGAAATACAAGTATTAGAAAAGAACCTATTTACAGTTAATGAAGAACAATTTTTAGAAAAGACTGATAATATAAAAATATATTCATCAATGAACCCATATACTGAAACGGAAAAAACTGCATCTAAAATTGTATCACTTGTACGAGATTGTGGATACAGATGGCGAGATATTTCAATAGCCGTAGGAGATATAGATAGTTACAGCAACAATATTAAAAAAGTTTTTACTCAATTTGAAATTCCTTATTTTTTAGATGCTAAAAGAGACATTATGGACAATCCATTTACTAAATATGTATTGTCCATTCTTGATATGTTCATATGGAATTTTAAACATGACAATGTTTTTGAATATCTAAAAACTGGATTTTCTCCAATAAACTATAATGAAACGAGCAAATTAGAAAATTTTGCCCTTCAATATGGCATAGAAGGCAGCAAATGGTTTAAAGATTTTAAATTCAGAGCAAAAAATATTGGTTATTATAATGAACTAAGGGGAAAAATATCTGGCGATTTCAATAAAGAGAGAAAAGAATTTCAAAGATTATCTACTGCTCTGGATATAACTATGTTCATCTTTAATTTTATAAAAAAACATAAAGTTCAAGAAAAAATAGAAAAACAGGTAGAGATATTTAAAAAAATAGGTTTGTATGAAAAATCTAGCGAGCATGCTCAGGTTTGGAATTTTATTATTGAATTATTTGATCAAATCACATTGGTAGGTTCAGATGTAGAAATAACACCAAAAGAATATAGAAAAATGATTGAGGCTGGTTTTAGAGAAGTTAAGATCAGCGTAATTCCACCTACTTTAGATAAGGTTGCAATTGGTGGAATGAACAGAATTTCTTTTAGAAAGTCAAAGTCATTGTTTATAATGGGTGCAAATGAGGGGAAATTAGAATCAAAGAGCAATGAAAAAGGTCTTTTGTTAGATGATGAAAGAGATGTTCTAGTACAATCAGGAATGAAACTAATTAGTAGTTCAAGTTTTGCTACTTATAAAGAAAAGCATACATTATACAGAGTGTTTTCGAGTCCAACAGATAAGCTATATATAAGTTATGCACTTGGTACAGTTGAAGGAAGACCTATGCAAGCATCCTTGTATATAGATAGACTGAAAAAGGTATTTCCGATGGTTAAAGAAGAAACTGATTTAAGTAACATAGATGAAGTTAATTATATTTCAAATGCAACTGGAACAATTGAACAAGTTGTATTAAAACTTAGGGACTATATAGAAGGTCGTGATATTGATGATATTTGGAAAGATGCTTATTCTTGGTATGAAAAAAATTCTTATAATGTTTTTGATGTGATTACAAGAGGTATAAACTATGACAATAAGGTAGATAAAATTCAAAAAGAGTATGTAGAAAAAATTTATAAAACTCCAATATCTATGACTGTTTCTAAAATAGAGAATTTTGCAGAATGTCCATTTAAATATTTTATGGAAACAGTTGTAAAGCCTAAGCCTAGATATGTTCAAAAGGTAGAGTTCTATGATTTAGGGAACATCTATCATAGAGCTGTAGAAGAATTTACTAATGAAATTTCTATAAAAAAAATTGATATAAATAATTTAGATAAAATAGATATTTTTAATTTATCTCAGATGTGTACTGAAAAAGTACTTTTAGAAAAAGAACAAGAAAATACTGCACTAGAAGCTAATGAGCGCAATAAATATATGAAAAATAAAATTAAGAGGCTTGTAAATAGAGCGGCATATACAATTATTGAACAATTGAAAAGGGGTAATTTCAGACCCGAGTTCACTGAACTAAAAATAGGAAGTTCTAGTAGTTCTAACTATATTGATCCTGTTGAAATAAAAATATCTGATGAGTACAGTGTTTATTTGCAAGGAAGAATTGACAGAATAGATACAATGAAAAAAGGTGATATGGCTTACATTAATATAATTGATTATAAATCATCTCAAAAAGATATAGATTTATCAGATGCTGTTCAAGGGCTTCAACTTCAACTTCTGGTGTATTTGTCTTCTATTATGAAAAAGGGTGAAGATATTATAAAAACAAAACCTGAAATAGGTGGAGCTTATTATTTTTGTATAGATGATCCTTTGATTGATGGTGACAATTTATCTGGAAAATGTGTTGAAGATGAAATATTTAATAAACTATCATTGAAAGGTTATGTACTAGAGGAATTAGATGTTATTTACAATATGGACAACCAATTAGAAGAAACTAAAACTTCAAATATAATTCCTGTAGCTTTTAATAAAGATGGAAATATAAAAAAGACTTCAAAAACACTAAGCAAGGAAGAATACAGTGCGGTTTTAAATAAAACTGATGAAGTAACAAAAACAATCAGTAAAAAAATATTAGATGGTGAAATAGATATTAAACCATATAAAAAGGATTCAGGTGGTAAGACACCTTGCACATATTGTGATTATAGTGCAGTATGTCAATTTGATGTGTCTATACATGGAAACAATTATAGAAAAATCATTAAGCAATCAAAAGAAGAAATACTAACCGATATGTTAAATAAAGGCGGTGATTCAAGTAATGGAATGGACTAGAGAACAAAAAAAAATAATTGAACTTAAAAACTCAAACATACTTGTATCAGCTGCTGCAGGTTCGGGAAAAACAGCAGTTTTAGTTGAAAGAATTATTAACTTTGTGATTAATGAAAATGAAGATATAGATAAATTTTTGATAGTTACATTTACCAATGCTGCTGCAAATGGAATGAAGCAAAAAATACAAAAATCTATAGTCAAATCAATTCAGTCAGGTAAGAATAAATCACATTTAAAAAAACAATTAAACCTCTTAAATAAAGCGAATATATCTACTATACATGCCTTTTGTATAGATGTTGTTAGAAAAAACTTTCATATAATTGGAATTGATCCTAATTTTAGAATTGGAGATCCTAATGAAATAGATATATTACTTCAAGAATCTTTGGAAGAAGTATTGGAAAGAGCCTATACAAAAAAATCTGAAGACTTTGTAAAATTGGTTGAAGGCTTTACAAAAAACAGAGGAGACTCAGAACTTTGTGAACTAATAAAAGATATGTATCATTTTATACTAAGTTTCCCTGATCCTTTAGCTTGGTTAAAAGAATCTGTAGATATGCTTAAAGTAGGTCATGATGAACTTGAAAGCTCATTATGGATGAAAGCCGTTAGAGAAAATGTATCAATGCTTTTAGAAGGTGCTATTGAATCTTTAAAACAGGCTAAAGAGTTAAGCCAAGAATCAGATGGTCCACTTCCATATGTAGATGCTTTGATTGAAGATTTATACAATGTTGAAAATATAAGTAATTTATTAAATAATGATTTTGAAAAGTTTATTCACAGCATTCATTGTATTAATCATCCTAGATTAGGTCAATTAAGGGGAAAAAACAAGGAAAATTGCAGTGAAGAAAAACAATTAGAGGTAAAATCCCTAAGGGATGAATATAAAAAACTAATTGATTCCATAAAGAAGCTTATACCAAATAAAAATTTAAAAGATTTTGCAGAAGACATAAATTATATGTATTTTCCTATGTTATCATTATATGATATTGTGGTCGACTTAAGCGAAACATTTAAAACAAAAAAGATGGAAAAGGCGATGGTTGATTTTAGTGATGTGGAACATTATGCTTTGGAAATACTAAAAAATAAAGAAATTGGAGATATGTATAGAAAAAAATACAATTATATTTTTATAGATGAATACCAAGATAGCAATGGGTTACAAGAAACTTTAATTGAACAAATTAAAAGAAGTAACAACTTATTTATGGTTGGAGATGTTAAGCAGAGCATATATAGATTTAGATTAGCAGATCCAAGTATTTTTATTAAAAAATATATGATGTATCAAAATAATGAAGAAAGCTCAGAAACACTAAATGTAAGAGTTGATTTAATGAAAAACTTCAGAAGTAGAAAAGAAATTTTAGATGGAACTAATTATTTATTTAAAAAAATTATGTCTGAGAAAATAGGGGAAATAGAGTATACAGAAGAAAGTTTTTTAAACTCTGGGACAGAATTCAATATAAGTGATGAAAATTACATTGAATTAGATATAATAGAAAAAAATACCGAAGATGATGAAGATTTAGATGAAGATATTAAGACGATGAAAACTGCGGAAATTGAAGCTAAATTTGCTGTGCAAAAAATTAAAGAACTAATTAAACAGCAAACATATATACCACAAAGTGAAGAGTTTAGAAAGATTGAATACAAAGATATAGTTATTCTCATGAGGTCTGTTTCTAATTGGTCAGAAATATTTGAAGAAATATTTGAAGAAGAGGGGATACCTTTTTATTTTGATGGAGGGGCAGGGTATTTTGAAACAATTGAAATAAAGATAATTATTAATTTACTTAAAATAATAGATAATATTAGACAGGATATACCTCTTTTAAGTGTTCTAAGATCACCAATTGGTAAATTTACAACAGAAGAACTAATTAAAATAAGAATTATGAGTCCAAATCTTAATTATATAGAAGCAGTATATGCATATAAAAATAAAGGAAATGATTACCTATCAGATAAATTACAGCTTTTTATTGAAAAGGTAGAATCATGGAAGAAGAAGAGTAGGTATATGCATTTGAATGATTTTATATGGGAAATCCTAATGGAAACAGGCTATTATTATTTTTCTGGTGTTCTTCCAAAGGGTAATATCAGGCAAGCTAATTTAAGATTATTAACAGATAAAGCATTTGATTTTGAAAAAACGTCTATGAGAGGATTGTTTAATTTTTTAAGATATATAGAAAAATTAAGTGTATCATCTGGAAATGTAAGTACAGCTAAAACTCTTGGTGAGAATGATAATGTAGTGAGGCTTATGTCTGTTCACAAAAGTAAGGGTCTTGAATTTCCTGTAGTTTTAGTGTGTGGATTAAATAAAAAATTTAATAGGGTAGATATTGCTAAAAACATCCTTAAACATAAAACTTATGGTATCGCACCTAAATATATAAATCCTGATGAGAGAATATATAAAGAAACATTTCCTAGGTTGGCGCTTAAAAATGTTATTAAGGTAGAAAACCTATCTGAGGAAATGAGGGTTTTATATGTTGCTATGACAAGGGCAGTTGATAAATTGATACTAATAGGAACGGTAAACAAAATTGAGTCTAAGGTTAAGCGATGGAAAAAGGGTGCTACTAAGTATAATATATATATAAGTGAAACTTTTATGGATTGGATTTGCTCAAGTTTATATAACCACAAAGATTTTAAAGAAATAAAGCAAATGTTTGGAGATAATGATTGTAAGTTTGAAATAAATAATTTGTCATCAAAGTGGAAGGTAAATAGGTATACACTGTCAGATATTAATTACGAAGATTCTGAAAAAATAAATGATAGAATAAAAATTATAAATGAAATATCAGAATTTAAAAGTAAGGTTAACAGCTGGCATAATGATGTAATCCAAGAACGTTTAAATTGGAAATATGATTATGTTAAATCAGTTAATGTACCTTCAAAATTATCTGTAACAGATTTAAAAATGTTAAAGGGAAATGAGTTTGAATATGTGCAACATAAAATTCCTTTGCTTAAAGATATTCCTGCATTTAAAGAAGATAAGGTAGAGTTTACAAAAGCCGAAATTGGTACTATAGTTCACTTTGTAATGCAGCATTTAAATTTAAATTGTGATTTGTCATATGATAATATTAAAAGTCAAATTAATGATATGGTAAAGAAAAAATTGTTGACAGAAAAAGAAGCAAATGTAGTTGACGTTAAAAAAATAGTGCAATTTTTCAATACTAATATTGGAAGAAGGATGAAAATATCTCCTGCTGTAAAAAGAGAAGTTCCTTTTGTAATAAAAAAACAAGCTGATGAAATAATTAATTCGTTAGATAAAAATGATATAATTTTAATTCAAGGAATTATAGATTGTTATTTTTATGAAGGAAAGGAAGTTGTTATTATAGACTATAAAACAGATGATATAACACAAATGGGATTAAAGTCAATTAAAGAAAAATATAAACCTCAAATATTATCATATAAAGAGGCTGTCGAGAAAATAACAAATAAGAAAGTTAAATCATGTTATTTGTACTTGTTTGATATAGATGAAGCGATAGAAATATAAGAATAATTACAGTATCGACACGTATGTTCTTTATAGCAATTAGATGACACTTGTAAAATGAAATAGGAGGACCTCTGCCCTCCTATTGTTTGAATTCGTCAGGAATATCTTCTCTTGCGGTTACGGGGTTTGATTTCTAAAGGCGTGGTATTATCATTAATATTTTCTGACGAGGTATTTTTTGTTTCGCTTAAAATTTCTTGTACAGCATTTTGTTTGTCAGGAGAAATTTTTTCTTTTGTTTCTTGGGAATCTTCATTTTTTGTAAAATCATTGTTATGTATGGGGTTGTTATCATCTTTAGATATATTATCTGAATTTGATGAGTTATTTGACATAATGTTGTTCATTAATGGCATAAAAGTATCAAATAAACTACCTATATCCATATTGCTATTTTCACCTTCATTATCTGGTGATTTGTTATCATTATTGTTTTGAAGCTGGCTTGACATGGCTGAAATCATATCATTTAAATTAAAATTTAAGTTCCCGTTTCTAATCATTGGAGCTATTAAATCCTTGGATACAGCTGATATTATTTTATCCATGTTATTAGCTATAAGGGGTTGTGCTATCATTTTTCCTATAGGAAGATTCCCACTTGATACTAATGCAGTTACCTTTTCCATTGGAGTTTTTGCGCTCATTGATTGTATTGGGGTGTAGTTTTGTGCTCTATTTAAAAATGCATACATGCCAAGTAAAGTGCTTGCTTTTTCAAATATTGGTAAGTATGTATTGACTTTGGAAACTGTTTGGACTGATGTTAGTGGGGCAGCTGTTCTAACTAAGCCAATGATTGTTTCCATTCTGTTAGGGTCAGTTAATATACCTGAAGTAAATGCTTTAGTCACTCCAGATAATTTTGTTGTCATTCCAGAAAACTTGTTACTTCCTAGAATGTATCTTCCTGCTATTAGATATAAAAATATTGTAATTGGTATAATATCACCTTCTCAAAATAAACAAACATTTCAATATTACATTTTATGCTTTAGTTATGATTGTGTTACAGAATAAAAAAACATATTAAAAAATATAGTTGTAATAAATGTATTGAAATAGCATATTATTTAAAGACACAATGTAATAGGAAATGAGGAGGTTATTAATGTCAAACATATTTAAAAACTTTGATGATGACAATATAAAGGATATAACTAATAGTGAACAATTTAAGAAGGTCGTAAATGATAAAAATGTCAAAAATTTTGTAGACAATGAACAATTTGTTCAATTTAAAGAAAAGTACAAAAACAAATCAGATGATGAGATATTAAAAGATGCAAAAGAATATGGGAATAAACTTAAAGAACAGTATGGTGAGAAAGAATACAATAAAAAAATTGAAGACCTAAAAAAGTTTGAAATGTTTCTGAATCCAGATCAAAGGAAAAAAATGAAAAAATTTTTAGAAAATTTAAAATAGTTTTCACAAAAGATCGTTTTAAACGGTCTTTTGTTTTGAATAAATATCTTTAAAAATGCTGTTCTAAAATGTTATAATTTAATCAAGAAAACATGTATATTAATACACATAAATATACATTATTAATTTTCAAGTAAAATACAATATATAAATCAAAATTTTGTAAAAAAATAGATAAATTAATATGTAAACGATATTATAAGTTTAAATTATCAACAATTTACATTATTGTTACTTGATTGCAAGATTTTGTCATAATACATCAGAAAATCGAATCGTTTTCAGAAAAAATACATGGAAGTATAAGTAAAGTTTGTATAAATATTTATTAGTTGACATTTTATATATATTCAGTTATAATGTACAAGTCAAGGTAAGTGTTTTTAATACTTATAACAAAACTTAGGAGGGAAACTAAATTATGAAAAGGTTTTTAAGCATTTTTTTAGTACTATGCTTATTACTAAGTATAGTAGGATGTAACAAGCCAACTGAACCTGCAACAGGTGGAGAAACACCAGCACCTGCTGAAACACCAGCAACAGAAACACCAGCAACAGAAACACCTGCTGAAACACCAGCAGCTAGTGATGTAATACCATATGATGGTAATGGAAAAGTTGCAATCGTTACAAATACTCTTTCTCAAAATGAAGAAGAGTACAGGTCAGCACAACAAATGGTTGATAAATACGGCGAAGAGAAAATACTTCATGTTCTTTGGCCAGACAACTTTATGGCTGAACAAGAGCAAATGGTAACTACAATTGCTAAGATAGCTTCTGATCCTGAAGTAAAAGCTTTGATTATTAATCAAGCAGTTCCAGGAACAAATGCAGCAGTAGACAAATTATTGGAAAATCGTGACGATATATTCATAGTATACTGTACACCACAGGAAAACCCACCAGATGTTTCATCAAGAGCGGATTTAATACTAATGCCGGATGAATTAAAAATGGGAGATAATATTCCAGTGCAGGCTAAAAAACTTGGAGCTAAGACTTTTGTACATTATTCATTCCCAAGACATATGTCTCAAGTAATGCTTTCAACAAGAAGAGAACTTATGAAAACTAAATGTGCTGAATTAGGAATAGAGTTTGTAGATGCAACTGCTCCGGACCCAACTGGCGACTCAGGAGTTACAGGAGCACAACAGTTTATACTCGAAGATGTTCCTAAAATGGTTGCACAATATGGAAAAGATACAGCGTTCTTCTCAACTAACTGTTCAATGCAAATTCCTTTGATTAAAGCATGTGTTGATGAAGGTGCAATATATCCTCAACCTTGTTGCCCATCACCATATCATGGTTACCCAACAGCTCTTGGTATTGAATCAGGAGATTATTCAGATGATAGTTTACAACATGTTATAGATGAAACAACTAGAATCCTTGATGAAAAAGGCGTTCTTGGAAGATTTTCTACATGGCCAGTTCCAGTTGCTATGATGGGAACCGTAGCATCTACAGAATATGCTATCAAATGGATGGCAGGAGAAATTGCGGATAAAGATACTCTTGATTTAAAAGTTCTAGAAGCATGTATGGCTGATTATGCTGGAGTTTCAGTTGTAACAAGCCCATACGAAGAAACAGCAAATGGAAATACAGTTACATATGATAATTATAGATTAATTATAATGGATTTTTTAACATATGGGGAGTAACATATAGATAAAAACTAAATAATTAAAATAATAAAACTGAGGAATGTTTCAGAAATTCTGTTTAGGAACTTTTGTCACATTCCTCCTTTATGGTTACAACTAAAATAATAACTTACCAGGAGGCAATATTTTGAGTGATAACCTTCTAAACATTAAAAATGTTTCTAAAGAATATTACGGAAATAAAGTATTGAAAAATATTAATATAGAAGTAAAAAAAGGTGAAATACATGCACTTATCGGTGAAAATGGCGCTGGTAAATCTACGCTGATGAACATTCTTTTTGGAATGTCCGTTATACATACAACAGGTGGGTATGAAGGTACAATAGAAATAGATGGGAAAGAGGTTAATATAAAGACACCCCATGAAGCAATGCTCCATGGTATTGGTATGGTTCATCAAGAATTTATGTTAATTCCTGGATTTACTATAACAGAAAATATTAAAATCAATAGGGAAATAACCAATCCAAATATAGTTAGTAAAGTTTTTGGAAAACGATATGAAAATTTAGATTTTAAAAAAATGGACATAGATGCAAGAAAAGCATTAGACACTTTAGATATGAATATAGAAGAATACTCAACAGTTGCAGGTCTTCCAGTTGGTCATATGCAGTTTATAGAAATTGCACGTGAAATTGATAAGACAGGTATAAAAATTTTAGTATTTGATGAACCTACGGCTGTACTAGCAGAGGCGGAAGCACAAAATTTATTAAAAGCAATAAGAAAACTTGCGAAATCAGGAATTGGGATTGTTTTTATTAGTCATAGACTTGACGAAATAATTGATGTTGCAGATAAAGTTACTATATTAAGAGATGGAGAACATGTAGTAACTAAAGATATTAAGGATACAAGTTCCGTTGAAATAGCACAACTAATGGTAGGTAGAAAGGTATCTATTGATAGGAGTGAAGCAACAGCTAGAAAAAAATCTGATGAAATAATTTTGAGCATTAAAGATTTACATGTAGCAATGCCAGGAGAAAATGTAAAGGGAATTGACCTCGAAGTAAAAAGAGGTGAAATCCTTGGAATCGGTGGATTAGCAGGTCAAGGTAAGCTAGGTATAGCAAATGGCATTATGGGCATATATCCCTCAAAGGGTGAAGTTATATTTAATGGAAAAAAATTAACTTTAAACAATCCAATGTATTCAATTAAATCTGGCTTGGGATTTGTAAGTGAAGATAGAAAAGGAATTGGTCTTTTGTTGGATGAATCAATTGAGTTAAACATAGCATTTACTGCAATGCAAATAAATAATGGTTTTTTAACAAATTTTGGTCCATTTAAATTAAAAAATTCTAAAGAAATAAGAAAGCACGCTTTAGAGATGATAAAGGAACTTGATATAAGGTGCACATCTCCAACCCAGGCAACAGGAAGATTAAGTGGTGGCAATCAGCAAAAGGTTTGCGTAGCAAGAGCATTGACACAAAATCCAATACTATTATTTGTATCAGAACCAACTAGAGGAATAGATATTGGAGCAAAGAAGCTAGTTCTTGATGAACTTTTAAAACTAAATGAAAAATATGGAATGACAATAATAATGACATCATCGGAGCTTGCGGAACTTAGAAGTATATGTGATAAAATAGCTATAATATGTGAAGGAAAGGTAGAGGGTGTTCTTTCTCCACTCGCACCAGATGCTGACTTCGGTTTAATGATGTCAGGCAGTCGAAAAAGAGATGTAGTAAGGAGTGATTCTTAAATGACAGGAGTAGATAGAAAAAAAAGCAGTTTAAAAGATATTGTCTCTAAAGTAGGATTACCTACAATTATAATTGCAGGATTTTGGATTTTAACACTTATTGCTGGTGCATTTTTGGATATTTCAACAGGGACTCTAATAAGTGATACATTAAAAAGGGCGGGGATGAACGGTATACTTGTACTTGCTATGGTTCCATCAATTCAATCTGGTACTGGGCCAAATTTTGCTTTACCAGTAGGGATCGTTTGTGGATTGTTTGCCCTTGTAACAGCAATAGAGTTTGGTTTCACTGGATTATCTTGGTTAGTAGTATCAATTTTATTGTCAATACCTATTGCAACATTAGTTGGATATCTTTATGGTAAGCTTCTTAATGCTGTAAAGGGCTCAGAAATGACTATAGCAACTTATACAGGATTTTCAATAGTTGCTTTTATGTGCTTGATTTGGCTTATGATACCATATAAAAATCCTAAAATGGGCTGGTTTATAGGTACAGGGTTGAGAGAAACAATACAGCTTGATGGTGTAGGGGCTGCTCAATTGCTAAATAATTTTCTTAAAATCGAGATAGGCGATATTATTATACCTACAGGTCTTTTGTTAATGTTTTTATTCTTTTGTTTATTAATGTGGCTGTTCACTAAATCAAAAGCAGGTATAGCAATAACAGCTGGAGGAATGAGTCCTAAATTTGCAAAAGCATCGGGGCTTAATATTGATAAAAATAGAATAATTGCAAATATACTTTCTACTGTTTTAGCTGCTATAGGTATAATAGTTTATTCACAAAGCTATGGATATGCACAGTTATATAGCGGTCCTTTGCTTATGGCTTTTTCTGCGGTAGCTGCAATATTAATTGGAGGAGCTACAGCTTCAAAGGCTAAGGTTTCTCATGTAATTATAGGAGTTATATTATTTCAAGGTTTATTAACAACTGCACTTCCTGTTGCAAACAAAATTTTCGTTGGTTTAGATTTATCTGAAATTATGAGAATGGTAGTTCAGAATGGGATAATCCTTTATGCTTTAACTCAAGTTAAAGGAGGGGAAAAATAATGCAAAATACAACAGGTGAAAGATTGAAAAACAAAAAAGATTCTTCGTGGATTTTAGATAATGTAGTAACCATAATATTTGTTGTTTTTACAGTAGTGGGTTTTATTGTTTCTAAAGATGTTTCGTTAAATTATTTTTTAAACGAACTTACAAGTAGGCTTTTTAGAAATGCATTTCTAGTATTATCTTTAATAATACCAGTACTTGCAGGTCTTGGACTAAACTTTGGAATAGTAATAGGTGCAATGGCAGGGCAAATGGCAATTGCAATTATAAGATATTTTACTATTGGTGGAGTATGGGGGTTGTTTCTTTGCTTTTTAATAGCATTTCCAATAGCTGCATTATTTGGATATTTTGCAGGTCTTTTGTATAATAAGACAAGGGGTCAGGAAATGATAGCCAGCTTAATAGTAAGCTTCTTTGCAAATGGTATTTATCAATTTATATTTTTGTATGTGGTAGGGGCGATAATTAAAGTTAACCCTACGCATCCAATGATTAATCCTAGTGGCATTGGGGTTAGAATGACTGTAGATTTATTTCCTGTCAAAGATGGTGGACTTAAATATGCATTAGACAATATTACGAAAATTCCATTTATGTGGGCAGTATTAATAGTGTCGGTGTTTATTTTGGCTATAATAATATTTAGTAACAATAATAAAAAGAAAAAGTCAAAAAACACACCTATGTACTTTTTAAATGTGGCTGCTTGTACTGTTATGATTTGTATTAGTGTTTTTTCTATAGTTACAAACAACAGCTTGATGCAGGTAAATAAAGTTCCTGTTGTTACGGCTATTTTAATTATTGCATTATGTATATTCAACGAACTTATTATGAAAACAAAGCTTGGACAGGATTTTAGAAGTGTTGGACAAAACCAACACATAGCTGCTGTTTCAGGTATAAACGTTGATAGAACAAGAATCATTGCTACAATAATGTCTACAGTATTTGCTGCATGGGGACAGATTATTTTCTTGCAAAATATGGGTACATTAAATACATATAATGCACATACTCAAATAGGTATGTTTTCAGTAGCATCACTGTTAGTTGGTGGGGCTTCAACATCAAAAGCAAGCAATAAACATGCTATAATAGGTGTTATACTATTTAACTCTATGTTTATAATGTCCCCTGATATAGGTAAAGCTTTGTTTGGTAATGCACTATTAGGCGAATACTTTAGAACATTTATGGTATATGGAGTTATAGGTCTTGCTCTTGGATTATATGTATGGAAAACTAATAAGAAATCAAAAATAACATTAGAATAGTAAAAATAAGTATGTAAGGTAATTGTAATATTAGCATATGAACATAAATAAAAAAAATTTAAAGATTTGAGTCAAAATTGATTCAAATCTTTTTTGTATACTAGGAAAATAGAATTATATTGACATTTCTAAATTTGAAATGTATTATAGATGTATACAAGTATAACACTATTTTAAAGGGGAGTATAATTTTAATGGAGAATGTAGTAAATAAAAAAAATACAAGGAAAAATTTATCTCAGTATGCGTATAAGGAGATTAGAAATAGGATTTATTACAATCATATAAAACCAGGTGATTTAATTAAAGAAGTTGATATATCGGAAGAATTAGGAATTAGCAGGACACCTGTTCGTGAGGCGATTAAAATGTTAGCAAGTGAGGATCTTGTTGAGGTTAGAGAAGGCGTTGGAACCTTTGTAAAGATGCTATCTTTTAAGGATATTAAAGATATATTTGAAGTTAGGAAAGCTTTGGAGGTTATTGCAGTAAAAAGTGCAGTGAATAGAATCACTGAAGGTGATTTAGAAAAATTAGAAGAGAATTTTAAAAATATCTCTATGCAACTTGAAAAGGGCGAATTAAGCAAAGAAGATTTTAATGAAGTTGATATGAATGTTCACGAATTAATTTTTAATAGATGTGACAACAATTATGCAAAAGGAATATTCGAAGAAATTAAATTGAAAATTAAGCAATATCAATATTTGTCATATGAATCTTTAAATGATACAAGTGAAAGCATATCACAACATTTAGAAATAATTTATTTATTAAGGAATAAAGATATAGACAAATTGGTTATTACATTAAATGATCATATCGATTGGTCATTAAAGTGCATGTTATCATATTATTAATACTGTGTTAACAAAAATATAGGTTTTGTAAAAAAAAGTGTGTTGACAATTTTGATTTTACATGTATAATAGATGTATACATCAAATATACATGTAAAATATTAAGAAGGAGGAATGAGATTGTCAATTTTGTTAGAAGAAGATATGAATATCAAGTTACCAAAGATGTATAAGGTAAAGCAATCCTTCGATACTAAAAAATTATTAAATGTTGAGAAAACGTTAATAGATGAAATACATAAAGATGTTATTAAGGGTAAAATTTATCCTGGACAAAAAATAGCAGTAGCGGTAGGTAGCAGAGGAATTAAAAATTTATTCTTAATTGTGAAAACAGTTATTGGAGAATTAAAATCTCTTGGGGCTTGCCCGTATATAGTTTCTGCAATGGGTAGTCATGGAAATGGGTCTGAAGAAGGACAAAAAGAAGTTCTAAAAAGTTATGGTATTACTAAAGAAAACTTAGGTGTTGAAGTAGTTACAACAGTAGATGTCGTTAAACTATCTCAAACAAGTAAAGGGCTAGATGTATATTTTGATAAATCGGCTTACAATGCAGATTTAGTTATTCCTATTAACAGAATTAAACTGCATACAGATTTTGTTGGAGATTTACAAAGTGGTTTATGTAAAATGTTAGTTATTGGTCTAGGTAATCAAATTGGCTGTTCCTCTATTCATGAAGAAAATCCAGATGAATTTGCCAAGATATTAGAAGAGGCAGCAAATATTATTATAGATAAAGCTAATATAGGATTTGGAGTAGCAATATTGGAAAATGCATACGATGAAACTTTGATGATTGAAACTGTTCCAAGTGAGACCATGGTTAGCAGGGAGAAAGAATTAATAAAAATAGCTAGAGATAATATGCCTACTTTGATGATACCTGATATAGACGTTTTAGTAGTGGAAGAGATAGGCAAGAACATTTCTGGAGCAGGATATGATCCAAATATATTAGGAAAGAGTTCCGTTTTGAAAACGTTCATTCTAGATGTTCCTAAAATCAAAAGAATGATATTGCTAGATATTACCGACGAATCCCATGGTAATGCTATTGGGGTAGGAATGTTTGATATAATTACAAGAAATGTATATGAAAAGCTTGACTTAGAATCTATGTACGCTAATGCTATAGCTTGTAAGTGTATTGAAGATGTTAGAATACCTTTAGTTTCAGGTAATGAAGATGAAGCTATTAAAATAGCAGTAAAGGTATGTAGAGGAATAGATAAAGAAAAGTTAAAAATTGTGAAAATAAAAAATACTCTATCACTAGAATATATTTATGTATCTGAATCATTAATAGACATTATAGATAGTAATAATAGGTTAGCTTTAGTTTAATAGCATAATAGAAAATTAAATTAGATTAATATTATATGTTTTTAATTATTGTTTTAAGTAGATATAAGTAATTTATGTTTATATCTTTTAATTAAATATAATATGAGTAATTTTAGGAGGAAGAAAAGTGATTTTAACACAAGAGCAACAGGATATGCTAGATGGAAAATATGGAGAAGGTACAGCTTTTGCAATGAAAATCCAAGTAGCTATTGGTGAATCTTTCGATGCAAAAAGAATGGTACCAATAACTAGGGCTCATGTTGCATTGAGCAATCAAGAGGCAGATCTTTGGTTTGCAGAAAAATTATTAAACGCTGGAGCTAAATGTAGAATTGCTCCAACTGTAAATCCAGGTTTTTGTTTATCATTCTTTAAAAACAAAGATATGGTTTCTAAGGAAGATGCAAATTTAATGCAAAGAACTCATGATGCATATAAAGGGCTAGGGGCAGTATTAAGTTATAACTGTACGCCATATATAGATACAAATGTACCTAATTTTGGCGAGGTGGTTGCATTTTCAGAATCGAGCGCAACTCCGTATGTAAACTCAGTTTGGGGAGCAAGAAGTAATAGAGAAGGTGCAAATAGCGCGTTATGTGCTGCTATTACAGGTTATGTACCAGAATATGGCTTGTTGTTTGATGAGAATAGAAAAGGTGACATATTAGTTGAAGTTAAAGCGGATATGAAAACAGATTATGATTATCATATTTTGGGTATGCTTGGAAAGAAAATAGGGAATGGAATTCCAGTATTTACTGGATTGCCAAAACATATTTCTAAAGAAGCGTTAAGGAACCTAGGAGCTCAATTAAATACATCTGGAGCATATGGTATGTATCATATTGTTGGATTTACACCAGAGGCACCAACTGTAGAAGCTGCATTTGGAGGAAATGAACCTAAGAGAAAAGTAGTTATAACTAATGAAGATATGGTTGCTATATTAAAAGATATATCATTGGAAGGTAATAGAGAAATTGATTTTGCAATGTTTGGATGTCCACACTTCACTTTAGAAGAGGTTAAATATATAGCTGAAAAAATCGAAGGTAAAAATCTTAAAAAGGAGATGTGGATATTGACATCAAGTCATGTTAAGGAAATGGCTGTAAGAATGGGATTTGATGATATAATATCTAAAGCAGGCGGTTATATTGTTCCAGATACTTGTCCTGACCAACCTTGTTGGGGTCATTTAAATGGTAAAGTTGGAATAACTGAATCTCCAAAATGTGCGTACTATCCACAAAGGAGAGGAATACATTTTGTAATTAGAGATTTGGATATTTGCATTAATGCTGCATTAACAGGGGAGGTGAAATAAATGGATAAAAAAATATTTAGTTGTCATAAAATTTCTGAAGGTGTTGCTGAAGCAGAAGCAATAATTTCAAAGGATGATATAATGTTTTATTTAATTGAACCTGAAACAGGTAAGATTATAGAACCTGCTCATGATTTAGAAGGAAAATCTATGGCAAAAAAAATATTAATTTTTCCTAGCGGAAAAGGAAGTTCTGTTGTACAAGCTGATGGATTATATCAATTGAATCAAAGAGGGAATGCACCTAAAGCTATGATTTTGCAACATCCTGAAACTGTACTAGTATCAAGCGCAATTATTATGGAGATTCCTATGGTTGATAAGGTAGATCCAGAATTTTATGAAGTTGTTAAAAATGGTGACAGAATTAAGGTAGATGCAAACAATGGTGTAATAGAGATTTTAAATTAATTTAAAAATTGGAGGAAAATATTATGAAAAAGTATTTTAGTTTAGTTTTAATGGTAGCATTATTATCGGTATTTACATTTGGTTGTTCAAATTCTAAACCTGCGGAAACACCAGATGCAAATAAATCAGAACCAAGCGTAACGGAAGAGAAAAATGTTACATTACAAGTTGGCCATGTTGAGCCAGAAGACAGATCTACACATCAAGCATTGTTAGATTTTAAAAAAGAAGTTGAAACTAAGTCAAATGGTAGTATTACAATAGAAATACATCCAAACGGTGCTTTAGGTGGAGACGTTCAATTAACAGAATCAGTTGCAATGGGTACATTAGATATGGCATTACCTGCTACATCAGTTTTAGTGACATATTCTCCAGAGTTTGGTATACTAGACATGCCTTATCTTTTCAGCAATACTGAAAATGCGTTTGCTGCTATGGATGGAGAAGTTGGAAATCATTTCAACAGCATGTTAGAAGAAGTTGGAATTAAAAACTTAGGGTATTCTTTTAATGGACTTAGAAGCATTACAAATAGCGTAAGACCAATTAATGAGCCAAAAGATTTAGAAGGAATGAAAGTAAGAGTAATGGAAAGCCCTGTATTTATAGATTTCTTTGAAACTTTAGGAGCCAATGCTACACCTATGAGCTTCAATGAGTTGTTTACAGGTTTACAACAGGGAACTGTTGAAGCACAAGAAAATCCACCTTCATTAATTTATTCAAACAAATTTTATGAAGTACAAAAATACATAAGCTTAACCGAGCATGTTAATAACTTCTTAGCTTTCATTATGAATAAAGATTTATATGATTCGCTTTCAGCTGAACAACAAACTATTATTTCAGAAGCTGCTAAAAATTATGTTGATTTACAAAGAAAAATGGAACTTGATGATACAGATAAATATGTTAAATTATTAGGAACAGAAGGCGGTTTAGAGGTAAATGAAGTATCAGTTGAAAATAAACAAAAATTAAGAGATGCATTAGAGCCTATGTATGAAAAATATAGAAGTGAATTTGGACAAGAATTATTTGATATGGCAGAACAATATAATAAATAATTGTGTATGTTAGATAAAACTAATCAAAATTTGCTATAGGCATTATAGAAAGAAGATATATATGATTAAAATTAAAAATTTCTATGACAAATTAGAAGAATATCTATTGGTTAGCAGTTTAATAATAAATGTTATAATTGTTTTCTCGCAAGTTATTATGCGGTCAGTATTTAATTATTCTCTTTCATGGACAGAGGAACTTTCCAGGTATATATTTATCTGGCAAACATGGCTAGGAACGAGTACTGCTTTAAAATATGATCAGCACATAAAAGTAGATCTTATTTATTCATTTGTTAAAAATGAAAGAGTTCAAAAAGTATTTAAAATATTAGCATATTTAATTTGGTTTGCCTTTAGTTTATTCCTTGCATATATTGGATGGAAACTTACTAAATCTATGGCAAGTAGACATGCTCTTTCTTCAGGAATGAGAATATCGTTGGTATTTGTGTATGTAGTACTACCAATTAGCTCATCGCTAGTTTGCCTTAGATTGATACCAAAAATTTATGCTAATGTTAAAAATATTATCACTCCTGATGATAATATATCGGAAGGGGGTAACGTATAATGGAAGCTATAACATTATTCGGTTCATTCTTTGTATTGTTATTCTTGTCTGTTCCAATTGGGTATTCAATTGGTATAGCTACTTTACTGTCATTATTGATACATTCAGATATACCTTTATTGGTGATAGCACAGAATTCAATTGCTGGAGTAGATAGTTTTCCTCTATTGGCAATCCCGTTCTTTATGTTAGCAGGTAACCTAATGAGCAGTGGAGGTATAGCTAAAAGATTGGTTAATTTCTTTGAGAGTTGTATAGGACATAAAACTGGTGGATTAGGAATGGTTACTGTTGTAGTATGTATGTTTTTCGCAGCTATTTCTGGCTCTGCAGTTGCTACTGTTTCAGCAGTGGGCGCTTTCATGATACCAGAAATGGTTAGCCATGGATATAATAAATCTTTTAGTGCTGCTTTAACAGCTGCAGCAGGAACTATAGGAGTTATTATACCGCCTAGTATACCTTTTGTAATATATGGCGTAGTGTCAGGAACGTCAATAACTGATTTATTTACTGCTGGATTTTTACCAGGTATTATGATGGGTGGAGCCTTAATGCTAGTTTGTTATATTGTATCTAAGAAATATGGATACAAAGGTAAATCGGAAAAATCTACTTGGCAAGAAAGATGGGTAGCTTTTAAAGATTCATTTTGGGCTATTTTATCACCTGTAATTATACTTGGAGGAATTTATTCAGGATATTTTACGCCTACTGAAGCGGCTGTAATCTCTGTTGTTTATTCGTTTATAGTTGGTGTATTTGTTTACAAAGAGCTAGATATAAAAGGTGCTTATAATTCATTTAAAGATACTATAGTAGTCAACGGAGCAACAACTTTTATGGTTGGGCTTTCAACAGCATTTGCGGTATTTTTAACTATGGAGCAAATACCAGCTATGATAGCTAATACTATTATAGGAATTACAGATAATGGTATAGTAATATTGTTACTAATTAACTTATTCTTATTAGTTGTTGGAATGTTCATTGATAATATACCAGCAACAATAATATTGAGCCCAATATTATTGCCAGTGGTTAAATCTTTAGGTATGTCTCCTGTGACGTTTGGTATTATGTTAACAATGAATTTAGCCATAGGATTTTGCACACCTCCATATGGAATAAATTTGTTTGTTGCATCTGCTATATCAAAGGTTTCTATGGAAAATATGTCAAAACAAATTATGAAGATGATATTGGCATTGGTAATTGTATTATTACTAATAACATTTGTTCCGTTTTTTACGATGATGTTTTTATAAAAAAATAGTATAAATTATTAAATACACTAAAAGGTTTTTTAACCTTTTAGTGTATTTGTATTTAGGAGAATATTATATGAAACGGTGAGCATAAAATATAAGCTCCATGTTTTATGATTAATTATAATCACAAATGTTAAAATGAGTGCATTGCACCCATTCCATTTTGCGTAGTAATTTATTCTAATATAAAATAATTGCATAAAACATATCAACATAGTATAATCAAAGCAAAGTTGTATATGGAGGAAAAAATGATAGATAACAATATACTAATATTAGCAATTGAGTCCTCGTGTGATGAAACAGCTGCATCTGTAGTTGAAAATGGAAGAAATGTATTATCTAATATTATTTCATCTCAAATAGAGATTCATAAAGAATTTGGAGGGGTAGTACCTGAAGTCGCATCGAGGAAGCATATAGAAAATATAAATGGTGTCGTTACGGAAGCTTTGAATGAAGCAAATGTTTCTCATGATGAATTAGATGCAATAGCAATTACATATGGACCAGGTTTGGTAGGGGCTCTTTTAGTAGGTATCAACTTTGCTAAAGGATTATCATACGCATGGCAAAAACCATTAATAGGGGTCAATCATATAGAGGGACATATTTGTGCAAATTATATTGAAAATAAGGAACTTCAACCGCCATTTATCTGTTTGGTAGCTTCTGGGGGTCATACTCATTTGGTTTATGTAAAAGATTATGGAGAGTATGAAATTATGGGAAAAACAAGGGATGATGCTGCTGGTGAAGCATATGATAAAGTAGCAAGATCAATAGGACTCGGTTATCCTGGAGGGCCACTAATAGATAAAGCTGCTGCATTGGGTAATAAAGAAGCTATAAAGTTTCCAAGAGTTGTTATAGATGATAATACGCTAGATTTTAGTTTTAGTGGACTAAAATCAGCAGTATTAAATTATATACACAACAGTGAACAAAAAAATGAGAAGATTGTTGTAGAAGATGTTGCTGCAAGCTTTCAAGAAGCAGTCGTAGATGTTCTAGTGGAGAAAACAATTAAAGCTTCACAATCTAAAAATTGTAATGTTATTACTTTAGCTGGTGGGGTTGCATCTAATAGTCGGCTTAGAGAGGTTTTGCAGAAAGAGTGTATTAAGAATAATTATAAATTTTATAAACCTTCTCCGATTTTTTGCACAGATAATGCTGCTATGATAGGGAGTGCATCATATTATAAATATTTAAAAGGTGAATTTTCAAATTCATCATTAAATGCAATACCAAATTTAGAACTTGCAAAATGATTAACAGATAAATTGTAAAAGTTATCAACAGCTGTGCATAAAGCTGTTGATACAGTAATACAGTAAAGAAGTTATCCACAGACTATCAACATTAGGTGGATAACTTTTTTTAATTTTCTTGAAGTTCTGACCATGTAGTATACAATTTTTCTATTTCTGTTTTTAAAATGTTTAATCTTTCATTTAAATTAATAATTAGATTTTTGTCTTCATACGTCGAAGGTTGACATAATTCGAGTTCCAATTCTGATATTTTATTTTCATGCATTTCAATTTGTAATTCAATATCTTTTATCAATTTTTCCTGTGCTTTTCTATCCTTAATTATTTCACGCTCTTTTTTCTTTTCTGCATTAATTTGAGTTTTGGTTTTTAATATTACTTCATCATCATCTTTTTCACCAAGTTCAGCTTTTTTTTCAAGGTAATAATCATAATTTCCTAGATATTCAAAAACACCATCACTTGACATATCTATAATTTTATTTGTAACCTTGTTTAAAAAGTATCTATCGTGAGAAACAACAAGAATAGTTCCATCATAACTTAATAGTGAGTCTTCTAGAACTTCTTTAGAATCTATATCTAAATGATTAGTAGGTTCATCCATTAAAAGAAAATTTGATTTAGAGGTCATAAGTTTTAAGAGAGATAATCTGCTTTTTTCACCACCACTTAAATCGCTGATAATTTTAAACAAATCATCGCCATTAAATAAGAATTGAGCTAACATTGTTCTTATATCATAATAATTTAAATCAGGATTTTCATCCCAAATTTCATCAAGAACTGTATTTTCATTGTTCAGATTAGTTTGTTCTTGATCATAATATCCTATATTAACATAATGTCCTAAAATCATATCTCCATTATGGTAAGATAATTTATTTGCTATTACTTTTAATAATGTTGATTTTCCTATACCATTTGGTCCTATTATTCCAACTCTTTCACCTTTATATATATTAAAGCTAATATTTTTGAAAACTGTATATTCACTAAAACTTTTGGACAAATTTTCTACTTTTAAAACATCTCTTCCACTTTTAACTTTAGGAGTGAATCTTAGTTTTACTTTTCTATTATCACCAATAGGTTTATCCATTTTTTTAACTTTGTCCAGCATTTTTTGCCTACTAAATGCTTGTCTTATATTTCTTTTGCTACCATAATTATGAAGACGTTTTATCATTTCTTCTTGTCTTTCAATTTCTTTCTCATATTCCTCATATTTTTTTATTTCTTGTTCTAGTTCTGCTTTACGCTTTTTCATAAATTCAGAATAATTACCATTATATGATTTTAAGTTTGAGTTTTCCATAAGGAAAATTCTGTTTACAGTATTGTCAAGGAAATATCTATCATGGGATATAACAACAATAGCTCCTTTGAAATCTTTAATATACTTTTCCAGCCATGAAATAGCATCTATATCTAAATGATTAGTAGGTTCATCTAATAAAAGTATATCGGCTTTTTCTAAGAGTAATTTGGCTAGCATAACTCTACTTTTTTGTCCACCACTTAATAAATTAATAGGTTTTTCAAATTCATTTTCTGAAAATCCAAGACCTTTCAAAACACCGCGTATTAAGCTTTTGAAACTGTAACCATCAGCTTCAACAAATTTTTCATTTAATTTTGAATAGGAATCCATTAATACTTCAAGTTTTTCTGAATCATCATTCTCAGTAAAACTGCTGATTTGAAGTTCTATGGCATGAAGCTCATCTTCTAATCTTATAACATATTCAAATGTTGAAAGCATTTCGTCCATAATACTATTTGAGCTTTCAATATGTGTATTTTGCTTAAGATAGCCAAGTTTTTTACCCTTTGCCTTAAAAATAGTTCCTTTATCATAGTCTAGTAAGCCTGTTAATATATTAAATAATGTAGTTTTACCTGCACCATTTAAACCTACTAAACCAACTTTTTCATTATCATTAATAGCAAATGAAATATTCTCAATTATATTATCAACCACATAAGCTTTTGATATATCATTGCAAGATAAAATAATCATTAAAACAGTCCTTTCATAAAATTAAAAAATTATAAAACAAAGTAAAAGTTATTATATATCATCATTATCATTAGTGGTATTTCTTATGTCATTGGCCATTAAAAAAAGTGCATCCACCATAATTTGAAGGCATTTAATTAAATAAACTTTTATTTCATAATTGATTAATTTTTCATTAAATACAATATTTTCATTTCTTTCAATTTGTAAAAGCATTTTTTTTAATTCTTTAGAAACATCAAATGATTCTTTTTTTCGTAAAGTGCATAGAAACTCAGCGTTAGGTATATCTGATTTACCTAGCAAATAATCAGTTGATACATTAAAATAATATGACATTTTAAGAATTAAATCTTTGTTTGGCGTCCTTTTACCACATTCGTACAATGATATTGTAGACTCAGATAAATTAAGTATTTCACCAAGTTTCTTAGAAGTTAAATTGTGTTCTAAACGTAATTGTCGTATTCTCTCATTTAATTCCATAGTACCGCCAACTTTAATTATAATAATATACGCAAGTATACTTACTACATTATAATAGATATATACGTTAAAATCAACATACCTTGAAAAAAATTGCAAACATATTATTGCAATAAGCAAAGAAAAGAACATAGGTACGATAAATATTGACAAATTGTAAAGAATAGTTTAAATATATAATAGGCAATGTATTTACAAAATAAGACAAAATTAGATTTTAATATTACTTGATTTTGTTATTTATATAGAAAATTAGCATTAGTATGGTTAAGATATTTTTATTGGGTATAAAGTAACTAATAAAATATTTACTAACTTTATTATAGGAGGTATGTATTGTGAAAAAATTTAATTGTAATACTAATTTAATATCAGATGGATATGTAAAATTTTATAATTTTAATAATCTTTACGAAAATTTTAAAAGTTTAATACATAATAAAGAATATAAATATAATAATAACTATAATTTTTATTGTGATAAATATTTATTAGCTACAGTAGTGGGTTGTATTGAAGGAAATATAAAAATAGATACAGACAATAATTCTTGGTATATTTGGTTTGGTCAATATCATGCTGGATATAAGGTAGATAGTAATAAGAAATTTCCTTATATTTTGCTTAGTATTTATGAATTTATTAAAAATCATATTGAATATTATAATTTTATAACAAAATATTATGATTTATGGCATAGCGTGCCCAAATACGAAAATCTAGAATTTTTCTATGATGATTATCATATTTTAGATATGCAGGATAATTATAAAAATCTTTTATGTACAATGAATAAAGATATAAAAACTGCAGATAGCAATATGGATAACTATATTATAGTGTCATATGAAATTTTATATAGTTCATTATTAAAGTTGTTTTGTAGAAAAAATATTTATGATATAGGCTAGAGCGGAAATTCTTAAGCAAAAAATTATTGACAAATAGAGTACATTAATATAAAGTATTTATAAAGTTTAAAATTAAATATACTTCTTATCAAGAGAGATGGAGGGAGCGGCCCTTTGAAATCTCGGCAACCTACAGTAATACTGAAAGGTGCTAATTCCGACAAGGTTTTAACTTTGATAGATGAGAGGATAGTTGTATTTACAAGGTCTATCTTCGGAGGACCTTTTTATTTTATATTAAAGGAGAATGTTTATGCCAGTTATAATACCGTCAAGTTTACCAGCTAATAGAATCATGAGAGAAGAGAATATTTTTGTTATGGATAAGGAAAGAGCAGAAAGGCAAGATATAAGACCTCTTGAGATTGCTCTAGTAAATCTTATGCCTACAAAAATTCAAACTGAGACGCAATTTGTGAGGCTTCTATCAAACACACCAATTCAAATAAATGTAGAATTTATTCAAACAGCTACTTATGAATCAAAAAATATATCTGAAAGTCATATGCGAAGTTTTTATAAGAGTATAAAAGATGTCAAAAATAAAAAATTTGATGGTATGATAATTACAGGTGCACCTGTTGAGCTAATGAATTTTGAAGATGTTGATTATTGGGATGAGATGAAAGAAATTTTAGATTTTTCTGTGAATAATGTAACTTCGTCAATGTTTATTTGCTGGGGAGCACAAGCTGCTATGCATCACTTTTATGGGTTGGAAAAAAAGGAACTTTCGGCTAAAATGTTTGGAGTATTTGAACATAAAAAAAGAAATGATACATGTATGCTCTTAAATGGATTTGATGATATTTTTTATGTGCCACATTCAAGACATACCGAAATAACTACTCGAGATATAGAAAAAGTGGATGAACTAGTTGTTTTAGCTGAATCTAATGATGCTGGTGTGCATATTGCAGTAACTGATGATTATAGCAAAATTTTTATTATGGGACATTCTGAGTATGACCCTGAAACTCTAAAAAATGAGTATGATAGGGATATCAGTCAAGGTAAATCAATAAATGTGCCTAAAAATTATTATCCTAATGATGATCCGAAAAATTCTCCATTTGTTAAATGGAGGGGTCATGCCAATTTGCTTTTTAAAAATTGGATAAACATTATTTATCAAGAGACACCTTATAATCTAAGTGAAATTGGTAAAAAAAAGTAATTATAAAAAGATATTATCGTAATTTATAAATTATAATGATATCTTTTATTTTATTATTAAATGTGATACAATAAATTACTATTATATAATTATTATTTGGAGGAAATATGGGGAAATTATTCGGAACTGATGGAGTAAGGGGAATTGCAAATAAAGATTTATCAGCAGAATTATCATATAAATTAGGGCGTATTGGGGGATTTTTTTTAACAAAAGGTAAAAAAAGACCTAAAATGGTAGTTGGTATGGATACACGTATATCAGGAGATATGCTAGAAGGAGCTTTATCTGCAGGGCTTAATTCTGCTGGAATTGATGTACTTTATTTAGGTGTGTTACCTACTCCTGCTGTAGCATGTATGATTAAAATCTTAGACGCAGATGGTGGCGTAATGATTTCAGCTTCTCATAACCCAGTAGAATATAACGGTATTAAGTTCTTTAATAATGATGGTTATAAGTTAACTGATGAAATTGAAAATGCCATAGAAGAGTATATATTAAATGATTTAGATATAGAATACATACCTGAGAGTGGTGATGTTGGAAGAAAAATCAGAATTGAAAATCCGGTTAGAAAGTATATGGACTTTTTGAAAGAAACTATAGATGTGGATTTTTCTGGATTAAAAGTAGCAGTTGATTGTGGAAATGGGGCAGTGTACAAAGCTGCGCCAGAACTTCTTAGTGAACTAGGAGCACAAGTATATGTTATGCACAATGATCCTAATGGAATTAATATAAATGTGAATTGTGGATCAACCAATACTTCAGAAATTGAAAAGCTTGTACTTGAGACTGGGGCTGATGTAGGGTTGTCTTTTG
Organism: uncultured Sedimentibacter sp.; assembly: GCA_963675125.2. GTDB lineage: Bacteria > Bacillota > Clostridia > Tissierellales > Sedimentibacteraceae > Sedimentibacter. Next base: position 76,541 of record CAXXFT010000008.1, read on the forward strand.
ATGGCGATGCAGATAGGCTTATAGCAGCAGATGAAAATGGAAATATAGTTGATGGTGACCATATACTTGCAATATGTGGGATGCATATGAAAGAAAAAGGAAAATTAAAAAGTAATACAGTTGTAGGAACAGTGATGACAAATATGGGATTAGATATATGTCTAAAAGAAAATGAAATTGAAATTGTCAAAACTAAAGTAGGGGATAGATACGTTTTAGAGGAAATGATAAAAGGGCATCATTCAATAGGTGGCGAACAATCTGGACATATAATTTTTCTAGATCACAATACTACTGGCGATGGTTTATTGACTGCAATTCAAATATTAAGTGTGATAAAAGAAAAAAATACCAAGCTTTCAAAACTTGCTTCAGTTATGACTGTTATGCCACAGGTTTTAGTTAATGCTAAGGTTGATAAAGACAAGATAAATGGTTACCTAGAAGATGAAATAATAAAAAATAAAATAGATGAAATAGAAAGATACTTTCATGGAAATGGAAGAGTTCTGATTAGGCCATCAGGAACAGAGCCACTTGTAAGGGTTATGATAGAAGGTAAAAATCAAGAAGAATTAAATCAATATGCGAAGGAACTAGCTGATTTAATTGAGGAAAGACTTAATTAGCAATATAAGAGCAGTTTGCTACTGCTCTCTATTGCTTTAAACAACCATTCTGTTATTGTCCTAAAGGTATTTTCATATAAGGAAGATATATTGATTTTTCTTTTGGCTGCTGATAGACTACTATTGAATTTGAAGTAAAACTAGGAGAGGGTATAAGCATTTGTTCTGCCCTTTTCTTTATAAAATTCATATCTAGGTGTCTTCTAGGTCTTTGTTTCACAACTGTTAAATGTGGAACAAACTTCCTTTTTTCTTTTATAAGATTTAGTTTACCAAAAATTGATTCATATAAATCTATTAGCTCAGGCGAATAAACATCTATATATAGAACTCTGTTACCAAAGCTACATAATTGGTCAAGTTTAATATTATAAGGGTGTTTTTTTTTGCAGATTTCTGCTAATTCCTTTATAAAAGATTCGTCGTCAGGTAAAGCAGGAGGTGGAACCAATGTTATGTGAGGTTCTGTTGTGAAGAATTTAAATTCAGCTCGAAGCATTTCTATTTTGTTTTTATAATCTTTTGGAATTTTTAAACCAATAAAGTATTTCATATATTTTATCCTTTCTTTGTTATAATAAGTATATATTTTTTAATAAAAAAATCAATTAGTAAATAAATATATTGTTAATGTTATATTATTATAATAAAATTACTAAATTAAAAAATAAGAAAAAGAAAAATTTAAAACGAGAGGTAAAAATGGAGTATACTGATTTGCTTTTAAAATTTGTTGAACAAGGTGGACCACTAGTAGGAGTATTTTTACCTATACTTGAGGCATTTATACCTATATTGCCTTTAGTTGGTTTTGTAATAATAAACGTTGGAGTTTTTGGGTTCTTTTGGGGATATATATATTCATGGATAGGAAGTTGTATTGGGTCATTTCTGTTGTTTTTATTTATAAAAAAAGTTGGGGGGGACAAATTAGAAGGAAAAATCAAGGAAAGCAAATACAAAGGTACACTAGATAAAATTAGAAGGAAAAATTTTTCAGTTCTATTTATTTTGTATTGCTTCCCGTTTACTCCATCATTTTTAATTAGTGGGACTTCAGCACTTTCCAATATGAATACGAAGAAATTTTTAGCAGCTCTAATACCAGCAAAGTTAATAATGATGATATCACTTTCGTTTATAGGCGTTAATGTAAAATCATTTTTAAAAAATCCAATGAAATCAATTGTTTTTGTTGCTATAATTATTTCGTTTAATTTACTATGTAAAAAAATAGTAGATGAATATGAAAAAAAAACATAGGAAATAATTAAGTCAATAGTTTTCTAACCTTTTCTGATAGCTTCAGTGATTTAGGATTATTTAATTTTTTAGCAAGTTCACTTGCCTTTTCATAGTGAAAATTAGCTTCTTTAAAATTTTTTTTATTAAATTCTATCATAGCCGCATAACATTCTGCAATATCTCTGCCCCATATGGTTCCATACTTTTTAAACAATGATATGGATTTATAAATATATTCCTCAGATTCTTCATATCTCTTCATTTCATAGAGAACTTGACCTAAATTTGAATAAAAAATATCTAGTCCTTTTGTTATTGAATTCTCAGTACACAAATCTATCGATTGTTTGAAATAGTTATATGCTATATCGTAGTTTCCAAGACCTTTGTTCATTTGTCCCAAATAATTATAACATGCTGATATACTTAATATATATTTATTACTAATTTGATTTAAGCTTGAGAAAATTACAAGGGACTCATTTAAAAGTTTCGTTGCATCATCATATTTTTTTGTTTTAATATAATAAAGTCCCTTTAGCCTAAGTATAGTACCTCTTTCTTCTATATTATCATTTTTTTCAAGTAATTTTAAACTTTTATTAATATATTTGTACATTACTGGAATGTCATTAACTTGAATGCTATAGAAAATCATTTGCTTATAGTTATTTAAAAGATAGAGGTTGTTCTCTAATTTTTCTGCAATTCTCATACTAGAATCGATTTTTTTAAGCCCTAGTTCATATTCGCCTGCAGATATATAGTATCTTCCAGATAAATACGATACTTCCATTTTGATTTTTAGAAACTCAGTATCAGTTTCATTAAGGCTGTTTAGCTCTTCGGAAATTTCTAATAGCTTTTGCTCTACATTAAATATGTCTTCGGATTCTGTAAAATAATTAGCTTTTGAATAAAAAACTGGATATGTTTCATGATAAACTGTATAGTAGTTTGTGAGATTCTCTACCTTGTATTTTAAAGCTTTATATACATTTCCACACTTTTCAAAATGATAAATTAAATTTGCATACAAATGTTTGTTTCCGGATGATTTAAAACATTCTTCAAAATAAAGTCCTATTTTTTCATGAAGAATATTTTTCTTTCCTAATGACTGACATTCGTAGATATACTCCCGTATTTTTTGGTGTGTGAAGCTATAAAATATATCTTTGTCTGTAATTACTTCTTGAATCAAATGTTTTTCCTGTAATGATTCTATTACATCAAAAATATACAGTTCATCAAATGGAACTAAAACTTTCAAACAATCTATGCTTACTTTGTCAAAAAATAAAGAGATATTATTTAATAGTGTCTTTTCATCTTTTGTTAAATCCATAATTCTACTTTTTATTATATTAGTAGCTTTTGATGATAGTTCTCTTGTATATCCTTTTTCTTTTACGACCTTTAACAATTCAATAAGAAATAAAGCATTACCTTCTGTATCATTATATATATCAGTTATTAAGTTATCATCTATACTATTTGGGGGAAGAAATTCCGATACTATATTTCTTGTTTCTTCAAATGAAAAACGATATAATTTTATTTTCATTACCAAATCTTTACTAGCTAATGGAACTATAAAAGAAGATAATGTGTTTTCAAAATCATCACGATATGCTCCTATTAATAGTACTTTTTTATTTTTGAAATGAGAGACAATGTTAGAAAGCAATAACCTGCTCATTTTGTCCATCCATTGTAAGTCATCAAATACAAAAATTATATTTTTTTTGTCTGACAATTTTTCTAGAAGATGTATAATTGCGCTAACTGCAATTTCATATCTTGTTGTATCTATTTGTTCTATATTATCAAACTTTGTACTCATTATCTCGTTATTAAATGTTGGGAATACATAACTTATTATTTGTTCTTGTGCAGAAGAAAGGTGTATTTTTTCTGACTTAACATAATTTCCTAAAATAGAAAAAATACTATGCCAAGGTTTTAAGAAAAAGTCTTCTTCTGCATTATAGCAAACTGATTTTAAAACAATGTTTTTTTCTACATCTAATGATAAAATAATTTTATTAATCAATGATGTTTTCCCAATTCCAGCTTCTCCGGTTATAAGCATGGAAGTGCCAGACTTTATTAAAAAATTATTTATGTTATTGTTAATAGCATAAAGTTCATTATATCTGCCGTAAAAGTATATCTTAGAGTCTTCTGTCATAACTGAAGTATCTTTTAATTTTAATATCTCTTTGAACATTTTTTTTGAGTTGGTTTCGGGTTCAATATCTAGCTCTCGCTTTAATATATCTGTTAAATCATAGTAAAGTTTAATTGCCTTATTATAATCTCCGGATAAAGCATAAATTTTCATTAAATATCTATAAGTTTTTTCATTGTAAGGATCATTATCAATAAGGATATTGCTATATTTTTGAATGCTCTTAAAGTCTCCAATATTCACTAGTTCATTTACTTTTTTTGCAACAGATTTTGTATACATTTTTTTGTAGTCTTCTTTTTTTTCTGAAACCCAGTTTTCAAAATCATAACAATTTTTTATTAAGAAATTACCTAAGAAATCTCCAGTATATTTAGTTATAATATTAGATGGAGTTATGCTATCTATATCGATAGTTATATTTATTTCATTATTAAATTCAATAACGGATTTAGATGCTGATGAAAATATATCGTCACATAATGTTTTTTTTATTTTATATATAGCATCTCTTAGATTTTTTCTAGCAGATGTTTCATCATTATCTGCCCAAAAAATATTAATAGCTTCTTCACGGGTTATTTTTTTATAAATGCAAACATAATAAAATAGTCCCTCTGCTTTTTTGTAAGGGAAATATACTTCCTTATTATTAAATTTAACTATAGGATCTCCTAACAATAAAACTGAAATATTTTTCATTTTGCACCTTCTTTGAAATTACGAATGTGAATAATATATTCTATTATATACTAAAGGTATTAAAATTCCTCCACCTACAAAATTTCCTATTGTTACAGGAACTAAATTATTTAAAAATATTTGAGTGAATGTAACCGATGAATCAAATATTGCTCCCATTGGTAATAAAAACATATTAGCTACACAGTGCTCATAACCACAAAATACAAATAACATGACTGGGAACCAACAACCTAGAAGTTTTCCAGTTGTGTCTTTAGCTGTTGTAGCAAACCATACACCTAATGATACTAGTATATTACATAAAATACCTTTTATAAATGCTTCAACAAAAGTTAGGGAAAGTTTAGAATGTGCTACAGAAACAATAGCCTCAGAAAGTTTAGGATTCTTGTAAATACCACTAAAGTAAAGCATAGAAACTATAATTAAAGAACCAATAAAGTTTCCTATGAAAACTTGAACCAAAGTTTTAAAATATTCACCACTAGTTATTTTCTTTTGTACTAAAGCAAATGTCATCAAGCAATTTCCAGTAAACAATTCGCCACCAACTATAACAATAAGCATTAATCCTACAGGGAAAATAGCTGCTCTTAAAAAAGGTATAGAATATGAAACCATATATCCTTGAGCTCCTAGTGATATGTAGATACCGGCCATTATGCTCATTAATAGTCTTTTTTCAGTTGACATTTTTGCCTTATTCAGACCAGTTAATATCAGAGAATCTGAAGTTTCTTTGGGTGTTAAGTAATTATTGTTCAAGATTATGTCTCCTTTATAAATTATTAATATATTTTTCTATCGACAATCGATACCATTTAATGATATATTATATTTAGAATAAAATCAATGGATATTCATAAATTGCAGATTAAAAGGTTAATATATCTGTAGACGTTTTTTAGACGAGTACTTAATATGATTATAAAAAAATGTTTTAGGAGGATTTTATGAAATTTTTAAGCGATATCGAAATTGCGCAGCAAGCAACTATGAAAGTAATAAATACCATATGTGAAAAAGCTAATATTCCAGACCAATTTGTAGAAAACTATGGAAAGTATAAAGCTAAAATTGATTACAGGTACTTGCAAAATGAGTTAAAGGATAATGAAGATGCAAAACTTATTCTTGTTACTGCCATAAATCCTACACCAGCTGGTGAAGGTAAAACAACAACAACTATAGGGTTAGGAGATGCTCTTACTAAACTTGATAAAAAAACTATAATAGCACTTCGTGAACCATCATTAGGACCTGTATTTGGTGTTAAGGGTGGAGCTGCAGGTGGAGGATATGCACAGGTTGTTCCTATGGAAGATATAAACCTTCATTTTACAGGCGACTTTCATGCAATTGGGGCTGCAAACAATCTTTTGGCGGCAATGATTGATAATCATATTCATCAAGGAAATGAACTTAACATTGATACTAGAAGAATAATGTGGAGAAGAGCTGTCGATATGAATGACAGACAACTAAGACATATAGTTGATGGTCTTGGAGGAAAAACAGAAGGAGTAACTAGGGAAGATGGATTTGATATTACGGTAGCTTCAGAAGTAATGGCTATTTTCTGTCTTTCTAATGATATTATAGATTTAAAAGAAAAGTTAGGAAAAATAATAGTAGCTTATACTAGAGATGGTCAACCTATTACTGCAGGACAATTAAAAGCAAATGGTGCAATGGCTGCATTGTTAAAAGATGCGTTAAAGCCAAATATAGTACAGACACTTGAAGGTACACCAGCATTTATTCATGGAGGGCCTTTTGCTAATATAGCACATGGTTGTAACAGTGTTATTGCTACAAGAATGGCTAGTAAAATAGCAGATTATACTGTAACAGAAGCAGGATTTGGAGCAGATTTAGGAGCAGAAAAATTCATAGATATAAAATGTCGTAAAACTGGCTTAAAACCAAGTGCAGTAGTTATAGTTGCTACAGTTAAAGCATTAAAATATAATGGTGGAGTTCAAAAATCTGATTTAGGAACAGAAAATCTAGAAGCTTTAGAAAAAGGTATACCTAATTTATTAAAACACGTTGAAAATATTACACAAGTATTTAAATTACCAGCCGTAGTTGCAATAAATAAATTCCCTACAGATACGGATGCTGAATTAAAACTTATAGAAGATAAATGTAAAGAGCTTGGGGTTAATGTTGCACTTTCAGAAGTTTATGCAAAAGGCGGAGAAGGTGGAATTGAATTAGCAAAAGAAGTATTAAGATTAACTGAAACAGAAAGTAATATGGAATTTGCATATGACTTAGATGCCCCAATAAAAGAAAAAATTAAATCAATAGCAAGAAGATTATACGGCGCAGATGATGTAGAATTTGCACCAAAAGCTAATAAAGAAATATTAAACTTTGAAAAATTAGGATTTGGTAATCTTCCTATATGTATGGCAAAGAATCAATATTCCATGACAGATGATGCTAAAATTTTAGGAAGACCTTCTGGATTTAAAATAACAATTAGAGATATAACAATATCAGCAGGGGCAGGATTTTTAGTTGCTCTTACTGGTGATATAATGAAGATGCCAGGTTTACCAAAGGTACCAGCAGCTGAAAACATTGATGTTGATGTTGATGGCAAAATAAAAGGTTTGTTCTAGTAAGTATAAAATAGGCTATAGAGTAGATTATTTATAAATTCTGCTCTATAGTTTTTTAAAATGTAATAAAAAAATTATGCCCAACACAATGGTTTGGCATAATTAAAAATATTTATAAAAAAACAAGGGGGAGAGGTAATTCGTAGGTTAATTTCTTGTTATAAATTAACCTATAACTTATTATAAAAAGTCAAGCTTTAAGAAAACTTAAGAACATACATACTTAAATTATATTATGAAGATAATAATTTAGTTAAGTTTTTTAATTTAGGGTATAATAAGTAGTATATTAGACGAATTATCGACGAAAATATAATATAATTAATTATATTATAAAAAGCAAAAAATAGGAGGAATTATCATGGTAAACAATTTAGACATATCAAAAGCAATGACTATAAAGCTAGATGACAAGCTGCCAGAATATCCTGAGTTTAAGGAAGGCGTTAGAAGAGCGCCTAAAAGAGAACTTACATTAAATGAAAGAGAAATAAAACTTGCTCTAAAAAATGCTTTAAGATATGTACCAGAAAATTTACATGAAGCGTTGGCACCAGAGTTCTTAGAAGAACTAATGACTAGAGGTAGAATATATGGTTACAGGTTCATGCCAAAGGAAAGAATATATGGTAAACCAATAGATGAATATAAAGGTAATTGTGTTGAAGGTAAAGCTTTTCAAGTTATGATTGATAATAATCTTGATCATGAAGTTGCTTTATATCCATATGAATTAGTAACTTATGGTGAAACAGGTCAGGTTTGCCAGAATTGGATGCAATATCAATTATTGAAGAAATATTTAGAAGAATTAACAGACGAACAAACATTAGCAGTTATGTCAGGTCATCCTATGGGATTATTTAAATCACATAAAACAAGCCCAAGAGTTTTAATAACTAACGGTATGATGATTGGTATGTTTGATAATCCTCACGACTGGGCAAAAGCTACAGCTATGGGATGCTCAAGCTATGGTCAAATGACTGCAGGTGGTTGGATGTATATAGGACCTCAAGGTATAGTTCACGGAACATTCAATACTTTGATTAATGCAGGAAGAAAAGAGCTTGGTATTCCTGATGATAAAGACCTAGCTGGACATTTATTTATTACTTCAGGTCTTGGTGGAATGAGTGGTGCTCAACCTAAAGCTGTTGAAATAGCAAATGGAGTTGGAATAGTAGCTGAAGTAGACTATTCAAGAATTGTAACTAGACACGACCAAGGTTGGGTAAGCTTAATTACTTCTGATTTAGAAGAAGCTTTTAGAGTTGCTCATGAATATATGGAGAAAAAAGAAACTATATCAATTGCATATCATGGAAATATAGTAGACCTTTTAGAGTATGCTGTAGAAAATAATATTCATGTAGATTTACTATCTGACCAAACATCATGTCATGTTCCATATGATGGAGGATATTGTCCAAAGGGATTTACTTTTGAACAAAGGACTGAGTTGTTAAATACAGACAAAGAAAAATTCTCTGAAGAAGTTGATAAAACATTAGGGGCTCATTACAGAGCTGTCAAAACTTTAGTTGATAGAGGAACTTATTTCTTTGATTATGGTAATGCATTTATGAAAGCTGTTTTTGATTCAGGTGTTAAGGAAATAGCTAAAAATGGTGAAGATACAAGCGAAGGTTTTATATGGCCTTCATATGTTGAAGATATAATGGGGCCAATGTTGTTTGATTATGGTTATGGTCCATTTAGATGGGTTTGCTTAAGTGGTAAACCGGAAGATTTAAGAAAAACAGACCATGCTGCTATGTCTGTTATTGACCCAAATAGAAGAGGTCAAGATAGAGATAATTATATATGGATTAGAGATGCAGAAAAAAATAAATTGGTAGTTGGAACTCAAGCGAGAATTCTTTACCAAGATGCTTTAGGTAGAAGAGATATAGCTCTTAAATTTAACCAAATGGTTAGAGATGGTGAAATAGGACCTGTAATGTTAGGTAGAGACCACCATGATACAGGTGGAACAGATTCGCCATTTAGAGAGACATCAAACATTTATGATGGAAGTAATGTTACTGCAGATATGGCAATTCACTGTTATGCAGGAAATGCTGCTAGAGGAATGAGTCTTGTAGCTCTCCATAACGGTGGCGGAGTTGGAATAAGCAAATCAATAAATGGTGGATTTGGTATGGTATTAGATGGTAGTGATAGAGTAGATGAAATACTCAAAAAATCAATTCCTTGGGATACTATGGTTGGGGTATCTAGAAGAAGTTGGGCAAGAAATGAACATTCTATAGAAACTACTATGGAATATAACAAGAAATTTGAAGGACAAGATCACATAACAATACCATATGTAGCATGTGATGACTTAATAGAAAAAACTTTAAATAATTATAAAAAATAAAAACATGTTGAAATTCGGAGGAAAAAATGAATAAAATTATTGAATGTGTTCCTAATTTTAGTGAAGGTAGAGATTTAAACAAAGTTGAAAAGATACTTGATATTTTTAGAGGAAAACAAGATTTAAAATTATTGGATTACAGCAGTGACGAAGATCATAACAGAAGTGTTGTAACAATAGTTGGAGAACCAGAAGCAGTAAAAAAAGCAATGGTTGAAGCTATAGGTAAAGCAATTGAATTAATTGATTTAACAAAGCACGAAGGACAGCATCCTCGTATGGGAGCAGTTGACGTAATACCTTTTATTCCAATAAAAAATGTAACTGTTGATGAGGCTGATAAGCTTGCAAAAGAAGTTGCTAAAGAAGCATCTGAAAAGTTTGGATTACCTTTCTTTCTTTATGAAAAATCAGCAACAGCATCTCATAGAGAAAATCTTGCTACTGTAAGAAAAGGCCAATTTGAAGGCATGGCTGAAAAAATGAAAGATGATATGTGGAAACCTGACTTCGGCCCTGAAACAATACATCCTACAGCAGGAGTTACTGCAATAGGTGCTAGAATGCCATTAGTTGCATATAACATCAATCTTTCAACTAATAATTTAGAAATAGCTAGTAAAATAGCTAAACAAGTTAGACACTTAAGTGGTGGTTTTAGATTTGTTAAGGCATTAGGAATAGAACTTGAAGACAGAGGGATAGTTCAAGTATCAATGAATTTAACTGATTATACAAAATCAGCTATCTATAGAGTTTTTGAAACTGTAAAAATGGAAGCGGCTAGATATGGAGTGAATATAGTAGGAAGTGAGATAGTTGGACTTGTACCTATGCAGGCACTTGTTGATACAGCAGATTATTATTTAAGACTTGAAAACTTCAGCATGGATCAGGTATTAGAAACTAGACTTTAATATGTTAAAGGTTAGTTAAAATATATGTGAGCAATTAGGTACTTAGTATTTAATTGCTCATTAAAAAGGAGTTTTAATATGAACAAATTAATTATTAAAAATGCATCCGAACTTGTTACTTGTAAAGGAAAAAGTCCAAAGCATGGTAAAGATATGTCAAATATAGGAATGATAAAAGATGGCTGTGTTGTGATTGAAGATGAAATAATAGTTGATGTGGGTTCTACTGAAGAAATATTGAAGAAGTATAACGAAAAAGATTATGAAATTATAGATGCGAAGGATAAAGCTGTGTTACCTGGATTTATTGATTCACATACACACTTTATTTTTGGTGGATATAGGGCAGATGAGTTCTCATGGAGGCTTAGAGGTGACAGCTATATGTCTATAATGGAAAGAGGCGGTGGAATAACTAGTTCAGTTAGATCAACTAGAAGTACATCTCTAGAAGAGTTTATAAATTTTGGAAAGAAACGTCTAGATAAGATGATGGCAATGGGAGTAACTACAGTAGAAGGAAAAAGTGGATATGGTCTTGATTGTGAAACAGAAGTAAGACAACTAGAAGCTATGAAAGAATTAAATAAAATTCATGCAATGGATATTGTACCTACTTTTTTAGGCCCTCATAGTGTGCTTCCTGAGTATAAGGGAAAAGAAAATGAATTTCTTGATATTATGATTAATGAAGTTTTGCCAATTGTTGTAGATAAAGAACTTGCAGAATTTGCTGATATATTCTGTGAGAAAAATGTATTTTCAATTGAACAATCAAGAAAATTTTTAAGTAGCGCAAGAAAATTAGGATTAAAATTAAAAATACATGCAGATGAAATTGTACAATTAGGTGGAACAGAACTTGCTGTTGAACTTTCTATGACATCTGCTGACCACTTGTTACAGGCATCAGACGAAGGTATTAAACAATTATCGCATTCAAATGTTATAGCTACTTTACTACCTGCAACAGCTTTTTGTTTAAAAGAAGAATATGCAAGAGCAAGATTTATGATAGATTCTGGATGTGCTGTGGCTTTAGCTACAGATTTTAATCCAGGAAGCTGCTTTACAAATTCTATACCTTTAGTTATTGCACTTGCAGCACTTAATATGAGAATGTCTATTGAAGAGATAATATCAGCATTAACTATAAATGCCGCAGTTGCAGTAGGAAAAGAAGATAAGGTAGGAAGCATTGAAATAGGTAAAAAGGCGGATATAATAATACTTGAATATCCATCAATTCATTTCCTTCCATATCATGCAGCGGTAAACATAGTAGAAACAGTTATAAAAAATGGAAAAGTTATTAAGGGAGTGTAAAATGGATTCTATGATGAAAAATATGACTTTAGTTGATTTTGCTGCTAAAGTAGCCTCAGATTCACCAGTTCCTGGAGGAGGAAGCATGGCAGCTGTTTGTGGAGCACTAAGTGCTGCATTAGCAGAAATGGTAGCTAATTTAACAGTAGGAAAGAAAAAATACGTAGAAGTTGAATCAGAAATGAAATCAATAGCCGAAAAAGCTTTAAAAATAAGGGAAAAGTTGCTAGACGATATACAAAGAGATAGTGATTCATATGATAAAGTTATGGCTTCATATAAAATGCCAAAAGAAACAGATGATGAAAAAATAATAAGACAAAATGCAATTCAAGATGGATTAAAATTAGCTGCTTCTGTACCATTGGATATAGCAGAAACTTCACTTGAAATTTTACCTTTGACAGAATCAGTGGTTACAAAGGGAAATGCAAATGCTGTTACAGACGGACTTGTTGCTTGTATGATGGCAAGGACAGCAGTATTATCTGCGCTATTTAATGTTAAAATTAATTTAGATTCAATAAATGATCAAGAGTTTGTAAAGGTAATGAAAGAAAAAGTCAACAGCATTGAAAATAAAACTATTGAAAATGAGAAAAAAATATTAGATAAGTCACCATTTTAATGGTATAATAAGAGGGAAGAAGTTCCCTCTTATCTTGGTGATAAAATAATCACGATTACAGAATGTTGAAAAAGTTTGACTGGCAAGGCATGACAGTCAGGCAACTGCAGCGTATTTAGATATACGTGAGCGTTGGTTGTCTTAACGGGAGTTAAGCGGTCAAACTATTTCAACAGCTTGAGAGGGAAGAAATTCCCTCTTTTTTTATATTTAATATATCATAGGAATTCAAAGGAGTATTTCATGGAAAAAAAAGGAATTGGAAAAATCGCTTTATTATTAGCACTTACTTCTGGAGACATAGATAATACTAAAAGTTATTATGAAAGTAAAAATTATGTAGTATATAAAGGACAGGCTGGGTCAATGGATCCTAAAAAAATCATTGCTGCTATAGAAACTGCTGCTTCAAGGGAGGATATTATTAGAGAAAACTATCATGAAGAACATGCGCTATATCATGCAATAATTGAAGCCCTAAGCGGTTATTGTAGAGGTCAGGTTATGTTAGGTGAAGTGCTAAGAAGTGCAGGACTAACTTTTACAATTGTTAGAGGTCCTTTGATAGAAGATGATAGATCAAGTGGAAATTGGATAGCCATTGTCCTTTATGGGCAGATTGGTTCACCAAGAAGAGGGTTTGAGCATGAAGCAATAGGCATGGGCATACAGCCAATATAATAGTTTTTATATAGAACAGGAGAAGAAATGAATACATCTTACTTGAAAACATTTATTGAAGTAGTGAACTTACGAAATATCTCACGAGCTGCTGAGAAATTATTTATTACTCAACCTGCGGTTTCAAAACAACTTCAATTATTAGAAAAGGATTTTGGAGCTGTGTTATTGAAAAAAAACGGGAGAGAAATAACACCTACTGATGATGGATATTTATTATATAAATATGCAATAAATATACTAAATGAAGAAAACAAAATATATTCTAAATTGAGAAATGATGAAAACGAGTTATCAGGAGAATTATGTATATATACCAGCTCTTTGCCAGCAGATTACTATATTCATAATTTAATTATTGATTTTAGTAAGGTATATCCTAATGTTACATATAATATAAAAAAAGTTGATTCAAAAGAAGTTTATAACTTTATAGAAGATGGGTTGACTAGTTTTGGTTTTACAGGTACTACATATAAGAATAAAAAAATAAAAAATATATGTATAGCAGAAGACGAAGTAATACTTATTGCATCAAAAGAAAAATATGAAGAATATAAAGATAAAAAAGTTGATATTAATATGTTATTGTCAGAAAACTTTATTTTAAGGGAAAAGGGTTCTGCAACTTTAAAAACATTTGAAGAAATGTTAAACAAAAAAAATAAAAAACTTGAAGATTTAAAAGTTAAAGTTCAAGTTGAAGATAATGAATTAATCAAAATTTTTGTACATAACAATATGGGATTAGCAGTAATGTCAAAAATTTCAGTAGAAAGAGAAATCAGAAAAGGATTAATATACCCAATTACTGTTGAAAAATTAGATTTAAACAGAAAATTATTCTATGTATATCACGAAGATAGATATTTTTCTAAGCTAGAAGAAACATTTAAGGAATATATAATAAAAAAGTTTATATCATCTTCGGATATGTAAGCAGAGTCCGAGAAAATCTCGGACTCTTTTGATTAATATATGACTAACAGTCTTCTAAACCACCGCAGTTGCAGAAAATTAGTACTAACAATAAAAAGAAAAATAATAAGTTAGTGCCACCTGCACCGCCAACGTTGTTACAACCACCGAAAAATCCCATATATAAACCTCCTTAAATGTTTTGTTTTCTTATTATATGTATGAAGGTTTATACTGTTACAGTGCAAATTAAAAAACAATATATTGTTTCAAATTAAGGATAAAAATAATGAATATGAAAAAGTTAGATAAAGAATATATAGAAATAGTAGAAGATATATTAAATTTAAAAGAGTTTAAGGCAACAAAAAATATAAAACATCACGGCAATGGAGTTTATGAGCACAGTGTGAATGTTTCATATTTGTCGTATAAAATAGCTAAAAAAATTAATGTTGATTTTATGTGTGCTGCTAGAGCAGGATTGCTTCATGACTTTTTTTATTTTGATTGGAGAAGCGAAGAAGCAAAAATAAGAAGGAAAAACTATAAAGGATTAGAACGGATTACTAAAATGCATGGATTTGCACATCCATTTGAAGCATATGAAAATGCATCGAAATATTTCACGCTTAATAAAAGAGAGAAAGATGTAATAATGAAACATATGTTTCCACTTGTTCCGATTTTTCCAAGGTACATTGAAAGTTGGATTGTATCAATATCTGATAAAATAATAGCAACTCAAGAAATATATTTTGAAGCTATAAATATTATTAACGGCTTAATTAAAAAAAATATAATAATTGGGACAAGGAAAAATTTATAAAACACATTGACAATTATCTATATAAAGAATATAATACATATAGATAATTATCAATGTGTTTTATAAGAATTCGATAGAGTTAGATTGAAAAACAAGGAGACAGAATTATGTTTTTATTCGAGTGGTTCAACAATCAATTGCTTAAAATGGAATGGCTTTCTTATTCCATAAAGCTGTTGGTTGAAAATGTTTTTGGGTTAAGTATACAAGATAAACTAGGTGGAAGTATACATTTTTTTATATATGATGTTATAAAAATATTTATTTTACTATCTGTTTTAATATTTATGATTTCATATATTCAAAGTTTTTTTCCACCAGAGAGAACTAAGAAAATATTAGGTCGATTTAATGGAATATCAGCTAATATATTGGGTGCATTACTTGGTACAGTTACACCGTTTTGTTCATGTTCGTCAATTCCATTGTTTATTGGTTTTACAAGTGCTGGGCTTCCAATAGGTGTTACATTTTCATTTTTAATATCATCTCCACTTGTTGATTTAGCAGCAGTAATTCTTTTAGCAAGTATATTCAACTGGAAGATAGCTATAGCTTATGTAATAGTAGGGCTCGTACTAGCTGTAATTGGAGGTACTATAATCAGTAAATTAAAGCTAGAAGAATATGTAGAACCTTTTGTTTATGGTAATAAATCCCTTGAAATTGAACAAGAAGGGATGAGTGTTAAAGATAGATTAGATTTTGCAAAAGATCAGGTTCTAGATATTATAAAAAGGGTATGGATATATGTTTTAATTGGAGTGGGTATAGGGGCTGCAATTCACAACTGGATTCCAGAAAATGTGATTTCAGCTGTTCTTGGTCAGGATAAATGGTATTCAGTTCTACTTGCGACTATTGTTGGCGTACCAATGTATGCTGATATATTTGGAACACTTCCAATTGCTGAAGCATTAGTACTCAAAGGTGTTGGCTTAGGAACATCACTTTCATTTATGATGGCTGTAACAGCATTGTCCTTACCATCCATGATATTGCTTAAGAAAGTTGTTAAAACAAAATTGTTAGCAGTTTTTGCAGGCTTAGTAACAATTGGAATTTTAATAATTGGGTATTCGTTTAATGTATTTGGATACTTACTAATGTAAAAGTAGAAATCATGTTATTAAATTTCGCGGGCTATTTACTTAAGTGCTTATCTACACAAAATAAGATAGCTATAATATTTATGTTGTAAAGAGCTCTAAAATATTTCGTGTAGTATTATAATATAAAAGGAGAGAATTAAAATGATAATTAAAATTTTAGGTTCAGGTTGTAAAAATTGCATTGCTTTAAAGAATAATACTGAAGAAGCAATAAAAGAAAAGGGAATTGAGGCAGAGGTAGTTAAAGTCGAGGACTATAAGGACATTGTTTCTTATGGGGTTTTGCAAACACCTGCATTAGTTATCGATGAAAAAGTTGTATCATTTGGAAAGTTTTAAAACCAAAAGATATAGTTAAAATTCTTGAAAACTATTAGTAAAATGGAAAGGGGCGCATTTATGCGTCCCTTTATATTTGTAGAATTCTATAATAATGCAAATTGTAATTTTTAACTATCTCTTTCATTAACAACCTTAAAATCTAAATTTTCAAAAAATGAGTCAATATATAGACCTCTATTTATTCCGTAATCAATCATATAGGCATGCTCATATACATCTAGTACAATTAATGGTTTTGCACATATTATTACTCCGTCATCGTGTGAGTCTTGACCGTATATATAATAGTCATCAGTGTATATATCATGACAGAAAGTTACCCACCCACGCATTGACATTCCTATGCATTTAAATTTATCCTTAAAATTTTTATATGAGCCAAAAATTTCTATTATTACCTTTTCTATTTCACCAAAAGGTGATGTATTATTTCCTGTTAAGTTTCCAAAATAAAGTTCATGAAGTTTAATTGAATCTATACAGAAGGTAGTTGCTTTTTCGGCAGACCTTATAGGGCTATAATTAGAATTGCAATTTGCAAACATAATTTCTGAAGTCATATTTTCATTAACCTTATTAAGTGAATCTATATACTTTGTATATAAGGTATAGTGCTGGCTAAGTTGTGCAGGAGTCATATATTTAACATTAGAAAAATTAAATTGCTTAGGAATAAATTTTTTCATAAAAACCTCCAAATTTATATTATATATAATTATATGTATGATAAAGGCAATAAATGAAAAAATACCTTTACCGTAAGTATATTAATTGTTATAATTAAAATAATAACTCTAGGAGGAATACAATGAAAAATAAAATTATGATTTTAGATGGTAATAGTTTGCTCTTTAGAGCGTTTTATGCAATGCCTCCTTTGAAGACAAAAAAGGGACAGTATACTAATGCGGTATACGGTTTTTTAAGCATGCTCTATAAACTTATAGATACATATTCTCCACATTATATATGTACTGCATTCGACCCTGAAAAACCAACATTTAGACACGAACAGTACAAAGATTATAAAGCTGGTAGAGCCAAGGCTCCTGGTGAGCTTATACAGCAATTTAAATTAATTCGAGATGTGCTTGAAGTGCATAATATTAAGTGCATAGAAATAAATGGGTTTGAAGCTGATGATGTAGCTGGAACAATTGCATGTGAAGCTGAAAATAAAGGTGTGGAGGTTTATCTTGTTACTAGTGATAAAGATTATTTGCAATTAATAAGCGAAAACATAAAAGTACTCCTAACTAAAAAAGGTGTAACGAATATTAAAGAAATGGACGAACAGGCAATTACTGATGATTATGGAATAGTGCCATCACAATTTGTTGATTTGAAAGCTTTGATGGGTGACCAATCTGATAATATTCCAGGAGTTATGGGAGTTGGTGAAAAGACTGCCCTTAAGTTGATACAACAATATGGAAGCTTAGATTGCATATATGATAATATAGATGAAATAAAAGGTAAACTTAAAGAGAAACTTGAAGGGGACAAAATACAGGCATATATGAGTCAAACTCTTGCCAGAATAATTAAGGATATACCAGTCGAATTTGATTTAGAAGATTTTAGATTAATTGAGCCTAATAATGATAAACTTGTTGAGTTATATGATGAACTTGAATTTAGAAACTTTAAAAAGAGGTTAAAAGAAATACCAGAAGCTATAACTGATTCACAGATGTCTATGTTTGATTCAGAATCAGAGGTCGAAAAAATCAATTTAAATAATACTTCTAATAGTGAAGATTTAATTTATGTAGATAAAAAGAAAGACATAGCTCAAATTATTTCTAAAGTGAAAAATAGTAAAAAGGCAGCAGTTAAATTTCTCTTAGATGGTGAAAGGGCTTTATATAGCAACGCTGTTTGCCTAGGTATATCTGATTGTAATGGAAATATATATTATATTGATTTTAATAAAGTAGAAGAAAAATATACTTTAGAAAGTTTGAAAGAAATTTTAGAATCTAAAGAAATAGTTAAAATTGGTCATGGAATTAAAAATGAAGTTATCTATCTTATGAAAAATAATATTTTGTTAGACAATATTGGATTTGATAGTGAAATAGGAAAATACTTACTTGATCCATCAGAAAGTTCTTATTCTATTGATAAATTAGCTTATGAATATTTAAAAGTTGAAAACAATACAGAAAACGAATATTTAGGAACTGGAAGGAAAAGATTATCATTCAAAGAAATTGAACAAGATAAAAGCAAAGAGTATTTATTCAATTATCTAAATACTGTAGTTAAGTCAGAAGAAAAAATATGTACAGAAATTGAAGAATTTAATATGACTAATCTATTTCAGGAAATAGAGCTACCTTTAATTGAAGTTTTAGCATACATGGAGTATGAAGGATTTAAAGTAGATTTAGAAGTATTAAATAAATTAGGAGTACATTTTGCAGAAAAAATTTCTTCTTTAGAAGAAAAAATATATAGCTTGGCAGGTGAAAAATTTAATATCAATTCACCAAAGCAGCTTTCGGTAATTTTATTTGAAAAACTAGGATTAACGGTAATTAAAAAAACAAAAACAGGAATATCAACGGATGTTGAAGTTCTTGAAAAACTAAAGGCAGAACATGAGATTGTGAGTCATATAATAGAGTACAGACAGATGGTTAAACTTAATTCAACATATGTCGAGGGATTAAAATCCGTAACTAATTTAAATACAAATAGGGTTCATTCCATATTCAATCAAACTATTGCATCTACTGGACGAATTAGTAGCACAGAACCTAATTTGCAAAATATACCTACGAGAACAGACGAGGGAAGAGAGCTTAGAAAGGCATTTGTTGCAGAAGATGGTTATATCCTTTGTGATGCCGATTATTCGCAAATTGAACTTAGAGTTCTTGCACATCTAGCAGATGAAACTAATCTTATAGAATCATTTGAAAATGATGTAGATATTCATACAAAGACTGCTTCTGAGGTTTTTAAAGTTAAAATAGAAGATGTAACATATGAAATGAGAAGCAGAGCGAAAGCAGTAAACTTTGGAATAGTTTATGGTATAAGTGATTATGGACTTAGCAGGGATTTAGACATACCTAGAAAAGAATCAAAAATATATATTGAAAACTATCTTTCTTATTATAAAAATATTGAAAAGTATATGAAAGAAATTGTTGAACAGGGAAAGAGAGAAGGTTATGTCGAAACATATTTTGGTAGGAGAAGATATATACCTGAGCTTGCATCAAGAAATTTCAATATACGTTCATTTGGAGAAAGAATAGCCCTCAACACTCCTGTTCAGGGCACTGCTGCAGATATTATAAAAGCTGCAATGGTAAATGTATATAAGAGATTAAAAAACAGTAAAATGAAGTCAAAGCTTATACTTCAAGTACACGATGAGCTTATTATAGAAGCACATTTATCCGAATTAGAAGAAGTTAAAAAAATGATAAAAGAAGAAATGGAAAGTGTTGTTGATAACTTCAAAGTTCATTTAGATGCGGATGTTAATGTAGGTGGTAGCTGGTATGACGCAAAATAATAGACCTCGAGTTATAATTATTACAGGTAGCATAGGAACAGGGAAATCAACCGCAGTTAATGTAATTACTGAAATGGGATTTAAAGTTCTTGATTCTGACCAAATCGTACATGACGGCTATAAGGTTGGGAAAATGATGCATGATGAGGTGGTAAAATATTTTGGAGCTGAAATATTAGCCTGTGGTGGAGAAGTAAACAGAAAAAAGCTTGGCGAAATCGTGTTTAGCAATGAAATAAATTTAGAAAAATTAAATGAAATTGTTCATCGTTTTGTTGTTAAGGAGCTTGTATCTGGCATAGAAAACAGTAATGAGAAAATCATTTTTTTAGATATACCTTTATTATTAGAAGAAAAAGATAAATTAGAGGAATATGGGTTAATCTATGATGAAATATGGCTAATTTATGTAAATTCTGATTTACAAAAAGATAGGCTTAGAAAAAGAGCAATAAGTGAAAATAAAAACCCTGAGGATGTATTAAAAATTATTGATAAACAAATTTCTATAGAAATGAAGAAAACTATGGTGGATGAAGTAATATTCAATGAAGGTACAATTCAGGAATTAAGAAAACAAATAGAAACGTTGTTAATGAAGTACAAATAAGTTAGGAAGGTTAGATTATGGGCAAAAGAGGAACATTTAGAAGAAAAAAAAGAATAAATATTTTACCGATTATTATTATAATATTGGTATTAGTAATTATTATAGCATTGGGAGTTAAAATTTTAAGCCCAAATTACACTATTCCACAGATTGAGGAATTGAAATCAGTTGATATACTTAAAACAAATGGTACTATAAGTATTATATCTTCAGTTGATACTAAAGTATATTCAAATGATGGAATTAAATATACAAATAGACATGAAAATATTTTAAATATAGATAGTTTTAACAGCTCAATACCAGAGGATTCGGATAAAATACAAACAGTTAAATCGTTGCTTGAAAAACTCAAAGATTTAGAAGAAGTAGGTAAAGTTAAAGAACTTATTTCTAAGACTGATGGCTATTACTGGATAAATATTAGCTTAACTGCTGAAAAAAAAATGTTAGTATTCAATTCGGAAGAAGAGTATAATTTTGATTTATATTATGATATAGAAGAAGAAAATATATACATTAAAAACAAGTATTATGATGAATTTAGCACTAAAAACAATAAAGTTAAATTACTAGGATACAAGGTTAATGATGAGTATAAAAGTTTAATCGAAAAATTAGCCGTAAAAACTAGATAGGTATAATTGTTATTTGGAGGTAATTTTGAGTTTAGAAGAAATTAAATTTTTAAATAAATGTAATTGTTCAGATTTACTAACTGCTGATAAAATTAACGAAAATTTAGAAACACAATTTATAGGCAGAAATATAATTCATTTTGATACAATAGATTCAACAAATTCGTATGCAAAAATCATAGGTTTATCGTGTGATGATGGTACTGTTATAACATGTGAAAACCAGTTAGATGGTCGCGGTAGATTAGGCAAGCAGTGGAAGTCACAGTTTGGAAGTATGTGCATGACGGTTGTTTTAAAACCTGATATAGACATATCTCATGTTTCTAAATTAACACAGGTTTGTGCAGCGGCTATTTCATTAACGTTAGATGAATTAAAAATCGATGCTAAAATAAAATGGCCTAATGATTTATTGATAAACAATAAAAAAATTTGTGGTATATTAACTGAAATGAATTCAGATAAAAATCGTGTTAATTATGTTGTTATTGGAATGGGTTTAAATGTAAATAATTTAAAAGAAGACTTTTCAAAAGAAATAAGAGATATTGCAACATCTGTTTTAATAGAGACGGGAAGGTACATAGACAGAAGCTTTATTGCTGCAAAAATTTTAAATAATTTTGAAATTTTGTACAATGAATTTATAAAAAATAACAATTTTATATTAAGTTTAAATATATGTAAAAACAAATCAAATTTGATAGGAAAAAATATAAACTTAATAAAGAATAAAGAAGTTACTAGAGCTAAAGCATTAGATTTAGGTGAAGAAGGGGATTTGATTGTTCAATATGAAAATGGTGAAATAGATTCAATAATTTCAGGAGAAATTTCTGTAAGAAAAGATATGTAATAATGTAGGGGACGCAATGCGTCCCGTTTTTGTGTAATTGTTTATTTTATTACCTCATATGTGCCTCTGACCATAAATATTGCATAGTTATTTGTGTAAACACCCCTACCGTCACTTCTAGGTACAATTAATAAGTTATTTGCTGGAACAGACATATCTGCAACAAAATCCTTACCCTTCGTCACATTTGTAAGACCACCTAGTTCGCTAGCAATAATAAAGGCTTCACCACCACGTAAAATTAATTCTGTGCCTTCTTCTGCAATCAACTTTTCATTTTCATGTATTTCTACGATTTCTAATTTAGGAGCATTTGTCGATTGTCCATTGGTTGATTTTAATTTTTCTTGTAAATCTTTTACTTGAGTAGTTAATGTAGATATAGTATCAAGATTATATTCTGAAACCAAGTTAGTTAATCGTTGATTTAGATAGCTTAAGACTACTATTGGATCACTGCTATCTCCAGGTGCAGCTGTAATTACAGTTGAAAGTAAAAGAGCAATGACAATCACAAAACCAATTATTTTTTTCAATATAACAACTCCTCATCAATATTAATTTATACGACATTATAACAGTAAATTCGACATAAATCAACCCCTAAGCAGTAAGTAAAAGATATGAAATGTCCTTGGATTATGCCAATATACATCGTTTCTTTTTCTTGTATTTAATTTATTTCAATGATATAATTTCATATATAAAAACTAATGATTAAGTAGGTGTATTTATGAGTATTAAGGTAAAGTTGTGTATAGCAATAAATAAAATATTTAAACTGCCAATTCATCCTTTTAATTTAAGTAATGAAGGAAAGAAAACATATGCTGAGTGGCAATATGAAAAGGGAATAGATACTATTAAATTTTATTTGAAGTGCTCAACGACAGATGAAATGTTTAAAGATAAAGTTGTATTGGATATAGGATGTGGAGCTGGTGGCAAGACCATATTTTACGCTTCACAAGGTGTAAAGAAAATTACTGGAGTAGAAATACTTGAAAAGTATAAAGATGAGGCTGAACAATTAGCAAAAAAATATAATATGTTAGATAAATTTTCTTTTGTATGTGCAGATGCTTCTAAAACTCCATTCGATGATGAAACTTTTGATACAATAATTATGAATGATGCCATGGAACATGTAGATGAACCTGAAAAAGTTTTAGATGAATGTTATAGAATACTTAAAAGTGATGGAAAGTTGTATTTAAATTTTCCACCATATAATCATCCTTATGGTGCACATTTAAGTGATGCAATGGGAATGCCATGGGTGCATGTATTTTTTAGTGAAAAAACACTCATAGATTCATACAAAGAATTAGTTAAAAATTTACCAGATGGTAAAGATAGAATAAAATTTAGAATAGACAAAAGGCATGATGGAACAGAATATTTCTCATATATTAATAAGATGACAATAAAAAGATTCCAGAAGATTATGCAGCATAGCAAGTTTAAAATAGAATATTATAAAGAGGAATCACTGAGGAATATTTTTAAATATCCAGCAAGATTACCTTTCTTTAAAGAATTTCTTGTAAAAATGGTGGTATGTGTGCTAGTAAAAAAATAATAATTAATTTATAGCAAAAATAGAATATACCAGGACAAAAAAGTATATTGTTAAAGGGTAAAATTTTGCTATAATAATTAAAAAACTAGTTAAGTACCGGGAAAATGTTGTCAAAATAGCAAATTAGATAGTATGCAATATTTGGGAGGGTAACTTTATGGAAGAATCAATGAAGATAGGCAATTATATTGATCTAGGAGTTCTGCAAAATATCTTGGATAATTTTGCAAAGGCTACTGGAATGTCTTTTGTAACTGTGGATTATAAAGGTACACCTGTAACTAGATACAGTGGATTTACTAATTTTTGCAGTATGCTTAGGTCCCATGATGAGTATAAAGCGGTATGCTATCAATGTGATGCTCATGGGGGATTACAGGCAGCTATAACAGGAAGACCATATATATATAGATGTCACACAGGGTTAGTTGATTTTGCTGTTCCTATAATGGTAAAGGGAAATTATTTAGGGGCAATATTAGCTGGACAAGTTAAAGTGGAAGAAAATCACAGAAAATCACTTAATTTAATTACAAGCATGGAATGTGATTGGAAATCAAATCAAGAATTAATAGACGCATATAATGACATTTCTCAGGTTCCGTATGATAAAGTACTATCTACTGCATATACAATACATGAAATTTCTAATTATATTGTAGAAAAAGAGTATATAAATATTGTGAAGAAAAAATTAAGCGCTAATCAAATGAAGCTTCTAAAAGAGGAGAGAAAAAGGAGTGAACTTGAAAAATCACTTAAAGATGCCGAACTTAAAGCACTTTATTATCAGATAAATCCGCATTTCCTTTTTAATGCGTTAAATACTATATGCAGATTAGCATTTTTGGAAAAGGCAGAAAGAACGGAAGAAATTGCTTATGCATTTTCAGATATGATGAGATATGTTTTGAAAAAAAACAACTCTCAGTTAGTTACAATCAAAGATGAAATAATGCATAGTAAAAATTATTTAAAAATACAAAAAATTAGGTTAGGGGATAGACTTAATTATGAAATTAATATACCAGAAAAATATGATAACATTCAGTGCCCATTTATGATTCTTCAACCTTTGATTGAAAATAGTGTAAAGTATGTTGCAGAAGCAAAAGAAGATGGTGGAAATATTAAAATTAATGGTTATGATGATGGCAAGGATCTAATTATAGAAATAGAAGATGACGGAGATGGAATTTCAGAAGAAAAAATATTTGGACTTGTTCACAACAGCAAACAAAATAGTATCAGAGATGACTCCATAGGCATTCACAATGTTAATAAAAGATTAATGTATCTTTTAGGAGATGAGTACGGATTGCAAATTATTAGTGAGAATAAATATAAAAAAGGAACAATTGTAAGGGTAAAATTGAAGTTGTAAAATATAATAATGCATAAAGTTTAGGTTTCAGTTTTTGTTTTAAGGGCTTAGAAGGGAGAGATAATATGTGTAAAGTACTTTTAGTTGAAGACGAAGAGATAGAAATGATGGCATTAAAAAGAATATTAATCGAAAAAGTTAATAATATAGATATTGTTGGTGAAGCAAACACAGGATTCAAGGCTATTGAGATAATAAATGAAAAGGAAATTGATTTAGTTTTTATGGATATTAATATTCCTGGTATAGATGGTTTACAAGTTATTAAATATATAAAAGAAAACTACCCGAATATAATTATTATCATAATAACAGCATATGATGAATTTGAAATAGCACATTCTGCAATAAAGCTAAAAGTAGATGATTATTTATTAAAACCAGTAAAACCTTCACTTATAATAGAAACTCTAGAGCAATATTTTAACAAAGTAGAAGAAGATAATAATATGAGTCTTTTAAACTCCTACTTAAAAGAATTAAAAGATGCGGTAGTTAAGAAATCATACAATAATTCAATTAGAATAATACGTGAGTATATATTTAAAATATATGAAACTATAGATGATATATATATTATCTCTAATATGATGCTTGAATTCAGCAAAGGAATAATTAAAATATCCAAAGAAATGAATTTCAATTCTACAAATGACATAACCAAGCAATTAGATAAAATAAAGGCTAAACGAATACCTCATTATGGTAAATATTCCATGTATATGGAGATGGTTGGTATTGTGAATGTAATATTTGATGAAATAATAAACAATAGCTTTACTTGTGAAAAAGATATGAATGATGTAGTTAATTATATAGAAAGAAATATAAAAAATGGTATCACATTAGAAGATGTTTCAAATTATGCAAATATGAGTGTATATTATTTAAGTAAAATTTTTAAAAAAGAAATGAATATAAATTTCATCACATATATAACAGATAAAAAAATTGAGATAGCTAAGGACATGTTGGAAAATACAAATGATCCAATAATAAATATAGCTATAGAGTTATCGTATAATGAAGCTAATTATTTTAGTAAGGCATTTAAAAAGAAGGTAGGAATGACGCCATCAGAGTATAGAGAAATATATTATTCAAGAGTACCAGCACATTATGTAAAGGCAAATTAAATAAAAAACATAACATAGCAAGAAATAGCAGGTTAACATATAAATATCTGCTATTTTTTTTACGCTTATTTTTATGCGTGCAATAATACGTCTCATTGAGGTGATATTTTGCTATTAAAAAAAATTTAAATTTCAATTATTTACATCTACATAACAAGTGATTTTTTTGAGCTAGTATATAATATTAGATAACAACTAAATTATTTTTGCCTTACAACGAAGTAAGGAGTTTAGTTTTAAAGTTAACCTAAAAAGTAGGAGGTACAAAATGCAAAAAGAAGCTTTAGGAATGATTGAAACAAAAGGCTTGGTTGGAGCAATTGAGGCAGCCGATGCTATGGTAAAATCAGCAAACGTATACCTTGTTGGCTATGAAAAGATTGGTTCAGGCCTTGTAACTGTAATGGTAAGAGGTGATGTTGGAGCAGTAAAAGCTGCAACAGATGCTGGAGCAGTAGCAGCTGAAAAAGTGGGCGAAGTTATGTCAGTTCATGTAATACCAAGACCACATACAGATGTAGAAAAAATATTACCAAATAAATAAGACAATTATAATTATAATGGAGGTATTTATTAATGAAAGATGAATTGATGTCTAAAATCATGGATGAGGTAATGAAAAAAATGGGGGAAACTGAAACAACTCCTGTAGCTAAAGAAGTTAAGTCAGAAGCGAAACCATCTAAAGGAACTAACTTAACAGAGTTCGTTGGAACTGCAATAGGTAACACTATAGGTTTAGTTATTGCAAATGTAGATTACAAATTACATGAAATGATGAAAATTGATAAGAAATATAAATCAATAGGTATAGTTGGAGCTAGAACTGGTGCTGGTCCTCATATATTTGCGGCAGATGAAGCTGTAAAAGCTACAAACAGTGAAGTTTTATTGATTGAATTACCTAGAGATACAGAAGGTGGAGCTGGACACGGTTCTTTAATTATATTTGGTGCAGAAGATGTTTCTGATGCTAGAAGAGCTGTAGAAGTTACATTGAATGAATTAGACAGGACTTTTGGTGACGTTTATGGAACTTCAGCTGGACATCTTGAATTCCAATATACTGCAAGAGCAAGTTTTGCATTAAACAAGGCTTTTGGAGCACCTATAGGAAAATCATTTGGTATTACAGTTGGAGCACCAGCTGCTATTGGAGTTGTTTTAGCAGATACAGCAGTAAAAGCTGCAACGGTTGATGTAATAGGTTATTCTACGCCAGGTAATGGTGGAACAAGCTTCTCAAATGAAGTTATATGTACATTCTCAGGAGATTCGGGAGCAGTTAGACAAGCAATTGTTGCCGCTAGAGAAGTTGGTCAGAAACTCTTAGGAACAATGAGTAATGATGAAATAAAATCTTCAACTGTACCATATATATAACAAAAATTGAGCTGAAAAGGAGTGTATAAAATGAGGTCTAAACGTTTTGAAGTATTAGAAAAAAGACCAGTAAATCAAGATGGTTTTGTTAAAGAGTGGGCTGAGGTTGGTCTTATAGCTATGGATAGTCCAAATGATCCAACCCCTAGCATAAAGATAATAGATGGAAAAGTAGTAGAACTTGATGGTAAGAAAAGAGAAGACTTTGATATGCTTGATATATTTATTGCAGACTACGCTATAAATTTAGATAATGCAGAAAAAGTTATGGCAATGGACTCTTTAGAACTTGCTAGAAAGCTAGTAGATATAAATATTTTAAGAAAAGATGTTTTAAAATTAACATTGTCAATGACTCCAGCTAAAATAGTAGAAGTTGTTGGAAAAATGAATGTTTTGGAAATGATGATGGCAGCTACAAAGATGAGAGCAAGAAAAATTCCATCAAATCAGTGCCACGTTACAAATGTTAAGGATAATATGATTCAAATTGCAGCTGATGCAGCTGAAGCTGCTATTAGAGGATTTGATGAGCAAGAAACTACAGTTGGTATAGTTAGATATGCACCATTTAATGCTTTAGGCATTTTTATTGGATCACAAGTTGGAAGACCGGGAGTGTTAACTCAATGTGCAGTAGAAGAAGCTACTGAATTAGTACTTGGTATGAGAGGTCTTACAGCATATGCTGAAACTGTATCTGTATATGGTACAGAGCCAGTGTTTATGGATGGAGACGACACACCGTGGTCTAAAGCATTCCTAGCATCATGTTACGCGTCAAGAGGATTAAAAATGAGATTTACTTCAGGTACAGGTTCTGAAGTTCAAATGGGATATGCAGAAGGTAAATCAATGCTTTATCTAGAAGCAAGATGCCAATTTGTTACTAAAGGTGCTGGAGTACAAGGTACACAAAATGGTTCAGTAAGTTGCGTAGGAGTTCCAGCAGGAGTTCGAGGCGGAATAAGAGCAATACTTGCAGAAAATTTAATAGGTATGATGTTAGATTTAGAGTGTGCATCAAGTAATGACCAAACATTTACTCACTCTGATATTAGAAAAACAGCTCGTTCGTTAATGCAATTTGTACCTGGAACTGACTTTATTTGTTCAGGTTACAGCTCAACACCAAACTATGACAATATGTTTGCTGGTTCAAACTGGGATGCAGAAGACTATGATGACTGGAACATAATCCAAAGAGACTTAAAGATAGACGGTGGATTAAGACCAGTTTCAGAAGAAGAAGTAATTAAAGTTAGAAATAAAGCTGCTAAAGTTATACAAGGATTATTCAAAGAACTTGGATTACCAGAAATAACTGATGAAGAAGTTGAAGCAGCAACATATGCACATGGAAGCAAAGATATGCCTGATAGAAACGTAGTTGAAGATTTAAAAGCAGCTGAAGAAATGATGGCAAGAGGCATTACAGGAGTAGATGTTGTTAAAGCATTGCATAGAGCAGGTTTTGAAGATGTATCACAAAGTGTATTTAATATGCTTAAGCAAAGAGTTGCTGGTGATTATTTGCATACATCTGCAATATTGGATAAAGATTTTAAAGTAATAAGTGCTGTTAATTATGCTAACGATTATGCTGGTCCACAAACTGGATATCAGATAAGTGATGAAAGATGGGATGAAATAAGCAATATTCGTAATGCAGTAAGTCCAGAAGATTTCTAAGAGAGGTGAAATTCATGACAATTGACGAAAAATTATTAAAAAGTGTTATAGAAGAAGTATTGAAAGAAATGAATTTTGATAATGTACCTAGTTCTACTAAATCAACACTTCCTGTAGAAGAAGCAAATGGTATGGAACTAAAAGAAGTTGGTGAACTAAAGCAAGGGAAATTACCAAACGAAGTGGTTATAGGCTTAGCACCTGCATTTGGTAAATATCAAACAAAAACTATAATTGGAATACCACATTATCAAGTTTTAAAAGAAGTTATTGCAGGGATAGAAGAAGAAAGGCTTAAGCTACAGAATAGTTAGAGATTATAGAACATCTGACGTTGCTTTTGTAGCTCATGATTCTGCGAAATTAAGCGGATCTGGAATTGGTATAGGAATACAATCAAAAGGAACAACAGTAATACACCAAAAAGATTTATTCCCATTGAGTAATTTAGAGTTATTTTCTCAAGCTCCACTTATAGATTTGGCAACTTACAGACAAATTGGGAAAAATGCGGCTAAATATGCAAAAGGTGAATCACCTAACCCAGTACCAGTTAGAAACGACCAAATGGCAAGACCAAAATATCAAGCAATTGCAGCTCTATTGCATATAAAAGAAACACAACATGTTGAAGCAAATAAAAAACCTCAAGAAATTAAGGTTGAGTTTAAATAATAGCGGAGGTGAAATAATGGATCAAGAAAAATTATTAAAACAAATAATAGAAGAAGTAATGAAAAATATTAATACTGCTGGTACTTGTGATACAGCACCTAAATCTAGCTGTGAAACTTCTGGTAAAATAGATGCTTCAAGCTACCCATTAGGTGAAAAAATATCTGACAGAATTAAATCACCAACAGGAAAATTGCTTTCAGACATGACTTTAGATAAAGTTATTAACGGAGAGATAAAAGCAACTGATATGAGAATTTCTCCTGAAACATTAGAATTACAAGCTCAAGTTGCTGAATCGGTTGGTAGAGATGCTTTTGCTAGAAACTTAAAAAGAGCATCTGAACTAATAGCTGTTCCTGACGAAAGAGTGCTTGAAATATACAATGCACTTAGACCATACAGGTCAACAAAAAGTGAATTATATGCTATAGCAGATGAACTAGAAAATAAATATAATTGCAAAGTTAATTCAGCTTTCATAAGAGAAGCAGCAGATGTGTATGAAGTAAGAGGAAGATTGAAAAAAGATTAAAGTTACTTTGCAATGGAGGTATGGTATGAAAATAATTGCTGGTGTAGATATTGGTAATGCAACTACTGAGGTTGCTTTAGCAAAAATAGATAATGGTGGGTTAAAGTTCTTATCGAGTGGCATTGTTCCCACAACAGGGATAAAAGGAACCATGCAAAATATAAATGGTGTATTTAAATCATTAACAGATGCTCTAAATAAAGTTAATTTAACTATAGAAGATTTAGATGAGGTTAGAGTTAATGAGGCTGCCCCTGTTATTGGCGATGTTGCAATGGAGACTATAACAGAAACTATAATTACTGAGTCTACCATGATTGGTCACAACCCATCTACTCCAGGAGGAATTGGTATTGGTGTAGGGGATACAGTGGACATAGAAAATCTTGAAAATGCTGAAGCAAGTAAAGATTATATAGTTGTAATTCCATCCAAAGTTAGTTTTGATTTGGCGGCTAAAATTATAAATTTATACCAATCTAAAATAAATATTACTGGTGCTATCGTGCAAAATGATGACGGAGTACTTATTAATAATCGACTAGATGTAAAGATACCTATAGTAGATGAGGTTGGGCTAATAGATAAGGTTCCACTAGGAATGATATCAGCAGTTGAAGTAGCACAACAAGGTGGAGTAGTTGAGGTATTATCTAACCCTTATGGTATAGCAACGCTGTTTAAACTCAGTTCTGAAGATACGAAGCAAGTAGTTCCTATAGCAAGAGCACTTATAGGAAATAGATCAGCAGTTGTTATAAAGACACCTAAAGGTGATGTAAAGGAAAGAAGAATACCAGCTGGAATAATTGAAATTATCAGTTCTAAAAAGACAGTCTCTATAAACGTTGATGAAGGTGCAGAAAAAATTATGGTTTCTATAAATTCTGTTGCTGATGTAGAGGATGTAAGAGGTGAACCCGGAACAAATGCTGGGGGAATGCTTGAAAAGGTAAGGCAAGTAATGTCAAATCTAACAGATCAACATCCAAAATCTATTAAAATACAAGATTTATTAGCAGTTGATACTTTTGTTCCTCAAAAAGTTAAAGGTGGACTTGCTAATGAGTTTTCTTTAGAAAATGCTGTTGGTATAGCAGCTATGGTTAAGGCTGATAGATTACAAATGGAAAGAATAGGTGTAGAATTGACTGAAAAAATAGGTGTCAATACTAAAATAGGTGGTGTTGAAGCTGAAATGGCAATTGGAGGAGCACTTACAACGCCAGGAAGTAATAAGCCACTAGCAATTCTAGATATGGGGGCTGGTTCTACAGATGCCTCAATTATAAACAGAAATGGCGAGATAAAAGCCGTTCATTTGGCTGGGGCAGGAAATATGGTTACTTTGTTAATTCAAACAGAGCTTGGGCTAGACAGCTTTGAGTTGGCAGAAGACATAAAAAAATATCCATTGGCAAAAGTTGAAAGTCTTTTCCATATAAGGCATGAAGATGGAACGGTAGAGTTTTTTGAAGAACCATTAGACCCTAAAATATTTGCAAAAGTTGTTTTGTTAAAACCAGAGGGTATGATACCGATTGATGGTAATGCAAACTTAGAAAAAATAAAGAATACTAGAAGTTCAGCTAAAGAAAAAGTTTTTGTTACTAATGCATTAAGAGCTTTGGCAAAAGTAAGTCCTACAAATAACATAAGAGATATTGAATTTGTAGTTTTAGTAGGAGGTTCGGCACTAGATTTCGAAGTTCCACAATTAGTTACAAATGCATTATCACATTACAATGTAGTTGCTGGAAGAGGAAATATCAGGGGTACTGAAGGTCCTAGAAATGCAGTTGCTACAGGTCTGGTGTTATCAATGATGGAATCAGGTGATTGATATGATTATACAACAGAGTGTTAAGCCTGTCATAAATATTTACTACGATAGTACAATTGCTGAAAATGAATTTATTTCTCTCTTACATGGCGTAGAGGAAGAAGGAATTCCATATAAGTTAATTCCTGAAAACCAAACAGATGTAATAAACTTAAGCTACGGCGCATGTTGTTCCTCTAAACTGGGGGTTGGGCTAGGCGTTAGTAAAGATGAAATTGCATTACACTATGAAAAGTTAGATAAATCATCACCTTTGTACAAAATAAATATTAATAGCAGAAAAGATATAGTCAGGGCATTAGGGTCTAACGCAGCAAGACTTGTAAAGAGAATGCCGTTCAAGAATATATGAGAGTAAATGCTTTATCAAAGGAGGTGTTGATATGTCTGAATGTAGCCTTGGTATTATAGAAACCATAGGACTTGCTGCAGCAATTGAAGCCGCTGATGTTTGCGTAAAATCAGCTAATGTAACATTAGTTGGATATGAGTTAACTAAGGGCGATGGAATGACTGTTGTTAAAATAGAAGGCAATGTAGGTGCAGTTAAAGCAGCAATTCAAGCAGCACAAATATCAGCCGCAAGGGTAAATAAAGTAGTAAGCGCAAAAATTATACCTCGTCCAAGTACTCAAATTGATATGTTAATTAAAAATGTAGATACAGTTGGTTTGACGCATAAGGATAGAAAATTAGAAGAAATAAAAGAAGTAGTTGAAAGTAAAGAAAATGTAATTGAATTAGAATCTACAATACCATTAAATCTAGTTGATTCAATTGACACTGTTGATGAAATTGAAGAGGCAGTGGAGTTAGATATCATTGATTCAGGAATTGATTCAGAAAAAAAAGAGGAAGTAATTTTACCTGAAAAGGAAGCTGAAAAAGTAGAAGAAGTAGAAAATATAAAAATTGAAAACGCAAAAAAAAAGGATAGATATACGTGCAACATTTGTAAGGACCCAAAGTGTCCAAGACTAAAGGGTGAGTTAAAAAGTACATGTATACATTACAAATAATTAAATTAATATATAAGGAGGCTTTTTAAATGGGAGAAGCATTAGGTTTAATAGAAACTAAAGGATTAGTTGGAGCAATAGAGGCAGCTGATGCTATGACAAAGTCAGCTAACGTTACATTGATGGGATACGAAAAAATAGGGTCAGGATTAGTTACAGTTATGGTTAGAGGAGATGTTGGAGCAGTTAAAGCAGCAGTTGATGCTGGAGCAGTTGCCGCTGAAAAAGTTGGACAATTAATTTCTAAACATGTAATACCAAGACCACACACAGATGTTGAAAGAATATTACCTAAAACATTAAAAGTAGAAGAATAAAAGGGGAACAGAATGGATGCGTCTCGTGAAGAATTAATCAAACTAATAACAAAGCTAGTAATTGAACAGCTTAATAAAGAAGAGGTTTTAATTCCCATAGGCGTTTCTAATAGACATGTTCATTTAAGACGTGAAGATTTAGATGTTCTTTTTGGTGATGGGTATGAACTTACCAAATTGAGAGATTTAAAGCAGCCTGGACAATATGCATCTAATGAACTTGTTACTATAAGAGGTCCTAAAGGAGAGTTTAAAAATGTTAGAATTTTAGGGCCTCTTAGAGAAGAGACACAAGTTGAAATTTCATTGTCTGATGGATTTGTATTAGGAATAAAACCTCCAATTAAAGAATCTGGTAAGCTTAAAGATTCTGCAGGAATTGAAATTATAGGACCTAAAGGAAGAATTATTAAACATGAGGGTTCTATTGCTGCACTTAGGCATATACACATGACACCAGAAACGGCTAAAAGATTAAAAATAAATGATAAAGAGTTAGTTGATGTAGAAATATCAGGAGAAAGAAAAGCTATTTTGGGAAATGTTTTAGTCAGGGTATCAGATAAATATGCTTTGGAAATGCATGTCGATGTAGATGAAGCAAATGCATGCAATCTTAAAAATAATGATACAGTAAAAATAGTAAAAAAAGGGTGATATTTTGGACTTAACAAATTGTAATAAAGTTATAGAAGAATTTTCAAGATTAATTAAAGAAAAAAAGTATAATCCTTTTGAGGGAGAGTTAAAAGTTGGTGTGGACTTAGGAACTGCAAATATAGTTTTAGCAGTAATGGATTCTAACAATCGACCAATAGCAGGAGCATTGTATCCATCTTCAGTAGTTAAAGATGGAATAGTGGTTGATTACATTGGAGCAACATCTGTTGTAAGAAAGCTAAAAGCTGAAATAGAAGAAATGATAGGACGAGAGCTTAGATATGCATCTACAGCTATTCCGCCAGGCATCATTGCAGGTAATGTAAAAGTAATATCAAATGTAGTTGAATCTTCAGATCTTGAAGTTACAAATGTAATAGATGAGCCAACGGCCGCTTCAAAAGTACTAGGTATAAACGATGGAGCTGTAGTAGATGTAGGAGGCGGTACAACCGGTATAAGTATAATTAAAAATGGCAAGGTAATTTTTACTGGAGATGAACCTACTGGTGGAACCCATATGTCTTTAGTATTAGCTGGATTTCATAGAATTTCTTTTGAAGAAGCAGAAGTACTCAAAAAAGATATTTCAAGAGAACGTGATGTATTTCCAATAGTAAGACCTGTAGTAGAGAAAATGGCGTCTATCATAAATAAATATGTTGCTGGTTATGATGTCGATACAATCTATGTAGTTGGTGGTGCTTGTACATTTACAGAATTTGAGAAAATTTTCGAAAAAGAGACGAGAATTAAAACTAAAAAACCTATAGAACCGATGCTTGTAACTCCTCTTGGTATAGCTATGAGCTGTATCCTATAGCAGGTGATGAATTGATTAAAAAAGAAGATTTTGAAAATATAATAGAAAGTGCTGTAATTGATTATATAGTTGAAAAAGTTATAAAAAAAATTTTGGATTTCAATAAAAGTGCACTTGTATTATTTACAGGAGCATCAATTGGGTTCAGTCAATCTATAAAGGCTCTGAGAACATTAAAGGGAGAAGGCTGGAAGCTCAGGGTAGTTATGACTAAAGGTGCAGAACATGCATTAGGCAAAACCTTGATAACAGACTTATTGTCTGTAGAAGATATTATCACTGACGATTCCCTTAGTAATGTAAATGAACTTATGAATAGCTATAATTTAATAATTATCCCATCATTAACAATGAACACAGCAGCTAAAATAGTAAACGGTATAAGTGATAACTTAGTTACAAATATCATTTCTCATTCTATGATATTAGGTAAACCTATAGTAGCTTCCATAAATGCATGTTGTCCAGATAATGTAGAGAGAAATGCAATGGGGTTCCATGCAACAGAACCATATAGAAATAAATTAAGGAATAATTTAGATT
The DNA here is from genome assembly GCA_963675125.2 of uncultured Sedimentibacter sp. Classification (GTDB taxonomy): domain Bacteria; phylum Bacillota; class Clostridia; order Tissierellales; family Sedimentibacteraceae; genus Sedimentibacter. The sequence continues at coordinate 112,320 of CAXXFT010000008.1, forward strand.
TGTTAGAAAGCTACGGGATAGATACAACTATCTCAGAAAATCTAGCAGATAAAGTAAACAAAGTATTAAAAAGAAGTTGTGAAATTAAGAAACCTGATACAGGTGAACCTATTAAAAATCATAGTGCTATTAAAGTAGATGGAAAAGTAATAAGCCGGATCTGTATCTTAAATAATAGTAATTTCTCGGTTATTAAAGTTGATAAGAATGCTGTAGTAACTGATTTAGCAGCTGAAGAAGCAACTAAATTAAACATAAAATTAATAAAAGAATAAAGCAGGTGAAATTATGTATTTAGGAAAAGTAATTGGAACAGTGGTATCTACTAGTAAAGATCAAAACCTAGTTGGAACAAAACTTCTTATAGTTGAGAGACTTACAGAGAAATTAGTTTCAATAGGGAAAACTGAAATAGCGGTAGATTCAGTTGGAGCAGGTACAGGAGAAGTAGTGATAGTTGCTAAAGGAAGTTCTGCAAGGTATGCGATAGGAAAAACAGAAGCACCAATAGATGCTTCCATAGTTGGGATAGTAGATACTGTAGAAACATGTAATTAGGATGTGATGTAGAATGGCAAATATATATACTAAAACAGGAGATAAAGGACAAACAAGTCTCTTTGGCGGTAAAAGGGTAGCAAAAAATAGTTTGAGGGTCGAATCCTATGGGATAATGGATGAAGCAAACTCAATGCTTGGTTTAGCTTATGCTCAGACAGAACGAGATGAAATAAAACACTATATTAAAAATATTCAAAAAAAGATATTTATAGTTGGTGCTGAACTTGCTTCAGATGAACATGGTTTAAACATGCTAGAAGGAAAGATAAATAGTAAAGATGTTGAATATCTTGAGAATATAATCGACAATTGCTATGAAATAACAGGCAAGCAAACAGCATTTGTTATACCTGGATTAAATCAAGCATCATCATCAATGCATGTTGCAAGAACTATTGTGAGAAGAGCTGAGAGAGTTGTTATAACATTAAAGGAAATGGAAGATGTTAGAGAAGAATTACTGATGTATATAAACAGGTTATCTGATACTATATATGCTTTAGCAAGATTAGAAGAAACATACTTTGAAATAGAAAAAACTAAAGAAATGGCTTTAAATATAATAAAAGAAAAACTAAAAAAAGAAGAATCAAAATTAGAAATTGAGTTTTCGCTAAGCAATTTGAAATGTATGGCAGAATTTGCTGAAGAAAAGGCAAGAGAAATAAATGTACCAATTGTATTTTCCGCAGTTGATACAGGAGGAAATTTATTAATTCTACATAGAATGGAAGATTCGCTTATGGGAAGTATTGATATTTCCATAAACAAGGCTTTCACGGCAAATGCCTTTAAAATGCCAACACATGAGCTATCTAAAATATCAACTCCAAATAATATTTTGTATGGAATTCAAAACACTAATAATAGCAGGGTAGTAATTTTTGGTGGTGGATTTCCTTATTTCTATAATGGCAAAGTTGTTGGAGCAATAGGGATAAGTGGAGGAAGTGTGGAAGAAGATATGCAAATTGGAACATATGCCTTAGAAAAACTCAAGAAGGGAAGTGACAAGAGTGAACGTTGATGTAACAGTAATAGAAAAGGTTGTAAGAAGAGTTATGGAGGAAGTCGAATCTCAATCAGCCTCAGTACAAGATAACTGCTATGGTGTATTTGACACTATGGATCAAGCAATTGAAGCAGCCCACATAGCGCAAAGGAAATATATGAACTGCACTATGGCTGATAGAGAAAGATATATAAAAACAATAAGAGAAGTTGTTCTAAAAAAAGAGAACTTAGAATTGATCTCTAAACTTGCAGCTGAAGAGACAGGTATGGGAAGTTATGAGCATAAGATTATCAAAAATAGACTAGCAGCAGAAAAAACTCCAGGTACAGAAGATCTTATAACTGAAGCTATGGCAGGGGATGATGGACTTACATTGGTCGAATTATCGCCATATGGAGTAATAGGTGCCATAACACCAACTACAAACCCTACAGAAACAATCATATGCAACTCAATTGGAATGCTTGCGGCAGGAAATTCAGTAGTATTTGGTACACATCCAAGAGCAAGAGAAGTTTCTAATAAAACAATCAAATTTATAAACAAAGCATTAGAAGAACAAGGTGCTCCAAGTAATTTAATTACTACAGTTAAAGAGTCATCTATAGAAAACACAAATACTTTAATGAGTCACCCAAAGGTTAGAATGTTAGTTGCAACTGGCGGTCCAGAAATAGTAAGAACAGTAATGTCAACAGGCAAAAAAGCTATTGGTGCAGGTGCTGGAAACCCTCCAGTAGTTGTAGACGAAACCGCTGATATAGAAAAAGCAGCAATAGATATAATTAATGGTTGTAGCTTTGACAATAACTTGCCATGTATAGCTGAAAAGGAAGTAATAGCAGTTGATCAAATTGCTGATTATCTGATTTTTAATATGAAAAAATATGGCGCATATGAAGTAAAAGACAGTGCTGTTATAAAAAGGCTAGAGGAACTTGTGTTAAACAATGACTCTCCTAATAAAAACTATGTAGGTAAAAGTGCTCAATATATATTAGAACGAGTTGGAATTAATGTTAAAGATGATGTAAAAGTTATAATAATGGAAACTTGTAAAGAACATCCATTTGTACAAATCGAATTAATGATGCCAATACTTCCAATTGTAAGGGCGGAAAATGTTGATGAAGCAATAGATATTGCTATTGAAGCAGAACATGGCAATCGCCACACAGCTATGATGCATTCGAAAAACGTTGATAAATTAACAAAGATGGCAAAACTAATTCAGACTACAATATTTGTTAAAAATGGGCCTTCATATGCAGGAATTGGCGTTGGTGGGGAAGGTTATACGACTTTTACCATTGCAGGTCCTACAGGAGAGGGACTAACATCAGCTAAATCTTTTGCTAGAAAGAGAAGATGTGTACTTGTTGGTGGGTTCCACATTAAATAAGAGGTGATATAAATGGAAAAAAATATGTTAGACCTCATGAAAAATGCAGGGATAGTTGGAGCCGGCGGTGCCGGTTTTCCAACCCATGTAAAAATAAATTCGAAGGCTCAATATATAATAATAAATGGAGCTGAATGTGAACCTCTTTTAAGAGTTGATCAGCAACTTATGGCATCTAGATCAAATGAACTTTTAGAAGGATTGAAACTCATAATAGAACATACAGGGGCTGAAAAAGGTTTTATAGCATTAAAGGAAAAATATAAATTAGCTATAGAAAATCTTAATAGCAGCATAGATGAATATAAAAATATAAGTTTATACACACTTGGAAATTTCTATCCTGCTGGTGACGAACAAATTTTAGTATATGAAGTAACAAAAAGGATAGTCCCAGAAGGTGGAATACCATTAAACGTTGGGGTAGTTGTTTTAAATGTTGAAACAGTATTAAATATTTATGATGCTTACTATAAAGAAAAAAGTGTAACAGATAAGTATGTAACTGTTACTGGAGAAGTTAAAAATCAAATTTCAGTAAATGTTCCAATTGGAATCACTGTTAAGGAAGCTATTGATTTAGCTGGAGGAGCTACAATAGATGACTATGTTGTAATTAATGGTGGTCCAATGATGGGCAAAGTTGTAGAAGTGGATAGCTTGATAACTAAAACTACAAAAGGGTTAATCGTTTTACCAAATGACCATCCTCTTGTTATAGATTTGGACAAAGACATATCCCAATCTCTAAAGGAATCTAGAACAGCATGTATGTATTGCAGTTTATGTACAGAAGTATGTCCGAGAAATTTAATAGGTCATAGACTTGAACCAAATAAACTTATAAGACTAGAAAGCTACACAAGTGTTCGTAATGAAACTTTAATTCCTATGTCAGCATTTCTTTGCTGTGAATGCAGACTATGTGAATATGCCTGTGTAATGAATTTGCAGCCTTGGAAAGTTAATAGCTTTTTAAAAGGCAATATGTCAAAAAACGTAATAAAGAGTAGTTTGAACAATAAACCTGAAAGGGTGCATCCGTTTAGAGATTATAAAAAATACCCAGTACACAGATTGATTTATAAGCTTGGATTGGATAAATATGACAAGAGTGCACCGTTTGTTAATACAGATAAGGTATTTAATAAAGTTTCAATACCTTTAAAGCAACATATTGGTGTTCCATCTGTTGCAGTGGTAAGTGTAGGGGATTTAGTAAAAAAAGGCGATTTAATAGGTGATATACCAGATAGTAAAATGGGTAGTAAAATTCACGCAAGTATTACAGGCACAATTAAGGAAATAAATGATAATACTATATTAATTGAAAGAGGTATATGATTATGGATATTTTAAGTTTAATAGCAGCATTTGGTGGAGGATTGTTAGGTGCATGCGTTGGAGCATTGCCAGTATTTATATTGACAGGTGTAATGGCTATAGCAGGTGGCGTTGCTACATTAGCAGGAGCTGCTGATTTAACAATTGGAAGCATAGCCTTTGGATCTATTTTAGGACCACATATTGCATTCGCTGGTGGCGTTGCTGCAGCAGCTTTCGCAGCAAACAAAAGAGATAAGTTAGATAGCGGAACAAACATATTAGCATCATTAAATGGTACAGGAGACTATTGGGTTTTAATAGTTGGAGGATTGTTTGGAGTTTTAGGTTTTGTAATTCACTATGTATATGCATCTGTTTTAAAGGTTCCTACAGATACACCTGGTATAACAGTATTTACACTTGCAGTTATAACAAGACTTGTATTTGGAAAAACTGGATTAACGGGTAAATTTAAAGGTGAAGTATCGAGAGTTTATTTTTCATTAGGACATGGACTTATATATAATATTGTATTAGGTGGCGGAATTGGAATGGCTGTAGGATATGTTGCTGGTTCCTTAAGAGCTTCAGGAGTAGATCCAGCACTTCTTTCTATATATCCTGTAGTATGCTTTGGTATAAGTGCAACTTCACTTATATTTACTCAAACTGGTTTTGCTACACCAGCAACTCACCACATAACATTGCCAGCAGCTGCAGCAGCTGTTATGTCAGGAAACCCATTCATGGGAATAGTTTTTGGTATAGTAGGGTCATTAGTAGGGGATTTAGCAGGCAATACTCTTAATAGTCATTGTGATACTCATATAGATCCGCCAGCAACAGCGATATTCATTACTATGTTTATTGTTAATGCATTGTTCTAAGAAATAAAAAGGAAGTGATATAGTGAAAAATTCATTAGGCCTGATAGAAATGAGAAGTATTGCAACAGGAATAAAAACAGCTGATGAGATGTTAAAATCAGCAGATGTTGAGCTAATAATGTCATCGCCTATATGTCCTGGAAAATATGTTATTCTAGTAGCTGGTAACGTAGGCTCAGTAAAAAATGCCGTTGAAACTGGCATTAGAGTAGCAGATGTATTTCTTGTTGAAAGCCACATTATTAACAATCTAGATGAAAAAGTTATTCCAGCCTTGTCAGCTACTACGGAAATAAAGGAAATGAAATCAATTGGTGTAATTGAAACTATTTCAGCTTTAACATCAGTAAAAGCTGGAGATATAGCAGTCAAAGCATCTAGTGTAGAATTAATAGAAATAAGAATTGCTAGAGGTTTAGGTGGAAAAGGTTTTGTTGTTCTTACAGGAGAGTTATCATCTGTTAAATCAGCAGTCAAAACTTGCTTAAGTGAACTTAGAGATGGTGGAGAAATAGTAAGTACTTCTGTTATACCATCTCCTCATCCAGATTTGATAGCAAAATTAATATAATTAACTGTTTTAAAGTTTGTATAAAAAGGGTATTATTAATAGAAATAAATATATTTAGGAGGCTAAATTATGATTGAAAAAGAATGTCCTCAATGCCATTATCAACCTAACAAAGAAAACAAAGAGATAGAAGAAACTAAGAAAGTTGTTGATAAAGAAGACGAATGTCCGCAATGCTTTTACGATTCTGAAAAAAAACCAGAAAAAGTTGAAGAGAAAGAGGAATGTCCACAGTGTTTCTATAAATCAGAAGAAAAATAAAAATTTCAGTCTTTTTAATTCAATATAAGGCAATATAAAAAGCTGTAGATTTACAGCTTTTTATATTGCCTTATATTGAATTTTTGTACGTTTTTTCAATGCTAATTATAAGTTTTAAAACATCATCAATGTTATTAAAATTAGATCTATTTAAAAGTATATTTTGACTTATAATAAGTGATAATCTTTTAGCATGATTTTTGAGATTTAAGTCATGTATCACATCAAAATCAGGGAAGCTAGCAAATGAAGTTATTCTAGAAATGTTAGCACATGATGAAAAGCCAATCATTTCGTGCAATAAATTCAAGAAAAGATATTCTTTAAATCCTGAAGTTTTTTTATACTCATCTTTAGCATCTTTTTTCCAGTACATGTTGTAATATTCGATATAATATTCATATATACCTTTTATTGACGATAGTAGATATTGCTTAAACTTCTCAGTTTCATTTTTGTTTACATAAGTTTTAAAAGATGTAGCAGTATATTGGGAAATGAAATTAGCAAGCAAATAGCCCATATCAAAGGAAGCAGGACCCATAAAAGTATATTCCATATCGATTATTTTCATTTCGCCTTGTCCTACAAATATATTAGAAGTATGTAAATCACCGTGTATTAGGCATTCGCATTTTTTCATGAATATATCACGTAGTTTATAACATTCTAGTATAACTTTATCACTTGACCAAACTTGATCTGACATAAGTATCAAATCCTTTTCTGCATCAGAATAATCTAATCCGAAAAAACCTCTTATAAAAGCTACATTTTCCATAACTTTTCGCATTTCAGAATTAACAAAAGATGATAACAAATTTCGATATGTGTGTGTGTCTAAAAAAAACTCTGAAGTATAAAAATTAGATGTTGCTAAATATTCAGCACATTGTTTAGGGAAATTATAAAAAGCGGTCATATTATTCAGTTGAAATCTAAGTATATTTAAATGAGCAACATCCTCCATTATAAAAATATTACTATCATGGTCAACAAAATAAATATTTGGTATATATTGTGGAACTATAGAATTACGAAGTTTAAGTGTTTCGTACTCCAATTTATTTCTGCTTACAGGAATAGAATAACCATCAATTGATTTTAAATAAGGTCTGGCTTGTTTAACTATTATAGATTTATTTTGGGTTTTAATTCTAAATAAAAAATTAACAAAACCATCACCATCATCATCTGCTACTCCATCACCAATTTCAGTTACTATGGGTATCTCCTCGATATCTATCAAATTAGTCTTGCTTTTTATATAATCAACAACATTTTCTTTGTTTATAAGAAACATTAGCCCACCTACTTTCAAGTATATATAATATACTATCACTAATACAATAAAATTAAATATATTTAGTTGCTAGGATAGTATAATTATTATCCATACAAAACAAAAAACTGCTCAACGATATCAATAAATTGCATTGTAATGAAAGTAAAAATAGCATACTATATATAATAAATATACATAAAATCAAAAAATATAGTAGAAGGAAGAATACTATGATTATACATAATTTTAAAATTAAAACAGATATATTTTTTGGTCAAAATTCATTAAATAAACTAAAAGAAATAAAGAATAAAAGAGTAATGATAGTAACAGATTCATTTATGTTACAATCAGGAGCAGTGGATAAAATTAAGAATAGGCTTGATGATTGCAAAGTTTTTGTTTTTAGCGACATAACTCCAGATCCTACTCTTGAAATTGTTACTAAAGGTATAGAAAAATTAGTAGATTTTAGACCTGAAGTATTGATTGCACTTGGAGGAGGATCACCTATAGATGCAGCTAAAGCTATTAGAGAAATATCTATAAAATCTAACATGCAAAAAGGCACTATTCTTATAGCTATTCCAACTACCAGCGGAACGGGTTCAGAAGTAACCCAGTTTTCAGTTATTACAGATAAAAAAAATGGACTAAAGTATCCTTTAGTTTCAGATGAACTTTTACCTGATATAGCAATACTTGATCCAGAACTAGTAATGACTGCACCACCAAATGTTACAGCAGATACAGGTATGGATGTAATTACACACGCAATTGAAGCTTATGTTTCTATAAGTGCTTCAGATTGTTCAGATGCATTTGCAGAAAAATCTTTAAGTTTAGCTTTTAAATATCTAATAAGAGCTTACAAAGACGGCAATGACTTGGAAGCAAGAGAAAAAATGCATAATGCTTCATGTATAGCAGGTATTGCATTTAATTATGCATCGTTAGGACTAAATCATGGGATTGCACATGTATTAGGAGGAAGCTTCCGTATATCACATGGTAGGGCTAATGCAATGCTTTTACCACAAATAATAGAATATAATGCTGATTTAGACGGAGACTATAAAGGTGGATATAGCGAATCTGCTAAAAAATACTACAAAATAGCAAAGGTTTTAGAACTTCCTACACCAAATGTTAGAATAGGTGTAAAGAATCTAGTATATGAAATCAAGCAAATGCAAAAAATTATGAAAATGCCTTCTACGTTAGAAGAACATGGAGTAAATTATAAAACCGTTTCGGATTTGAAAGAGCAATTAGCAGAAAAGGCTTTATTAGATACGTGTACACAAACTAACCCAAGAACACCTTCTAAACAAGAAGTAATAAAAATAATAAGCAAATTAATGTAACTTACTTTAATTTAAAATTTAAATAAAAAAACATATAATGGGAGTGGTATGGTGATAAATTCGTTAGGGTTAATTGAATTAAGAAGTATATCAAGAGGAATAAAAACTACTGATGAAATGTTGAAATCTGCTGATATTGAAATTGTTATGTCATCAAGTATATGTCCTGGGAAATATGTCATACTAGTATCTGGAAATGTTGGTTCTGTTAAAAGTGCGGTAGCTGTTGGTGTTAGAGTTGCGGATACATTTTTATTAAAGAGCCATGTAATAACTAATTTGGATGAAAGAGTTATTTTCGCGTTATCAAAAACAATCAAAGTAAAAGAAATTAAGTCTTTAGTATCAATTGAAACTAAATCTGCTTTAGCATCTATTAAGGCTGCAGATATTGCGGTCAAGGTATCTAATGTAGAGTTGATAGATATAAGAATTAAAATAGGCTTAGGAGGAAAGGGTATACTTATCCTTACTGGAGAGCTATCAGCTGTTAAGTCTGCAGCACAAGCCTGCTTAAATGAATTTAAAGATACAAAAGAAATTATAGATGTATCAATTATGTCATCACCACATAAAGAATTAATTAATAAACTATATAAAAAGAATCTGCTGAAGTAGTACTTCAACAGATTCTTTAATATTCATTTTATTTTATTTTGTAGGATTTAAAACACTGTTTACATAACTATCAAAATTAGTAGTTAAAATATAGTTTAAAAACAGAACTTCACCTATACCATTTTCGTTAACTAAATCAATTATATTTTCTTTATAGTGCCTTGGGTCGACAACATAAATTTCACTGTAGTTTGTTAGTAAAAATGGAATAAATGCATTTGCGTATGAATCTTTAATAACCATTATTTTTTTATCTGTGTTAGTATTAGTTTTTATTACCCCTAAAGCGAAGTCTCCTCCAAGGAAAACACCATATTTTTGGTCGCTATCTATATAAGACTTACTAATTACAGAACCCTTATATGATTTTTTTTCTCCAGTATCTTTATCATAAAAATATACATCCATATCACTTTTAGCTGGAGAATTATAAAATATTACATTATCAGGATTGCTGTTTACAGTTTCCGATGGATTCACAGTTGACAAATGTCCAAGGAAACCAGGAGCTTCACCTTTTGTGAACTTATCAAGAGGCAATGCTTCAAGACCAGCGGTTTGGGCAAATCCAGTATAAGCATAATATGCACCAAGTGCAGTCCAGTGATGGTCGGTTCTATAATATACATATTCATTTATATGATCTTTAATAGGTGTATAGGCATCTACTGATTTTACTTTATCAGATAAATTACTATTTACAAAGTTTATACCATCAATTTGTGAATCTGATAAATCCTTATATTTTCTATTAGTTAAAAATTCTATTTGAACTGGAGCAAGCAGTGAATATACTTTGACATCATCTCCTAATTTACTCTGAATAGTATTTAGCATGTTCGCATATGATTTGCATTTTTCTTCATTAAATTTATACAATTCCATAACAGTATCATTTAATATCAATAAATTACCCTTAGTACTTGCTTCAACAGCGCTATCATTATTTTCTTTTGCATTATCACCACCTTCATCACTATTTCCACCAACATTTTGACCATCAAAATCAACTAAAGCAACTTCTTCAGCTCTTTTTATACCCTTTAAAGAAGCAATATCTTTACTTACCTTAACTAAATTTTCTCTAATTACAAAATTATCAGCAAAGTAGTTTTCAAAATCTCTAGAATATTTGCCAGATAAAACTGATTCCACTGTCAAAGTAGGTTTTTTTGCTAGTGTTCTATTTTCAACTTGGGATACTGTTTTATCCTTTGGTGAAAACATATTAAAGATAGAAATTGCAAAAATTAAGAACATAAAAATACCTATATTAATGTAGAACATATATTGTTTTTTGCTGTTCATAAATATTCCTCCCTAAAATCTAAAGTACAAAAATGGGTTATAAGTTTGGCCTATAAGCATTATCGTAGCTATAACTAAAATAGTTGCATTAAAAATTGTATAAAGTATATAAGTGTTTTGATCTTTTAGATTAAATATCTTAATAAATTTGTTACCTAAAACTTTAAAAATAGGCGTACAGCATAAAAATGCAATTACTAAAAATACTATATTATTAAAGAATTCAACTTCAAATTTTATATCATATAAGGCATTTTTACTGAATCCAAATAAAATTGAAATAAATTTAAGTGCTTGAGATAAATCTAAAAAGTAGAAAAATACCCAGCCAACTGCAACAACAATTAGTAAATATATGTGAGAAATAATTGATGGAAGATTATCGATTATTTTAGAAAGTATAGTTCTTTCTAGTAATAAAAACATGCCATAATACAGTCCCCAAAAAATAAAGTTCCAGCTTGCACCATGCCAAAAGCCTGTCAACATCCATACAAATAGTAAATTTCTAATAGAATGATGTCGGTTTCCTCCTAAAGGAATATATACATAATCTCTAAAAAAGCTGCTTAGAGAAATATGCCATCTTCTCCAGAAATCCTTAACATTTCTGGCAATATAGGGATAATTAAAGTTTTCCTTATAAGTGAAGCCAAATACTCTTCCAAGTCCAATTGCCATATCAGAATAACCTGAAAAGTCAAAATAAATTTGCAATGTGTAAAGTATTATTCCTAACCATGCACCTAAAACAGATAGTTCGCTAAAATTACTTCCAAGAAAAATAGTTGCAGTTTGTCCTGCCGTGTTTGCGATTAAAACTTTTTTACCTAAACCAATAATGAATCTATTTATACCATAGCTCATATTAGATGCGGTAATAACTCTATTGTCAATTTCATGTTCTATATCTTTATACCTAACGATTGGTCCAGCTATGAGCTGATGATATAAAGACATGTATAATAATAATTTATAGAATTTTTTTTGTGCAGGAACATCTTGCCTATATACATCTACAACATATGAAATGATTTGAAATGTGTAAAAAGATATTCCAATAGGTAATCCGAATTTACTAAATCCAATGTTTGTATTTAATATTAAATTTAAGTTGTCCACAAAAAAGTTGTAATACTTAAAATATCCTAGCAAACCTAAATCAATTGATACAGCTAAAAAAAGTGAAATTTTAGATTTATAATTCCCTCGATATTTATCAACTAATAATGCAAAAAAATAATTTATAAAGCCACTAAATAATAATACTGAAATAAAAAGTGGTTCACCCCAAGCATAGAAAAAGAGGGAAAAACTCAGCAATATTATGTTTCTATAGGTGTTATTTTTACTCACAAAATAGAAAAAAATATTTATGGGTAAAAAAACATATAAAAAGACTAAACTTGAAAATATCATTATAACCTCCGTAGAAAATAGTTAATTAGTCCAAGAAATAATATAACATTTAAAAATAAACAATGCAATATGAAAATAAATACAAGCTCAATGTTTAACGTAAAAAATACAATTGAAATGTTATAAATTTTATTAGTATACATAAAAAGGGAAAATCCAAATTATAAATTATTGATTTTATATAATTAATGTGATATTGTTAAATATAGTTGTAAAAACAACATTAATATTAATTAATAATTGCAGAAGAAAAAAGGAGACAAGATGAAAGTTAATAAAATTGATAAGATAGTGCTGTTGTTAATATGCATATCACTTTCTGTAGGATTAATTACAATTTATCAACGTATCAATATTGAAAGACAATACAATACAGCTGAAATTATTCTTGATTACGAAGAAATGGTAAAGTTTTCGGAAAGTTCTGATGAAGATATAAGTTCTTGGCTGGTGAAATTTAAGAATTATGGAGCACAGTCAGTTGCAATTCAAGAAGAAACTATAAACTTACTTATAAAAAGTGGTAATTCTTTAAGAGCGGATATGGTCTCTGAGTTAATAAAAAACTACAATTGGGAAAAAAATTATAGTGGAGAAGTTGTTTCAGAGATAAGAAATGGTAATATAGATTCAAATGACGCAATAGTTACAACAAGAGATAAAAATCTGTATGACTATATTGTTTCTGGCTTAAATGAAAGGTACTCAAAACAATTTTATAAAACATATAGCAATGATGATGAATATTACATAGTCTTAGATGGCAATATAGAAGATATATACTATGGAAGTATAGAACGCGTAATTGATTTGGAAGGCAAAGGGATATACGAAAATAGAAAAGTTGTAGATTCGAGATTACTTAATATTGGTATTGGATACAATGATGAAAAAATAAATACTGTTAAGGATTCAGGGTTGGATGTAATTTTAAGACCTATTAATTATAAAGCAGATAATGAAAAATTAGTTGATGTTTATAAATCAGCAAATGAAAAATATGGTTTAGAACCAAGGTTATATATTTTATATGGAAAAGAAATCTTAGGATATCCAGAAAATGAACATAAACTCCTTAGTTATATTAATGAATATAATATTTCACCAGTATTAATTGAGAGCTCTAATCAAAGAGAAAATTTAGAGCAAGATGGGTTAAACAAACTTGTTGAGAAATCTAACTATAATGCTGTGAGAGCCTTTACAATGTGGGATTACATAAGAGCCAGAAACAAGTATTATAATTATGCAGGTGCAGAAGAAATTGAAAACACAATGTTTAGAGCTATAACAGAAAGGAATATTAGAGCAATATACTTTAAACCTTTCTTTGAAGAAGAAGGAAGTTCTAAATATTTAACTGATTCTGAAGAGTATGAAAGGACCTTTACCAGCCTTAACAAAAGACTGGCAGAGCATAATATAAAGTTAGGTCAAGCAGAAGCTATTAATGAATTCCATATAGGAGCTAAAAGACTCGCAGTATTAGCTTTTGGTATAACCTTAGCTGCTGTTTTCCTATTTATCAAAATGTTTAATATTAAAAATAAATATGCAAATCTTTTATACTTATTTGCAATCCCAGGGGCATTAGTTCCTATAATTATGAGAAATGTTGCTGAAAAGGGTTTTTCATTAGTTGCTGCTATTGCTTTTTCAGGAATCGCCATATATTATTTTATGAATAATGTTAAATATATTTTTGATTCTTCTAAGAGTTATTCTAATATACAGCTAATGATTAAGGCTTCTACAATATTAACTATAAGCGTTGGAATATCTCTAATGGGAGCTGTTTTTGTCGATTCTGTTTTAGGTGACGTAAAATATTTGCTTGAAATGGATATATTTAGGGGAGTAAAAATGTCCCAAATTGTTCCATTTGGTGTATTTTTAGTTATCTATTTAGTATACTTTTTAAATAAAAATAATGAAAATGCCTTTAAAAGTAGCATCAACATAGCAAAAACACTATTAAATAAAGATATAAAAATTTATTACGTAATAATTGCTGGTTTGATAGGTATAGTGGGTTACGTTTATATATCAAGAACAGGTCATGAAACTAATCTTCAGCCTTCAAATATTGAAATGATTTCTAGAAATTTTATGGAAAATGTATTGTTTGCAAGACCTAGAACAAAAGAGTTTTTAATAGCCTTCCCGGCTATTTTTGCAGCTGTATTTTCAGCAAATAAAAAGTCTGATTTCTTTACAGGTATTTTTATGTTAGCAGCAGCAATGGGAACATCATCAGTTATAAATACATTTTCTCACATTAGAACACCAATATATTTATCTGTTGCAAGAACATTTATTGGCTTAGGGTTTGGAATTCTTATAGGATCCATCGCAATATTGTTAATGAATTGTATATATGAATTACATAAGAAAATACAGGAGCGATTGAATTGAAAAATATTTTATTAGCAGGGTATTATGGCTTTGGTAATTTAGGAGATGAAGCAATACTTGAAATGGTATTAAAACAGCTCTTAGAAATAACTGATAAGGATAATATAACAGTGCTTTCAGGTAATAAAGAAGAAACCTCAGAAAAGTATAATATAAATACAATAGATAGAAACAATGTGGTATCTATAATCAAAAAATTAATGACTTCTGATGCATTAGTATTTGGTGGAGGTAGCCTTTTGCAGGATGTGACCAGTAATAGAAGTATTTATTATTATTTATTTCTTATAAGACTTGCTAAGGTTATGAAAAACAAGGTAATAATGCTAAGCCAAGGAATAGGTCCTATATTAAATGAAAATAGTAGAAAAGTTACTGCTAATACTTTAAATAAGGTAGATTATATAACTGTTAGAGATAAACAGTCTAAAGAATTTCTAGAAAATATAGGAGTAAATGAAAATCTTATTTCTTTATCAGCAGATCCTGTAATAAATTTTAGAGCAGAAGATAAATATGAAAAAAATTCACTAGAGAAAAAAAGGGTTTGTTTTTCTTTGCGAAATTGGAAGAATTCAGATGTAAGTTGTAAAATAAGCCATGTTGCGGAGAGACTTATTAAAAATAATATAGAATGTCATTTTATACCTTTTTATTATAATGAAGATTTGGAGCTTATAAATGAAATTAATCAAAATATTGGTGATGATGCTTTTTACTATAAAGAAAGATTATCAACTAATGAAGCATATGATATTATAAAGGACATGAATTTATTAGTTGGAGTGAGGCTTCATTCTTTAATATTTGCTGCTTCTGCTGGAGTACCATTTGTAGCAGTATCATATGACCATAAGGTCGACCATTTTGCAGAGAGTGTAAATATGAATGTCGCATGTAGTATTGAAAACATTGATACAGAACTTTTGTATAATGAAATAATAAAAAAGCTTCAAAATGAAGATGAAGAAAGAAAAAGTTTATCTGATAGTGTTGAAATATTAAGAGATACAATTAGTGTAAATTATAGAATTTTAAAAGAAATTTAATTGGAGTTGGCTATGAATAGTATAAGTATAATGGGTGTAAGAATTGATAATGTAACAATGGAAGAAGTTGTTGATATAGTTGAAAAAAAGCTAGAAAAAAAGGAAAAGTATATAATATATACACCTAATACAGAAATTGTTATGATGTGTCAAGATGATGATGAATTTTTAAAATATATGAATCAATCTGATATTAATATTCCTGATGGAATTGGTCTAATATATGCTTCGAAAATTAAAAATATGCCCTTGAAAGAAAAAGTAGCAGGATTTGATTTATCTATGAAATTACTTGACATAGCTAATAGAAATGGATTGAAGCTCTACGCTGTGGGTGGCAAGCCTGGTGTGGCTGAAAATGCATTAGAAAATGTACATAAAAAGTATTCTAATATTAATATAATTGGAAGTCATCATGGATATTTTAAAGGAGCACACCTAGGACAAGGTGGACACGAAGAAGAACTGCTGGTGATTGATGAAATAAATACTAAAAAACCAGATATTTTGTTTGTTGGTTTTGGTGCAAAAAAACAAGAGCAATGGATACAATATAACAAGGATAAAATAAATGCTAAAATTATAATAGGAAATGGTGGAACTATTGATGTGTTAGCAGGTAATGTAAAAAGAGCGCCTGATATATATGTAAACTTAGGTCTTGAGTGGCTATATAGGTTAGCAAAGGAACCCAAAAGAATTACTAGGCAAATAGTATTGCCAGTTTTCATGTTAAAAGTATTATGTGGTGGTAAAGATGTAGTAAAAAAAATCTAATATTATGTTATTATTATAATAAGGAGGCAAAAAAATGAAATTATTTATTGATACAGCTAATGTTGATGAAATAAGTAAAGCTAATGATATGGGTGTAATTTGCGGAGTAACAACAAACCCATCATTAATAGCAAGGGAAGGCAGAGTATTTAAGGATGTTGTAAGAGAAATTACAACAATTGTTGATGGACCAATTAGTGCTGAGGTAATAAGTTTAGATTCAGATGGAATGGTCAAAGAGGCAGTGGAACTTTCTAAATTGCATAAGAATATAATCATTAAAATACCTATGACAGTAGAAGGATTAAAGGCTGTTAAAATTTTGAGTGATAATAATATTAAAACCAATGTAACTCTTATATTTTCAGCAGGTCAGGCTCTACTTGCAGCTAAAGCAGGTGCATCATATGTGAGTCCCTTTGTAGGTAGGTTAGATGATATTAGCACAGACGGTATGGAACTTATTTCTGAAATAGTTGATATATTTAATAATTATAACATCAATACTGAAATAATCGCTGCTAGTATAAGACATCCAATGCATGTTACACAAGCAGCTAGACTTGGTTGTCATATTGCTACAGTTCCATATAAGGTTATTATGCAAATGACAAAGCATCCACTAACTGATAAAGGTATAGAACAATTTCTTAAGGATTGGGAATCTGTACCTAAATAATAGAATAATAACTGGAAAAATAAAACATTAAAAGGAGGATTTATGAATTACGAAAATTTAACTCTCATAACACATAAGATGAGAGAAAATATTTTAAATATGATTCATACTGCTAATTCAGGGCACCCAGGAGGCTCTTTGTCAGCAGTTGAAATAGTTACATATCTTTATTTTAACGAAATGAATATAGAAAGTCCAACAGATGAAAATAGAGATAGGTTTATATTGTCTAAAGGACATGCAGCACCAGTTCTTTATTCAGTATTGATGGAAAAAGGATTTTTGGATAAGGGATTGATAGGAACATTACGTCAAATTGATAGTAAGCTACAAGGACATCCTGACATGAAAAAGGTTCCAGGAGTTGAGGCTTCAACAGGGTCTTTAGGTCAAGGTTTAGCTATATCCAATGGAATTGCTCTTGCTAATAAACTTGATAACAAATCTAACAGAGTATTTGTTCTGTTAGGTGATGGTGAGATACAAGAGGGAATGATTTGGGAAGCTGCTATGTTATCAAGTCATTACAAACTAGATAATTTAACAGCAATTTTAGATCATAACGGACTTCAAATAGATGGTAGAAATGAAGATGTTATGAAAGTTGAACCATTAGACCAAAAATGGGAAGCTTTTGGATGGCATGTTATTAAGGCTAATGGACATGATTTTAATTCTTTGGAAAAAGCTTTTGAAGAAAGAAAAACTATAAAAGATAGACCTGTTATTATTATAGCTGAGACAGTAAAAGGTAAAGGTGTTTCTTTTATGGAAGATAAAGCTGGTTGGCACGGAAAAGCGCCAAATGCAGATGAACTAGATATTGCATTAAAAGAAGTTGGAGGTGGCAAATAATGGCTAAAAAAGCAACTAGAGAAGCATACGGTGAGGCACTGAAAAAGTTAGCTGCGAATAATCCAAATGTCGTGGTTTTAGATGCCGATTTGTCAGGTTCAACTAAAACAGTTGAATTTAAGAAAGTTTGCCCTGAAAGATTTTATAATGTAGGAATTGCAGAACAAAATTTAATAGGTACAGCTGCTGGTATGGCTATTGCTGGCAAAGTTGCATTTGCTAGTACATTTGCTATGTTTGCAGCAGGAAGAGCATTTGAAATAATAAGAAATACAGTTGCTTATCCATCATTAAACGTTAAAATAGCTGCAACTCATGCAGGTCTAACGGTTGGAGAAGATGGAGCATCCCATCAGGCTATAGAAGATATAAGCTTAATGAGAAGTATACCAAACATGACTGTAATAAACCCTGCTGATTGTATAGAGGCGGAAAAGGCAGTGTTGAAGGCAGCAGAGTATGTTGGTCCAGTTTATATTAGGTTAGGAAGAATGGCAGTTGAAGATATTTATGATGATAGTTATGAATTTGAAATTGGTAAAGGTGTTGAATTAAGAAAAGGTGTCGAAGTAACAATTATAGCTACGGGTTTAATGGTACAAAAATCTTTGAAAGCGGCAGAGCAATTAGAAAAAGAGGGAATATCTGCTAGAGTAATAAATATCCATACTATTAAGCCAATAGATAAAGATATTATAATTCAAGCTGCAAAAGAAACCGGTGCTATTGTAACTGCAGAAGAGCATAGCATAATAGGTGGACTTGGAAGTGCTGTTTTAGAGGTATTATCTGATAGCTGTCCAGTACCATTGAAAAGAGTTGGAATTTTAGATGTTTTTGGAGAATCAGGTAAACCAGATGAGTTGCTTGAAAAATACAAATTAACGGAAAATCATATATTACAAGAATGTAAAAATATAATAAAATTAAAAAAATAATAATAAAAAAAGATGTTGAAAAAAGTTTTCGACATCTTTTTTCTATTATAAATACAATTATGACTGGAAATGCGGACAGGTAGTTGAATTATTATAGAAATTAGTGGTTTATATTAGAATATGAATGAATATTGTTGTAAAAAAAAGATAGAAATAGTATAAAAAATTAACAAAATACAATAGAAAATATATTGACAAAAATATATTCAACGTGTATAATTACGGGTTTGACATCTCGTTGTCCTTGGTGTATACTATAATTATATAGGAGGTAGTATTATGTATAATTTAGGTGATAAGGTTGTATACCCAATGCATGGAGCGGGTGTAATTGAATCCATGGAATCAAAGGAAGTCTTAGGAGAAACTAAAAATTATTATGTTTTAAAGATGCCAATAGGAGAAATGAAACTAATGATACCTGTTGATAATGTTAATAATATTGGTTTGAGAAATATAATTGATCAAGATTCTGTGGAAGAAATAATTGATATTTTAAAAGAAGGAGCAGTGCTGAACGATTCAAATTGGAATAAGAGATACAGAGATAATCTGCTTAAAATGAAAACTGGTGATATTTATGCAGTAGCTCAAGTTGTTAGGGATTTGACATTTAGGGATAGAGAAAAAGGTTTGTCAACTGGAGAAAAGAAGATGCTCGTAAGCGCGAAGCAAATGATTGTAAGTGAAATAGCACTTTCTATTAATGAGGAAGGCGTTAGTGTAGAAGAATTTTTAGATAAAATAATTAATGAAAATGTTATATAGTTTTTATTTATTAAATAAAATTAGTCCATTAAAAGATTAGTTAAGATTTGATTAATAAATTTATTTTATAATTTTAATAATTATTATAGCCAAAATCAAAAAAATGTGTTAAATTAAATAAAATAACAATTTATGGTTATACTGTAAAGGAGGTGAGTGTATGATAGATAAATTAGCGAGAGCTATATTAACGATTATAGGAGTATCTTTAGGTGCTTTTATTGGTGTAATCGTAAGTCGGATGAATATTTTTGATTTTACCGACATGCAAAATATTTTTGTTATAATCATTTTAGGCTTGATTTTTGGAATTATATTTTTTCTTTTAACTCCTAAAGTTAAAAAAGCAGGTCTCAATATTGTAAGTACATTTGAGAAAGAGCTTTTGAAGTTTTCTACAGGGGATATTATATTAGGGGCTGCAGGTCTCATAGTTGGTTTTATTATAGCTTTTCTCATTAGCCAACCATTTACTAATATAAAATATTTAGGACCTGTGATAGCTATATTATCTTATTTGCTTTTTGGATATTTAGGTATTAAGATAGCTACAAGGAAAAAAGATGATGTAATTTGGCCATCAATCAACTTAAAAAAGTCTCCATTAAGTAAAAATAAATCTGATAAAAATCAAGCTAGCGGTAATATATCGCCAAAAATTCTTGATACTAGTGTAATAATAGACGGTAGGATAGCTGATATATGCAGAACAGGCTTTATAGAGGGGTCATTGATAATTCCAGAATTTGTACTTAAGGAATTAAGACACATTGCAGATTCGTCAGATAGTTTAAAAAGAAACAGAGGACGAAGAGGCTTGGATATATTAAATATACTTCAAAAAGGAAAAAATAGTAGATGTTGTGATAGAATCTAAGGATTATGGTGATAATATCGAGGTGGATGTTAAGCTCTTAAAGCTAGCTCAAGAACTTTCAGGAAAAGTTTTAACAAATGATTTTAATTTAAATAAGGTTGCAGAATTTCAAGGTGTTGAGGTTTTAAATATCAATGAATTAGCAAATGCAGTTAAACCAGTAGTTCTTCCAGGAGAAGAAATGAATGTAATGATAGTTAAGGATGGTAAAGAATCAGGTCAAGGCTTAGCATATTTAGATGATGGCACCATGATTGTCATTGAAGGTGGTAAGAAATGCATAGGTGACTCTGTTGTTGTTACAGTTACAAGTGTACTACAAACAGCCGCTGGTAGAATGATTTTTGCTAAATTAAAAAATGTAATAAATAAAGCTGTTTAGTTATGTCGTTATTAAATGTATAACTAATAAATTGCAATATTAATGTTAAAAAACAAGTGCCATTGTGTACTTGTTTTTTTATTGTATGTATCAATAACAAAATGAAGAGGATATTTTTTGACATGAAGGATAAAATATATTTTATTATGTGAAAAAATAAAATTTGAGGTAGTGTATGATAATCGTATTATTTAGAACAATTATATTATACGGAGTAGTACTTATATCCATGAGAATAATGGGTAAGGGCGAACTTGGAGATTTGCAGCCATTTGATTTAGTTGTTTCATTGATGCTAGCTGATTTGGCAATTATGCCTATGGAAGATCTAGATGCACCTTTATCATATGGGATTACATCAATAACAACTATAATGTTCCTACAATGTCTTATATCTTATATTACTCTTAAAAGTAGTAACGCAAGAAAAATAATATGTGGTCGACCATCAATAATTATTGACCATGGCAAATTTAATACAAAAGAGATGAACAAACTTAGAGTTAATGTAAATGACGTTTTAGGTCAAATGAGGTTAAAAGGGTATTATAATGTAGAGGATATTGATTACCTTATAATGGAAACGAATGGTGAAATGAGTATTATTGGACCTACCGAAGCACCAGGAGTTAAATGCAATAGAATACCTATATCAGTTATTCTTGATAGTAAAGTGATGTATAAAAATTTAGAAAAGTTTAAAATTGAAGAAAGTAAACTGCATGAAGAATTAAGAAAAAATAATTTGAAATTAAATGAGATAATATATGGATTCGTAGATGAAGAAGACAAATTTGTTTTTTATAAAAGGTAGGTGTAATAATGAGGATGATGGTTATATCATTTATAGTTATTTTGTTAATTATATTTACATGGGTTTGGTTCCATTTCTCATCTATTGAAGTAGTTACATCGTACTTTATGGAGAATTTAGGTAATCTTTCAAATATAATAGATTTAAATGATTGGGATACTGCTAGTAATGATGTAGTTAAGTATATAAAAAAATGGAATGAATTAAAAACTCCCTGGATATATTTCTTAAACCAAAAAGACATTGATGATATTGATACTTCGTTTGCGAAATTAGAGGTTTACATAAAGCATGCAAATGAAACAATGGCTCAAGCAGAGCTTGAGCAATTGAAGGCATATTTTAACATTATTAAAGAAAATGAATGTTTGTCATTGGATAATATATTTTAATGTAAAACTAATTATTTTATTATATTTACTAATGTCCCAATATTCTCAATATAACATTCGATCTTGTCACCAGACTTTAAATACCTAGGGGGTGTAAACCCAGCTCCAACACCAGCAGGTGTTCCAGTTAAAATTATGTCACCTGGGAATAATGTGATTCCAGATGATAAGTCGCTTATTATAGTTGGTATATCAAATATTAATTGATTAACATTTGAATTCTGTCTCAATTCATTATTAACATAGCTTTTTATTTCTAAATTAGGTGGAAAAGAAATGTTGTTTTTATGAACTATATAAGGACCCATTGGACAAAATGTGTCATAAGATTTTCCTTTATGCCATTGAACGTGTTTTGTTTGTATATCTCTTGCAGATATATCATTAGCGATAGTATATCCGAATATACAATCCTCAACATTTTCCTTAAGTACATTTTTGCATTTCTTACCAATAACTACGGCTAACTCTGATTCATAATCAAGCTCTTTTACAATTTCAGAATGAGGGTCAATAAAATCATTTTGGCCAATAGCCGGGAAGGCTATTTTGCTGAAATATATTGGATTATCAGGAATGTCAGATGATACATTCTTCAAATTATTTACTTCTTTTATATGATCTAAATAATTTTTTCCTAGACATATTATGTTTCTTTTAGGATACGGAATTGGAGCCAGAATTTTAATATCATTTATGTTAATAGATTCATTTATACATGAATTGATTGATGATTTTAATTCATTGACTTCATCTTCGTCCAAACTAGATATAATTTCTATTAATCCGATCATATCTCTAGGAACAAGTGAATTTATTTTAGAAAAAACAATATTTGCTGGAATTACACTATTATTTTCTTTAATCATAAAACCAATATTTTCTGAATTTTGATAAACATAAGTTAATAAATACATAAATAAAACCTCCGATTGTTTTGTCTATATAAATATAATACATTTTATTATTAAATTCAAGTTAATATTGATCAAACGATTAATTAAGTGCTATATTCATTGTTTTGTGATTTATAATGGAACGAATTTGTTGCAGTTGTTTTTTTTATGTGATATAATTAATAAAAAATGATAACGTTGCATTGTTATAAATATTAATTTAGAGGTATAATATGAACAGATTAATGTTAAATGAATTACATAAAGAGATACTTGAAAACCTAACAGAAAAAGAATTTTTGAAGCGCGTTAATGTAACTGAAGAAAAAATACAATCTTTTATAATTAATAAGAATTTTGTTAATAATTTACTGATTCTAATAAGTAAAGGTGAAATTAAGTGTAAAGATGTTGTTGACTTGTCATTAGATATTTTAAATAATCTTTGTAATGAACCTCCAAAAGATTGGTTAAATTATATATTTCAATATACGCTTTATAAATCATTTCCCGGTTCAGTTTCAATTAGATTATATCCAAAATATGAAGATGCCACGTTAATTTATTTAGAAATTTTAAGGACTATATTAAGACACGAACAAAATCATAGAGGGTTTGATAAATTTAGTAATTTTAATTTTTTGACTGAAAAAGAAAAAGATAATTTAAAAAATCCAAGTGAATATATAAAATTTATAGAAATATTTAACAGAAATTATGTTTACGAAATGATGAAATTAGATGAAGAAGTTAATGGATACAATACATTAGAACATACTTCGGCTGTTCATTATGTTGCTATGCATGTTGGTAGACAGTTGTATAAAGTTGGGATACCTGTGGATTTAGGCTTAGTTTCAGGGTCTGCAGCAGGACATGATATTGGTAAATATGGCTGTAAAAACGATGAAAAGAAGAGAGTAGCTTATTTACATTATTATTATACAGACTTATGGTTTATGAAACATGATATGCCAGGAATTGCACATATTGCAGCAAATCATTCAACGTGGGATTTAGAATTAGAAACTTTGCCTTTAGAATCGTTGATTTTAATTTATGCAGATTTCAGAGTTAAAAATAAGGTAACTAAAAATGGAAGTAAAATGAGTATCTTTTCACTTGTTGATTCTTTTCAAATTATTTTAGATAAGTTAGATAATGTTGATGATGCAAAGGAAAAAAGATATATAAGGGTGTATGAAAAATTAAAAGATTTTGAAAACTATATGATTCATAGGGGTATAAGTATTGACCTTGCCAATGATGAACCAGGTATACATAAAGACAAGGACTTCGCTCTGATTAATGGAACTGAAGTAATTGAAAATTATAAATACATGGCAATTGGTCACAACACTTCACTTATGAGTAAACTTAATAATGAATTGTCATTTGCAAGTATGATAGAAGCTGCTAGAAGTGAAAAAAATTGGAAGAATATAAGGGCATATCTTAATATTTTTGAAGAATATTCTACATATCTTACAAGAAAACAGAAGATATTTACATTGAGTTTTTTATATGAGTTGTTAATTAATAGAGAAGGAGATATAAGACGACAAGCTGCTAATCTTATTGGAAAAATTATCATATCATTTGATATGGAATATAAAAAAGAAATGCCAAGTGATGTGAAAATAATTTTAGATGATGAAGTTTCGGGGTTGAAATTATGGGAAAAATATCTTGACTTATTTATTAAGCCTGATCATAAAATAACAGATCAGCATAAGGAGTGGATAGGATATTCTCTTAGAATATTTGTTGATTCAGTAATTTCTGGATGTAACAACAAGGATAAAAAAGATTACCTTAGTGTTTTCTTGAATTATTTCGAAGATGATCAAACTGATCCAGTTGCGATACTAAACCAGCTTAATTCATTGTTGAGCGTACCTATGAAGATTTGTGAAAAAGAGCAAATAAACATACTTATTGATTTTGCAATTAAATCTTTAGAAAATCCAATACAAGAAATTAGGCTTATGGCTGTTCAATTTCTTTATTATCTAACAAAACAAAAAACAGAAGTTAGTATTCCTTTAGAAAAAATAATTAAGTTTATTGAAAAGTTTTCAAAAGAAGAAGGAATATGCATTAATTATTTAAAATGCAAAATGTCTATGAATTTAAATTTATCAAATAAGATTATAAATTCATATCAAAAACTGATTAGTACAGAAAAAAATAAAACATCAGACTTGTTTTTGAACAATCTTAAAGCCGCAACTCCTTGGAATGTTAAAACAATCAGTATAGATTTTATAATGGATAATATTGAAAATTCCAATGAAGTAACACTTTTACATACAGCTACACATTTATGTAATTTAGTAAAAGTAAGTGCAAAGGAATCTGTAAGAAATAAAGCAGGGAACTCGTTGTTAGAAATTGGTCCCTTATTATCTATAGACCAAAGAAATGAAATAGCTATAGAATTGATAAAAGGACTAGAAATAGATGAACTTCAGTTTGCAAAATATATTCCTGAGTATTTAGGAAGATTTGTATTGCTTTTGCATCCAAAAGAATTAGATGAGGTTATAATTGATATAAAGAATATTTATAAATCTTCCAATGAAAGAGTTAGTGCACTGGCTTTGACTACATTTGGGGTTGTTGTTCAGCATTATCCAGAATACAAAGGTAAATTTATTGAATCAGAAGATGAATATAATAATAGGCTAATTAAAATATTGGGTATTATTTTAAGTGGATTAGCTAACTATAATGTTCAAGTTAAACAAGAGACGTTTTTAATTATAGGGCAGCATATATTTGGGTCTAAAAAATTAAACTTAAAACAGAAGCATGTAATTTTCATGCACATTTATAAAAAACTTTTAACTTTAATAAATGAAAAAGAAATAAGTGATTTGTTTTTCTTTAATAATTCTGCTTCATTTAACCATATATATAGGTTCATAAGTGACTACATGTTTTATTATAAAGATTTTGAAATAAAAGAAAACAGGAATGTCGCGTTTTTCCCTGGTACTTTTGACCCATTTTCCCTTAGTCATAAAGGAATTGTTACAGAAATTAGGAATATGGGATTTGAAGTATTTTTAGCTGTTGATGAATTTTCATGGTCAAAAAGGGTTCAACCTAGAATGATAAGAAGACAAATTATAAACATGTCCATCGCAGATGAACTTAATGTATATTTGTTTTCAGATGATGTTCCAGTAAATTTATCAAATGTTGATGATTTAAAGCTTTTAAAGTCTTCATTTCCAAATAAAGATGTTTATATAGTAGTAGGAAGTGATGTTGTTATTAATGCTAGTGCTTATAAGCAAAGAGCGGTAAAGAACTCTATACATAGCTTTAATCACATTATTTTCAATCGTGTTTCATCTCATGAATCAACAGATGAAATCAAAAAATTAGATGAAGCAAAAAATAGAATAAAGGGTAGTTTAGTAGAACTTAAACTTCCGTTGTATTTAGAAGATATTAGTTCAACCCAAATAAGGGAAAACATAGATAATAATAGAGATATTTCAAACCTAATAGATCCTTTAGCACAAAGTTTTATTTACGATAAAAATATTTATTTGAGAGAACCTCAATATAAGAGCATTATAAGATCAAAACCTTTAAAAATAGAAATAATTGAAGATTTAAGTAAAAAAATAGTTGACGAGATAGGTCATTATATTTTCATGCATACAGATTTATATGAAAATATAGGAGAGCAGCTTATATCTAAAAATATGACACTAATGGTGGTAAGAGATGGTAGAAATTCAAATAAACTTTTAGGGTTTTCTGCTTTTCACAAAATTAGTACTTCTGAAGTTTATACTGAATTCAAAAGTCAACCAATAGCTAACTTTGTTAGAGAAAAAACAGCTGGAAGAATTATAGTAGTAGATGGTATATACATTAACCCAAGCATTACATATGATAATCTAGAACAAATAATTATAACAGAGACTTTAGCGCATTGTTTAAAACATGATTACACTTATGCGCTTTATTATAACATAATTTCAAATATAAATAGTGAAAAGGTATATGAAACACTTGAACTTCAAGGGTTTCAGAGACTTAATGATGAAAGTATAGATAAGACGATTTATGCAGTTGATATGAAGTTTCCTATTTGTCTTACACTTAATCTTGAAAGTTTTATAAAAGAACCATTAAATTTGACTCCTAATGTACAAGAAGTAATAAAAAAATCAAGAAAAGACCTTCAAGAATCATTTACAAAATTGTACCCAGGAAGTTTGGTTTTATCATTTGATAATGATATGATAAACCAAACTTTGATACAAAAAGTTTGTGGTATTAATCGAGTTCCAGATGAAGTTCAAAATCCACGAGTATTAGGAGAGTATATGTGTGTTCCTTTTGGAAACATTCTAAAAGGTATGGTCGTACCAAATACGGTTACAAAATCATTGCATACAGAAAAAGTATTTACAACAGATGTTAAGCGTTTTAGAATTTTAGAATATCCATTTTATTCTCCGTTAAAAAATCAAATAAGAACTATAAAATCATTTGATAGACCTGTTATATTAGTAGATGATTTGTTGCATAAGGGTTATAGAATAAAGGAAATAGATCCTATATTAAAAAGTCAAGATGTCAAAGTAGAAAAGATAATTGTTGGAATTATGTCTGGAAGAGGTAAAGATTTGATGGAAATACAGGGTAGAAATGTTGACTCTGCATATTTTATTCCTAATTTACGAATTTGGTTCAATGAGAATCTAATGTATCCTTTCTTGGGAGGAGATGAAATATGGTCTGAGGACGAAAGTAACCTTAATTTAATACCATCTATTAATCTCATACTTCCATATGTTGCACCTCCATTTATTAAGAGTGCAACAAATGAAGATATATATAATTTATCTATGACATGTCTTGTTAATGCAAAAAATATATTAAAAGTGCTTGAGTCTGAATATCAGAGTATGTATGAAAAAAATCTAACTGTTAAAAGACTTGGAGAAGTGTTGGTTTCGCCGAGATATCCATTTATAGGGAAAAACATTTCCTACGATTCAAACTTTGAGGCATCTAGCTATATGGATGTAAGTATTGAAAATTTAATTAAACTAGAGAGGTATATAAAATAATATGTACTATTATCAACATGATAATAATTATTTGTTTTCATTAAGAGATGAATATAATTATAATAAAATAAGTGAAGATGAAGCCTTGAGCAATTGTTATTGTTTATATTATTTAACAAAACTTGTGAAAAATAAATCGAAAAAAACATTTGCTATTACAAGCGTTTCAGATTTATATCTTAAAGAAGAAACTATTGATATACTTTTATTAAAAGAAACAAAAGAAACTATTCCAGAAAGAATTAAAGAATTAATTGAAATTAGAAAAGTTAAGGCAGTAAATACATCATACGATGAATATGAGAAGTGTTTTTGTATAGAAGAGCCTAGAAAAAAAAGAGTAAATATCTTAGCTCTTGGAGACGTTGGAAGCACTATGCTTATGGGACTTAAATTACTTGGAGGAAATTGTATTTATTCAATAGGAATTTTTGATAGAAGTGAGGATAAAATTAAGCGATGGGAATATGAAATGAACCAAACTTCACTTCCTTTTGATTATAATTATTTTCCTGAGGTTCATGGCATAAAGAAGGAAGAGTTGTTTGATTGTGATTTGTTTGCATTTTGTGCATCTAAAGGTGTTCCTCCAATTGGTTCAAGTGTAAAAGATGTTAGGATGGTACAATTTGAAGAAAATTCTAAACTTATAAGAGAATATGCACAAATGGCTGCACAACAAAAATTTAAAGGTATTTTTGCAGTTGTGTCAGATCCTGTTGATCCTTTATGTAAGGTAGTATTTGAAGAAAGTAATGGTATGCTTTCTCCTGAACAAATAAAAGGCTATGGACTTGGAGTTATGAATGCAAGGGCTAGTTATTATGCTAAAAAAGAATTGAAATTTTCTCAGTTTCTAAAAGAAGGAAGGGCATTTGGGCCACATGGAAATGATTTAATAATCGCAGATAGCATTAATAATTATAATGATGAGTTGTCTATAGAACTTACAAAATTGGCAGTAAAAGCAAATCTTGAAGTTAGAAAAACAGGATTTAAACCATTTATTGCTCCAGCATTGTCTTCTGGCGCGATATCAATTATACATACTTTATCAGGAAAATGGCATTACAGTTCTAATTTTATAGGGGGTGTGTATATGGGTGCTAAAAATAGAAACACTCCTGTAGGAATTGAAATCGAAAAGATTAATATGCCACAAGCATTATTTGATAGGATAGATAGAACCTATAAAGCTTTAGAACAAATAAAGTAAATGTTACCTTTGTAGTTTACTGCTTGTAGAATAATAGTGATATGAGTTACTTGTTACTGCTAATACTGAGTGATAGAATTTGAGGTGATAGTTTGGATAAGTTGTTAGTTTTAATGCCAGGGCAATGTTCAGAGAGGTTAAATAATATGCTAAAATATTCTTTAGAAGGCTATGAATATTTTAGTATAAGTACAATAGAGAAGTTTAATGAATTTAAAGATATGAAAAATAGGCGTATTTTATTTGCTGTTGAACTTGGTTATACTGGTATAAATATTGAATTATATAAAATGCTTGAAAAAATTAATATGTCGAATAATGATTTTTTTGATAATTCAGTAGCAAGTATAATAATAAATAGCGATAATGAGTTTTTTACTAGAGATATATCACGAAAAATTATATTATATGCTAATATGGCTGGTTGTACATTCCCGGGAAGGCCTGTTTCGGAAGCTACTGGTTCTTTGCAAAATTTTAACACATACAAGAAAATTCATAATATGGATTTGATTGATATATGTTTCAGAGATTGCAAAAAAACTGTAAAAAGACTAATGAATTTTAATATGAATAAAATTAAGAATCCTCACATTTTAACTCTTCATTCAAGTAATTATAAAACATCAAATACATTAACTTTGTGGAAAATGGTAAAAGATAATTTAGAAGGAAATGAAATAAATGAAATACATATAGAAAATGGTTCTGTTAGAGATTGCAAAGGCTGCTTATACAAAGCATGCAAGCACTATTCTGAAAGCACAAATTGTTTTTATGGAGGAGTAATGGTAGACGAAGTTTATCCAGCCATACTAGATTGTGATGTATTAATAATGCTATGTCCAAATTACAATGACGCTATAAGTGCAAACATGTCAGCCGTTATAAATAGATTGACTGCATTATTTAGAAAAACTAAATTCTATGATAAATATTTTTATGCAGTTGTTGTATCTGGACATAGCGGTAGCGATATAGTAGCACAGCAGTTAATCAGCGCATTAAATATAAACAAAACATTTATGCTACCACCTAAATTTGTGTTAATGGAAACAGCAAATGATATTGGAGATATAGAAAAAATAGAAAATATAAGGGAAAGGGCTTCAGACTTCGCTAAAAACATAAAACATAATGTAATATATTAATATTAGCTATAAATTATTAACTGAAGTCACCGAACTATTGAAAATTAAGAAATATAAATTATAATTGAGGTAAATTATTATGAGTATTGAAAATGAAATAATTGTACTTAAATATCCTGAAAAATTAGATGCTTTGGTAAATAAAAAAAGAGGTCTTCCATCTAATTATATTCCAATTGATTTGATAAACATAAATGTTCCAATGAAAATTGAAAGACCTGAATCTCGCATGCTGAGAAAGGTTGCTTCAGAAGCATTGTCAGAATTATTTAAGGAAGCTTATAGCAATGGGTTAACATTATATGCTGCTTCAGGTTATCGCTCATATATTACACAAGTTAATTTATTTAAAAACTATGCTGAAAAGCATGGAGAAGAAGCCGCTAATAGATTTAGTGCAAAACCAGGTCATAGTGAGCATCAAACAGGACTAACAATGGATGTAACTTCTGAATGTGTTGATTTCGATTTAGTAGAAGAATTTGGAGAAACAATTGAGGGAAAATGGATAAATGAAAATTCTCATAAATTTGGATTTATTATCAGATACCCAAAAGGAGCAGAGAAAATTACAGGATATATTTACGAACCTTGGCATCTTAGGTACTTAGGAGTCGATCTTGCAACTAAAGTATTTAAAAGTAAGCTTACATATGATGAATATTATGTAAAATATAATTCTATTTAGTAATTGGTCGGGATGACTGGATTTATGTCATGACAATTTTGATTTGTCATGACATTTTTTATTTATTTTAAAGTACTTTATGGATTTTAACTTTATAAATTAAACTTATTTAGATAATAAAAAATGATACATACTAAGTGTTTCATTTTATTTCTTTCTGAATATAATGATTTAGATAAATCAAAAGGAAGTGATATTATTGTATTACTGTGATTTTGAATATTCAAATAATAATGTTTTTATGTTAAGCTTTGATATATTTGAAAAAAATAAAATACACAAAGGTTTTATAGATGTCAAAATATTTTCAACTGATGGTACACCTATAGATAATGCAAATATAAGAGTATTTGCACCGTATGGAAATAATGAATACATTATAAATATTGATGCATTAGGATATTATCCGGTTCAAATTAAGAATGTGCAATTTTATCCTGATTATGTGTACAAATTAAACGTCAATTTAAATCCTGTACAATCAATTAATCAAATATTAAATTTTAATCAAATAATTAAACTTCCATCATACAAGAACATACAAATTTTCAGGACTGAGTTAGAATTGCCTCAGGAGGAAATTAGGGAGCTTACAATGTCATTAGGTATGGTGACTCCAAAGGGTTCACCATCTTATCTTTATGCAGAGAAATTTGCTGAAGAAGTAAATAATTTAAGTAATGGGAAAATAAAAATAGATATATATACTGATGGGAAATTAGGGGCAGATAGGCAGATGCTTCAAAATATATTGAAAGATGGCAATATCGATTTGATAGTTCAAACGGTAGCACCACAGGTAGGATTTATGCCTAAATTGTCTATATTTGATATGCCACTAGTTTACACTGATACAAGTGACTTAAGAAAAATAATTAATAATCCAGAATTTTATGAAAAAATCAGTAACATTTACAAAAGCGGTGGCTATAAATTGCTGGGATTTTCTGATCCATTGTTCAAGCAGCTGACAACAAACAAGGAAATACAAAATATAGATGATTTCAATGGGATAAAAATAAGAACAATTCAAAATAAAAGTCATGAAGAGTTTTGGGAATCACTTGGCGCTATATTAATACCGCTGCCATTTAGCGAAATATACACAAGTTTGAAGTTTGGATTTATAGATTCTGAGGATAATCCATATGAAAATATAATCGCTTCAAAATTTTACGAGGTACAAAAATATCTTATTAAAACTAACCATTTACCGCATCTAGTAAATCTTATAACAAGCGATAAGTATTACAACAGCTTAAGCGTAGCTGAAAGAGCAATACTTGAAGAAGCTTCCGTTAATGCAACAGCATATATCCGTGAAACGGCAGATGAGCGCTTTAAAGAATATGAAAAAATACTTGTTGATAATGGCATGATAATACTTGATTTGCCAGATGAAACAATACAAGAAATGAGGTCTAAAGCTATACCGTTATATGAAAGGATTCGAGAGTTAGTCAATGATGATGATTTAATAAGATTATATATTGGAAATGAAGATATATAAATTTTTACGTAAAACTTAAAACTTAACTTTGCGGTACTACAAATTTGTAAAAAATTAAGTAGGTATCGGGATGACTGGATTCGAACCAGCGACCCCAAGTCCCCCAGACTTGTACGCTAACCAAGCTGCGCTACATCCCGATATTAGTTCATATGAAAATTATAGTTGATATATGCAAATCTGTAAAGAAAATTTTGCAATATAGACTATATATTTTT
Organism: uncultured Sedimentibacter sp.; assembly: GCA_963675125.2. Lineage (GTDB taxonomy): Bacteria > Bacillota > Clostridia > Tissierellales > Sedimentibacteraceae > Sedimentibacter. The sequence continues at coordinate 145,067 of CAXXFT010000008.1, forward strand.
TTTGCAATTTTTACAAAATGATAGTAAAATGTTACAGATGGTATAAGTGAATTGAGGTATTATAATATGGAAAAAATCAAAAAGAAAGTAAATTGGGGATTCTCTAAGCTTGAATATAAACTTATGGAGCGATATCTTGAAGAAATGGCAATGAAGGGATGGATGCTTGAGGAAATAAGCAATCAAAAGGCAATCTTCTCACCGACAAATCCAAGAACGCTAAAATTTTGTGTTGATATAGCATCAAAATCAAAAAAATCTTTATTTAAAAGAGATAGTGAATTTGATGAAAATTATAATAAATCTTGTGAGTGGTTAGGATGGCATTTTATTACTTCTTATGACCAAATGCAATTTTTTTATGCTGAAAATTATGAAAATACCTATCGTATACATACTGACATGGAATCCGAAAAGGAATTAATAATTAATAATGTGTGGAAAAAGGAAATGTATAAAAGTTTATTTTATTTAATTTGTCTTATAATATTGTCAGTATATATATTTAAATTTAATAGCAAAATACTTTATTATTTAATACGTAGTAATGATGGAATGATATTTCTACTTATTCCGATGATTTATATTATGGCTAGCTATTCTTTTATAAGCAAATTTATATGGTATTTTAAAATAGAATCAACTATGAGTCTAAAAGCAAGTCGGAAACATTATAAGTTTGCAAGATTTAGAAATACAATTTCTGATGCTTTTGCTTATATTTTACAAGCGCTTTCAATACTAGTCTTGTTTAGCGGCTTTTTTTCGAAAGGTCTATTGTACAATTTAAATATAAAATTGTCAGTTTTAGCAATATTAGGATTCGTTATCTTCAGTTGCTTTATTTTTGTGAGAATTAAGGAAGATCTTAACAAAAAAATGCAAGTAGTTTTTATAAGCAGTATCTTTATTGGTATTACAATATTAGTTTATTCTATGTCTAGCATATCATTAGATGAATATGCTAAAAATCCAAATGGCATAATTACTATTCCTGATAAATATTCTGTAATCAAGATATCAGATTTTATTGACACAAATGAAATAGATGGAAATGACTTTACTATAAGTTATAACCCTTTAGTTCCTACTCATTACAAATATGAAGAGTATTATAGTGATAACTATAATTTCTATATAATAGAAACAGAGTATTTTAAATGTATAAATAAAGAAATAGCAACTATTTTATATAATGGTATAATAAATGAATATAAAAAGAAAACATATATTAATGCTAAAATAGAAAATATTTCCGAAAAGTATTGGAATTGTGATAAGGCAACTTTAATATATGGTGATATTTTATTATTGCTCAAAGGTAGTGAAGTTATTGAAATTGAAGTTTCACAAAATTTAATTAATATAAATGATGAAAAGTTTAGGGAAAAAGTATTCGAAGAATTTATGAATATCAACTAATTTCTTGTTAAGTACAAGCATAGTATTGTCACTAAATGCTTTAATTTAATATTGTCTTAAAATTACATGAAAAAAAATGAAAAATATGAAAATACGGCTTGCAATTTTTATTACGTTCTGTTAAAGTTTATATATCCATGTACTGTATAGTCACTGGAAAATAAATATAAGGAAGTACATAAAATGATTGAAGATAAAGATTTACACGAATGTGGATGCGAAGATGGTTGCGATTGTGATGATGAATGCGGTTGTGATGATGATTGTGGATGTGGTTGTGGATGCCACGATGAAGAAATAATGACACTTACACTTGAAGACGGAACAGAAATTGAATGTGCAGTAATTGCAATTTTCCCTGTTGAAGAAAAAGAATATATAGCATTATTGCCACTCGAAAACCAAGAAGATGGAGAAATCTTCCTATATGGTTATGAAGAAGATGAAGAGGGTGGATTTGAATTAGTTAGTATTGAATTAGATGAAGAATATGAGAATGTGACAAAAGCATTTGATGAGATACTTGATGATGCAGAACTTGACGAGTTATTTGACGACGAAGAAGAATAATATTTAATGATTGACAGTCTAAGGACTGTCTTTTTTTATTCTGTTTTAAAAATAGATACAAAAGTTAATTATAGATGTTGACAATGCACATATCTTATGATAATCTATCAAGAATAATTATATTTGTTCGTATAATAATAAATCAAAAAAGGAGAATATAGATGGCAAGAATTATTAATGAGCCTTCCAGAACATTTGGAGAATATTTACTTTTACCTAATTTAACTACAAAAGATTGTATTGTAGATAATGTGGATTTAAGCACTCCTCTTACAAGGTTTAAAAGAGGCGAGGAACCTGAATTAAAGCTTAATATTCCATTTTCATCAGCAATAATGCAATCAGTTTCAGATAATAACATGGCAATTGCACTAGCTAAAAATGGAGGAATATCATTTATATATGGTTCCCAAACAATTGAAGAAGAAGCAGAAATGGTTAGAAAAGTTAAAAAATACAAAGCTGGTTTTGTAATAAGTGATTCGAATTTAACGCCTAACCACACATTAAAAGATGTTTTAGCGTTGAAGGAAAAAACAGGACACTCAACAATGGCTATAACTGATGATGGGACACCAACTGGAAAACTTCTTGGGATTGTAACAAGTAGAGATTATAGAATTACAAGAGATCCACTAGATAAAAAAGTTAGTGAATTTATGACTAAAGATGACTCTTTGATAGTTGGAAGAGAAGGAATTTCACTTTCTGAAGCAAATAATATATTGTGGGATAATAAACTTAATGCTGTACCTATAGTAGATGAAGAATTCAATTTAGTGTATATGGTTTTTAGAAAAGATTATTCAGATGACAAAGAAAATCCAAGAGCAAATTTGGATAGTCAGAAAAGATACATAGTAGGTGCTGGTATTAACTCTAGAGACTATAAAGAAAGAGTTCCCGCATTAGTTGAGGCGGGTGTTGATATAGTATGTATCGATTCATCAGAAGGATTTAGCGAATGGCAAGCTGATACAATAAAATGGATAAAAGAAGAATATGGTGAAAAAGTTAAAGTTGGTGCAGGCAATGTAGTTGAGCCAGATGGATTTAGATACTTGGCAGATGCGGGTGCAGATTTTGTAAAAATAGGCATAGGCGGAGGATCAATATGTATTACTCGTGAACAAAAGGGTATAGGTAGAGGTCAAGCTTCGGCTGTATTAGATGTAGCTGCTGCCAGAGATGAGTATTTTGAACAAACAGGGATATATGTTCCCTTGTGTTCTGATGGTGGATTAGTACATGATTATCATATTACATTAGCATTGGCTATGGGAGCAGATTTTGTAATGCTTGGAAGATATTTTGCAAGATTTGATGAAAGCCCTACAGCTAAAATTAAATATGGTAACGGATTCGTAAAAGAATACTGGGGTGAAGGTTCAAACAGAGCCAGAAACTGGGCTAGGTATGATTTAGGTGGTAAAACAGACCTTCAATTTGAAGAGGGTGTTGATTCCTATGTACCATATGCAGGTAAATTAGACGATGGATTAGGAACGACACTTCATAAAATAAAATCAACAATGTGTAATTTAGGAAGCAAATCAATTCATCAGTTGCAAAAAACAGCAAGGCTATGTTTAGTATCATCTACAAGTATATCAGAAGGCTCTGCCCATGATGTAATTTTAAAAAATCAATAAATATAATATAAGGCACTCTATACTAAATGATATAATACCTCCAAATTAGACAATGTAATTAATTAAAATTACAGAATCTATTTTAGGAGGTATTTTTATGGGCAGAAAATAGAAATTTAGTAAGGAGATAAAAATTATTGCTTGCGAATAGTATTATATGGTGAAGGAAGCTTTAAAAGTATAAATTATATGATATGCTGTCATGTCTATATAACATAAATCTGTACCTTTTGTAAAATGCAAAATTAGATTATATTAACATTACAAAGAGATGTTAGGAGGAAAAAATGAAAAACTACGTTCCCAAAATTGCTGCTATTCACGATATATCAGGTGTCGGAAGATGCTCTATGACTGTAATACTGCCTATATTATCAGCTCTTGGTTGTCAGGTTTGTCCATTACCGACAGCACTTTTAAGCAATCATTCTGAGTATAAAGAGTTCTTTTTTTATGATTTCACAAAGCATATGAAAGAATATTTTAATGTTTGGGAAAAAAATGATGCTGAATTTGATTGTGTATACAGTGGATTTTTAGGTTCTGAAAAACAAATTAATATTATATTAGATATAATAAAAAGAGTTAAATCTAAATCGAATGCCCTTGTAGTAGTTGATCCTGTTATGGGAGATCATGGTATAGTTTATAAGACATACACAGATGATATGGTGAAAAAAATGAGTCAATTAGTAGCAAATGCAGATATAATAACACCAAATCTTACCGAAGTCAGCATACTATTAAATGAAAAATATTCAAATGTAGATATTAGTACTGAAACAGTTAAAAGATATCTTAAAAGTTTAAGTGACATGGGACCAGATATCATAGTAATTACCGGAATAAAGACAGATTTAGGAGAGCATATTAATGCTTGTTATGATAGAAAACAGAATAAATATTGGAAGATACCATTTGATAATATTGGAACTAGATATCCAGGTACAGGAGATTTGTTTTCTTCGCTTTTTATTGGATATTTATTAAACAATAACAAATTACCAGAATCTATAGAACTAGCTTCTAAATTTGTATCTGAAGCTGTAAAAACTACATATTTAACAGGTACGCCTCACCCTGAAGGAGTACAGTTTGAGAAAATAATGATGAAGTTATACGATAAAGTAAATGAATATAAATACATAACTATATAATTTTGTGAATATAAATTAAATCATTAATAATTTGAAAGAAATAATTGCTAGGCAATTGTTTTTTTTATGTAATTATAGTATATAATATTAAACTTTGTTAATAATATCTATATATACTAGGAAGATTTACTTTAAAATTGTAATAGTTTGTATTAAAATTAATGCGGAGTAAAATATATGTCAATAAAGAAATAAAATATAACTTGATAAATATTAAGTTATGATATATAATACGCTTTGTGCAAAAAATATGGGATTTTTGCTAGGGATTGCCTATAATGTATTAGTTTTATACAAGTACAAAAAGTAAATTTTTCTAAAAGAAAAATTTATACCTTTGATTGACGACGAGGGTTTGTCAATATCGGATATAATATTGAAGGTAGGTGTTATGATGAAAGGAAAAAAAATATACCCATTTTTAATTGTAACAATTTTAGTAATGAGCTTTATTGTAACTTATGATATTAATGAAAAGAATGACAGAAATTTTGCATTTGCAGATACCTTAACAGAATTAAGCCCTGTAATTGCAGCATCAGACGAGCCTATATCAGAAATTAAGTATGATATAATTAGAGACGGTGTAGAACATGAAACAAAGATAGTAAAAAATGACAATCAATTTGAAGGATACGAAAAGGTCATTCAAAATGGTTCAGATGGAATGAAAAAATCTGTTTATCAAGAAACATATTTAGACGGAGAACTTATTTCCAAAAATTTAGAAGAAGAGATAGTTTATAAAGAACCTGTAGATAAGATAATAGAGATAGGAACAAAAAAGCATCTGGTAACTTCACGTGGTGGATTTAGATATTCTAATGAACTGGTGTTGACGGCCACAGCTTATGATTTATCTTATGAAAGTACAGGTAAAAATCCTGGTGATCCAGAATATGGAATCACGGCGTCCGGCACAAAAGCTCAGCCGGGCACAGTAGCAGTTGATCCGAGGGTTATACCTCTTGGAACGAAGTTATACGTAGCTTCGATTGATGGCAGTCCTGATTATGGTTTTGCAACTGCAGAGGATACAGGGGGAGCAATAAAAGGTAACAAAATAGATTTATTTATGGAAAGTGGTACAGATTGTTATAATTTTGGAAGGAGACAAGTAAAGGTTTATATCTTAGATTAAATTAATACAATATCCCCTAAAAAATTAATATCAAAAATATCAATAAGTAACAAAAATAAAAATTGCCTGTGATTGTAATGCAGGCAATTTTTATTTGTAAAATTTTATAGAAGCAAAATTTTTGTTAAGTTATATAAAATCTATATGCAAAGACATAAAAATAGTGTATATTGTATGTGTACTAATAATATAATTTGAAAAAATTGCTTATATTTTATATAAATTAATATTACAATGTTTGATTTAGGGAGGTTACAAAGTACAAATGAAGAAACCAATATTTATAGGAATATCTGGAGGAAGCGGTTCAGGCAAAACAACAATAGTAAATAGAATATACTCAGAAGTTCCAGAAAAGAGTATATGTATAATAGAACATGACGCATATTACAAGGATCAAAGTGGATTAACCTATGAACAAAGATGCAAAACTAATTATGATCACCCATTTGCCTTTGATACGGACTTATTCGTTGAACATATTAAAAGATTAAAAGATGGAGAAACTATTGAAAAACCTATATATGATTATGAAATACACAATAGAAAAAAAGAAAACATAATGGTAGATCCAAAAGAAATTATTATAGTCGAAGGCTTATTAGTTTTTTATGAAGAAAAAATAAGAGAACTGTTAGATATAAAAATATTTGTAGATACAGACGCAGATATAAGAATAATGAGAAGAATAATGAGAGATATGAAAGAACGAGGAAGAACACTTGATTCTATTATGTCTCAGTATATTAATACTGTTAGACCTGCTCATGAGCAATTTATTGAACCTAGTAAAAAATATGCAGATATAATAGTGACTGAAGGTGGAAATAATTTAGTTGCAGTAGATTTAATGGTAACAAAAATAAAATCTTTATTGTATAAAAATCAATAATTAGTGAATTACTCATGTAAGGAGAATATATAAATTGATAAAAGAAATAATAGTAGTTGAGGGTAAATCTGATATATCGGCAGTAAAAAAAGCGGTTGATGCAGAAGTAATATCAACTAGTGGATTGGGAATAAATGATAAAATTATTAAGGTAATAAAAAGAGCATCAAAAAATAGAGGAATTATAATATTAACAGATCCTGATTACCCAGGTAAAAAAATTAGAAACATATTATCAAGTGAAATAGAAAATTGTAAGCATGCTTTTATTCCAAGAGATAAAGCTAATAAAAATGGTAACATAGGTGTTGAAAATGCATCACCAGAAGAAATTAGAGTAGCACTTTCCAATGCAAAAGCCGAACTATCTGTGGATAGAAAAGAATTCACTAATCATGACATGGTTTATTACGAACTCATAGGCAATGAAAATGCATCAAAAAGAAGAGGTAAACTAGGTGATGAAATTGGTATAGGATATTGCAGTGCAAAACAATTTTTAAAGAGATTAAATAGTTTTGGTATAACAAGAGAAGAGCTAGAGACAGCAATTACAATTGTAAATGAAAATGAAAATTAAATTGTTTAAAGAAGAAATTAAGGGGTAATTATAATATGGATGATATGAAGTTGTATTCACCAAGGGTTATGAAAGAAATATTAGAAAAATATGGATTCAAGTTTAGTAAAGGATTGGGACAAAATTTTCTAATTGATGGTAATATAATAAATAAAATAGTTGAAGCTGCAGATATAGATGAAAATTCAGGTGTAATAGAAATTGGACCTGGCTTTGGAACATTAACTCAAGGATTATGCAAAAAGGCAAAAAAAGTTGTAGCTATAGAAATAGATGAAAGTTTAAGAGGTGTTCATAAAGAAACACTTAAATATGAAAATATAAAAATAATATATGAAGATTTTATGAAAATTGATGTTGATAAGCTTATAGAAGAAGAATTTGCAGGAATGGATGTAAAACTTGTTGCTAATCTTCCATATTATATAACAACACCAATTATCATGAAAGTTCTTGAAGATAAATATAAAATATCAAGAATTGTAGTAATGGTTCAAAAGGAAGTTGCAAATAGACTAAATGCTAAACCTGGAACAAAAGAATACAGTGCAATATCACTGGCGGTTCAATATAGAGCAAATACAAATGTTGCTATGATTGTTCCTAGTTCTGTTTTTATGCCTAGACCTAAGGTAGATTCAGCTGTAATAGCTTTAGACATATTAAAAGAACCTAGAATAAATGTAATAGATGAAAAAATGCTGTTTGAAGTAATAAGAGGTTCTTTTAATCAGAGAAGGAAAACTATACTAAATGGACTAAGCAATAAATTTGATTGTTCTAAGGAAACTGTAAAAGAAGTTTTGCAAAATGTAAATATTGATCCTGGAATAAGGGGAGAAAACTTATCAATTGAAGAATTTGGGAAAATTTCAGACGAAATGAGCAGTTTTTTAGAAACTTCTAGTAAGAATACTATTATAAATGAAATGAAATAGAGACATATATAAAGTCTCTATTCATATAAAAAATGAAATGGAGGGCTTTATATGAAAATATACACAAAAACAGGAGATAAAGGTCAAACTTCGCTTTATGACGGAACTAGAATAGACAAAGATTCTCTAAGAGTAGAAGCATATGGTACAATTGACGAACTTAATTCATCAATTGGATTTGCAGCTAAATTTGTAGAAGATAAATACATAAGTGATTTATTGTTTAAAATTCAAAAGAGGTTGTTTTTTGTAGCAGGAGAACTTGCAACAGTAGAAGAAGGAAAATTTAATTATAAAGTAACTGAAGCGGATATAGAAGGACTTGAAAGAATAATTGATGGTTGTTTACCTAAAATAAATCAGGCAGATGCTTTCATAGTACCAGGGACGTCTAAAGCATCTGCTGCACTACATATGTCTAGAACAATATGCAGGAGAGCAGAAAGGAGAATAATAACATTAAAGAAACATGAAGAGGTAAGTGATGTATTATTGAAATTTGTTAATAGACTTTCGGATGTGTTATATTCATTTGCCAGATATCTTGAAGAAGAAAGAGTAATTATGGATTTTAAAGCATTTTACGAAGAAAAATTGTAGAAAATATTTGTATCCCTATAGCACGGAACTAAAAGTCCGCTATATAGGGATTTTTTATTTAATGCTTTACAAAATAATTTTTTGTGCTATTATATAGAATGGTAATATGAAAAAGATGTTATTAATGTTAGCAATATTATGGAGGATTAAAAATTGAAATATTTTTTCAAAGTGTTTTTCACTTCGCTTGCCTGTTTTATGATTATTATTGCAGGTGGTATATATTTATATAGCGAAAAAAATGTAGATGCAACTGATATATTTAGAATAATAAATGGCAAAACAGAAGAAAATCCAAATGATACACCTTTAGAAAAGGCAATTGTGAAAAAAGGAAGAGTAAATATTTTGTTGCTTGGGCTTGAACATGAAAGAACAGATACAATTATGGTCGCAAGTTATGATACAAAAACTAAAGAAGTTGATATTATATCAATACCTAGAGATACATATTGTGAAAGAGATGGATTTGTAAATAGTGCAAATAATAAGATTAATACTGTTTATACTGTTAAAGGTATAGAAGGTCTTGAAGAAATGGTTAAAAGGTTGACTGGTATAACTATAGATAAATATGCTACTATTGATTATGATGGTGTTAGAGCAGCTGTAGATGCAGTTGATGGAGTGGAGGTTGATGTACCCTTTCATATGAAATATTCAGACCCATATTCGGATCCACCTCTTTATATAGACATACCAGAAGGTAAACAAACTATTTATGGTGACAAGGCTATGGAGTTTTTACGATTTAGGAAGACCAATTACAAGGGTTATTCGGGTTATGCTGAGGGAGATTTAGGTAGGATAGAAACACAACAGCAATTTATTAAATCAGCTATTAAAAAAGCTTTTAGTTTTAAGCTACCTAAGGTAATTAGTGAAGTGTACCCGTATATAGGAACAGACTTGTCTTTAGCAGAATGTACGTCTTTAGGGGTTAGTTCAATTGGTATGTCAACAGAAAACGTAAGCTTGCATGTTTTGCCAGGAAGCACGGAAACTAGAAATGGACTATCGTTTTATATACCAAACTCTGATGAAATATTAAGTCTGATATATGAAATATATGATATAGAATTAGATTAATAAATATTGATTATAGGCCTCACAATATATTGAAATATTGTGAGGCTTATTTCAAAATATTTTATTTATAAAAATGTAAAGGTATTTTTAAGACAGTTTGTATTATAATAATAAAGTTAAGTTAATGTATATGTTTAATATAGAGGAGCACACATGCTAAAAATATTTAAAAAATTAAAGAGTTTCTCAGGTATGATTTCTGGAGTTTTAATATTTGTTTTGTTACAAACACTATGTGATTTAAATATTCCATCGCTAATGGCGGATATTGTAAACAATGGTATATTGAAAAATAATGTGTCATATGTAATAAATTCTGGTATTAAAATGCTAATTTTTACTATAGGAATTGTCTTGTTTAGCGTTATATCAAACTTATTATCTTCAGTTGTGTCAGCAAAATTTTCTGAAAAATTGAGAAATGAAATATTTGAAAAGGTTGAAAACTTTGCTCTTGATGAATTTAATAAATTTGGAACTGCTTCGTTGATTACAAGAAGTACTAATGATGTAACTCAAATTCAAATGGTAGTATTAGTTATATTACGTATGATGGTTATGGCACCTATTATGACCTTAGGCGGTATTTTTATGGCAATAAAGACTGATGTTGGCTTATCTTGGGTTTTAATGATTGCTCTACCTGCAATAGTTGTACTAGTTTTAATTGTATTGAAATTTGGTGGAAAATTATTTTCTTCAATGCAAGTTAAGCTTGATAAGGTTAATTTAGTTATGCGAGAAAATTTAACTGGAATAAGAGTTATCAGAGCTTTTGATAGAATTGATTACGAAAAGTCTAGATTTAAAACAGCAAATGATGATTTAACTGAAACAGCAATAAAGGCAAATAAAATTATGGCAGTTTTAATGCCTGGAATATTGATTATATTAAATTTCACAACTATAGCAATAGTATGGTTTGGTGCAAAACGTATAAATATAGGAGAAATGCAAATAGGATCATTAATGGCATATATTCAATATGCATCATTGATTTTATTTTCTTTTGTTATGATGTCAATGCTTTTTGTTATGGTACCAAGAGCTGCCGCATCAGCTAAGAGAATAAATGAAGTTTTAGAAACTGAAATAACTATAAAAGAATCATCGGAGATAAAATATGCAAATGATGATTTGAAAGGAGAAATAGAATTTAGAAATGTTTCATTTTCATATTCAGGTGCAGATGAACCAGTTCTTAAAAGAATTAATTTTAAGGCTTCAAAGGGAGAAATAACTGCAATTATTGGTGGTACAGGTTCGGGCAAATCAACACTAATAAATCTTATACCTAGATTTTATAATGTTACAGAGGGTGAAATACTTGTAGATGGAGTTAATATAAAAGATATGCCACAGCATTATCTTAGAAATAAAATTGGTATAGTTCCGCAAAAAGCTGTTTTATTCTCAGGAACCATAAGAGATAATATAAAGTATGGCAAAGAGAATGCATCAGATGATGAAATTTGTAATGCTTTGGATATAGCAGAGGCAACAGAGTTTGTATCAGAAATGGAAAGTGGGTTAGACACATTTATTGCTCAAGGTGGGAAAAATGTATCAGGTGGACAAAAGCAAAGATTATCAATTGCAAGGGCTTTGGTGCGTAAGCCTGAAATATATATTTTTGATGATAGTTTTTCAGCCCTCGATTCAAAAACAGATGCTAAGGTAAGGAAAACACTATTTTCAGTGACACAAAATTCTATAGTAATAATAGTAGCTCAAAAAATTAGTTCAATTATTAATGCAGATAGAATTATTGTTTTAGATGAAGGAGTAATATCTGGAATAGGAACACATAATGAGCTTATGAAGAACAATGATGTTTATAGGGAAATGGCATCATCCCAATTAAGAGAGGAGCAACTTTAATGAGCGATAGAAATAATCAAAGGCGTTCTGGTGGTCCTGGTCCTATGCGGGGTGGTAGACCAGTTGAAAAAGCAAAAGACTTTAAAAATAGTGGAAAAAGGTTACTTGTTTCTTTTAAACCTCAAATATATAGAATAATAACAGTATTTATCACTTCTATTATTAGTGTAATTTTTTCTATACTTAGTCCTAAAGTATTAGGAAAAGGTACTGATTCATTAGTGGAAGGAGTAAAAACTGGGATTTTTAACTTTGAATATATAAAAACAATAATAATGTATTTATTTTTATTATACATTGTCAGTTCGCTATTTTCATATATTCAGGAATATGTAATGGCTAGCGTGTCACAAAATGTTGTTAGAAAAATGAGAGACGATGTATCTGATAAAATTAATAGATTGCCGCTGAAATATTTTGACCAAAATGCGGTTGGGGACATTTTAAGCAGAGTTACCAATGATACAGAAACTATTAGTACAACTTTGCAAAGAGGGGTAACTCAAATAATATCATCATTAGTTACTGTTGTTGGTATATTAGTTATAATGATGACAATAAGTCCATTGTTGACTTTCATTACATTGATTTCTATTCCTTTATCCATGTTTGCTATTATTTTTGTTATGAAACACTCGCAAAAGTATTTTAAAGGACAGCAAAAGAAATTAGGGGAATTAAATGGTCACGTAGAAGAAATATTTTCTGGTCATATAATTGTTAAAGCTTATGGTAAGGAAAATGAAGCAATAGAAAAATTTAATAAAATAAATAGAGATTTAGCATCTACAGCTTGGAAAGCTCAGTTTTTTTCAGGTATAATAATGCCTATCAACAACCTAATAAGCAATTTAGGATATGTTTTAATTTCGATAGTTGGTGCAATTTTAGGAATAAGAGGTATAATCTCAATTGGTAGCATTCAAGCTTTCCTACAATACAACAAACAATTAAATCATCCAATAGCAATGTTGGGTCAAATATCAAATCAGCTTCAATCAGCAGTGGCAGCTGCTGAAAGGGTATTTCAGATAATTGATGAAGTAGAAGAACTTAAAGATGAAACAAATTCCACAGAACTTAAGAGTATTAAGGGAGATGTAGAATTTAAAAATGTAAAGTTTGGATATGATAAAAATTCTGTATTAATAAAAGGTATGAACATATCAGCTAAAGAAGGTCAAACTGTAGCAATAGTTGGACCTACAGGTGCAGGAAAAACTACTCTTGTAAACCTCTTAATGCGGTTTTATGAGGTAAATGATGGAGAAATTACAATAGATGGGATAAACATAAACCATATAAAAAGAAATAGTTTAAGACATCATATTGGAATGGTGTTACAGGATACATGGCTATTCAATGGTACAATTAAGGAAAATATAGCATATGGACGAGAAAACGCAATAGATGAGGAAATAATAACTGCTGCTAAAGCTGCTCAAGCTCATCACTTTATAAAAACTTTATCAGATGGATATGATACTGTTTTAAATGAAGAAGGAACAAATTTGTCTCAAGGGCAGAAACAATTATTAACAATTGCCAGGGCTTTCTTATCTGATCCTGGAATACTGATTCTTGATGAAGCAACAAGTAGCATAGATACTCGTACTGAAATTCAAATTCAAAAAGCTATGTCAAATTTAGCACATGGGAGGACTAGTTTTATAATCGCTCATAGATTATCAACTATAAAAAATGCAGACTTGATTTTAGTTATGAATCATGGGGACGTTATAGAATCAGGGTCACATACAGAACTTTTGAATCAAGATGGCTTTTATGCAGATTTATATAATAGTCAGTTTAATCAAAACTAGTTCTTTATTTTTAAATTCTTGACAACAATTTACAAAAGTGATAATATATGAAAAAATGAATAAGAAAGTTAAAGGTGCTCTTTTTTAAGAGATAATAGGGAAAAAGGTTAAATGCCTTCGCAGCCCCCGCTACTGTAAGCAATATGAATAATCTTATTATTGTGAGCCAGAAAATCTGCCTTTAATTATAATTATGACTTCGGAGGGAAGTTAGATAGTTTTGTAGATTTTTTCTACTCAATATTCTAATAACATCCTTTATGGATGTTTTTTATTTGCAATCTAAATATTTCAAATAATATTAAATTATTTGAACCTCTCTAAATGAATTAATACATCTTATCCATTTATTACAAAACAATAAAAGAATTGGAGAAGAAAAATGAAAAAATTATTAATGGTTATGATGATTGTCTTAACACTTCTATTTACAGCTTGTAGTAAACCAGCTGTAGAACAACCGATAGTCAACTCGGTTGAAAATCAAAATGAAAATATACAAAGTAGTGAGAAAGAAAATTCAGAATTCGATAAAAGCACTCCTATAGTAATTGCAGGAACAAGAAATATAGCACCTGGTGAAAAAGATGCATATTATTGTAGTTCTGCACTAATGGTATGGGAGCCATTATTGACTAAAGGTGAAGATTATGGACCAACACCTAAATTAGCTAAGTCTTATTCAGCTAATGATGATTACACAATATGGACATTTAAATTAAGAGAAGGTGTTAAGTTTCATGATGGAGCAGATTTTAATGCTGATGCTGTGATAGCTAACTTTGATAGAATGAAGCTTGGTAAGAAACCATCTAGTTTTTATAGTCTGGATATTGAAAATACATATCCTGGATTACTTGAAGTAAATAAAATTGATGAATATACTGTAGAATTAGTTTTTGAAAACTCTTTACCTACTCTTGATTTTGCTATGACTGACTTTGGAAGTCCTATGTTTAGCCCTAATAATTTTGATGCAGAGGGAAATTTTAATGGATTACCAATGGGAACAGGACCATTTAAACTTACAGAAAATGTACTTGATCAGTACTGTGTTATAAGTAGAAATGATGATTATTATGGAGAAAAAGCACTTGCAGGAACAATTAAAATTAAGGTTATAAAAGATCCAGATACTAGATTTGCAGCTCTTAAAGCAGAAGAAGTAATGGGTGTTATAGATCTTGGTGCTATTCAACCCGTTATGGCGATGGAACTTGTAAAAGATGAGAGATTTGATATATCTTACGAACCAAATACTATAACACATTATATACTTGTAAACGGTACAAAAGCACCATTTAATGATGTGAGAATGAGACAAGCAGTTAGCTTGCTAATTGATAGACAACTTATATTAGATAGTTTTTATGCTGGTTTAGGTACACCAACTATCAATGTACTTAATAGTTGTACTCCTTTTTATACTGAATACAATGTTGAACATGACGTAGAAAAAGCAAAGAAGCTTGCTAAAGATGTTTTAGGTGGTGAAAGAGTGTCAATTAAACTTATTTTAAATCAAGGCGAGCTTAATAGATATCCTAACAAAGATGAAGCAGAATTATTGCAATCACAATTAAGTGAAATAGGATTAGATGTAAAAATTGAGATATTAGAATCAGCGGCATGGAGTGAGGCTACTAAAACTGGTGACTATGATATGAGTATTAAAATAAAAGGAATGTCTAGTTCTGAGCCTAATAGCCAATTTAAAAGCATGATGTTGAGCGATAGTGGACTTAATAAATCATGGAGTTTCGGATATTCAAATAAAGAAGTAGATGAACTCATTGAAAAAGTCGAAAATGAAAAAGATATGAATAAACGTAAGGAAATATACGATAGAATACAAGAAATATCTGTGGAAGAACTACCAGCAATACCTTATTTTAATGACGTAAATCTTATTGCTTTTAATAAAAAAATAGAAGGATATCAATCAGAATATTATGGAGTTTCACTTCAAAAAACTAAATGGAGTAATTGATGACTAAATATTTTTTTAGGAAGTTATTGAATCTCATTCCTGTTCTTATATGTATTACAATATGTGCATTTTTTCTAGGGGTAATATCCCCTGGAGATCCTGCATATATTGCTCTTACCAGAGATGGATTAACTGTACCAACTGAAGAAGAGGTTATGCAAAAAAGACATGAACTTGGACTTGACCTTCCTTTTCATATACAGTATTACAATTGGATAAAAAAAATAGCTAAATTAGATTTTGGAAAGAGTATATATACTGGAAAAGATATCTCGGAAGAAATAGTAAGAAGATTACCTATTACGTTAAAACTTTCAATATATTCTATTTTACTTACAAGTTTAGCTGGTATTATAATTGGATGTATTATGACTATTTTCAAGGATACAATTATAGATGTTTTTCTAAGGTTTATTTGTACTCTCGCATCATCGATACCAGGTTTTTGGGTCGCCATAATTTTAATAACAATTTTTGCTGAAAATTTAGGTGTTTTACCAACTAGTGGATACGAATCTGAAAAATCAATGATTTTACCAACTGTTGTATTATCATTATCTACTATAGGATTTATATCAAGATTGAGTAGAGCTAATTTTATAGGTGTACTATCTAAAGAATTCATAGTATTAGCTAATAGCAAAGGATTGAAGGATTATACAATAGGTGTAATTCATATATTTAAAAATGGAATTATGCCAATTATTACTTTTTTAGGTTTGCATTTTGCTTCTATTTTAGGAGGAGCTAGTATTGTGGAGAGTGTATTCTCATTACCAGGCATAGGAAGCTATGCAATAGAATCTATTTATGCAAGAGATTATTATGTTATACAATCTTACGTTCTTGTTACAGGAACTGTTTACGTAGTTATTAATCTGATTCTTGATATGCTATACTTTACAATAAACCCTAAAATGAAAGTGGGTGAGATGTAATTATGAATATTAAAATACCTTTATTTGTCCTTGTATCAATACTAGTAATTAGTGTAATAGCACCTTTTATTTCACCATATGATCCAATAAAAATAGATATGAGTTCAAGGTTAGAATCACCAAGTTCTGAACATTTGTTAGGCACTGACTCATTGGGTAGAGATACTTTTAGTAGAGTTTTACATGGCGGGAGACAGTCTATTATTCTAGCTTTTTTCGCTACCTTATTTTCTATGTTTGTTGGAATATTTATTGGATTTTTTGCAGGCTATTATGGTGGCTGGATAGATAATATTATTACAAGTATGTCAAATATATTCATGGGACTTCCTGGTGTAAGTATTATGATTGCAATAGTTGGTGTATTTGGTCCTTCTATGAAAAGTCTTTTAATAGCTATTGTAATAAATTCTTGGGTATCTTTTTCAAGACTAGTTAGAGCAGAAGTTATGAATATTAAGAACGAATATTTTATAGAAAATCTCAAGAATATAGGTGCTAAAGATATATATATATTAATTTATCATATTTTACCTAACTTATCAGATAGCATAATTATAGTATTTGTTTCTAAGATTGGCGGTGTTGTGCTAAGCGTAGCATCCCTTAGCTATCTTGGACTAGGACTAGGTCCACCGGAACCTGATTGGGCTATAATGATAAGTGATGCAAGGCAGTATTTTAGAAGTAATCCTTACTTAGTTATATCACCAGGGGTATGTATAGTCCTTTTTGTTTGGTCAGTACACAGTGTTGGTGATGCTATTAGAGATAAATTGGACGTAAGGGGTGGAATTAATGACAACTTATAGCATAAATGTAAAAAAAGTAAATGTAACTTTTGATACTAAACATGGCAAAGTTTATGGGGTGAAAGATGTTAGTATAAATTTTCTCGAAAATGAAGTAACTGGCATTATTGGAGAAAGTGGAAGTGGTAAATCATTACTTGGAATGTCTATTTTACAATTGCTCTCTAATGAAGCAAAAGTTACGGGTGAATGTTACTATGCAGATAAAGACTTAATTTCTCTTAATAAATCGCAAATTAAAAATATAAGAGGTTGTGAAATAGGTTTCATACCACAGAATCCTGATCTTTCTCTAAATCCAATATTAACTATAGGCAGACAACTTAGAGAACCATTAATGACACATCTTAATATGAAAAAAGATGAATCTATAAAAATATGCAAAGATTATTTAAAAAAATTTGGATTTGAAAATCCAGATAAAATTATAAAATCATATCCTTTTCAATTAAGTGGGGGAATGAACCAAAGAATTTTATCTATTATGGGGATAATTTGTAAGCCTAAATATTTAATAGCTGATGAACCAACTAAAGGGTTAGACTCAAAATTAAGAAAATTAGTATACGAAAATTTGTTAAATATTAAAGAAAATTTTATTCCAAGTATGATTGTAATTACACATGATTTATATTTTGCATATAAATTATGTGATAAAATAGTGGTAATGTATAAGGGTAAAATAGTTGAGCTGGGAAGTAAATTTGATATTATTCATAACCCTAAGCATCCATATACAATAGGGCTTATGAAATCCACTATAAAAAATGGAATGATACCAATAAATAGAGAAAGTAGTGATGGTAATATATCTGATTGCAACTTTTACGAAAGATGCAATGTGAGGAGTGAAAAATGCCTTAATAAAATCAACTTTAATAGTGTATCAAACAGCAAAGTGAGGTGCACGTTATATGATTGATATAAAAAATGTATCAATGACTTTTGAGAAAAAAGAAGTTCTAAGAGATATTAGTTTTTCCGTAAAATCAGGTAGAAAGATTGCAATAATAGGTGATAGTGGTAGTGGAAAATCTACTCTTGCAAGAATTATAGTAGGTCTTATTAAGCCAACAAAGGGAGAAGTTTTTTTAAATGATGCTTCTGTTAGTAAACTTTCAAGAAAAGATAAGGGAAAAATAATACAAATGGTGTTTCAACATCCACAAAGTAGTTTTGATCCTAAAAGAAAAATAGGATTTCAGTTAATGGAACCATATAAAATTCATGGAATAAAATACGAAAATAAAATAGATGATTTTCTTAGTTATTTTGCTCTAGACAGCAACCTTTTGGATAGGTATCCATTTCAGATAAGTGGTGGAGAAGCACAACGATTATCAATAATTAAGTGCTTGACATTAAATCCTAACATTCTTATTTTAGATGAACCTACTTCTATGCTTGATGTATCAATTCAAGCAGAAATTATAAATTTTTTATTAGGCATACAAAAGATAAGAAAAATGACATTTATTTTTGTATCACATGATTTAGAACTTGTAAGTAAAGTTTGTGATGAAATAATTGTAATTAATGATAAAAAAATAATAGAGTATGGTAATGTTAATGATATATTGGATAACCCTCAAAATGAGTATACAAAAGAGCTTATAGATAGTTTTAAATACTTTTATAAGTAGGAGAAAAAGATGAATTATAGTTTATTTATAAAACAATTAAAAAATGATACTAATGAAATGTGGCTCGAAACTTTAGGATCTAAAGATGAATTTAATTGCAAAAGAGCATTCAGTGATGAAGTAGAAAAAGAATTTTGGAAAAATTACAGTGAAGAGTATGATAAAAAGCCATCTCTTTATGAGTATTGTCCTGAAACACTTAGTAAGATAATTGATATTATAGGTAAAAATAAAAGCGTGCTAGAATTTGGTGCAGGCACTGGACAATTTACAATTCCTATGGCTAAAAATCAAAAAAGCATTATTGCCGTTGATTTTTCTCGTGATATGTTAAATAAATTTGAACAAAAAATTGGTGAGATTAATAATATAAAACTGGTACATGGTAAAATCGAAGATGTAAATACTTATGAAGTACAAGCTGTATATGGTGTAAATTGTATCTATAGGATACAAGATATGAAACAGGCAATAACTAAAATGATGAGTATGGCAAGTGAACAAGTTTTGTTTGTTTGGACTATGCAAAGAAATAAATATGATAGTATTATTAATAGTACGGATAAAAAGGGCATTTTAAGAAAACAAGAATATATACATATAATTAACATTCTATATGATATGGGAATAGATTGTAATCTTGAAATAATGAAAGTAAGTAAAAATATAGTTATTGAAGATATCGAAGATAATTATAAGGAACTATTTGAAATTAGTGAACAATATAATCTTGACTATAACTATTTAAAAAGCGAATTTGAAAAAAGATTATTTGAAGATGAAAAACTATATTACAAGTGTGAACTAAAAGTTGCATATATCTATTTTGAGACAAAGTAGACATGAACATTAACTCTAGAGGTTAAATGTTTAAATAAATCAAATTCTTAAAGTAGAAAGTGATATTTATAACTGAAAATGTTTATGTCGAATTGACAATATAAATATTTGTGATATACTCTTGATATAAAATTAAATATAAATTTCATATAATGTGTCTTCTATGGTGAAAAAAGTCATAGCAGATGAAAAGGGAATCAGGTGAGAAACCTGAACGGAACTGCCGCTGTATACACTTAATGTTTTTTTATTTTTGATGAAAGTCAGTCACTGGGAAACTGGGAAGGCTAATAAAAAAATGAGGAATATAACTATTCTATAGAGTGTGAGTCAGAAGACCTGCATTAATATTATTCTGCAATTACATATTTTTGTAAAGGAATAATAGTTTGTTTGATATTAAACAGACAGACATTGAACTAACACAGAAACACAGCTGTGGCAATAAAAATTGCTGCAGCTTTTTTTGTGCTCGGCACATGATAGGGGGTGGATTAATAGGTGTGATTAAAGAAGAAGTTAAACAAGATTGTATTAAAGAGAACAATTCGCTTAAATCTAAGCTAATTTTAGAACAAGAAGATTTTTTTAGGGAACAGCACAAAAATGACAATGATGATGAATTAATTCAATATGTTAAATTATGTGCGGAAAAGTTAGGAAGATGCCCAAATAAGCAAGATGTTGTAGGCTTCACTTATTTAAAGAAAAGGCTTGGTCCGTGGCATCGAATATTAGAAATGGCAGGATTAAAAGAAAAAAGTAAAAAACAACTTGAAAAAGAGCAAAAAAAAAGAGAAATGAGGAAGAACAAAAAAAGAGTTAAAATAAATAATAAATAATGATAAGAGTCAATAGGAGGAAATATAAGAGATGAGAAGTAATAAGTTTTTAGCATGGATACTAATAATATGTATGTTTTTTTCAATAATTTCATCTAGTATGAACATGTCTTATGCAGATGAGGGACCTCAGGACAATGAAAAGCCTGTCATAGAGGTAGAAGGATTAATTGATAATCAACAAGTAACAGTGGAAGAAATTGAATTTAGTGTATCAGTAACCGATAATGTAGATGTAAGCATAATACCTACTGTTGAATTAAACAATAGTTCTTTAGTTGGAGATGTGGTTACTGGAGCTGGTATAACGGGAACTGCTATTAATTATAGAGGTACTTTGAAAAGTGGCAATAATTCTGTAATAATAAAAGCTGTAGACGCAACTGGAAATATAGCAGAAAAAATTTACAATGTAATATTAAAAAGTGATAATAATATACCAGTTTTAAAAAATGCTTCAAATACTACCACTTCTACAAAAACTACAGATTCTAGTTATTCATTGAATTTAAAGTATATATTTAAAGATGTGGACAATGATTCCCTTACATATAAAGTGTCTGTTAATGGAGGACCTTATTTAAAGGCAGAAACGAGTTATAAATATTCAAATGACGTTGCTGGAGTATATACTCTTGTATTTATTGCAAATGATGGAAAAGATGATTCAGTAGATACATATACAGTAAAACTTACAATGAATCCTCAATATCCATCGATTACTACGAATTTGAGCACGGCTGAAGTAGATTATACTGTTGGAAGTATGGCAAGTGAACTTTATGTAGTGGCTAATATTGTAGATAGTGGAGTGCTTTCTTATCAATGGTATAAAAGTGAAAATTATTCAGATTTAATCAGCAGCGTTCCTGATGATATTTACAAGATAGATAATGAAAACACAGCCAATTACACACCAGATACTTCAAGTATATCAACAACATATTATAAAGTCGTTGCTACTAATACTAATAATGGAAAAATAGCATCAAAAAGTAGCAATATATCAATGATTGTTGTATATGATACTCAAAAGGCTGGATCTCCAATATTTACAAAAGATCTTTCCGTAAATGAGGTACAGTATACAGCAGGTAATAAGGCAAAAGAGTTAAAAGTAGAAGCAAGGACATTAAATGGAGATTTGACATATCAGTGGTATAGTAGTACAGATAAAGTTGAATTCACTGAAATTTCAGGAGCTAATTCTTCTTCGTACAGACCGGAAATTAATAACGAAGGTACAAAATATTATAAAGTAAAAGTAACAAGTACTTTTAATTCTAATTCAGCAGTTTCTGAAAGTTCAATTGCTACTATTACGGTAAATGAAGCAATTGGAAGTGTGTACGTAACAGTAGAAAATAATACATTTACAACAGAAGTAGATGGTAGTTTTCCTGCTTGGACAGGAAAACTAATTGATAATGAAAAAATATACATAGATAATTCATCAACTATGATGGGTTCAGTTGTGGCTGCATTAGAGAAATATGGACATACTCAAACCGGTGCAGAAAGTAATTACATATCAAGTATTAATGGACTAGGAGAATTTAATGGTGGTTGGATGAGTGGCTGGATGGGCACACTCAATGATTGGTTTACTAATAGAGGATTTGGTGAATTTACTGTTGAGAATGGTAACTTTGAAGACGGTGATGAAGTACATATTATGTATACTTGTTCTTATGGGGCTGATTTAGGGGGTAGTTGGGATAATAATGAGACAACGCTTAATGATATTTCAGTAAGGGCTGGTGCAAAAGAGAGTATATACACCCTTAGCCCTGAATTTAATAAGGATACTCATGAGTATTCAGTAAGTATACCTGTAACAACTAACTCATTATTTGTTAAGCCAACAGCAACGAATAAGAATTATCAAGTAAGAACATATTTGAACGAATATAATTCTACTTCTGTAGGCTATAAAAGGTCAGAAGCTATACCAGTTGAAAATGGAAGTGAAATAATAATTGGGGTAGGTGATCCCGCTTGGCCAGGTATGAATTCATCTACGCAGGCAACTAAATATACTGTGACAATTGAGTTTGAAAAACCAGAAATTAAAGTAGATTTAACAGCTTATAATGTAGCAATATCAGCGGTAAAAGAAGCTGATTATACAAGTTCAAGTTGGGAAATATATCAAACAGTGGTAAACGCAAACGCAGTAACAGAAGAAAATACACAAACAGAAGTAGATGCAGCTACACAAGCAATTATATCAGCACAAGATAGTTTGGTTAAGTTGGTAGATGAAAACTTAGAAGAGGCTAAAACAAATGCAAGCATTAAAAAAGAATCAAATTATACAATAGAGAGCTGGGAAACATTAACCTTAGCATTAGCAATGCCAGAAGGAACAGATGAAGAAAAAAATGCAAAAACTATTGCAATAAACAATGCTATTAGTGAATTAGTTAAAAAAACTAATACTCCAAGCCAACAGTTGCAAAAAAACCTTGCATATATATTTGAAAATTTAGACAATCCAACCTTTGGAACAGGCGGTGGAGAGTGGTCAATACTTTCATTAGCAAGAGGTAACTACAATGTACCAAAAGGATATTATGAAATTTACTATAATAATGTAGTTAATGAAGTAAAAGAATTAATGCCTAAAGATGGTAGCAAACCTGAAGGTAGACTAGATAAGAATAAAGGAACAGAACATTCAAGATTAATGTTAGGACTAACATCTATAGGTAAAGATATTACAAATGTAGGTGGTTATGATATAAGAAAGGCACTTTCCGATAATGCCTATGTAACAAGACAAGGTATTAATGGTCCAATATTTGCTTTAATAGCATTTGATACAAATAATTATGAAATACCAGTGCTTGAAGGTGATGGAACACAAACTACAAGGCAAATATGGATTGATTATATTTTAGAAAAAGAAATAACAGATAAAGATGGAAATGTAGGAGGATGGGCGTTATGGGGAACAACTCCTGATCCAGATATAACAGCTATGGCAATACAAAGCTTAACTCCTTATTATAGCAAACAAGATAATGTAAAAGCAGCTATAGATAGAGCTATAACTTGGTTGTCAACAGCTCAAAAGGAAGATGGAGGATATGCAAGTTGGGGTTCTGTAAATTCTGAAAGCAATTCACAAGTTATAGTAGCATTAACAGGACTAGGTATTGACCCTCATACAGATTCAAGATTTGTTAAAAATGGACACTCTGTTATAGATTCACTTATGGAATTTGCGGCTGTAGATGGTGGTTTCATGCATATAAAACCAGGATCAACAGGAAATGGTGGTGCTTCGGCAGGTGTAATAGATGGAATGGCTACAGACCAAGGAACATATGCACTGGTTGCTTATGATAGATTTGTAAATGGTAAAAATAGTCTTTATAATATGAAACCTGAAAAAGCAATAGATACAACAGCTCCTGTAATTACAAGCAATTTAATTGATAAAACTGTAAATGAGGGTGATTTTACATTTACTGTAAGTGCATTAGATGAAGTAGATGGAATCGTTGCGCCAATAGTAAAATTAGGTGAAGAGGTTATATCAGGCGTAGACAATAGTTATACAGTAACGCTAAAACTTGGAGAAAATATAATTACAGTTACGGCAGAGGATAATTCTAAAAATATAGAAGAACAAGTTTATACAATAACATACACTGTAATTAACACAAATACTCCAAAAATTCAATTAGAAAATAACCTTGAATATATATTGAATAATTTAGACAATCCAACCTTTGGAACAGGCGGTGGAGAGTGGTCAATACTTTCATTAGCAAGAGGTAACTACAATGTACCAAAAGGATATTATGAAATTTACTATAATAATGTAGTTAATGAAGTAAAAGAATTAATGCCTAAAGATGGTAGCAAACCTGAAGGTAGACTAGATAAGAATAAAGGAACAGAACATTCAAGATTAATGTTAGGACTAACATCTATAGGTAAAGATATTACAAATGTAGGTGGTTATGATATAAGAAAGGCACTTTCCGATAATGCCTATGTAACAAGACAAGGTATTAATGGTCCAATATTTGCTTTAATAGCATTTGATACAAATAATTATGAAATACCAGTGCTTGAAGGTGATGGAACACAAACTACAAGGCAAATATGGATTGATTATATTTTAGAAAAAGAAATAACGGATAAAGATGGAAATGTAGGAGGATGGGCGTTATGGGGAACAACTCCTGATCCAGATATAACAGCTATGGCAATACAAAGCTTAACTCCTTATTATAGCAAACAAGATAATGTAAAAGCAGCGATAGATAGAGCTATAACTTGGTTGTCAACAGCTCAAAAGGAAGATGGAGGATATGCAAGTTGGGGTTCCGTAAATTCTGAAAGCAATGCACAAGTTATAGTAGCATTAACAGGGCTAGGTATTGACCCTCATACAGATTCAAGATTCGTTAAAAATGGACACTCTGTTATAGATTCACTTATGGAATTCGCAGTTGTAGATGGTGGTTTCATGCATATAAAACCAGGATCAACAGGAAATGGTGGTGCTTCGGCAGGTGTAATAGATGGAATGGCTACAGACCAAGGAACATATGCACTGGTTGCTTATGATAGATTTGTAAATGGTAAAAATAGTCTTTATAATATGGTTGATGTAGAAAAAGAAATATCTTTACCAAATGAAGATAAGTTGAATGTAGAAGTTCCAAATGATGACAGTGATTATATGATTCCTATTACAGAAGAAGATAGTAGCAAGGAAATTAGCGTACAAATTCCTGAAGATAAAAGTGCTAAGGTATTAGTTGAATTACCTTTAAATGCAAGTTTACCAAGAATTGAGGCTACAAAAGGGAAAATAACAGCTATAATACCAAAGGGAATAAAAATTACAGGCGGGGATTCATCTTCGTTAGAATTAATAAAGATCAAAGATAGAAATGATGTAGAGTTAAAGAATAAAATTAGTGATGTAATTTCTTCTGGTAAGAATCTTGATGAAATTGTTCAAGTTTTTTCAATGGGTAATGATAATAGGGTTGAATTTAGTGATTATGTAGTATTAACTTTCAAAGGAATGGCTGGGAAAGATGCAGCATATATCCAAGGAGGAATGCTATATACCATACAAAAATATACTAGTGATATTGAAGGGAAAAATAGTGGTAAAAAAGAATATGCATATGATAATGATAATGATTTAGTTGTAAATACTAAACATTTTACTGATTTTATAGCGTACACTACAACTGACAAAGTAACTCCAGGAGAAGGTAGCGGTGGTGGAAATACAACAACTAAGCTTTACGTTACTTTATCTATTGATAAAAAGACTATTGATAAGGGTTATGTTTTAAGTCCTACTAAAGTTGAGTTCACTTCTGGCGAATCTGTATGGGATGTACTTAAGAGGGAAATGGATTCAAATAATATAGACTATGATTATGTATGGACAGAAAAATACAATAGTGTTTATGTAGAATCTATAGCAGGCGATGGAGAGTTTGATCATGGTAGCGGTAGTGGCTGGATGTATAATGTAAATGAAATATATCCAAATTATGGAGCTAGCGTATATAAATTAAAAGATGGAGATGTTGTACAATGGCGTTATACAACTAATCTTGGAGTTGATTTAGGTCAAGATATAACACAGTGGGATAGACCAACCATATCAGTAGAGGGTATAAAAAATAATCAAGAAATAAATGAGAAGATCATAACATTTAAAATTAAAGCAAAAGATATAAATGGTAAAAGCATAGTTCCAATAGTTAAAATTAATAGCAAAACAATTACTGGAACTGATGGAGAGTATAAAGTAACTTTAAAAGATGGTGAAAATAAAATAGAAATTATGGCAATTGATAAAGATGGTAATAGAGCAGATGCTACTTATACTATTAAATACATATCATCAGCTGCTGTTACACCAGGTACAGTAGATAATAATTCAAATGTCTTAATTGAAGAATTGACTAATATTTATCTAGATGTAGATTCTATTTCATCGTGGGCATTAGATTCAATTAATAGAGCCACACAAAGAGGAATCTTATCAGGTTCTAATGGAAGCTTTAAACCAAAAAATAATGTTACTAGGGCTGAATTTGTTAAGATGATTACATCTATACTAGGACTTGATATAAATTCTAATAAATCAATTAATTTTGAAGATGTAAATGATAATGACTGGTTCTATTCATATGTTAATGCTGCATATAATGCAGGAATAATAAAGGGCGATGGAAGTAAATTCAATCCAAATGATAGTATAACTCGTGAGCAAATGGCATCAATGATTGTGAGGGCATTAAATTTAGAAGATTTAGAATCAACTATAACAATTAATGATATAAATATGGTATCAAATTGGGCTAAAAGTGATGTTGAGATAGTTGTTTCTCTTGGACTAATGACAGGATACAATGGAAATTTTGATCCATCATCCTTAGCAACAAGAGAGATGTCAGCTGTTGTAGCAATTAGAGCATGTGATTATATTATTGAAAAAAATGCTTTAGATAGTGAAAGTAAATAAATATTTCCATTTATCACAAAATAATCAAAGAATTTGAGACGAAAAATGAAAAAATATTAATAATTGTGACTATTTTTTAACAATAATTTTCGTAAAGAATAGTATTATAAGAAATTTCTTGACATTAAAAAACAGTTATGGTAGAGTTTAATTACTCAATTAAGAAATCATGACAATGAATATAAGAATTTGAAAATTAAATAATAAAAATTATAGGTTTATATGATTAAAAGGGAAAGCGGTTAAAGTCCGCTACAGCCCCCGCTACTGTAATTGGAACGAAATCAAAGTATGCCACTAGATTATTTCTGGGAAGGTTTTGAGAGTAGGTTAATCCATAAGTCAGGAGACCTGCCTATGAATTTTATGAATATGTCTTCGGTGGGAAGTTATTATTTTTATGTTTATTCAGCATATTAACCATAGCCGTACGGCTGTGGTTTTTTATTTTATATAACGATTTTGTTTGAGTTAAAAAAATTATTAATTATTTGGAGGAGAAAATGAAAAAAACTAAATTTTTAGCATTTCTAATTATAGCTTTAATGCTAATCACGTTAATCACAGGGTGTAGTAAGGATAATTCAGGCGAATCTACTCCTGAAACTTCAGCACCTAGTGCAGAAGCAAGCAACAATGAAGAAAACAATGCATCAGAAACACCAAAAGATAATGAAGCTGTTTCTGAATATGGAGTTACTATAAATGAAGAAGATGTTACTTTTGAAGACTATACAGGAGAAATGGTATCTATTAAAAAGAATCCTAAAAGAGTAGTATGCTTATATAATTCTTACTTAGATATCTATTATAGCTGTGGTGGAGAAGTTGTAGGAAGAGTAGAAGAATCAGAGGAAAAACCAGTTGAAGCATCATTGAAAGCTGAAGTAGTAGGAACATCAGGTACACCAAGTTTAGAAAAGGTACTAGCACTTCAACCTGATTTAGTGATTATGACAAGTGGATTTAGTGGACAAACAGAAATGATTCCTACTTTAAAAGAAAATAATATACAAGTTATAGCTATTAAGAACGATTACTTAGAGGATTATTATGAATCAATAAGATTATTTACAGCTATTACAGGTAGAGAAGATTTGTATCAAGAACAAATGGATAAAGTAAAAAAAGGTGTTGATGAAATAGTTGAAAAAGCACCAACAGATAAAAACTATAAAGTTCTTATATTGTTTGCATCAGCTAAAAGTCTTACTGTAAGAAATTCTGAATCAATGGTTGGTGAAATGTTAAAAGATTTAAATACAATTAACATATCAGATACACAAACAGACCCATCAAATGCAAAAGTGTTTAGTATGGAAAAGATAATTCAAGAAGACCCAGATTTTATATTTGTACAAACTATGGGAAGTGACCATGAAAAAATAATGGAAAGATTAAAAACTGATGCACAAGATAATCCAGCATGGGCTTCTTTAAAAGCAGTAAAGAATGATAAATATATAGTTTTACCAAAGGATTTATATATGTATAAGCCAAATGATAGATATCCAGAGGCGTACCAAGGTTTAGCTGAGATTCTTTATCCAGAAGTATATAAATAACAGTAATTAAGGAGATTAGGCATAATGAATAGCAGCAATACAAAGCAAGAAGGCATCAAGAAAAAGCTTATATTATTAATCTTTATAATTATAGCTGTGTTGAGTTTTTTTATAAGTATCGGCAACGGAGCCGTCAAGATATCATTTAAAGAAATATTAAATGCAGTTTTATTTGAAGAAGCTACTGTAAATTATCAAATAATATGGAATGTTAGATTACCAAGAACTATTGTTGCAGCATTGGTAGGAACATGTCTTGCTTTATCAGGGGCGATATTACAAGGGGTGATGAGAAACCCCTTGGCAGGACCAAATATTATTGGAGTTTCTGCAGGTGCAGGTCTTTTGACTTTGATTGTGCTTATAATTTTTCCTAGTTATTACTTTTTAGCTCCTGCAGGAGCATTTGTGGGAGCTTTATTAGCTACTCTTCTAATTTATTTTCTTGCATGGAAAGAAGGAGTAGTTCCAACGAGACTTATATTAGCCGGGGTGGCAGTTTCATCACTTTTGGGGGCAGGAACTAATGCTATTATGACATTTTATCCTGATAAGGTTTCAGGAATAATTGGATTTATGGTAGGAGGATTATCTGCTACTAATTGGAAACATGTCTCGACAATATATCCATATGCTACTACTGGGATAATATTTCTGTTATTTATACCCAATAAATTAAATATACTTATGTTAGGTGATGAGGTTGCAACTGGACTTGGAGTAAACGTTGAGAAAACAAGATTTTTATTTATTATAATTTCTTCTTTACTCGCGGGGGCAGCGGTGAGTGTAGCTGGACTGCTAGGATTTGTAGGACTGATTGTGCCACATATTACGAGGCTGTTTATTGGATCAGATTATAGGTATTTATTGCCTGCAACAATTTTTACAGGCTCGAGCATAGTTGTTATTTGTGATACTATATCGAGGGTTATTTTTGCCCCAATGGAAATACCTGTTGGAATTATAATGTCAGCATTAGGAGCACCATTTTTTCTATATTTGCTTAGAAGAAGGGAGAAGAATTAAAATGGAATTAACAGTAAAGAACTTAGATGTTAAATATAGTGATAAAAAAATTGTTAAAGATGTTAGTTTCCACATTAATACCGGTGAAATCGCTACAATAATAGGTCCAAATGGTTCTGGAAAATCTACGTTAATAAAAGCTGTTAGCAGATGCTTGAAAATATCTCATGGTGATATTTTTTTAGATAAAATTAATATTAAAGAGAAAAAAACAAAGGATATAGCTCAAGAACTAGCAGTGTTGCCACAAGTGAAAAATGTATCTTCTGATATTTCAATAGAGGAATTAGTTTCTTATGGTAGATATCCTCATATTAAATTTGGTAAAAGATTAGGGAAAGAAGATAAAGATATTATAGATTGGGCATTAGAGAAAACAGGGTTACAGGATATGAGAAAAAGGTTTGTTATAACACTTTCTGGCGGGGAGCGTCAGAGGGCTTGGATTGCTATGTCATTGGCACAAAAGCCTAAAATCTTAATATTAGATGAACCTACAACTTTTTTAGATATATCTTACCAGTTGGAAGTTTTAGAGTTAGTTAAGGAATTAAATGAAACATTAGGTCTTACTGTTGTTATGGTTTTACATGATTTAAATCAAGCTGCTAGATATTCTGATAAAATATTAGTTATAAATAATGGTGAGTTATGTGATTTTGGTGAACCAGAAAATGTAATTAGCAGTTGTTTGTTGAAAGATATTTTTAGGATAGATGCAGACATATATGATGATAAAATTAACAACTGTCCGTTTTTTATACCTAGAAAAACTATAGCATAATTTATAGCAAGTGCTTAGTTGATTTCTTAGTTACATCAAAATTTAATTTAAATAATAAAAACTGCCATTGAGGCAGATTTTTTTTAAAGTAATTTCTTTTTACTTTATTAAGAAATTATAATCTGAGTATGGAGGAACAAAAATTGTTAGTTATTAAAAATCTAACTAAAAAATATAATGATTTAATTGCAGTTAATAATTTAGATTTAAAGATTCATAAGGGGGAGTTTTTCGGACTTTTAGGTCCAAATGGAGCAGGTAAAACAACAACTATTAGAATGATAAGCACATTAACCCCAAAAACATCTGGAGATATTATTATTAATGATAAAAGTATGGATAGAAATTTAAAAGAAGTAAAAATGAAAATAGGAGTTGTACCACAAGGCAATAATTTAGATGTAGAGATGACAGCGCGGGAAAATCTTGAGCTAAATGGCAGAATTTACAACATACCTAGAGACCGTAGAAGAAAAAGAATAGATGAACTTTTAGATTTTATAGAATTAAGTGATAGAGCTGATAAACTTGTTAATGAGTTTTCAGGAGGAATGAAAAGAAAGCTAATGATTACAAGAGCACTTATGCATAACCCTGAATTACTCCTTTTAGATGAACCAACAGTTGGACTTGATGCAGTAGCGAGACGTAAAATGTGGGATTTATTAAAAAGATTGAAGGAAGATGGACTGACAGTATTATTAACTACACATTATATAGAAGAAGCAGAAGTTTTATGTGATAGAGTTGGACTTATAGATGAAGGTAGGTTAATTCAGTTGGATTGCCCTAAAAGTTTAATTGAAGGGGTTGGCAAATATACAGTTGAATATTATGAAAATGGAACAACAAAAAGCGAATTCTTTCAGAAAAAAGAAGAAGCAGCTTCTTTTGCGGATACTTTAACAGGAAGTATAAATATTAGACCATCTAATTTGGAAGATGTGTTTATAAAATTGACTAATAAAAGGGTGGGTGAATAATGTCAGCTTTTTTAAGTATTTTATGGCAAGAATATGTGCTATTTAAAAGAAAATTTTGGACTATAACCTTAGCTTCTATGGTTTCACCAATATTATATTTAATTGCCTTTGGTTGGGGACTTGGTGGAGGAGTAACCGTAGAAGGTCAATCATATATTAAATTTATTGTTCCTGGTATTGTCGCATTGACTACAATGTCATCAAGCTATAACAATACAGCAACATCAGTAAATGTATCTAGAATTTTTTATAAAACATTTGAATCATTTATGATAGCACCCATTACTTTGACTTCCTATGCCTTGGGCAAAATTGTTTCAGGTGCGTTAATGGGAATATATTCAGCTTTTCTAATAATTTTTTTGACATTAATATGTGGTATTGAATTAGAATTATCATTATATTTTGTCCTCATAGTCATTCTTAATTGTTTAGTTTTTGCTGCTATTGGATTTGCAGCTGGAATATTAATAAATTCTCATAGAACATTGTCTAAATTTTCAAGTTTTGTAATAACCCCAATGTCGTTTTTATGTGGAACATTTTTTTCCCTAAACAAAATGCCAGTCGTAATGAAAGGTGTCATATGGATATTACCACTTACCCATACTAGTTTAGGTTTAAGGAGCAACGGTGAAGAGATAATAAATTTAATTATTCATCCTCTAATATTAGTGTGTTATTTTTTAATAGTATTTGTTATAGGCATAAGGGGATGTAAAAAAGCTGAATAAAGTTATATCGAGTGATAAAGAAAGGAATATTATAAATGAAAAGTACAAATGCAATATATCCATTTACGGCAATAGTTGGACAAGAAAATATGAAAAAAGCATTGGTATACAATGTTATAAATCCTTCTTTGGGGGGAGTTTTAATCAGAGGTGAAAAAGGAACAGCTAAATCAACTGCAGTTAGAGCATTAGCTGAGCTTTTACCCCAAAAATCTATGGTTGAGGGATGTGCTTTTGGATGTGATCCATATGATAAAAGCAGTATGTGTACAGAATGTATGGAAAAAATTAATAATGGTATAACACTAAATTCAACAAATGGTAAAATGAAAGTTATAGATTTACCCATAAGTGCTACGGAGGATAGAGTAGTAGGTACGTTGGATATTGAACATGCAATAAAAAATGGAGAGAAGAAGTTTGAGCCAGGTATTTTAGCATATGCAAATAGAAATATATTATATGTGGATGAAGTGAATTTGCTTGATGACCATGTAGTAGATATTTTATTAGATTCAGCAGCCATGGGTGTAAATACAGTGGAAAGAGAAGGTGTATCGTTTTGTCATCCTGCCAAATTCATTTTAGTGGGAACAATGAATCCGGAGGAAGGCGACTTAAGACCACAGCTATTAGATAGATTTGGAATGGTCGTAGATGTGGTAGGAGAGAGAGAAACAGAAAAAAGAGTAGAAGTTATTAAAAGAAGGCTCAAATATGAGATGGATAGTTCAGTGTTCATAAAAAACTACATAGAGGAACAAAATCAATTAACAGATAAAATATTAAATGCACAAAAGATGCTTAGGCTAGTTAAAGTAAGTGATAAAGTACTTGAAATGGCGGCTACAATTAGTATAAGAATGGAAGTAGACGGACATAGAGCAGATATAAGTATTATAAAAACTGCAATGACTATAGCAGCTTTTGATGGTAGAGATGAAATAAATAGTAGAGACATGATAGAAGCAGCAGAATTGACACTCCCACACAGAATGAGACGAAGACCATTTGAAGAAGGTTTGTTAGATTTTTCTAAAGTTGAAGAAATAATAAATTGCATAGCCGGGTTGTAGAATAGGAGTGATTATAAAATGGAAAAAACTTATGTATTTCCTTTTGTAGCAGTTATTGGTCAAGAAAAAATAAAAAGAGCTCTAATATTAAATTTAATAAATCCTTTAATTGGCGGAGTTTTAATAAGTGGAGAAAAAGGCAATGCAAAATCTACATTAGTTAGAGGTTTAGCAGAGTTAATGCATTCATTAAAAGTAGTGGAAATACCACTAAATGTAACCGAAGATAGATTGATAGGAACAATTGACATTCAAAAAGCAATTATAGATGGTGAAATAAATTATGAAGCAGGTATTTTGAAAAGAGCAGATGGCAACTTTTTATATGTTGATGAAGTTAATTTATTGAGTGAAAATATTGTAAACAGCTTGTTAGATGTATCATCATCTAAAATAAACCATGTTGAAAGGGAAGGAATATCATATACGCATAAATCTAATTTTGTTTTAGTTGGAACTATGAATCCAGAAGAGGGAAATTTGAGGTCACAGTTTTTAGATAGATTTGGATTGTATGTTGATGTTAAGGGAATACAGGTCATAGAGGATAGAAAAGAAATAATAAAAAGAAGATTAGAATACGATAATAATCCAGTTAAATATATAGAAAAATGGCAAAAAGAATCAAATAAGCTTTATGATAGAATAATATGTGCGAAGAACTGTCTTGAAAAAATTGAAGTATCAGAAAATATGATGAAATTAGCAGCTGAATTATCCATAAAAGCTAATTGTCAGGGACATAGAGCAGAGATAATAATTATAGAAACTGCAAAGGCAATAGCTGCATTTGATAATAGAACAAATATATGTAATGAGGACATTTATGAAGCAGCAGGATTTGCACTTGCTCATAGAATACGCGAATTACCTCCTAAAACAAGCAATGACGAAGGTAATAAAGATAAAAAAAGTAACAAACAAAACAATAATGAAAAAGAAAATGAAAATCAAGATGAAAGAAAAAATAATAATGAACATGAAATAGAACAAGAAGAAAACAAATCGGAAGATAATATAAATTTTGAGTATAATGAAAAAGAAACAGACAATGATGACAAATATGATAGTAATATAGATGATATCGGTAGCATATTTTCAATTAAGCCACTAAATATAGATGCGCAAATTAGAAAAATTTATAAAGGTAGTGGGAAAAGAAGTAAAACAAAAACAAACTTGAAACAAGGCAGATATGTAAAATATAGATTTACTAAAGAAAAAGTAAATGATATAGCTTTTGATGCCACAATTAGAGCAGCGGCACCATATCAGAGAATAAGAGAAAAAAATAATCTTGCTATATCTATTGATAAAAATGATTTTAGAGTAAAAATGAGAGAAAAAAGGATAGGAAGTACTATATTGTTTATAGTAGATGCAAGTGGTTCAATGGGAGTTAAAAAAAGAATGACAGAAGTTAAAGGAGCAATTTTATCTTTGCTAACAGATGCATATCAAAAAAGGGACAAGGTAGGTATGATTGCTTTTAAGAAAAAAGATGCAGAAATTTTGTTGGAAATTACAAGAAGTGTAGAACTAGCTCAAAAGAGTTTGAGAGTGCTTCCAACAGGAGGTAAAACACCTTTAGCAGTAGGTCTTTCTAAGGGGTATGAAATTATAAAGGCTAATATGAGGAAAGATCCTGATATGTTGCCAGTCATAGTTCTTGTGACCGATGGAAGAGCTAATTCATCATTAGATGGTGGGGATGCTTTTCGTGAGGCAATTAATATGGCTATTAAAATTAATAAATCAAACATACAATCACTTGTTATAGATACTGAACAAGGTTTCGTAAAGCTTGGGCTTGCTAAACAAATTGCAAATGCAATGAACTCTAAATATTATAGCTTAGGAGATCTTGCAGCAGATAAAATAGTTGGAGCTGTAAAAGAAAGTATGATTATGTAGTGTGGAGGCAAATATGTTAAAGCTAGTGATAGTAACAGTGTCTAATCCAGTTATATCAGACATTATAAAAGCAAAAAGTGTCATAGAAGAAAAATACGGTAATCTCTTGGATTTAAAATTGTTTTACGTGGGAAGTAAGGTTTCCCCAGATAGTTTGAAAGAGATAGAAAATTCAATAGTAGAGAGCAATTTCATCATACTTGATTTAATGGGAAGTAGCCCTGAAATAGGTAAAACATGCTTTAATAGTTGTAAACATTATAATAAAAATCTAGTTATAATAGGCAATGGAGAAAGATATAAGTTAAACACTGTTTCAAGGCTAGGAGAATTTTTAGTAAAAGAGCACCCATCACAAATAGAAGCTATAGAAGTAACAGAATCATATGAAAATACTGAGTTAGTTAACAATAAAGACATACGAAGTTATATATATATTAGGCAATACTGGAAGAATGCAGGAGTAGAAGAAATCCTCAACATGTTGTATTTAATTTTAAGAGATTATCAAAATCATAAAGAAATCAAAGAACCTCAACCTCCAGTCAAACCTAAGCCAATATCAATTTGTGACCCATCAAATATGAAGAGATTTCTAGATTTAGATGATTATATAAAACAAGGATATATTAATTATGAAAAACCAACAGTTGCAATACTCTACTATGGAAATAGTGGACCAAATAGGACACAAGATCAAATAGGGAAGATATCAGATAGAATATCCCAATTTGCAAATGTAATTCCTATTGCATTTACTTCATATGGCAGAAGGCATTTAAGTGAAGTAGAGAATATATTATTATCACCAAATTCTCCTAAATTAGATATTATACTAAATTTTATGGCATTTAGATTGGCATCAGGACCTATGAGAGAAGAAAGTCAACATGATCTTGATTTACTAAAGAAGCTAAATGTGCCTTGCATACATCCTTTCTTCATGGCAAAGAGAGAAATTGCAGAATGGGAAGCATCTGATAAGGGAATTAGTACAGGGGAGTTTTTAACAACTGTAATGCTTCCAGAATTAGATGGTTCTATTGAAATGTACCCAGTTGGAGGTATAAAGAATAATAGCTTTAACAAACAATATAACGTTGAAATTATTGAATTAGACATAATAGAGGATAGAGTTGAAAAGTTAATTGGAAGAGTTAAAAAGTGGATTAATCTAAGACATAAACAAAACAAAGAAAAGAAGGTTGCAATAATATGTTACAATTATCCACCATCAGAAGGAAATATCTTTGGAGGTGCTTTTTTAAATACATTTGAATCAGTAGAAAACATACTTAGCACTTTAAAAAATGAAAGCTACAGCGTAGATTCTATAAGCAAAGAAGATCTGATGGGGTATTTCACTGCAGGTAAAATAGTTAATTCAGGAAAGTGGAGTACAGAAGACACAAGTAAGCATATGATTAAATATAGTTCGATAAATTATATTTCAGAAATTAAAAATGTAGTTAACTATAAGGATACTTGTGAAACATGGAGAGAAGCACCAGGGAATATAATGGTAGAAGGAAATGATTTTTTAATACCAGGGAAAATTTTTCAAAATGTTTTTGTTGGGCTTCAGCCAACTAGAGGTATTCATGAAAACCCTGAAAAAGCATATCATGATAGATTTCTTCCACCGCATCACCAATATCAAGCATATTATAAATGGTTAAAAGAAGAGTTTGAAGCAGATATAATAGTTCATGTAGGTACACATGGTACGCTTGAATTTTTAAAAGGAAAAGAATGTGGTATGTCATCAGATTGTTATCCAGACATAATGGTATATGATATGCCACATGCCTACATTTATAATATTACTAATTCTGCTGAGTCATCTATAGCAAAAAGACGTTCCCATGCTGTTATGATTAGTTATCAGCCCCCTAATTTTACGGAGGGAGAACTATATGGAGATTTAATTTTAATAGAATCATTAATTAATGAATATCATGTAGCAGAACAAACAGATGAGACAAAATGCAAAGATATTTTTAGTAATATTAAAGAAAAGGCAAAAGAATTAAATATCCCAGCAGAGAATTTAGATGAACTTGAAAATGAACTATATAGAATGAAAAGGTCCTTAATACCTTGTGGGTTACATACATTTGGAAAGGGATATAATGTAGAAGAAGCAATTAATTTTATGAAATTTGTATTAAGATACGATAGAGCAGAAACTAAATCTTTGAAAAGACTAATATGCGAACAAGAAGGATTAGATTATGACGAAGAATTAAAACAAAATAATGTAGAATTATTGAAAAGGTTAGATATTTTTTCTAATGAAATTATAGATAATTTTATAGATAAGGGTGAAGTTGATAGCTGTTATTTAGATGCACTAAACTTTGGTAAGCAATGCATGGAAGCTGTTAGAAATTGTAATGAAATGAATGGACTGCTAAAGGTTTTAAACGGTGAATACCTTCCAGCAAAGATGTCAGGAGATGTATTTAGAAATCCTGAAGTTTTACCTACTGGCTATAATATGTATCAGTTTGACCCATATTCCGTTCCTACAGCAGTTGCATATGAAAGAGGAAAAAATATAGCTGAAAATACATTAGAAAAATACAAAGCTGAAACAGGTCAATATCCTAAAAGTGTAGCAATTGTTCTTTGGGGAATTGAAACATCAAGAACACAAGGTGAAACATTAGGGCAAATATTAAATTATTTAGGAGTGAAAATAGGCAATAACAAAAATAAATTCAACTTCCAGTATGAAATAATCCCAATAGAAAAATTAAACCACCCAAGGATAGATATAACAATAGATATGTCAGGATTTTTTAGAGACATGTATCCTAATATGGTAGATGAGTTAAATAATATTTTTAGAGATATATATTCGTTAGATGAACCAGATGATTTCAACTATTTTAAAGCAAATAGCAAGAAAATTTATGATAGTCTTATAAATAATGGATATGAAAAAGAAGAGGCAGAAGAATTATCCTATTCCAGATTATTTGGTCCAAGAGAAGGAGAATATGGCAATGGCGTAAATAAACTAATAGAAACAAGAAATTGGAAAGATGAATCACAATTAGGAAATTTGTTTATACAAAACACAGGAAACATCTACACTAAAAATTACAGAGGAAAAAGAATAGAAGGCTTATTCAATGAGATGCTTTCGAAAGTTGATTTAGTAACTCAAATTAGAAGTTATCATGGTTATGAAGTTACCGATTTAGATGATTTCTATACACATTTTGGAGGTATGGCAAAAGCAGTTGAAGTATCTAAAGGTGAAAAGGTTAAAATTTATATAAACGATACAACAGGTGAAAAAATAGAAACCGATAACGTGCAAAATTCTATAGCTAGAGGGGTTAGAACAAGACTATTAAATCCTAAATGGATAGATGGTATGCTGGAGAATAAATATCATGGAGCACAGAAAATAGAAAAAATATTTGAAAATATTATAGGCCTTGCATCTACTACAAATGAAGTTGAGGGATGGATATTCGACAATCTGCACTCAACCTATATATCAGATGAAACTATGAAAGAAAGAATGAAGGATAATAATAAATGGGCATACTCTGATATAATAGAGAGAATGATAGAAGCTAAAGAACGAGGGTACTGGAATGCAACCGAAGAGCAATATAAAGAGCTTTGTAAGGCATATATTGAAACAGAAGGAAGTATAGAAGAGGATATTTAATCTTATTAGTAATACAAATTAAATATGTCAGTATTAAAACGTAAAAAAATTGTCGAAGATGGGTTGATATATTGATGCATAGATGGTAATGTATGGAATACACAAAGACATTTGCATAATAAATTATTTAAATTATGGAACCAGGTAAGAATCCTAAACAATCGGGTTACTGTGTTGCGGAGCGAATTCCACTATGCCACTGCTATTTGCGGGAAGGCGGAGCTAGTTAAGAAGCTAAGTCAGAATACATGTTTAAATAACTGCGTAGTCAAAAATATCGATGAAGGATTAAATTTTACAAATAC
Organism: uncultured Sedimentibacter sp.; assembly: GCA_963675125.2. Taxonomy (GTDB): domain Bacteria; phylum Bacillota; class Clostridia; order Tissierellales; family Sedimentibacteraceae; genus Sedimentibacter. Next base: position 184,475 of record CAXXFT010000008.1, read on the forward strand.
TTCTGGTAAGCATTAGCATATGGAAAACAAGCAGACATGTACCAACTCAAACATTACTAGATGCTATTAAATCAACTAAAGGGTTACAGATCCTAGAGGGTCTGGTGCATTGATGCACTATACTACTATGTATAAGAATGGAAAAATGTATAATCTTGAAGTGTTATTCGATAAAACAAACAATACAATTTATCATTTTGAATATACAAGAAAAGCCCTACTCAATTTACCAACAATTCCGAAACAGAAGAGGTATATATGACTTCAAAAGAAAAGTTATATTATTTATTAGAACAGTATTATTTAAATAAGTACAGTACAGAAATATTTACTGATGATTTCACAATAACATATAATTTAGAAACTGATTATGAATCGTTGACTGAAAATGAAAATAAACTTTTAGGCGACTTGTGTACAATAACATCAAGGTTTTCACCATATGAGGAAGATTTGAAGATAGCAAATGTTTATTATTCTGAAAGACAAGTAAAAGATAAGGCTACTAAGGTATATTTAAGGCTTAATGAGAAGTCAGGAGAAGTTACTTTCCTGACTTTTTTCTAGAGTCGGTAGGATGTTGTCAGAGGATTCATATTTTAATGTGTGTAATATGATTAATGGTAATACCGAAAGTCCAGATATTAATGCTATTGCACATAGTTGTAAATTATATGTTTATTCAATGAATAACCCTCTAATGTATGATGATCCGAGTGGGAATTATTCAACGACAGTATCGAAAAAAATGACCGGTGCATTTGCTGCAGCATCTTTAGTTGTGGCAAAGATGTATTCTCATAGTGTAAAAATTATAAATAAAATAGGGTCAACAGTAGATTCAGCGGTAAACTCAGTTAAAGAGAAAATATATAACACGAAAGAAAAGAAGTCATCAGGGAGTGGTAAAACAGAAACAGGTAATTCTTCAAAGACATCTAAACCAACAAGTTCTACAGGTGAAAATAATTCTAAAAATAAGACTCGCCAGAAGGTAATACGTTAACCTCTAATAAAGGAAATACTTATAATAACAAACCTTCTAATATTCACTCGACTACAACGGGTAATCCAATGAGAGGTAAGCTATATTCTTCAGTCGATATTTTAGATAAGTATGGTAGAATAGTAAGGCGACATTGGTTTGGCTCAGACGGAAATGCAATTAGAGATTAATACTAATCATGGAAATCCAAAATGGCGCCCTGAAGTACCACATGAACATGGTCCTAGAATACAATAGATTGAAAGGAGTAGCAAAATGAGTTGGAGAGTAATAAAAACGAAGGATGATGTTGATTATTTAAATGATATATTTGATAATTTTCATGACAGTTATTTAAAAGAAATGTGTTTTTCTTCTGGCAGTTATATTCGAGAAGATTTATCAATGCACGAAAGCAATAAACCAGTAGCTAGATTTCTGTTTCAACGACTATGGGAAAATCCTTCGGTTATTGAAATAGAATTCAGAGATATTATACAAATAAATATCAAACCAGAAGGAGAAAATGAGTTTATAGATATAATAATTTCACATCTTTATTTGAACAATAATATATTTTTTTGGAACGTTAGAGACTATGAAATTGATGATGATAGAAAAGATAATCATACATGGATTGCAGCAAGATTTGTACAATGGAGAGTCAGAGATGAGCTTTTAGGTGGCAATATGGTTTATATGAAAGACTAGGGGAACTAGAAGACCAGCGGGGACGTGTATTAAAAGACAGTAAATCGGGTTCATATAGATGGCAAAGGAAATATTCATGGATATCCTGTAGATCCAAAGCAATATATTCCTAGAAAGTAGAGTTGATTTAATTAAAAAATATGGAGGTTAATATGCTGAAAACACCAATTGGTATTATTGATGTTCTAATCAATGGAAAAAGTAATTACTATAAATCAATAGAACTTATTAATAGTGTGAAAAACTTTTCTGTTGATGGTCGTTATAAAGTAATCGTCGACATTCCGATTAATAAGGTTCATGACCTTGTTATAGAATGTAAATTATTTGAATTTACAGGGGATAATGCTAAAGGCTATATAGAATCAGGTGAACGATTAGCTTTGATCAGCTTTTATCGTGACAATATAAAATTAAGTATTGGAGTTGAAGACGAGACTAACAATGTGAAATGCAGTTATATTGATTATGGGTTAAAAGTAATATTATCTAAAGAAGCGCATTTACAGCAAATAATATTTGGAATTGCATGGGTGTCTATGAGAGACAAAGAAGTAGAAGATATTTACACTTGGTTTGCAGCTGATCCTACGTTGCAATATTAATAATACACTTTATGCAATCCTGTGGTTGACTTTTACAGGTGCTTTTGAAGGCTTGAAACTTGGCTATTTTACAGCAATCACAGACATCAATTGTCACATATAAAATCAGGGACAATTGACATGCGTCTACACATGTGAACCACATATCCGTGACTTAAAAAGGACAAACAAAGCGTGTCCCCATGGTTACATCAGTCTGATAATAGTTCTAACAGTCAAAAATGGTCATGGTGTACAACTAGCATGTAATAATGGAGAGATACTTTGGAACTATGATTACGATGCTTTTGGTAATGAACGACAGATTGCAGGTCAGGATACTTCTTTGGATAATAATCCGTTCCGATATAGTGGAGAGTATTTTGATAAAGAAACTGGGACAATTTATCTGCGAGCTAGAAATTATGATCCTGAAATTGGTAGGATGTTGTCAGAAGACTCATATTGGAATGCATCTAATATGATTAATGGTAATGCCGAAAGTCCAAATATTAATGCTATTGCACAGAGTGGTGATTTATATGTTTATTCAATGAATAATCCTCTAATGTATGACGATCCGAGTGGGAATTATTCAACGACAGTATCGAAGAACTATACTGGAGTATTTGTTGTAGCATCTTTAGTTGTGGTGAAGATACGTTATGATTGTGAAAAAACTATAAATAAAATTGGTTCAACAGTAGATTCAACTGTAAACTCAGTTAAAGAGAAAATATATAACACGAAAGAAAAGAAGTCATCGGGAAGTGGTAAAACAGAAGCAGGAATTCATCAAAGACGTTTAAACCGACAAGCTCGTCTAATGGGAATAATAATAAGGGAGGTTTTAATACAGTAGGTTTACCAAATTAAGGAACAGTAAATGTAAATGTTGAAGGTGCGCCGCCTGTTAATGCTGGACAACAAGGTAAGCTTGTTCCTGGTCATAATAATTACAATCTTACTAAATCTGAGTGGCTTCAAGGTTCAAGTGGCATAGATTTAACGCAAGAAGCATGGCAGAAAGGGACAGTTGTAAAACCAGATGGTTCGGTTAAGGTATATGATTTTGGTAAACCAGTAGGTTCAAATGGAGAAACGAGGGTAAAAGTATATATAGATTCAGGTGGAAATATCCATGGATATCCAATAAATTGATGAGGAGTGTATATGATGCAAAGATTAGTCAAAGATGTTAATCTGCTAAGGAAAAAAGGTGATTACGGGTATGTTTTATCGAAATATGTGAATATAGATTTTTGGATGAATAATGTCAGGAGTCATTTTAAATGTTTATATGTTCAAAATTTAACAGATTTTAATTATTCAACCTGCTTTACTATATATATGAATATATCTGATACTAGTGCGAAAGTAGGTACAGAACAGTTTAGCGATTTCATAAAAGAAAATATGTATTTGTACTGTATTGAATTTCAAATTTCTGCAATAGCACCGTATGCAATATATAAGTTTATTAAATATGTTTACGATAATGATGAAATAAATATGATTGAAAGTTTTTCTCCGTTTTTAAACGAACATTATTATTTTGTAAAAGAAATAAACGAATTTTTAAGCGTATATAGTCTAAACCTTTTAGATACGGAATTATTATCAATTGAAATACCAGATGTGACTTTAGAAATGAGAAAATCTAAAGTTACAGTATATCATTGTTTATTTGAGGATGAGTATTAATTTATAATAAATTTAGAAAGAAGCCAAAGCAGTAAGAGATGGACTAAAAAGTAAAAATTGGTTAGATAAGATTAAAGCGGTAGGAAAAGCAATATCTATTACTTCGAGAGATAGATATAATAATCTGTATATCAAAATATTACATTAGAAGCAATAAGGGAGTTTGTAAAATGATAAATGATAGAATGATAGAAATTGAAGAAAGTATTAATAAACTAACAGTTGATTTACTAGTTCCAATTAGAGCTTCAAAGTCTATTAATAGAGAAGCGTTTGATAAATTATATTTACTACTTGATGAGTTAAAGGTACTTATAAAAGGAGAGATATTGATAAATAGGAAGTTAGCGGGTGTGCTGTTCTTTATATATACCACTGTTTCAGCAGAGGCGAAACACGCTAATTATCCAGATCATATTTTTATTGAAGCAGGAATGCTGGAGGATTACTTAAGTAAGATACTATGGGATTCACCTTTTGGTCAAGGAGTATAGAAAAAATATAAACTAATAAAGGAGTAAAATGTCTATATATTTTTATAAAATAAATGATGAGTATTGTTGTTTTTCTAATTTTTCAAAACATGGTTTCGAATTTGAAGGGAAGTATTGGATGACAAGTGAACATTATTTCCAAGCACAAAAATTTATTGGAACTGAATCCGAAGAACAAGTGAGGTTGTCATCAACACCAATGGAAGCGGCAAATAGGGGACGTGATAAGAGTAGACAACTTAGGAGAGATTGGGAAGAAGTAAAAGATGACATAATGCGTAGAGCAGTTTTAGAAAAGTTCAAAGCAAATATTGATGTGAAGATAATACTTCTTTCAACTGGAGATGAGGAAATAATTGAGAAAACCACTAAGGACTATTATTGGGGGTGTGGTGAAGACGGAACAGGAAAAAATATGTTGGGAAAAATATTGATGGAGACTAGAAAAATTCTACGTAAAAGTCAATAAGTTTTATAATGAAACTGAAAATGGTTACTGCGGTAAAACAGGTGAACTAACTACAAAATCATAAAATAGTTTTTCAACACTAAGACTGATTGAGTTTGTTAGGCTATTGTTTGAAATTCGCAGTATAACTGACTGCATAATGTTAATAATGTAGTGAGAAGTTAGTGCTGAATATAAATAGTACAAGTTGAAAGTGGGAAATTTTAAAATGAAAGATATAATAGAGTTAGTGAGAGAAGGAGGGATTGAGATAGATATAACGATGCTAAGAATACTTACCTTAATGGAGTTAGCCCTAGAGACCGAGAATCGGCAGCGTTAGCATTTGATATGTCTATGGGATATCTTGGCGGTGAAATGACTGCTGGCTTAATTAATAGTACAGGTAAGATGCTTAAGAAAACAGGTGAGAGTATAGGGTATACAATTAAGAGCGTGGATAAAGCAGAGGAGACAAGTAAAACTTGTGGTCCGCTAACTGGGAATGAAGTTGAGTTTTGGTCACCATTTGCTCATTGGTATATTTATAAATAAGGAGGCTTTGAATGAATCCAGTAGATTTTTTAAAAACTATCTATCTAGGCGATAGGTATTGTACTAGGTTTCATATAGTACTTGAAGATAAAACGGTAGAAATACATGTAGATAATGTATCCAGAATTCGCAGTGAATCAGGTGATTGGAATTACTATATTGAGGAGGATGTTAAAAATGGCATCATTGTAATCAGTGGAGTAGAAAGTGTGAAAGAAGATCCATCAGGGTATGAGCCAAATGATCTAATATATGAAATTACTGTAAAAGAAGAGAATGGGAATTATCATTTTCTTGTAGAATGTAGTCATGTTGATGAAGATGCTATTACGCATGATCTACAGATTGAAATAGTTGGTAGTGATTTGTACTTAGTTGATCCTATTGACTTAAAGCAGAAAATACTGGAGTAATCTTTCAGCTTAAGTAATATTTACTGACATCATAATTTTATGAAGTGAAGCTAGGTAAGGGTAATTCACAGTCCATTACTTTGAGAGATAGATATAACAATGTTAAGAATAGTTACACATTAATATGGTAGCAACCTATAGAGTGCGAGAATCGGCAGCGTTAGCATTTGATATATCTATGGGATATCTTAGTGGCGATGACTGAGGGTTTAATTAATATTTCAGGGCAGGTTATTAAGGATTTATACAGGAAGTTGGATACCACGAAAATAGGAGGGATATTGATGCAACCCAAAATGCTGACTATAATTGAAAAATTGAATGGAATATTAAAAGGTGAGATTTCGCGTGATGATGTTGCGAGTTGGTCTTTACAATTCATCAATGATGATGATATGAGAATTGATGACCTTAAGGCTTGGGAATTGCTTACGCTAGTAGGGAGTGTTGATTTATATGATAGTCCAGAAACATATTTGTACGAGGATGACGATATTAGTAAATGGATTTTAGAGTATTCCAGTTAGTTTAGAAATAAGTTAATAAAAAAACGAATAAATATAAACAAAAGTAATGTGTAGATGGTTGGTTGCAATTCAATATAAACCTAATTTATGGGAATGAAAAGATATCAAAACAGAAGGTGATAAAACTTCTATTATCAATTATGATTATAGCGGCAACCAGACTTCAAAAATGACAGAAAAGCTGTTCCAAGCAAGTAATAATCAGGTGAGTGTTAGCATTGATTCAACAGGCGCTGAATTTTATGAATATGATGGTTTGAATCGCTTGACTCGTGTTTTTATGGATGGCAAGAAAGCTTTTTAACTATATAGACCCTAATGACATTATTATATTAAAGAGAATAGTGATGGAACACATTCCCTTAAGGAAGATTCCCTTTTGGTTGTGCTTATAGAACTTATATATATTATCTGGTATAGGCGCGGGGTTAATATTAAAAAATATTGACGAGGGTTTGAAAGTATTCTGAGACTATCTTTTGAATTCTAGTATGGAACTATTATAGATAAAGTAAGAAATATGATTCTGAAGATGCAAGAGATACAATCCTGTAGGTGTGTAGCATATTTAGTTGTGGTGAAGATGTATTCTGATGTTACAAAATCAGTAGATGAAATGAAATCAGTAGTAAACTCAGTTGAGGAAAAAATATATAACGAAAGAAAAGAAGTCATCGGGAAGCGGAAAAACAGAAACAGGGAATTCATTGAAGACAACAGAATCAAAACCAGTTGAACCGACAATCTCGGTTGATGGGAATGGCACTAAAGGAGACTCTGAAACTGGTAAAGGCAAAATAAAAACACCAACATCTGACCCAAATGGTTATACTAAGTTAAAATGTAATCAAGGGTACAAAGACAAGAATGGTGACATATGGAAAAAGGTCAACTACATAAAGACCATTGGGATATTAGTGATAAAAAGGGTCAGAAGATTAAAGAAGTTGATTTTGAAGGAAATGAAATATGGCCTAATGGCCATAAAAAAAAACAAAACTCCATAGGATAGCTTAGAAAGACCAAATATTAAAAAGTCAATAAGGCAGAATAACTGCTTTCTAAAGATTGGATAATGGGATAAGAGAGGTGATATTTTGAATAAAATAAATCAGAATGAGCTAGAAAAAATAATTAATGAAATTTCATTCTATAATTTTAATGTGTTGAATGCGAATGATAACAACAAAATAGTAGTAAAATTTCATAAAAATATTGCTCCTACTACTTATAGCGATTTACAATTTTATGATGGGAGAGAAAAATTTGATTATAAATGGAATATTCTTGTAGAATTCATTAACAAAATATTAGCTAATATAAATGAGGAAGAATGCATTGTTAGAAAATATAATAAAAATTGGATAATAAATCCGGAAGGATCAAAGAAGTTATCAGACATCCTAAGAAGCAATGCAATTAAAAATAATTTTAATGGTGGATTATTAGTTAATAAACACAATGAATTGATTAATTTATTTATTGAGTCTGTATTAAAATATAATAGCTTTATTCAGTTGATTTTTAGAAAATCTCAATTTATTATTTCACCGACCGATCATATGGATATTTTTTTTGAATCAAACAATATGAATAAATTTAAAAGAGTAATATATGATAATATAAATGCATATGTTAATATTCTTGTGCTTGATATAAAATCAGGGACAATTGACATGCGTCTACACATGTGAAACACATATCCGTGACTTAAAAATGACAAACAAAGCGTGTCCCCATGGTTACTTCAGTCTGATAACATCTGGTATGGGAAGCAAAAAAGATATTATGAGTGAGATTATACACATAATGATATTGAAGTATATGATAAAAATGGTAATCATATAGGGTCTGTGGACCCAAATATTGGTAAAATGGATAAACCAACGGTTAAAGGAAGAAAAATAAGACCTTAGGAATGGGACTGGCCTAGCCCAATCAAACTGGTAAGACACTAAGGAGGTGTTATTTTGAAAGGTTTAATTATTGATAACATATTACAGTATGAATTACCTTTTGCTGATGGAAATAAAGATATATGGACTCCAAATGTTAAAATACAAAATCCTTTAGCAAAAATTGAAATTATATCATGGGATTCAAGTTTATTGATAGTAATGTCTGAAATAGTAGATATAATTGATATGCTTCACAATGATTATCCGAAAGCATCAGATTTGGTGAAGTATAAATCACAACTATAATATTATTATAAAAGATTTTTTAGAATTGTCAGAAGCTTCTTTATAGTGTACTATGGAAGAACTAGAAAAAGTAATTTGTTTTTTGATAAATACGAAGGAGCAGTATATCCAAGCAATAGGATAGACTGCAGCAGCATATGGTATGTCTATGTGGACAATCTTGGTCGAAAGAAGTGGAGCGCATGCTATTGATATTAAGAGTATAGTTAGAGATAGAGGAGGCTGTTAATGAGTATGAAACATTTATTATTAGAAGTATATTGCGATTGCGAAGATAATGATAAACCACCATATTGTTTATATGGAATTGGTTTTCAGGGCATTCATTGCTTTGATAATAAGTGTAAATTCTTAAGTTACACTTATTGTCCTAATGAAATTGCTTATTCTAATGAGATAGGATTAATAGAAAATGAAGAGAATTTTATAGGATTTGGCGGGGAAATGGATTCGAGTTATTGCGACAACTCAAAATATACTAAACATAGGAAATTATTAATTAATCAATGGAAGTGCATATGTAACAAAAAAATATCTGAAGCTTATAATGAATTCATGAAAATAAAAAAAAATCTACTATCAGATTAGTTGAGTGAATTTATGACAATAAATTAGTATATCATTGTTTATTTGAGGACGAGTATTAACTTTCAATAAATTTATAAGTCTCATTAAAATCACAATCACAATTCAAGGTGAAACTGGTGTTAATGGAACTCTAGAGCCATTGTAAAATGGAACAACATTACCAGATGGAACAAAATTGGAATATTGGAAAAGTTGTTGGCTCAAATGGGAAATAAAATTGAAAATGAACCTATCTATATTGCAAAAAATGGTTATGGACATCTAGTCGTTATGAGTATGGAAACCTATAAAGATAAATTAGCTAAAGCAGATCTATATGAAAAACTAGCAGAGGCTGAAAATCAAATTAAAAATGGAGAAACACTTTTAGATGCTGAGAAAGTATTTGATAGTATAAGAGATAGGTATGGGAAATAAGTATACCATAAAAATGACCCCAAAAGCAGCAGATGACCTAGATAATATTTATAGATATATATCAGAAGAGTTATTTGCTACATCTTCAGCAACGGATACTCTATAAAGAATAGAAAAAGAAATTATGAGATTAAGAGAATTTCCTAAAGATTTATTGAAAATATATAAAATAGCTGAATAGTACATTTTAAATTTAAATCCTATAAAATATGCCCTAACATAAGGTTTATTTTATTATTGTATTAATGAATTTGATAAATAATAAATATGGGATATGCGCTTTAGTCTAAGCGATGATAAGACATTTAATACTACTATTGATAAGTTGTATGAATTATTGAAGATGACTTGACATATTGAAGCATTGATGGTAATATATAGAATATAACAAGGACATTTGCATAATAAAGTATTTAAAATATGGAATCAGGTGAGAATCCTGAGCAATCGGGTTGCTGTATTGCTGAGCGAACTCCATTATGCCACTGCTTGAGCGGGAAGGCGGAGCTAGCTATGAAGCTAAGTCAGAATACATGTTTAAATAACTGCGTACTATTATTTTCCAACGAAAAATAATATACAGGATAAGAATATAATCATCTTTGGTTTGCATAAAATTATCACACCTGTATTTTTCGTATAGAAAATGCAGGTGTTTTTGTATGCCCTAACCCCATTTTTGCGACCGTAAGGGAGTGAAAAATGGCGGTAGGTCAACCGCAACGAATTCCCAATGTATGCGATTGAAGAGAGCAAATACATTGGTGAATGAGACTGCGCAAGGTCTTAACTTGTAATAGTTTAGTTTTAGGATTTATCTGCTGTGCAAGAAAGGGGGGAACTTAGTGCAAGCAGTAAGGACAAGAATTAAAGATTACAAAAAAACTAAAAATTATGGAGGAACTTAAAGATGATAAGAACATTTAAAACGAAAAACAGTAGTAAATTTTTTTCATTGGTATTAGTGACTTTACTGGTAATTATGTCATTTATGCCAAACTTTGCGGAAGCAGCTTTAGGAGATAAGGCAAATCCTACGGATACAGGTTTAGTGACTTTGAATTTCGGAGATCCAGATTATTCAGCAGTACCACCTGAATCGTTAATGGTATTTGAAGAGACTGGAACATATACTTATGATGCTGTATATACAGGAATTAATTCAGCTACATATTATCCAAACAGACTTTTACTTGTAATTGAGCCAAACAGTGGAACATTAAGCGTTACAAATATGGTTACAACAAATGTGTCTGTAACTCAACCATCAGGTACTACAGGTGTATATGATGTTGTGATTGGTGATGTAACTCAACCTAAGCTTGAATTTGATGCAACAGTTGGTGGCACAACTCAAAGCATTACTATTACATTCCATAGACCAAAAGAAGACAGTTCTGCTGGTACAGGGGTATATGCATTCCTTCCTGCACCTGGACAGTTCACAAATGAAAATATGACTAGAGGTGGTTGGGGTACAATATACAACTCTGCAGGAACATTTAAAAACATGCTGAACAACACAGCATCTACAGGAGTTTCTTTGGGATATTATGGTGGATACGTAGTATTTGATATGGGTGTTGATGTAAATGGTGATGGAAATGTAAAAAATGACGCAAATCATCCTGGCGGCTATGATTTTAAGGTTGTTGGTAACGCATTTTCCGGAAACTCAGAACCAGGGGGAATTCAAGTATCAGAAAATGGTACAACCTGGTATGATATAGCAGGATCTTTCCACTATGATGATGCAACAAAATGGAATTACAGTGCAACTTATGTTGATCCAGTTAATGGCGGAAGCACAGGCAATACTATATCTGATAGGAGACCAATTCCTTACTACATCAACGGTGATACATCAGAAACTGCTACAGTTGCTATAAATACTTTCCATGCTCACAACTGGTTCCCGTTGGCGATTAATTATATAACAGGGCTTGATAAATCAACTGGTACTAACAGACTGACTTTTGCAGAGTATAAATCGGGTCAGAATGCTTTAAGTTATACAAATACCAATACTTTGACTTTATCAGGCGTTCTCTTGGGAGGGATAACAAGCAACTCTACAGCAACAGGATCATTCGGATATGCAGATGTAACATCAGGGGGAGATAAAATTGACCTTGACTGGGCAGTAGACAGAATTACAGGAGAACCTGCTAATCTTGATTGTGTTCGTTATGTTCGTGTATACAATGCAGTAGCAAAGGATTTACCTCCTTTCGGTGAAATTTCAACAGAAGTTACAGGTATTTACAACATAACCGATACATCAGGCAGCGGAACAACTACTGCTGCACCTACAGTTACAGTTGGCGGTGTTTCTGTAACACCTGGAACAACTTCAGCAGTTGAAGTAGAAATTTCGCCTGATGAAGAAACCACAGTTAGTGTAACATCTACAGGCAACTCAATTTATTTAAACAGTATCTCTGGGACTGGCAATGTGAGCACAGATTTCACATTGGAAGCAGAGGAAGAGCAGATTGTAAGGATAATCGTAAAAGATAGTACTACTGGACTCCCATACATTGGGTATATTAAGCTTATTGGTACATTTTAAATTTGTGCACTTGCATATAGTGGAGTTTAACGGCTCCGCTATTTGTTATGTTCTATAATTAAGTATTTTTGGGAGGCAATAATGAAAAAGAAAATAAGTTTATTTATATTAACAATTTTGATGTTGATATGTCTTTTTCCTAATGTGTCGTTTGCAGTAGATAATCCGGATTATTTACCTGTAATTTATTATCGTATTGGAGGAACGGGTGAAGAAGTTCAGGCTTCCTTAACAGAAATCGGAACGTGGACGCCGAGTAACAAATATTATAATAATAATAAGGTGTATTTAGTTTCTCTTCCTTATAATGCTCAGATTTCTTATTGTGGTATATCTGGCACGGGGTATGATCTTACTAATTATGTTTTAGGTAAAAATACTAAAAGCTCTTACGATTTTGTAGATATCTCTAATTTTATTTCTGGAAGTGAGTTTCATGGAAACGGACTTGATGGTACAACTCAATATTTAAAATATTTTATAAACACATTAGACAACAAAGAAGATATATTTTCAAATATTCCAACTTCAGCTGATCTAGAAGGCTATTGTATAAGAATTACAATAAAACAAAACACGACAAAACTTTATATGCCGGCTGTTGTTGTTCAAATATCAACCACTGAGCCAACTGAAAAAGTCAATGTAGATGAACTAATAGAATTAACAGCGCAGGTAACTGATGATAATGCGGCTAAATGGTATAATTCAAACGACAAATGGAATGGCAAGGTAAGCAGTGATAATGGTTTTTGGGCAGATATGCAGTCATACTTTGAGAATGCTCAAAATTATATAGCTACACCACCTGAATCTCAGGATTCTGTCGATGTAGTTGCTGAAGCGCTTAAGGCTGCTATCGATAATTTGATTCCAATAGCAAATATAAATACTACAGCATTATATGAAGAGATAAATGAGCAAATTCCTAAATTACCATCAGGTTATAACGAATATACACCTACTTCATTAGAAGCATATAATTCAGCAAAGGAAGATGCTCAAGCTCTTTTAGATTCACTCTATGATAGCGAAGGAAAACCAACGGAGAAAAATAAAAGTTCGGATACTGAATTAGCAGCAGAAATAGAAGATAAGATAAATACACTTAAAGCTGCCAGAGAGTCGTTAGACCCTCTTCTTCTAGAGGATGAAACTAAGGATGCCAAACTGAAATATGAAACCTTAAATAACCTTTTGAGTGTATACAACAAAGCGAGATTTGATGAATCACTTTATACAGCTGAAAGCTGGAACAACTTTGTTTTTGCATATGACGGTGTTAAAAATTATGTAGATACTCATTCCGCACCGGGAAGTGTGGTAGGCATAAGACAATATGATGAAGCTAATGAGCAGTATGATGTGCTGTGGCGAGGCATACATGGACTTGCAGATAAAAAAGAAAAAATTACTGTAACAATAAAGGTTGTTGATACATTAGCGCTTCGTATAGGGATACAACCAAACGATAAATGTGGTATACATACGCACACTGTTAAATTGAACGGTGATAAGACATTAAATGCAGCAATTGACGAATTAAAAGATGAAACATTGTCAGCGCGTAATGATGGGGGTGTTGGGCATATGGAATATGAATATCTATATGCAACATCTATAAATGGTATTTTGACTACAAAACCATATGCCAAATCGCTTGGAATTGAACCTTTGCATTTCAAAACACCAACTCTTGATAAATATGGAGATGACTATTATGACATTCAGCTCCATGACGGAGATGTGGTTACGCTGGCTTTCTTGGAACAGCCTGTTGAACCAAACTCTTCTGGAACAGGAGTTCAGAACATTAAAGAACGTTTATTTCAAAATTTCTACAAACAATCAGCCATATTACAAGATGGTAAGAATGTAGATGATGTAATAGAAGTTGATGAAGGACAGGAACTTAATCTGTCGGCAATATATACACTTCCTCACATCAGCACGTATTCAGACAAAGTATATCCATTATCAGGAGTAACAGCATTTGTCAGTGAAGCAGCAGAGTCAGTCAAAAGCATTAGACCATCATATATTAATACTGATGTAATAGCTGATGGAAGCGGAAATTTTCATTATACTTTTTATTCATCCGGATATTATGCTTTAAGCATACATGATATTAGAGCGAATGCTATTGTTGGTCAGGGCAAAGAGGTTGATGCGAAATCAGCTTATGGACTTACAATTGGTGATACAATATATGTTCATGTAAATGGAATAACAGCCGAACAGCTTGAGGCAGCTAGGAAAAAATTCGCTGAAGAGTTAGATGCAATTTATGGTACTTACACTGAGAGCTTTTTCAGCTCAGATGATTGGGTCAAAATCAATAATTTCCACGAAACCGGAATAAGCTCTATAGAAAATGCAGTAGAGTTAAAGGAAGCTAAGGCAGCTTATGATAATGCTATAAATGGTATCAAGAAAATACAGGATAAAACTGTTAATGATAATACATCAAAACTGGACGGTTTTCGTGCTATCCTGTCACGATTGCCAAATGACACATCATTGCTGGGACAAAGCAATGCGTTTTTAGCAGAGGAACTAATTGCACGTTATGATGTAATGAGCGCATATCAGAAAAATCAATTGATAGGGTTAGAATTCAATAAGTACGATTCTATAAAGAGTGCGTATGATGCAGGACTTCCAGTACTAGCACCGTACAAGCTTAGCTTTGAAATAGCAGCAGACAGTTCGGAAGCAAAAGCAGCTATTGAAGATATGATAAGCTATGTGTCAGAACATGGTGATAATACTGACCTCTTTTATAATTTTAAAATTGCAGAAAGAAAAGTTGACGGGACATCTGTTTTCAATGTATCTCATAGTGTAAATATCAGTACCTCGTCAGCAATAGTTGCTGGTTTTAACTCTGATAGTACTACACAATCAGCAATTACAGCTTATCCTGATAATTTTGTTCGCTTTGCACCGACTATAGATAAATTTGCTTATTTCTTCGATGATGATATAAGCGGTAACGGCTGGACAATACGGAATGATGGTCCTGAACTTGAATCAAATCAATCTGGATACATAGCGGTTAAAGGAAAAACAATACTCATTGGCGGCACTGCGTATGAAATCAAGAAGATTGAGATTACAGGCGTTTATGATATTAATACAGAACAGGGAAGTATTACAGAAAATAATAGAAATATAATTTTTCCTGATGCACTTCGAAACTTTATTATGCCATATCAGGATGCGATTGTTACTGTAACATGGGGTCCAGCAGATGGTTGTACAGGACATGATGATAGTCCGGAGCTTGCGTTGGCAAAAACTAATGCGGCTAATACTCTAAAAGCTGAATATGCTAAGTATAAAAACAGTGAGTACACAGATGATAAGTGGGTTGAGCTTGTAAATGCAAAGAACAAAGGGCTTGATGAAATTTATAAAGCAACAAGCATAGATTCAGTTACACTGGCAATGACAAATGCAATTGCTGCTATGGAAAGCATAGAGAAAAAATCTATCACCGGAGATATCCCTGATTTCGGAGATATTCTTGGTACTGTCGATGTATATGTTGAAAATACAACTTTTCCAGGTGGCGCATTTACCGGTACAATTTTAAGTAAGTCAAATTTTGATTATGCAGAGAATGATACAATGATGACTATTGTTCTAAGAGCACTTGCAGAAAAAGGATACGGCTGGACAGGTACAGGCGGAACAAAAACACAAGGCATTGATGACTACGGGATAGATTATTTAGCAAGTATTACAAAGAATGGGAAATCTCTTGGAGAATTTAGCGGAGCTAGAGGTTCAGGCTGGATGGCGGCTCTAAATGACTTTTTCATTAACGAAGGATTACAGCAGTTTACTGTAAAAAATGAGAAAATTTCTGATGGCGACGAAATTCGTATCATGTTTACACAAAATCTTGGAGAGGATCTCGGTGGAACCTGGGGTAATTCGGATACAACATTATCAAATTTGAAACTCAGTGCAGGAAAATTATATCCGTCATTTAGCTCAAGTATCTATAACTATACATTGGTTTTGAAATCAAGCGACAGTAAATTAAAGGTTACTCCAACTGCAGCAAATAGAAACTATTTGGTTAAAACATTTTTAAATGATAAGGTTACGAGCAATACAGAAGGAATTACATTCTATAAACGTACAAGATATATTCCTGTACGTGCCGGAAATTATATCAATATAGGAGTTGGAGAGTATGCATGGCCTTCTATGAACAATCAGGAAGCTGAATCACGAAATTATTCAGGTACATGGTATAGGCTTAATATTATTACACCAGATGACGGAGCTTCACACGTTATGTCTTTAATTGATAATTTGCCGTCTGCAAAAATAATTAAACTTTCAAACGAAGATACAATTAAAAGTATTAGAGATGTGTTTGAGCTGCTATCATCATCTGAGAAATCAAAAGTAACTAACATTCAAAAATTAATAGATGCAGAAAATAGGATTGCTTTCTTGAATCAAATTGAGGATGTAAAAGCTTTGCTTAGGAAAATACCTGCGGCTTCTAAGGTAACTTTAAGCGATAAATCTGCAGTTATGAATGCTGACGCGGTGTATAAGAAGCTTACAGATGAACAAAAGCTATATATTACAGTTGGAGATGTTAAAAACTATAATGATGCGATAGATAAACTTACTGAGCTTGGTACATTTAAATCAGGTGGAAAACCCTCAAAAATACAAGGTAGCTTAGAGGCTCCTACTATTAAGGGTAGTACAGTTGATATAGATGCAGAAACAAAAGTGGTAAATGGGATAGCAAACTCAAATGTTACGACGCAACAAATAAAGGATATATTGACAGAGATAAAGGATAGTGACGTAAGCGGAATTACAATTAATGTAAATTCAGACAAGGAAATTCTAAAATCAAATGTAGAGATACCTAAAACATCAATTGTTGAAATATCAAAAGGAAAACTTGATTTAATTATTCAAACACCAATTGGAAGTATAGAAATACCAAATAAGGCTCTGGAAAAAATATCAGATCAAGCAGAAGGAAGCAATGTTGAAATAACAATTGATAAGGTAGATAAACAAAAACTTACTCCAGAACAAAAATCAGCAGTAGGCGATGATGTGGTATATGACATAAGCATAATGAGTAAAGAAAAGTTAATATCATCTTTTGGGGGACAAGAAATAACTATATTACTGCCATATACCTTAAAAGAAAGGCAGATAAAAGATAAAGTATCTATATGGTATTTAAATGATAAAGGAGAGCTTGAGAAAGTTCAGTGCAGATATGATGAATCAACAGGTCTTGCTAAGTTTGTAACTGATCATTTGTCATATTATATTGTTGGATATGACAATAGTATAAGCTTTAGTGATGTAAATGAAGATGACTGGTTCTATGAAAGTGTCATGTATGCAGTAGAAAAAGGACTGTTCACGGGAACAAGTGATACAACCTTCAGTCCAAATTCACCAATGACAAGATCAATGCTTGTTACAGTTCTTCACAGACTTGGAGAAGTGCCGGCAAGTGCAGCTGTAAATCCATTTATTGATGTTAAAGATAGCGATTGGTATATGCAAGCTGTTAAATGGTCGTTAGAAAATGATTTAGTTAAAGGTGTAACTTCAACTGAATTTAAACCTCAGAACAATGTTACAAGGGAACAGTTAGCGGTAATGCTTTATAGATTTGCTAAAATAAAGGGATTGAATACTGAAATTAAAGGTAACATCGAAACCTTCGCTGATAAACAAAACGTAAGCAGTTGGGCGTATGACGCAATAACATGGGCAGTTGATAATGGATTGATATCAGGCAAGGAAAATAATATTCTTGATCCTTCGGGTAATGCTACGAGAGCAGAAGTAGCAACTATATTGCAGCGCTTTAATAAAAAATTAAAATAAAAAGCTAATTAAAAAATATTTCTATAACTGGTATTGCAACAGTATATAAAAATATAAAATAAAAAATTAGCATATAAGCGGATAGCTTTAATGTTATCCGCTTTTGAAAAAATGGAGGTATTTATGAATAATAATTTAAAAAAAATAACAGTTTCTTTGCTTTTATTGTTAGTTATGATGTTGAACTGTATAAATCCGGCTTTAGCAGCAGTAGATGACAACAAGCTTGAGGATGCAATTAATAATACAGCAGAATATATTTACAAAACTGTTCAAAATCCTCAGGTTGGTTCCATAGGAGGTGAGTGGGCGGTATTAGGTCTTGCACGGTCGGGATATGATGTTCCCAAAGAGTACTATCAGAAATATTATGCTACAGTCGAAAGCTATGTTAAATCTCTAAAAGGGAATTTACATGATAAAAAATACACAGAATATTCTAGAATAATAGTAGCTCTATCATCTATAGGAAGAGACGCTTCAAATGTTGGAGGGTATAATTTATTAACAGCACTTGGTGACTATGATAAAACTATTTGGCAAGGTTTAAATGGTCCTATATGGGCATTAATTGCACTTGATTCTGGAAATTATAAAATGCCACAAAATCCAGAAGCAAAAACTCAGGCAACTCGTGATATGTATGTTCAGCGCATACTTGATTGTCAGTTATCAGATGGTGGATGGTCGTTGTTTGGAGGAACTTTTGCTGAATCCTCAGGTAATGGAGTATCTGATCCAGATATAACTGGTATGGCACTTCAAGCACTTGCGAAATATCAGTATCGTGATGATGTTAAGAAAGCAACTGAAGAAGCGCTTGACTGCATGTCGGAGAAGCAAAGTAAAAAGGGTGGATTTTCAAGTTGGGGTCAAGATAATTCGGAAAGCTGTGTTCAAATTATAGTTGCACTTTGTGAACTTGGTATTTCCGTAGATGATGAAAGATTTGTTAAGGGTGAAAATACTTTACTTGATAATCTTATGACATTTTATAAAAAGGATAATGGGTTTTTACATACATTAGAGGGTAATGGCTCTAATATGATGGCAACTGAACAGGCTTTTTATGGATTGGTTGCAGCTAAGCGAAATAGAGAAGGACAAAATAGTCTTTATAAAATGAGTGATTCATTGAAAATAAAAGGTTCAAAAGAAACTGTAATATCAGGAAGTGGCCTAGAAAATAAAAACCCAGATGTCGTTTTTATGCCTATAACAGCACCTGGACGTACTTTTGATGATATAACAGGGGTAAATGCACATAAAAATCAGCCAGCGATAGAAGCACTTGCAGCAAGAGGGATTATTAATGGAAAAACAGAACGTTTATTTAAGCCTAATGAAAACTATGACTAGGGCTGAATTTGCCACAATTATAGTGCAAAGTTTAGGTTTAAAACCTGTTTTAAATGATGAGTTTACTGATGTTTTAGATTCTGATTGGTATGCATCATATATAGGTACTGCTACTAAATATGGTGTTATAAAAGGGTTACCTGGTAATTTATATAATCCTGGTGGAACTATAACAAAGCAAGAAGCAGCAGTAATGGTGGCTCGAGCATCAAAACTTTGTGGATTAGATACAGAAATGGATAAAGGTGAAATTAGAGATACATTAGCACAATTTACAGATTATGTAGAAACTGATGAGTGGGCTAGATCTTCACTAGCGTTTTGTTATAAGCAAAATATTTTAAATCAATCAGAAATAGAAATCAATTCTAAATCTTTGGTAAGTCGTTGTGAAATAGCGCAGATGATTTTTAATATGTTAGGTTTGGCTAATCTTCTGTAATTATTATAAGGTTTAAATGGAGGGAATAAAATGAAATTTAAAATTACAAGAAACAAAGTAATTGCCTTTTTAGCAATTGCTGTTGTTCTTGCCTCAGCATTTTGGTATGGAGGAGGAGCACCTGGACTTCAAGGCTGGAACATCTCATCGCCTTCTGATACACAAGAATCACAAAAACCACAAGATGTTGCACAAGGTAGTGTGATTCTATCTTTGAATGATGAAAAACCAAATATAGAACAAAATGATTGTGATAATGAAAATCATGATACAGATCAAGATAACAAAGGCTTTGAACAGCAAAATGAAATAAAAAAAGACGAAAAAACAGTTAGTGAAAGTGATTTAAAATCAGATATCATAGAAGAAGAAAAACCAATTTCTGAATATGAAATTCGCCCAGGTGAAATGAAAAGTGGACTAACTGCTGATGAGAAGATTGAATTTGCAAAGAAGGTTGCAGCAGAATCGTCAGTTACTAGTGTTGAAAATGGTTCGAAGAGTTATTCTGAATCTCAAGGGATGATTATTGATGCTTCTACAGGGAAGGATAAATATTTGACGGATCCAGTTCCAGAAGGCAAACCCATACCTGTGGAACCTCAGGATGTAGAAATTTCCGATATAGAACACACATGTACTTTCTCTGTGCGATGCGATACTATTTTAAATAATATTGACTGGCTTGATCCTGAAAAGGTGGAACTGGTGCCTGAGGATGGCGTGATTTATGCGACTCAGACAGTTACATTCTATGAGGGAGAAAGTGTATTTAATGTGTTGCAGAGAGAGATGAAAAAAGCAAAAATACATATGGAATTCAATAATACACCTATGTACAATTCAGTATATATTGAGGGGATAAATAATCTCTACGAGTTTGATTGTGGTGAGTTGTCCGGTTGGATGTACAAGGTCAATAATTGGTTTCCAAATTACGGTTGCTCTAGATATAAGCTGTTAGATGGGGATGTAATTGAGTGGGTTTATACATGTAACCTTGGAGTTGACGTAGGCGGATTTTATTCAACGGGGTCATAATATATGAGAGATGCATTTTCTAATTATCATCCTTTAGTAAATTTTTTGTATTTTGCCTTTATATTTGTTTTTTCAATGGTATTTATGCATCCGGTTTGTTTAGTAGTCTCTCTTGTATCGGCATTTATTTATTCTATATCATTAAAGGGTAAGAAAGCTGTTAAATTTAATTTTATTTTTCTTCTGCCAATGATGTTGATTACTGCAATTATTAATCCAGCATTTAATCATGAAGGAGTAACAATATTAACATACTTGCATACTGGTAATCCCTTGACTCTTGAATCTATAGCCTATGGGGTTGCAGCCTCTGCAATGTTGTCTGCTGTTGTATGTTGGTTTTCATGTTATAATGAGATTATGACATCGGACAAGTTTGTTTATATTTTTGGAAGAATTATTCCTTCGTTGTCACTTGTTTTATCTATGTCACTTCGTTTTATACCTAAGTTCAAAGAACAAATTAAGGTGGTATCAAATGCTCAGCGTTGCATAGGGAGAGATGTTTCAAATGGAGGAATTTTAGAGCGAGCAAGGCATGGAATTACCATATTGTCTATTATGGTTACATGGGCTATGGAAAATGCTATCGAAACAGCTGATAGTATGAAAAGTCGTGGATATGGACTGACTGGTCGCACAGCATTTTCGATTTATAACTTTGACAAAAGAGATAAGAAAGCATTTATAACGATTTTAATATTAGGGAGCTATGTTATGCTTGGAGGTATCTTAGGAGGACTAAAATGGAGGTATTTTCCTTCGATGAAAGGTATACCTCTAAATGTATTTTCGGTAAGTTTATATTTTGCATATATAACGCTATGCCTCGTTCCAGTTATCATTGACAGAAAGGAAGAACATCAATGGAAAGTTACTCAATCAAAAATTTAACATTTTCTTATCCAAATCAGGAACGTCGTGTTCTTGATGACATTTCAATAACAATTAAAAGAGGGCAGTTTGTTGTACTTTGTGGTCCTTCCGGATGCGGAAAAACAACTCTATTAAGGTTGCTTAAAACATCTCTGAAGCCTCATGGTTTTAGTAATGGTTCTATTTATTTTGAAGGAATACCCCTTGACGATTTGAATCAACGTGAACAGTCTGAACGAATAGGGTTTGTATTACAAAGTCCTGATAACCAGATTGTTACTGACAAGGTGTGGCATGAGCTTGCTTTTGGGTTAGAAAGTTTAGGATATGATACTCCAACAATAAGACTGCGTGTTGCAGAAATGGCTTCGTTTTTTGGAATCCAAAATTGGTTTTACAAAAATGTTTCGGAACTTTCGGGAGGGCAGAAACAACTTTTAAATTTAGCAGCAATTATGGCAATGCAGCCTTCTGTTCTAATTTTGGATGAACCTACAAGTCAGCTTGATCCAATAGCGGCAGCTGATTTCATAGCCACATTGGGAAAAATTAACCGTGAATTAGGTACGACAGTTATACTTACTGAGCATCGTCTTGAGGAAGCAATGCCACTTGCCGACAGAGTGTTAGTTATGGATAGGGGTAAAATTATTGCAGATGGTTCGTCTAAAGATGTGGGACAAAGACTTAGTAATGTACATCATAAAATGTTTCTTGCTATGCCGGTTCCTATGCGTGTTTATGCGGGAGTATCAAATGAATTGAATTGTCCCATTACAGTTAGAGAAGGGCGAGAGTGGCTTGATGCCTTTGCAGAAAATCACACTTTGCAAGATATAAAGGATGACCCTATGACTTTTCAAAAATCTAACTTAAAACCTTCTGTTGAACTTAAAGAAGCATGGTTTAAATATGAAAAGGAATCACCAGATGTTGTAAAGGGAGCATCAATTTTGGCATATCCTGGAGAGCTTTTGTCTATTCTTGGAGGTAACGGTACAGGAAAGACTACAACACTATCTATTATTTCAGGTATACTTAGACCATACAGAGGAGAAGTATTGCTTTATGGGAGAGAAGTTTCTAATATCCCTGATAGTGAAAAGTTTAATGGGTTGCTTGGGGTATTGCCACAAAATCCGCAGTCTCTGTTTGTGAAAAAAACAGTGGAACTGGACTTATATGAGATGCTTAAGAGTAGAGGTCTTTCAAGAGAAGATCAGAAAAGAAAAATTAACAAAGTCTCTAAAATTTGTGATTTATCAAATCTTATGTCGCAGCATCCCTATGATTTGTCAGGTGGTGAGCAACAACGTGCTGCACTTGCAAAAGTGTTGCTGTTAGAACCAAAGATACTTCTAATGGATGAACCAACTAAAGGTTTGGATGCAGAGTTTAAACAGATTTTTGCGGGTATTTTACGCAGGCTATTGTCTCAGGAAGTAACTGTGATAATGGTTAGTCATGACATAGAGTTTTGTGCTAAATATGCCCATAGATGTGCTTTGTTTTTTGATGGGGGAATAGTAACCGAAGGTACGCCGAAAGAATTTTTTTCTGGTAATAATTTTTATACGACTGCGGCTAATCGTATGTCAAGACATTTGTTGACTGGAGCTGTTACTGCAGAGTCTGTAATTAAAGCATGTGTAGGTTATGTTTCATTAGAACCTGAAGATGAATTAAATGATGACGGTGAGGATAATTTGGATGAAAATTATTTTAATAATTCTAATGAGGGGAAAAGAAAATCATCGATTGATAAAGTACGGAAAATTACAGCTTTGATTTCTTTTATAGCATTGGTAATTACGACTTGGAAGGTATTTCCTACCATATCTAATTTTTCTTGGGCGGGGTTGACTGGAAATCTAAATTCAATTAAATTTAGCTCTTCTCAGGAAAAATGGCAATATGTATCTTTATTAATATTGCTTATTATATCCGCAACTACATTTTGTCTTTCGGTGTTTCAAAGGAGCAAATGTACTCCTCAGAATATTTTGCAGGTTGAAAGAAATAAAAGAAAATTGTCTAAACGTACATTGGTTTCAGCTGTTCTTATATTACTATTTATTCCCTTGACAATTTTTATTGGTGTGTTTTACTTGGGGGATCGTAAATACTATTTTATTTCATTACTCATAATTATTGAGACGATGGTTCCTTTTGTAATGATATTTGAAGGTAGAAATCCACAAGCAAGGGAATTAGTTGTTATTGCGGTATTGTGTGCTATAGGTGTAGCTGGACGAGCAGCATTTTTTATGTTACCACAGTTTAAGCCTGTGGCTGCCATGGTTATTATTTCAGGGGTGGCATTTGGTGGTGAAAGTGGTTTTTTAGTAGGTACTTGTACAATGCTTATATCAAATATGATGTTTGGTCAGGGTCCATTGACTCCATGGCAGATGTTTGCTATGGGCATTATTGGATTCTTAGCAGGTGTGTTGTTCCGAAAGGGACTATTGAGGCGTGATAATATATCACTTGCTGTATTTGGAGGAATAACAGTATTTTTTGTATATGGTGGTATTATGAATCCAGCATCAGTAATAACATTTCAATCCAAAATTACATGGCCTATGATTATGACTTCATGGGTTATGGGTGTTCCTTTCGATTTAATTCATGCAGGAGCAACTGTGTTTTTTCTACTTGTAATTGGTGAGCCTATGCTTGAAAAGCTTGATAGAATCAAGGTTAAATATGGATTGGTAGATAGTTAAAGTTGTTGTAACAAGTATAAAACAGATAAGTATCATTATAGTACAAGAAAAAACACTTGATTTTTTAAATATTAAAAGATATAATAAAATCAATTGAATATAAGAAATAGGTTTTTATTAATTAAAAGATAAGTAGGGTTAAATTCCCTCACGGTCACGCCGCTGTAATAGAAGAGTCTTTTCTGGATACCACTGGGAAACTGGGAAGGTTGAAAAGATGATGAAGCTTGAGTCAGAAGAACTGCCTGTTTTAAACACTATTAATTCTACGAGAGATAGGAGGTGTTATAGATTTTTTTGTCTATGAAATTTTATCCCTTTGACTTTGAGTTAAGGGGTTTTTTATTGCTGTAAGTAAAAAATCTGTAAATTAAGGAGATGTATTTTTTATGAAAATTGCTATTGTTAATGCAAGCTTTGGATGTTCGATTAAAGAATCAAGAGAAAATTATATAGAGCCAATTGAGAATGCTGTTAGGAAAAGTTACCATGATATTGATTGCTTTAGGGTATTTACATCAGAAATAATTAGAAAGAAAATAGAAAGAGAAGAAAATATTGAAATAGACAATATGAGGACTTGCTTAACCAAGCTTTGGGAGATGGATTATACACATGTTTTTGTGTCTGTGACTCATATAATCCCTGGATTTGAATATGAAAAAATTTTAAGAGCCGTTGATGGATTTAAGAATGATTTCAGGGTAATCAAAGTAGCAAGAACTTTTTTAGATGATCAAATGGGTGATAGAGAAGTTGATGTAATAAAATCATATGTAAAAACAGATTTAGAAGAAGATGAGGCGGTAGTTTTAGTAGGCCATGGAACTCACCATGTAGCGAATAAATATTATGCTGAATTTGAAAAATTATTAAATGAATCTATCTGTAATTTATATATAACAAGTGTTGAAGATAATTCCGTTTTAGAAAATGCTGTTATAGAACTAAAAAGGAAAAAAATTAACAAGATATATTTATATCCATTGTTAATTGTCGCGGGTGATCATGCTTTAAATGATATAGCATCAGATTGTGACGATTCAGTAAAATCATATTTGAAAAAAAATGGGTTTGAAGTTGAAGCATTTATTACAGGGTTAGGTGCCAATGAAAAGGCAATTGAACTTTTTGTAAATAGAATTAGATAAAATGATTTGATGTTTGAGTAATTTTTCATTAAATATTATAGAATTTTAAGGAGAAGAAAATGAAAAAGAGAATTTATTTAGTAATGTCGCTATTATCAGTATTTTTATTAGCTCCAAATTATGTATTTGGAATGCATATTATGGAGGGATTTTTACCTTTACCTTGGGTAATTTTTTGGTTTGTTGTTAGCGCACCATTTGTTATACTTGGCGTTAGGACAATATCTAAAACATTTAGAGAAAACTCAAATCAAAAGCTACTATTTGCCTTGGTAACTGCATTTGTCTTTATTTTGTCAGCACTTAAGATGCCTTCGGTTACAGGGAGCACATCGCACCCTACAGGCACTGGATTAGGCGCTATTTTATTTGGACCACTCCCTATGGCGGTATCAGGGCTAGTAGTGCTTGTATTTCAAGCATTACTATTGGCTCACGGTGGAATTACTACATTGGGGGCTAATGTATTTTCTATGGCGATTGCAGGACCATTTGTTGCATATTTTGTATATAGAATATTCAAAAAAACAAATTTAAAAGTTGCAGTATTTTTAGCAGCAGCACTAGGAGACTTATTTACATATGTTATAACTTCAATACAGCTTGCTCTAGCACATCCAGATGCAGTAACTGGCGTTATGGGTTCTATGGTTAAATTTCTAAGTATTTTTGCAGTAACGCAAATACCACTTGCTATAGCAGAAGGAATTTTAACTGTAATAATTTATGATTTAATTATGAACTATCAAAAAGAGGGAGGATACCAACTTGAAAAGATCAACTAAAAATTTATTATTGTTGCTAGTTGTAGTAGTATTAATTATATCACCGCTTATATTTGTGAAAAATGCTGAATTTGGCGGTGCTGATGGGCAGGCAGAAGGGGTTATAACTGACATAAATCCAGATTATGAGCCTTGGTTTAGTCCTCTTTTAGAACCAGCAAGCGGTGAAATAGAAAGTTTATTATTTTCATTACAAGCTGCTATAGGCGCAGGTGTAATAGGATATTTCTTTGGATTAGTTAAAGGGAAAAGAGAATCAAATAGTAAAGATAATTCAAAAGTGAAAAAAGCATAAATAGATGGATGCAATATAACAGTTATGTTGCATCCAATTTGTAATAAAAGGAGTTTAATAATGCTTATAATAGATAGGCTTGCATATATAAATAAATTTTCAGAATCAAACCCTTATATCAAGGTGTTGTGTTCTATTTTAATAATAGTTATATCAATAGTTAATTCAAATATAGGGACATTTCTTTTTATAATATTTGTTGTATCTATGTCAACTATATTTGGTGCACAAATACCAATAAAAACTTATGTGAAAATGCTAATTGCACCTGTTACATACCTATTTATAAGCATTTTAACTATAATATTATCATTTGGATTTTATGAAATAAATGATGTTTCAAAATTTATTTATTTAAAAACTTTTAATTTTATGAATTTTTATATAGGAATAACAGTAGATTCTTTAGAAAGAGGAGGAATTATTTCTCTTAGATCTATTAGTGCTATAATGGGAATGTATTTTCTCATACTCACTACTCCATGTAATCAACAAATAAAAGTTATGAAAAAAATGAAACTACCATCGGTATTTATAGAGATATATGTTTTGACTTACAGATTTATTGCAATATTTTTTGAAGAAGTATCTCAAATCCATTTATCTCAAAAAATGAGATTTGGGTACAATAACTATAAAAACTCTATGAATTCTTTAGCTATTTTAATTAAAATTCTATTTGTAAGGATTATGAGACGTTATTCAAGCATGGTAAATATTTTAGAAATAAAGCATTTTGATGGTACATTTTATGTAGATTAAACAAGATAAATTAGAAAAAGAGCAGGAAGATATTATGCTGAAAATGGAGAATGTAACTTATATATATGAAGATAAAACAGTTGCACTTGATAATGTTAATATAGATTTAAGCAAGGGAAGAAAAATCGGAATAATAGGATCAAATGGTGCGGGTAAATCAACCTTGTTTATGAATTTTTTAGGACTCTTTAAACCAACAAAAGGGAATATACTATATAATGATAATATACTGAAATACGATAAAAAAACTCTCGCTTCTTTAAGAATGGATGTTGGAATAGTGTTTCAAGACCCTGATAATCAAATATTTTTTTCAAGTGTATATGATGATATAGCCTTCGGACTAAGAAATCTTAAATATAATGAAAAGGAAATAAATGATAGAGTTACTAGCTCAATGGCAAAAACAAATATTTTGGGCCTTAAGAACAAGCCAGTTCATTTTTTAAGTTATGGACAGAAAAAGAATGTATCAATCGCAGGAATAGTTGCTATGAGTCAAAAACTAATATTCTTTGATGAGCCTACCGCAGGACTTGATTATTTATCAAGAGAAAACATAAAAAGCATAATCAATAATATATCAAATGAAGGCAAGACAATAGTTATTTCAAGCCACGATATGAACTTTATCTATGAGATATGTGATTATATATATGTTTTAAATAAGGGGCAGGTATTAGCAGAGGGGGAAATACAAGAAGTGTTTTTAAAAAAAGCTATTCTAGATAAAGCTTCATTAGAAGAACCATTTCTAATAAAAGCTTATAAATACCTTGATAAACCCCTTTGTAAAAGTGAAAAAGAATTGTTTAGTTATAAAAGAAAGATGCAATGAGGTCAGACCCCGTTGCATCTTAATGGTTTAGTAGATATCTTGATCTGTAGGTGTTTTGTTTATTAACATTTTTTCTCCCCTACGTACCATTTCTCTAACACTTAAGCCATTTACCAAAGCTGGATACATTTCTGATGCCATAATAGTTGGGTATCCTATTTCCTGGGCAATTTCCATTTTTAAATCATTTAATGCTTGCCTAGCTTCTGGTACTACTAATTTATTTCTATTACTCATTCATACAGCTCCCTTCATTTGTAAAAAAAGCTATATGAATATTTTAACCAGATAATAATAATATAGTAATAAAAAATTTGGTAAAGGAATAAATAATTTACACTTAGATATTAGAAAAATTCAAAGAAAAAATAAAATTTTATTTTCTATTCAGTTCATTCATTATATTAAAATATAAACTATCTTGGGCAACCTGAGTTTGATAGTAATCTTTCTAAACATCTTAAGCACCAATTACAGTTGCATCCACAGTGTCTCCAGTTAGAATTGTTGCCTCTATCAGGACTTACAAAGGAACAATCGTCATCAAAGCCGCTTTCTCCTTGTACAATATTAGCTGTGAATCTACCACAACGTCCAGTTCCACTTATACATCCTGGACCTCTTAATGCAATTTCTGTTGCACCCTGTACATTACCGTTATTCCAGCAACAACATCTTCTTCTACCTGAATTACCTTGCACATTACCATTATTATTTGATCTATTACAACACATTAATAACACCTTTTTTATAATATATTTTTGAGTCAAGCTCATTAATATTGTATTCGACAAAATAAAAAGTGTTACTATAAAATATGACAAGTTAATATATATTTTGATAAGATTCTTTAAATTTTTCGCCAATTATTTTTCTTTTACAGCTATCACACATTGGATCTTCATTGGTATTTAGCTTTTTATTAACATATTTTATTGCTTGTTCCGTTGTATAATATTTTCCACATCTAGAGCATGGAACTAAATTAAATTTTTTGTTCCAAATATTTCTTTCGTGTTCTTTGTCAACTAGTTTTATATTATTAGTAGGGCAAACATCTGCACATGCTCCACATCCAATGCAATCTTTTGAAGCATCGTCATAAGGTGTTGAAACTGCCTTCGTTGTTCCTCTGTTTACTAATGATATCGCACTAGTACCCATAGATTCACATGCTTTTACGCATAAACCACATAAAATACAATTTTCCTTTGAATTAACAGCAACAAAACGAGTAGGTGGAACTACATTATATTTTTCTGCTAAGCTTTTAATATATTCATTATTTGAAGTTCTAAGTAGCAAGAGCAGGATTATGTCTTTTCTCATCTTAATTATTGGTTCAGTGTTTGTCGATACTTCAATACCATCTTTAATGGGAAATACACACGAAGAAACAACTTTAGTTTTAGTTCCTTCAGTTACTTCTACCATGCATAATCTACATCTGCCTTGACCTACTAATCCGTTTTTATGACAAAGGTTAGGAATTTCTATATTATTTCTTTTAGCAAGTTCTAATAATGATTCTCCAATATTTCCTTCATAGTAGTTTCCATCTATTTTAACTTTCAATTATAGCACCTCCAATTATTACAGCGCCAGTAGGACAAACGCTATAGCAAGAACCACATTTAATACATTTTTCTGTTTCTATAATATGAGGTTCTTTCTTATTTCCTAAAATAGCATCTACTGGGCATTTTCTTTTACATAATCCGCATCCTATACATGTAGTTTTTTCAATAGAATAACTTGTTAAGTTTTTACATACACCAGCACTACATTTTTTGTTTAAAATATGGTCTATATATTCTTCTTTGAAATATTTAATAGATGTTAGAACCGGATTAGGAGATGTTTTACCTAAACCACACAATGAAGCTTCTGTAATTGTTTCACCTAGCTGAATAAGCAAATCAATATCATCAAGTTCGCCTTTGCCTTCTGTGATATTAGTTAATATTTTGAGCATAGTATTGATGCCTTCGCGACAAGTTGTACATTTACCACATGATTCTTCTGAAAGGAATTCCATATAATATCTTGCTAAATCAACCATGCAGGTAGTATCATCCATGACAATAACACCTCCAGACCCCATCATAGAACCTATATCATTTAGAGAATCAAAGTCAAGTGAGATGTCTAAATATTCCTTAGGAATACATCCTCCAGATGGTCCACCAGTTTGTACAGCTTTAAATGGTCGGTTTTTAATTATACCTCCCCCTATTTCGTAAACAAGTGTACTCAAACTAGTTCCCATAGGAACTTCAACTAATCCAGTATTTTTTACCTTTCCAACTAAAGAAAAAACCTTTGTACCAGAGTTATTTTTAACTCCAATTTCCTTAAACCAAGTAGAACCATTTAAAATAATAGGAGGGATATTAGCCCATGTTTCTACATTGTTTAGTACAGTAGGTTGATTCCATAATCCTTTTTCTACACTTCGAATGTATTTAGCTCGAGGTTCACCTATATTTCCTTCAATAGATGCCATAAGTGCACTTGATTCACCACAAACAAAAGCTCCACCACCTCTTACTATTTCCAAATCAAAATCAAATCCACTATTTAATATATTTGTTCCAAGATAACCATGTTGTCTAGCACTTTCAATTGCCATTTCCATATTCTTTCTAGCGAGTTCATATTCATCTCTTATATATAAAAATCCTTTATGTGATCCTATTGCATAACCACATATAATCATACCTTCAATTACAGTATTAGGGTCACCTTCCATTATACTTCTATCCATAAAAGCACCAGGGTCGCCTTCATCACCATTGCATACTATATATTTAGGAAAGTTGTCGAATTTAGAACATGTTCTCCATTTGTTCCCAGTAGGGAATCCAGCTCCACCTCTACCACGAAGTTGAGAAGCTTCTACTTCATCTATAACATCTGCAGGACTCATGTGAAATAAAGCCTTATTTAATGCTTTATATCCATCTCGTTCTAAATAGTCTTCAATTAATAACGGATCAATTTCTCCAATATTTCTTAAGGCAATTTTGTATTGAGGTTTGTAAAACGAGGCTTCTTTGTACGATTTTATTTTTTTCTTTTCATTTGTATCAAAATATAGTAGCCTATCTATTGTAATACCATCTTTAATAGTTTTTTCAATTATTTCCTCCACATCATCAGTGGATACCTTAAAATAGGATATGTCATCAGGCATTATTTTAACAACTGGTCCTTTTTCACATAAACCATTACATCCTGTTGCCTTAACAATTGGCTCAACTAAAATATCAGAATTAACAAGTTTTTCATTGAATTTTTTGTATACTTCTAGACTGTTGCTTGCAATGCAGCCAGTACCACAGCAAACTAAAACTTTTTTGCGATTGTTACTCTCACTCATTTATATGGCCCTCCTTATATTCATCAATTAAGGCTTTAACTTTTTCCTTATTCATATCACCATAGTATTTTCCGTTAATTACCATTACTGGAGCGAGGGCACAAGCACCTAAGCAATTTACAATTTCAATAGAAAACAGTCCATCTTTTGTAGTTTCTCCTGGAAGGATATTTAAAATTTCAGATATTTCTTCTATTAATTTGTTAGAACCACGAATGTGGCAAGCTGTACCGTTACAAACTTTTATTATATATTTCCCCTTAGGCGTTAGACTGAGGGCCTTATAAAATGTTGCAATGCTATATATATCACTTAAAGGTAAATTTAAGTATTCAGAAATTTTAATCATAGCATCTTTGGGTATGTAATTATATTCTTTTTGAATATCTTGAAGTATAGCTAAGGTATAACGCTTCTCCTCGGGATATTTTTCTATTATTTCTGTGAATTTAGTTGATTCTATTGATTCTTTATAGGTTTCAACATTCATAGTTATCACCTTCTTTAAAATATTTAGAACATCCATTAATTATATGTAATGGATGTTCTATTATTAACTTAAATTGTGTTAGAAACTAGCTTCCTCAGATGCCTTTACGCTTATGGAAAGCTCATCAACCTTTTCATCAGTTGGTACACCGTACTCATCCCATCCTCTAAGCTTATAATATTCATCTAGCATCAAGTCTAAATCAGCTACTCTTCCTTTTGCAGGACCACTAGTTACAGGCTCTTTAAGTAGTCTAGGTGGGAGAGTATCGTCGTTTCTAGTAAAGCCAGCTTCTAAATTGAATAATTTTTCTAGATTCCAAATTCTTTCACCAGCCATTAATACCTCTTCATCAGTCATATCTACGCCTATAGTACTTCTTAACATTGCAGCAATTTCAGGTAAGCCGAGAGCAAATGTAGTAAATAAACATATATCTGATGAGTCAATCATTGCGGTTAAATCTTGGAATAATTTTAAAAGTGCAGCTTTGCCTTCGGTTTCAAGAGGGTCAGTCTTTAGAGGAATTCCTAAAACTTCAGGTGAAGTTAGATAACCTCTAACGTGACATCCGCCACGGTTGCTAGTTGCATATTCTAATGCCATACCTTGGATAGCTCTACCGTCGTATGCTGGCATTTCTTGCTTTTTAACACTCATAGAGTATTCAGGGTGACCATATTTTTCAGCCATTCTATATGAACCTAGGGCCATTATATCTCCAAAACCGTCTCTATAACCTGTAAGCTCAGCCCATTCTATAATACCTTTTGCATTTCCAAAATCTAATTCTTTTCCACCTAAATCATCTTTAGTTATTATTCCTTTTTCATAAAGTTCCATAGCACAAGCTACTGTTGCTCCCATTGTAATAGGGTCCATACCTAACAAGTTACATACGTGATTTGCTTTATCTATTGCATTCATGTCGTTTACACCACATGAAGCTCCAAAGGACCAACCAGCCTCATATTCTGGTCCGGCAACGATTCCTTTGTATTTACCATCAGGAATTTTTATTACTCTTCCACATCCAATAGGGCAAGCAAAACAAGCTTTATTTCTAATTAAGTAATGCTCTTTTAAATATTCACCACTAATTTTATCTGCATCTTCAAATCTTGAAGTTTGCCAATTGTTTGTTGGTAGTGCATGAGTTTCGTTTAATATATTGACAAGTACTTGCGTTCCGTAAGTAGCAAGACCTCCACCTTTACCTGCAACTGGATTAACTAGAATTTTATCTCTTGAATCAAGAGTAGCTTTCATGAAATCAGTTTTATTAGAAACTCCTATACTTTTTGTACCTTTTACAATAACTGCTTTAAGATTTTTAGAGCCCATAACAGCACCTATACCAGATCTTCCAGCTGCTCTATCTTTATCATTCATGACAGTTGCAAACAATACTTGATTTTCACCAGCAGGACCTATACATGCAACTCTTGCATCTTCTTCATTTTCCTGCAATAAAATATCAGTAGTTTCCATTACGGTTTTGCCCCATAAGTGATCAGCTTTTTTTAATTCTATTTTATCATCATTAATATGCAAATAAACAGGAGTATCAGATTTTCCTTCAAATATAATTCCATCATAACCAGCAAATTTTAACTCTGGACCAAAATGACCGCCAGAATTTGCAGCGCCTATAGTGCCAGTTAGGGGTGCTTTAGCTACTATATTAAATCTACCAGCACATGATGCATATGTACCAGTCATTGGTCCAGTCATAAATATGAGCTTATTTTCAGGGCTTAGAGGATCAATTTCAGGGTCGATTTCATCATATAAATATTTAGAACCTAGACCTCTACCACCAATATATAATTTAGCATCTTCCATATTTAATTTTTCAACACTTATTTTTCCATCGAATAAATTAACTCTAATAAGTTTTTCAGTCCAACCGTTCATTATTTAGCCCCCTCTCTAAGTGTTTCAACAAACTGGCTAGCTATGTTCTTTCTTTTTTGTAAAGAACTATCCAACTCTTTGTAATCTAAAGCTCCGCTAGGGCATAACCTAACACATTGAGGATACCCATCACATAAATCACATTTTATAACTTTTTTTTGTCTTGAACTGTAGGTCATGTTTCCAAATGGGCAAGCACTAACACACATTTTACACCCTATGCACTTTTCTGAATCAACATGAACTGTACCTGTTTTGCTATCCTTTGAAATTGCGTTTACAGTACAAACCGTCATACAATGTGGTTCATCACACTGCAAGCATACCATAGGAACCTGTAAACCAGCCTCATCGTACGATAATACTGAAATTGCAGCATCCTTTGGATTAAATTCATCAATTTTGTAGAATGAGCACACAAGTTCACAGGTTCTACAACCTGTGCATTTCTCTGGTGAAATAACTATACCTTTTGACATTTTACCTCTGGTCACTAATAAGTGCCAGAATCCACCTCCTTTATTTCAATCGCTCAAGAGCAATCGTTTACAATCAGTATGAATTAATAGTTATAAAACAAAGGGATACATATCTACCAATTTAATTTGGTAGATATGTATCCCTTTGCCATGGCAGGCGTAAAAATTACTTTTTGCACCCTATCGTTCATAAAGGCCATTTTAGGTCAATTATGAATCGGAATACTGTATATTCTATTTTTTCTAGCCCCCACCAACAGGGGGAAATAGGGCTAGTATGTCTTCATTTTTTAATATTGTATCTACATCGGAATGTTTTCCGTTAATTAGAATTATTCCAAGTTCTTCTTCCTTAATATTAAGTTGATCGATAATTTTTCTTATACTTGTTCTCTCTTCAATCGTCAAATGTTTACTTTTCCAACGATTATCTCTAAAAGAAGCAAACAATCTAACTTCAATATCCATAGCCATTTCCCTCGAATATTATTATATAAGATATTCATGAACTTGTATTATTATAACACAAAAGATTTAAATTTGCAAGGAGTTAATGAAAAAAATGGAAAAATGAACATAATACAACTTGAATTACTGTTGATGTTATTATAAAATAGCCATATAAAGAAATAGTGTTTTATTACTGATAAGCATATATTAATGGATTAAATATAAGTTAAGTATTGCTAATATAAATTTTTCTTGTTATTGAGGTGTACTATGAAAAAAAATGAAAAACATTTATATTTATATATATTAAAATTAATTTTATCATCAATATTATTTATGTCAGCTTTATATTTTGAAAATGCACAGCAACAAAGACTATATGTACTTGTTGCTTTATTTTCTCTTTTTTTGATAAATAGTATTATAAAATATTATATCAATAAACAAAGTAAATTATATTTCTTTACTTTAATTTTAGATGTAGTATTGATATATTTTTTAGAATTAAATTCGAGACTTCTAATAAATTATTTTTTACATTCTCTATATATAATCATTCTTTTTGAAGCTTCAATAACATTGCAAATTAAAAAAGGAACAATAATAGGTGTTTTAATTATTCTTGTTTCTATGATTAAGTTTATTTATCTTGTTTACTATAAATTTAATTTTTCTAACATTTCTCAGATGATTTTCTTTCTGATAGCAAACGGGCTTATACTTGTGATTGCAATATTCGCACAGTATAATAAAGAAGAAAAAGAAAAAAAAGGAATTTTATATAAAGAACTTTTAGATACACATAAAAAATTAAAAGAATCTACAGATAGAGTAAAAAGGTTATCTGTTGTAGATGAAAGAAATAGTATTGCAAGAGATATACATGATAATTTAGGTCATGACATGACAGCTTTAATTATGCAGCTGCAAATGTCAGAACATTATCTTAATCAAAATAACCCAACAAAATCTAAAGAAATGTTAGTTCAATCTATAAAATCAGCAAAAGATAGTTTAAATGGAATTAGAGAAGTAGTAGGAACACTAAGGGGAACAGATACAACGTATTGTCATGATAAAGCCATAAAAATACTTGTTGATAAATTTTCTGAAAAAACTGGAGCATCAATTGATTTGAAAATATCTGGTAAAATAACACATAACTATGAAGCTGATACAGCAATATATCATATATTGCAAGAATGTTTAACAAATGCTGTTAGACATGGGGAGGCAACAAGAATTATAATAGAGCTTGAATATTCGCATACAGAAATTAGATTTAATATAATGGACAATGGAATTGGAGCAAAATTTGTTGAAGAAGGCT
Source organism: uncultured Sedimentibacter sp. (assembly GCA_963675125.2). Lineage (GTDB taxonomy): Bacteria > Bacillota > Clostridia > Tissierellales > Sedimentibacteraceae > Sedimentibacter. The sequence goes on from CAXXFT010000008.1 coordinate 220,898, forward strand.
ATGGTTTAAAAGGAATAAAGGAGAGAGTTAAAGATTTTAACGGAAATGTTGAATTTAAATCACTCGATGGATTTTGTGTAACGGGTAGTATTTATTTAAATCAAGGTAAGCATGTTATTTATAACGGGGAGGCTAACGATGATAAAATTACTATTAGTAGATGATCAAGATATATTAGTTGAAGGGCTCAAACTTATATTAGGAATGGAAGATGATATAGAAATATGTGGAACAGCAAATAATGGTAAAAAGGCATACGAATTATGCAAATGGAATAAACCGGATGTAATACTTATGGACATACAAATGCCTGAAATAAATGGTGTTGAAGTTACTGCTATGATAAAGAAAGATTTTCCTAATGTGAAAGTAATAGTATTAACAACATTTAACGATGACCAATACATATATGATTCACTAAAAAATGGAGCATCAGGATATTTATTAAAAGATACATCACCTTCAGAAATAGCAAGAGCTGTACGCACTGTTTATAATGGTGGAGCTTTAATCCAATCAGAAGTTGCAATTAAAGTAGTAAATAAATTTTCGCAACTTGCTAAAGGGAATTCAAATAAGTATATAGATCCAAAGGTAAAACTTCTTACAGAAAGAGAAATTGATATTTGTAGATTACTTGCAGAAGGTAAAAATAACAAAGAAATTGCAGACGAATTGTATATAAGTCAAGGAACTGTAAAAAACCATATTACGAAGGTATTGGTTAAACTAGATTTTAGAGATAGAACTCAGCTAGCAATATTTACTGTTAAGAATGACTTTTAATATTTTCAAAAATAATGTGCCAAAAGTCATGGTTATAATTATAAATATATGTCTTATGGTACTAGATAGAATTATTTAAAGCTAGTAAAATTATAAATAAAATGATTTATAATTGGAGGTTCATTATGAAAAGAACTGTTATTTTAATATTTGCGGTGATTATTGTATTAGGATTAGTATCATGTAATACAAATAGTCTAGAAGAATATAAAAATGCTGCAAAAAAGACAGATGAAATTAAAAAGGGTCAAGCTTTAGCTGAATTTTCATTAAATATGAATTTTAATTCTGAAGTTTTGACAGAAGAAGAAATTAAAAGTTTAAATTATATTGAAAATATGAAAGGAACTTTTAACGCGATTTATGACGATGAAGAGAACAAAAGTATATTCAAAAACTACATGAATTTTGGAGGATTAGGATTTGACTTTGACATTTATGAAAATGGTGATGATGTAATAATAAAGCTACCCATCGTAGGAAAGTATGTGAATGTAAATGAAATAAAAAATTCTACAAATAAAGAGCATGAAGATTTTGAAAAAGCAATAATATCAAATGAAACTAAAGAAGAAATAATGAAAACTTGGATTGGATTAATGAATGAAGAAGATGTATTTAAAGGAAAGGATATAATTCTTACTACTCCAGACGGTGAAGTTAAAACAACTGAGTATACAATTAATTTGACCAATGAACAAATAAAGATGTTTGTGACCATGTGTATTGAGATAATATCAAAAGATAACAACTTTAAACATACCTATGAAAAATACATTAAAATGAATTTGGAAGAACAAGATTATATAAGTTTTGAAGAAATAATAAACAATATAAAAGATAATATTGATATTTATAGTGTAGAAGGATTTAATTATACTGCATTAGTTGATATTGACGGTTATATAGCAAGTGAAAATATTAATTTTGATTTAAAAGCTAATGATCCAGACTTTGTTTTAGAAAAAATCGATTATAATTTAGATATTAAGAATTGGAATATTAACAAATCACAAGATTTTGATTTTCCTGCTGTTAATGAAGAAAATACTTACAACATTGATGATCTTGATGAAAATATGCCAAATGTAGTGGAAGACTTTCTTAAAAATAATTAAATAGTGGGGGACAATAATGCTTAAAATTGAAAATTTATATAAAAATTTTGGTAACATAAAAGCTGTAGAGGGCGTAAGTTTTGAAGTAAAGAAAGGTGATATATATGGACTTCTAGGACCTAATGGTGCAGGAAAATCCACCACAATATCAATAATATCAACTCTTTTACAGCCAACAAGTGGTGAAGTTTTATATGAAGGAAGTAACATATTCTTAGATTCAAAGCCTATAAGACATGATTTAGGTATAGTGCCACAGGATATAGCATTATATCCAACGCTTACAGGATATGAAAATTTATTATTTTGGGGTAATGTATATGGACTTAAAGGCTCGCAACTTAAAAAGAGAATAAGTGAAATATCAGATATTGTTGGACTAAATGGGAGAATAAAAGATAGAGTAGATAAGTATTCTGGAGGTATGAAAAGAAGATTAAATATAGGGGCTGCATTACTTCATATGCCTAAACTTCTGATAATGGATGAACCAACAGTAGGGATAGATCCTCAATCGAGAAACCACATACTTGATACGGTCTTAGAGCTTAATAAGCAGGGAATTACAATAATATATACTAGTCATTACATGGAAGAAGTTGAATATCTTTGTAATGAAATTTGCATTATGGATGAAGGTAAAATAATAGCATCAGGATGTAAATCTGAGTTAGTTGAATTAGTAAAGGAAAAAACTCAAATTAACATTAGATTTGATAAAGCTGACTTTAATGTGTTAAATAGCCTTAAAGAAATAAGGGGTGTGTTTGATGTTAATATTGTTGACGATGTTATCACTTTGTTTGGGGATAATGGTGATACACTATTGGCAGAAATTATTGCAAAAGCAACCGAATATGGAAGACGCATTGAATCAATCGATGTAAAGAAACCAAATCTTGAAGCTGTATTCCTCCATCTTACTGGAAAAGCTTTAAGAGATTAAGGAGCAGAATATGAAAATAATAAGTATTATCATTAAAGATTTAAAAATAATACTAAGTGATAAAAAGGCGCTTGCAATAATGATTGTCATGCCTATTGTTTTGACTACAATTTTGAGTATGGCTCTAAAAGGTTCGTTTATAAGCAGTGAAGGTAATAATGTTAAAACTGTTAATGTAGCAATTGTTAAACATTATGATGAAAATACCGATTCTCAGATGTTTAAAATTGCATTAAATAATAGCATTATTTCTCAGGGAATGGGTGATAAAGTATTAAGCGAATTAAAAGATTCGGGAAATAGCATAAATCCTGAAGAAATGATATTTGACGATTTTTTGAATAGTAAGGAAATATCAGAAATCATTAATTATAGATTAGAAAAAGAAGAAAAAGCAATGGAGCTATTGAATAAGGGCGATGTTTCTGCAGTTTTGTTTTTACCTGATAAATTTATTTATGATATGAAGATTAACCTCCTTACCCCATTTAGGAACAATGTAGAAATAAAAATCATTACCCATCCAGATCGGAATATAGATGGGCAAATAGTTAAATCTGTTATAGAAGCATATTCAAGTGCTATGTCTTCAATAATTATAGGTAAAAATGTGATAATTGAAACAGCTTTGGCTAATAATGTTAGTTTTAATGATATTAGTAATATGGAAGAAATAATGGAAGGTATGAGTAAACTTATAGAAGATATTAATGTTAATATTGAAAATGTTGTAGTAGAAGGAAAGAAAAATATATCTAGTGCTGATTACTATGCTGTTGCTATGATGACCATGTTCATTCTTTTCGCAGCGGGTCAAGGTGGAAGGATGCTATTAGAAGAAAAGGATAATCTAACATATCAAAGAATGATAGTGGCTGGAACATCTAGTCTTGGAATTCTATGCGGGAAATTAATTACTATCTTTTTAATAGCTTTATTTCAGATTTTTACAATGATCACTTTTTCACATTATGCTCTAAAAGTTCAATGGGGAAATTTAAATTTAGTAATATTAATTAGTTTAGCTGCTGCATTTTCCGTTGCAGGATTAGGTACTTTTATTGGGGCAATTTCATATAAAGCTGGTAATTATAAGATAGCTAATATATTTGAATCTGCGATTATTCAAGGTATGGCTCTTTTGGGAGGTAGTTTTTTCCCGATTGAAGTATTGCCTAAGATAATGCAAAACTTAAGTTTTTTATCTATAAACGGTATTGCATTAAAATTATACATAAAAGTTTTAATAGGTTATGGAACAAAAGATGTTATAAATAATATTTTTATTTTGACTATTATAGGATTGATATTTTCTGTTTTAGCTATAATTGTACTCAATAGAAAGGAAGGTTATAATGCTAAGTATAATAAAACTACGCCTATTAAGGCTTAAAGATGATGTTTCAGTTTTGATATTGATGACAGTAATGGCATTTGGATTAACTGCAATTTTTGGTGCTTCATTTAATCAATACAGACCTAAAGTATTAATAGTAGATGAAGATAAAAGTTCATACTCTGAGAATCTTATCGATGAAATTAAAAGAAATAACGCTTTTGATTTTGTTGATTCAGATATAAATAATGCACAAGTAGAAATTGAAGAAGGAAAAGCAGCTGTTGCTTTACTAATAAACAAGGGATTTAATGATAATCTAGAAAATGGTAAAAATGTAGATTTAGGAATAATGAAAATTAAAGACGATACAATGGTTTTTGCACTTCGAGAAATGCTAACAAGTATAATTATGAAAATGTCTGTTGGAATTCATATATCAGATATTTCTTATGAATTAGTCTATTCAGAAAGACCTGAAATAAATAAAGAAGAAGTTAAATTTAATGCATACAAAAATGTTATGGAATCATGGAAATATAAAAATCCTATTAGGGTTATAACAACCATGGCAAATACAGGAGCAGATTCAGGTTATGATGGCTTGATGCATTCTATTATTGGATTTACTATGTTTTTCTCTATGTATACTATGGTATTTTCAATTGGCACTATATTATATGATAAACAGTACAAAACTTGGGAAAGGATGTTAGTTTCACCAGTTTCTAAATCTTCAATAGTTGGGGGGAGCATAGTAGTTTCATATTTGACAGGAGCAGTTCAAATGGGAATACTAATTTTAGGCGGAAAATATTTGTTTAGAGTGGATTGGGGCAATAGCATAGCTGGTGTTTTGATGATATGTGCTGCTTTTATATTTGCTGTAACATCTCTAGGGTTAATGATGTCAAGCTTTATTAAAACACAAGCACAATTAGGTTCAATAGCTCCAATAGTATTAACAAGTACATCAATGCTTGGAGGCTGCATGTGGCCGTTGGAAATAGTTAATAATAAAGCTTTGTTATTCTTAGCGGAATTAACTCCACAAAAATGGGCAGTGCAAGGTGTAGAAAATATTGCAAGCAAGGGAATGGGTATTGAAGCAGCAGTAATTCCAACTATTGTGCTTTTAACAATGGGGATAATTTATTTTACCATAGGTGTAAAAAAAATATCATAAATAGGGGGCAATACGCCCTTATTTATGATAAGCCTCTCCTGAATTAATTTTGAATGCTCTGTAAATTTGTTCTAATAAAATTACCTTGAACAGTTGATGTGGGAATGTCATTTTAGAAAATGACAGTTTAAAATCAGCTCTATTTAAGACCTCGTCCGACAAACCATTGCTTCCTCCTATTACAAAAGTCAAATCAGAATTACCTTCTATACCAAGCGTATTTATTTTTTGTGCTAATTCATCAGAACTCAACTGTTTACCATTGATATCTAAAACAAAAACATATGTATTTGTTTTTATTTTATTTAGAATTTTAGTTCCTTCTTTTGTTTTTACCTGTTCTATTTCCATTTGAGAAAAGCTCTCATCAGCTCTTTCATCTGAGATTATATCTTCTGATAATTTGCAATATTTCGACAACCTTTTCGTATATTCTTTTATAGCATCGGTAAAAAACTTTTCTTTTATTTTTCCTACGGAAATAATTGTTATTTTCATGTTACCACCTTAATTTTACTTTATACCATTATACCATTGATGCGAAGTTTATAAAAATAATTGCTGCTATAAATAAATTTATTATGGCATATACATAATTTTTCTTGAAAAACATCAAATATATTGCAGTAAATGCAGCGGTTAATATAACTAACATAAATGAATAATAAGTTGTGAACAATCCTTTGCCGGATAGCATATATATATATATGAGTATAACAATAGCATAAAGTATTTCTGATACTTTTACCCCTAAAGATAATGATTTAATTTGTTTGATAAAAGAATTCATAATTCCTCCGAATTTTAAAATATATTATATTATCATACTAGCATAAATTATGGATGAAATCCATATATTTATATAACAAAAAAGAAAAACGTTTACAAAAAAATAGTTGAAATACATACTATTTTATGTTACAATTAAAGCCACTTAAAATAGAAATACGCAAATAATGTAATGAGGTAAATAATTATGAATTTAATAAGAAAAATAATATGCATGACTATAATAATTAGTTTGACCACATCATTTGTGCATGCCTTTAGTTTTACTAATGGAATAGTTAGACCTACTGTATTTGAAATTCAAAAAAATATTGAAGAAAAATATGGTTTAAATATAATATTGCCGCAAAATAGTGACAAATATATTAATATTGAAGAATGTATGACTGTTATTGAAAGTAGCCTTAATCGATTCCCAGATGGAGTAATTAAAGAAATTACAGATTCATATCTAAATAAAGATATTAAAACTAATATAATAATAAATAAATCAGAAAATAATTTAATAGATAGTCCTGCAACTTACAGAAGGACGAACTCATCTGCAAATATTACAATAAATATATTAACAAACAATTTTTATGGGACATCCGATGTTGTTTCTCAAGATGGTATTATACTAGAAATTAGCCATTTTATATGTGATTATCTAATTGATGTTTATGGTTATGATAATCTTTTGATGGATTTTAATAAGCTAAATCTTGGATATGAATATGGAGCTTGGGGTGTTGGGTATGATAAGGTATATATAAATCAAAACTCTGCAACTAGTCTTAGTGAAGATATATCAGACTTAATTTGGTACGCAGAGAATTATCCAGAAAAGATTCTCAATATTAGTTCAGGAAAGAAAGAAATAATTCATAAAAAAGTAGAGTTTCTTGCTAATATAGTGGATACTTGTTTTGAATCAGTTACATCTCAAACAAAGTTATGGTTAGAGTCTATTCCTAGCAGTCCTGATAATTGGGCAGAAAATGATATTAGCAAAATGTTTGAGATAGGTTTAATTCCAAAAGATTTTTTAGGAATGTATGAATCTTATATTTCTAGGGAGGATTTTTGTACTTTATCTTTGAACCTCGTAAAACTCAAAATTGGAGAAGACAAATTTTATCAATATTTTGAGATTTCAAAGCCACAAAAAAGCGTAGTAATTAATCCTGTAAATGGTGAAATAATTATAAATGATGTTATTTCGGATGTTTATTATGATATTAACTTATGTAAAAATAAAGAGGATATATATGAATCTTATAAAATTGGCTTAATTGGCGATTTCGAAGGCAATAAATTTGATCCTGAAGCACAAATTACTAGATTAGAAGCTGCTAAAATATCAGCAGCAATTTGTGAAAAATTTGGTATTGATATAGCAAAATATGAAGAAGTTAGTTTTGATGATATAGTAGATTTAAGCGAATTAGATAAGCCCTATATATATTTTGCTGTAAGCAGAGGCATATTAAAAGGATATGGTAATAAAATAATGCCATACGACTATTGCACATATCAAGAAGCATATCTAATGTTAAATAGAGTATATGAGTTAAACAATTAACATAGTATTATAATCATAAATAAAGTAGGTTTTACTATCTGCTTTATTTTTTTACTACTAAAATTTAATATTTAAATATAGAAAGATTTATGATATACTATTGGTAAAAATAACAATAAAGGCTGGTAGAATTATGTTTGACTTGGAGAGTCTTATAATTGGTGTTATTTTAATTGTAAAGAAATACACGTGTATTGATATTAAAATTCATGCAGAGTCAAATGATGATGATTATAAAAATGGAATAATACTATTGCCTTTAGTTGGATTAGCAATTGGGTTTGTGGCAAGTTTTATCTCATCATTTAAGATATTTTATGATGGTTTTTTCGTTAGTGCCTTTGTATTGTCTTATTATTGTATTATAACAAAAACAGTAAATTTAAGAGATACATATAGAACCTTAAACTATATAATTAAGCCCAAAAATCAATCAGAACAGATTTCAGGAGTTATAGGAATAATAATAATATGTTTGTTTTACTTTTCCTTAATAAGAATTGTAGATGTTACTGCAATATTGCTTATGCCAGTAGTTGGATATAGTGGACTAATTATTTTAAGCATATTATTCAATCGGAATAAAAATGGTACATCTGTAATTAAATATTGTGATAAGTATCATAGCTTGTCATCATTTGGAATATCATTTTCATTGGCAGTTGTTATTAATTATAAATTAGTGATTCCACTTGCCTTGACATATATGATTTCAGGGGCAGTAGTAAATATTTTGGATAAAAAAATAAAACTTCTTCCAAATTCAATAGAGGGTTTTATAATTGAAATAACTCAGATAATATTTTTAATACTTACATATATTTTTAAAATAACATAGGTTGATGTATTATATAATACATCAACCTATGTTTTGATTTGTTAAAATTAATGATCAATTCCGTCTCTAGATAAAACTCCCTGAGTGTAATAATGCTTAATTTCAACCATTTCTGTAACTAAGTCAGCAATATCAATAATCTCCTTAGGTGCATACCTACCTGTTAATACAACTTCAGTTTTATATGATTTGTTTTTTAATATAGTAATTATATCATTGGTATTAAATAATTTAAAATATAGTGCAATTGTAATTTCATCTAATATAACTAAATCATAATCACCACTAGCTAATATGCTACCGCATTCTTTTAGTCCTTCTTTTGCTGATGCTATGTCATAAGCATTTGGGGCCCTATCTATAAAGCATCCATTTCCAAGTTGCTTTATTACGATATTTTCGAAATGTTCAACTAGCTTAGTTTCGTTGTATTTCATATCCTTAACGAACTGACCAATAAAAACATTTTTTCCAGAAAGTAGAGCTCTTACTGCAAGTCCAAAGGCGGCTGTAGTTTTGCCTTTTCCATTACCTGTGTATACATGGATATAACCTTTATCCATTATTTGTCAACTCCTTGTCAAGTAAATAACCTAATCCAATAGTACCTTCTCCACAATGGCTAGATATTACGCAACCAAGTATATAATCTTGAAATTTAGTAATTCCAGTTAATTCGGTTATTTGCTTTTTTAATAAACTTCTTTCTTCTTCATTCCCAATAGCACATCCAACATGGATTTCGTCATTAAGAATATTACCTCTATCTGCAATTATTTCTTCTATCATTAGGTTTATTGCTTTTTTCTTTCCCCTGGTTTTTTTCCAAACATCTAAACCGTTAACAGACATACTAATAATAGGCTTTATATTTAACATTTTTCCAAATAATGCCTCAGTACTACTACAACGTCCACCCATATGTAGATAATCTAATGTTTCAACAGTGAAGTATAATTTATAGTTATCAATATTATTTTGAATGTTATAAATAATTTTATCTAGTGCCATACCACTGCTTATATAATTGTAAGCTTGTCTAACGATAGCACCTATTCCGACACAAAGGCTAAGTGAATCTATTATAATTATAGATTCAGTATTTAGATTATCAGCTGCAAGTTTTGCATTTTGTAGCGTAGTAGAAACCTTAGATGATAGACCTATATATATGATAGTTTTACCTGCATCCACGTATGGTTTAAATGCATTATAAAAATCAGCAGGTGAAGGAGCTGAAGTTTTGGGTAACATATTTTTTTCTTTAACTAGACGGAAAAGGTCTTTTGTATTTATTTCAGTACCTTCTTTGTATGCATCATCACCAAATGTAACAATCAATGGTATTATATCAACATCCATTCTCTTTAATTCACTTAAAGGTAGGTCACATGTGCTATCTGCAAATAATTTTATGTTGCTCATAGTTTTCCTCCAAATAATCATATGCTACCATTATAATATTATAAACCTTAAATGTACATAAATAAAAATCAAATTTTTGATTTATTTTTTTGACAAATATAGTTGTATATAGTATAATCAAAAAAACTGTGATTGAGAGTAGTAGTTAGTAATAGTGTTTTAGAGAGCTGATGCAGGTGAAAATTCAGTACATTTTAGCTAATGAATGGACTTATGAGTTTCTTGCTGAAATAGTAGTAGGCCAAGACGTTGTGTGCGTTAAACATTAAGTGCTGTAATGGAATTAAGGTGGTACCGCGGGTTTTCTCGTCCTTTTAGGGAGAGGACTCTTTTTTTATAAAAATTTATATTTATATATAGAGGTGGAAAAGTGGAAAATAACGAAAACAAAAAAGTCATATTTAGTGGAATGCAACCATCAGGTTCACTTACTCTTGGTAATTATTTGGGGGCATTGAAAAATTGGGTAAATTTGCAAAGTGAATATGAATGTTATTATTGCGTAGTAGATATGCATGCTATAACTGTTCCTAAAGAACCAAAAGATTTAAGGAAAAATGCTCTAGAAGTTCTAGCTAATTATATAGCAGCTGGACTAGATCCTGAGCAAGTTACCCTATTTATTCAGTCGCATGTAGCAGCTCATGCAGAGCTTGGTTGGATTTTGAATTGCTTTACTTACTTTGGAGAATTAGGTCGTATGACACAGTTTAAAGATAAATCTAAAAAAATAGATAATACTGCAATTACTGCTGGTTTATTTACCTATCCATCACTGATGGCTGCTGATATATTATTGTATCAGACAGACTTAGTACCAGTGGGTGAAGATCAAAGACAACATCTTGAATTAACAAGGGATATTGCAAATAGATTTAACAACCGTTTTAGTGAAACATTTAAAATACCAGAGCCCTTTATATCTAAAGAAGGAGCAAAAATCATGAGTTTGCAGGAACCAGAAAGTAAGATGTCTAAATCAGATTCAAATGATAATTCCTATATATTGTTGATGGATGACCCTGATGCAATAAGAAGAAAACTTAAGAGGGCAGTAACAGATTCTGAAGGAGTAGTTAGATACAATGAAAACCAATTAGGTGTCAAAAACCTCATAAATATTTATTCTAAAATCACAAATAAAACTACTAATGAAATAGTATCAAGCTATGAAGGTAAAGGATATGCAGAATTCAAAAATGATGTAGCGGAAATAATAATAGGAGAACTAAAGCCAATTCAAGAAAAAATAGATTATTTACTTAAGAATAAAGACTATTTAGAAAAGATTTATATTATGGGTGCTGAAAAGGCTGAAAATAAGGCAAGAAAAACATTAAGAAAAGTTCAAAAAAAAGTTGGGTTTATACCAAGATAACAATTGCGAATTTATTAAATATGTTGTAATATATATAAATATGTAAAGTATAATATAAATAGTTATTTTAAGCTTTGGAGGGCATATGATTCTTATAAAAAATGGCTATGTTAAAACAATGGCTGGTGATGACATTAAGAATGGTCAAATATTAATTGAGGGCGGAGTAATAAAGGCAGTCGGCATGAATTTAGAAGTACCAAAGGATATAGAGGTAATTGATGCAAAAGGGTGTTTAGTTACACCTGGATTAGTTGAAGGACATTGTCATATTGGTATGTGGGAAGAAGGTATAGGATTTGAAGGTGAAGATGGTAATGAAGATGTTGAGCCAATAACTCCTCAGTTGAGGGCGATAGATGCTATTAATCCAATGGATATGGCTTTTCAAGACGCATTAGAAGGAGGAGTTACAACAGTAGTAACGGGTCCTGGAAGTGCAAATGTAATTGGTGGTCAGTTTCTTGCTATGAAAACTTTTGGTAAAAGAGTTGACAACATGGTTATAAAAGATCCTGTAGCAATGAAAATTGCTTTTGGAGAAAATCCTAAAAGGGTTTATGACGAACAGCATAAATCACCTGTAACAAGAATGGCAATAGCTGCTTTATTAAGAGAAACATTATTTGAAGCGCTGCAATATAAAGAGGATTTAGATGCTTCGGAAACAGATCCTGATAGAAAACCTGATTTTGATATAAAATTAGATGCGTTAATTCCCGTTATGAGAAGAGAAATACCATTAAAGGCTCATGTGCATAGAGCAGATGATATTTTTACAGCATTAAGAATTGCTAAAGAGTTTGAATTAGATATAACTTTAGAGCACTGCACAGAGGGACATCTTATTGTTGATGAATTAGCTGAAGAAGGTAAATCTTGTTTAGTGGGTCCAACACTTGGTTCTAGAGCTAAATATGAATTAAGAAACATAAGCTTTGATACGCCAAAAATTTTAGTTTCAAAGGGTATTAAGATAGCTATAATAACAGATGCAGGGGTTATTCCAATACAATATTTAAGTATGTGTGCAGGTCTTGCAGTAAAGGCAGGACTTTCTGAACAAGAGGCATGGAAGGCAATTACAATAAATCCTGCAGAAATAATTGGTATTTCAAATAGAGTGGGAAGTATCGAAGAAGGAAAAGATGCTGATATTGTAATATTTAGAGGCAATCCTTTGACGGATTTAGGTTATGAAACAGTTATGACTATGATAGAAGGTCAAGTGGTATACAAAAATAGTAAAATTGCATATTAATTTTTAAAATTTTAATTATTAAATTAATTATATTTGATTAGGCAATACGCATCATTGTATTATTTCAAAGGAGGCGCATTGCTTTTTTATTTTTAAAACAGTATTATATTTAATATTATAGTATATTTCAAAAAAAAATTAAAAAAATAATAAAAAAAGATTGCAAAATGTATAAAAAAAGACTAAACTAACAGATGGAAAATATAAAGGTAGGTAAAGAATGAAGAATAAAATAATAAATATAGCAGTAATAGCCCACGTTGATGCTGGTAAATCTACATTAGTAGATGCTTTTTTGCAGCAAAGTGGAGTTTTTAGAGAAAATCAAGATGTAGTAGATTGTGTAATGGATTCGAATGACATTGAACGTGAAAGAGGAATAACTATTTACTCAAAAAACTGTTCAGTAATGCATAATGACATAAAGATAAATATTGTGGATACACCTGGTCATGCTGACTTTTCATCAGAAGTAGAACGTATAATGAAAACAGTTGATACAGTTATATTGCTAGTAGATTCAATAGAAGGACCAATGCCACAAACTAGATTCGTATTACAAAAATCACTTGCAGCAGGGTTAAGACCAATTCTTTTAATAAATAAAATTGATAAGAAGAATAATAGAGCTGAAGAAGTTGTTGACATGGTATTTGATTTGTTTGTTGAGTTAGATGCAAATGATGAACAATTAGATTTTCCAGTACTTTACGGAATAGCAAAGCAAGGGATTGTTCAATATGAAATTGATCAACCTAGTGAAAGTATTACGCCATTATTTGATACTATAATAAATCATGTATCTCCATATCCTGATAAAGATGATGAAAATTTACAGTTGCAAGTTTCATCACTTGCTTATGATGATTATATAGGAAGATTAGGTATTGGAAGAGTATCAGCTGGAACAATTCGTGAAGGGCAAATGGTTCATGTATCAAAACGTGATGGATCAGTGGAAAGACAAAAAATTTCAAGTATTTTTGTATACCAAGGTTTAAAAAGAACATCTGTTACAGAAGCTCGTAGCGGAGATATTGTTGTTGTTGCAGGTATACCTAATATATCAATAGGCGATACAATATGTAATGAAAATAAAGTTATACCAATGGAAACTATTAGCATTGAAGAACCTACACTTTCAATGAACTTTTTAATTAACACTTCTCCTTTTGTTGGTTTGTCTGGAAAGTATGTTACAACTAGACATTTAAAAGCAAGACTAGAAAAAGAATTAGAGGTTAATGTAGGGTTGAAAGTTGAACCTTTAGATGGTGCAATGGATGGTTTCAAGGTATCAGGTAGAGGAGAGCTACACTTATCAATTCTACTTGAAAATATGAGAAGAGAAGGCTATGAAGTTGCTGTATCTAGACCAGAAGTAATACTTCACAAAGAAGATGGAGTTGTTAAAGAACCTATTGAAAGAGTGCTAGTTAATGTGCCTGATATATATTCTGGTTCAGTTATATCAAAGCTTAATTTAAGAAAAGGTATAATGGAGTCTATGTCACCGGATGGAAACTATGTAAAAATAGTTTATATGGTTCCAACTAGAGGTCTTCTTGGATATAGAACTGAACTAATAAATGATACAAGAGGCGAAGGAACTATGGTTAGAAGCTTTGACCATTATGAAAAGTTCAAAGGCGAAATTCCACAAAGACAAAACGGTGTATTAATATCTAACGATCAAGGTGATGCAATTGCATATTCTCTCAATACTATTGAGAGTAGAGGAACTTTATTTATAAGTCCTGGAGAAAAAGTGTATGAAGGCATGATAATAGGCATGAATGCACGTGGCGAAGATATGGTAGTGAACCCGTGTAAAGCTAAAAAGCAATCTAATACAAGGTCATCAGGTGCAGATGATGCAATAAAATTGGCACCTCCAAGAGTAATGACGTTAGAATTAGCATTAGAGTTTATAAATGATGATGAGTTAGTTGAAGTAACTCCTGATAACATTAGAGTAAGAAAAAGATACCTAACAGAAATAGAAAGAAGAAAAATGGGTAATAGATTAAAAACTGATAACTAATATACTGAATTATTAAGGGCTGGTACAAAACGATACACTCAAAATGTGTCATTTTGTACCAGCCCCTTTGTTATTCTGGATAATTTAAATTTTCTTCTTTTAAGCTACATAAAACTTCATTAAAATATTTTGCTGATTCGTATTTTGCCATTGGCAGATTCATATCAAGATAATTTCCACAAGATCTATCATCAGCACCTGGGATATCACCATCAAAATTTATAATAAAATCAAACATTTCTTTCATAATATCAATTATATTTTCTGATTTAAAATTACCCTTGAGAATTAAATAAAATCCTGTTCTACAACCCATTGGTCCAAAGTAAATAGTTAAATTGTCGTATATGTTATGATTTCTTAAAAAGGTTGCGCCAAGATGCTCTATTGTATGAATTTCAGCTGTATTCATAACAGGCTCATGATTTGGCTCTTTCATTCTTATGTCAAAAGTTGTAACTCCATTTTCACCAAAGAAATCTTTTCTAGAAACAAAAATCCCTCGTTTTAAATTTAAATGATTAACTTGAAAACTTTCTATTTTTTTCATTTATACCTCCTTGAAAAACATAATAGATAAAGGTTAGATAAGGTCATTTACCCTTACTGTTATATTTTGTTATAGTTTAATTGTACACTGTAAATTAGTAATTGTAAACTTGAATTTTGTTGTAAAATACGTTTTTCTGTGATATTATAAAAATAAATAAAATCCTATTTAATAAATTTAGGAGGTTTTCATGAAATCAAAAGAATACACAACTATCATGCAAAAAATTTTGCACCTGGTTGACGACGGAGTACATGTTTTAGATAATAAAGGCAACACTATAATATACAATGAAGCTATGTCTAAATTAGAAAAAATGCAAACTAAAGATGTTCTAAAAAAACCATTCAGTGAAGTTTTTAAGAATCTTAATAAAGAGAATAGTACATTGCTAAAAGCATTGGAAACAAGGCAAAGTACAATAAATGAAAAGCAAACCTATTTAAATAAGGATGGAAAAGAAATAACTACAATAAATTCAACTGTTCCAGTAATAATTGATGATGAAGTAAGAGCTGTTGTAGAAGTTGCGAAAAATATTACAAAAATTCAAGAAATGTCACATACTATATTGGAACTTCAAAAAGAGATTGGAAAACCTGATAAAGCAAGATCTACTAAAATTAAAAAATATAATTTTAATAATATAGTTGGTCAAAGTGCTAAGTTTGTAGAGGTTATTGAAAGGGCTAGAAAGGCTTCAAATAGTTCAGCATCTGTGTTTATATATGGAGAAACTGGTACAGGTAAGGAATTGATTGCACAAAGTATCCACTACGATGGTATTAGAAAAGATAAACCTTTTATAGCTCAAAATTGTGCTGCATTGCCAGAATCATTATTAGAAGGATTGTTATTTGGTACTACAAAAGGTGGATTCACCGGAGCTGTAGATAGAGCAGGCCTTTTTGAACAAGCTAATGGAGGAACATTGTTGCTAGATGAGATAAATTCAATGCCTTATGAGCTTCAAGCTAAGCTTTTAAGAGTTTTGCAAGAAAATTATATAAGGCGTGTAGGTGGTACCAAGGATATTCCAATTGATGTAAGAATAATAACAACAAGCAATGAGAGACCTGAAAATATAATATCTACCGGAAAGGTTAGAAAAGATCTGTTTTATAGATTAAACATAATTCCGTTAAACGTACCATCTCTAAGAGAAAGGGAAGACGATATACTTATTCTTGCAGAAAAATTTATAAATAAATATAATATAAAGTATAATAAAAAAATACTTGTAATATCAGAAGATGCAAAGGAAAAACTTCTTCACTATCATTATCCTGGAAATGTAAGAGAATTAGAAAACATAATAATGGGTGCTTTGAGCATGGTGGAAGATGAGTATATTCTCACTAAAGATCACTTAATAATTGAAGAAATAAATAGAGTTGAAACAGAATATAGTTCGGATGAAATATGTAAAAATGGCATCTGTGATTACTTGGATAATTTAGAGAAAAAAATTATAATTAAAACATTAGAAAAATGTGACTCTAACATAACTAAATCGGCACAAATGTTGAAAATTAAACGTCAAACATTACAACATAAAATAAAAAAATATGATATTGACATAATGTAAAATGTAAAAATAGCAAATATATTTGCACAAAGCGCAAATATATTTGCTATTTTTGAGTTAAATTGTAAATCGTTATCTTTGTTATTATGCATGTAATAAATAAGTATAAATACTTTCTGTTAGGGAAATAATAAATAAGTGTTGAAATCTGTAGGAACTTTCTAAAATTTGCTATTGAAATTGTACTATAAAAATAGTTAGAGCAAGAAATAAATATTATTGGCATAGTTATTGCTAATTATATTTATACGGATTTAGAAAATAAATATATTATATATTATAGGAGGATTTAAAAATGCAAAACGTTAAGGTTATTATTTGGGGACTCGGAGCAATGGGTTCAGGAATGGCTAATATGCTATTAAAGAAAAAAGGTGTTGAAATCATTGGTGCTGTTGGTAGAGGCGCTAAACTTGGAAAGAGCATGTATGAAGTTATTGGTACTGAAAGAGGAAATAGACCAGATGTTATAATTGGAACTCCTGAAGATGTTATTAAAGAAAAAGCTGCTGACGTAGTATTATGCTGTACAGACTCTTTCACTAGCAAAGCATTTGAAAGATTGAAATTCGTTTTAGAGAAAAAAATAAACGTAGTATCAAGTGCTGAAGAAATGGCTTACCCACAAGCACAAGAGCCTGAACTTGCTAAGCAATTAGATGAAATAGCTAAAGCTAATGGTGTATCAATACTTGGAACAGGTATCAACCCTGGTTTAATTATGGACTTATTAGTAGTAATTATGACTGGATGTTGTGAAGAAGTTGAACATATAGTATCAAGAAGAGTAAACAGTTTGTCTCCATTTGGACCAGCTGTTATGGAAGAACAAGGTATTGGTATAAGTGTTGATGAATTTAAAAAAGGTGTTGAGACTGGACACTTATCAGGTCACGTTGGCTTCCATGAATCAATAAATATGATTGCAGATGCTATTGGTTGGAAGGTTGAGAAAGTAACACAGTCTATGGATCCTATAGTAACAGATGTAGATAGAAAATCTCCTTATGGTTTTGCAAAAGCTGGAGATGTTGCAGGTTGTGCTATGAAAGGCTTTGGATATATTGATGGGGAATTAAAAATTGAAATGGATCACCCACAACAAATAGAGCCTGAACAAGTAGGTGTTCAAACAGGTGATTATGTAATAATTAAAGGAACTCCAAATATTAATATGGTTAACTCACCAGAAGTTCCTGGTGGTATTGGAACAATTGCAATGTGCGTTAACATGATACCTCATATAATTAATGCTAAACCAGGTTTACAAACAATGTTAAGCTTGCCAGTTCCAAGAGCAATAATGGGAGATTTAAGAGACCAAATCGATCCAGATTGCAAAATTGTAAAATAATTGATTTTATGTTATAATAAACAAGCATAGGTTTTAAGATTTTTATAAATAAGATAAAGAATTTGAACAATTAAATTCTTTATCTTATAGTTTTATATAATTATCAATAAAAAACTTGTTTTTAGAAAATATTATTAGGTTAATCAATGACAATGTATTAATTATTTAATATTACTAAAATGTTTTGGAATGTTTAAAATATATAGACAGGGAGTGTTAAAAGTGATTAAAAAAGGTGAATGGGTTTTAATACATAGGAATGTATTAGAAGTATTAGATAGAGCACCACAAGTACCTGATGATACAAAAAAGGTTCCATTAGAAATGTGGGTAAAAGGATATTTGCAAGAAGACGCAAATATTGGTGATGAAGTAAATGTTTTGACTAGAACAAAAAGAAAAGAGCATGGTACTTTATTAGAAGTTAATCCAACATATAAGCATGATTTTGGAAACTTTGTTCCTGAACTTTTACATGTAAGTGAGCAAGTTAGAGAAATATTGTTTGGAGGTGAGTCTAATGAGTAAAGATATGAGTTATTCAGCAGTACTTGCAAGAAAACCTGAAATTATGAAACAGTCGGTAGGTATAGATTATTCTACTTTTGAAAGTGGTTCAATAGCATTTGATTATGAGAAAATGATGAGAGAAACAGGTTATTCTCTTGAAGAAATACAAAAAATACAAGCTGATACAGGTGTTGGTAATACTCCTATATTAGAACTTAAAAATATAACAGCGTTAGCAAGAAAATGTGCAGCTCCTGGAAAAGGTGCAAGAATATTTATAAAAGACGAAGCTAGTAATCCATCAGGGAGTTTTAAAGCAAGAAGAGCCGCAACTGCTGTATATCATGCAAAAAAACTTGGATATAAAGGCGTAATTTCAGCTACAAGCGGTAACTATGGTGCAGCAGTAGCATCACAAGCAGCTATGGCTGGATTGAAATGTATAATAGTTCAAGAATGTTACGATTCAAAAGGTTTAGGACAGCCGGAGATAATTGAAAAAGCTAGAAAATGTGAAGCTTTAGGTGCAGAGGTTATACAACTTTCTGTTGGTCCAGAATTATTCTATTCATTCCTTGTACTTCTTGAGGAAACTGGATATTTTAATGCTTCATTATACACTCCATTTGGTATAGCTGGAGTTGAAACTTTAGGATATGAAATTGCTATGCAATTTAGAGAAAAATATGGCAAGGATCCAGATGCAGTTGTTGCAACAAATGCAGGTGGTGGAAACTTAACAGGTACAGCTCGTGGACTTATAAAGGCAGGAGCTGAATCAAAGGTAATAGCTGCAAGTGTTGATTTATCAGGATTGCATATGGCATCAGACTCACAATTTAACAGAAAATCATTCACAACAGGTCATACTGGATTTGGAATGCCGTTTACTACATGGCCAGATAGATCAGATGTTCCTCGTTCTGCAGGAAGGCCACTAAGGTACATGGATAGGTACCTGACAGTTCATCAGGGAGAAGTATTCTATATTACTGAAGCATTAGCAAGCCTTGAAGGATTGGAAAAAGGACCAGCTGGAAACACTGCATTAACAGCAGCATTTGCACTTGCTCAGGAAATGGATCAAGATCAGATGATAGTTGTTCAAGAAACTGAATATACAGGTGCTGGTAAACACATACAGCCTCAATTATCTTTTGCTAGAGATAATGGAATTGAAATAATAATTGGAGATCCAAAAGATGAAATTCCAGGTAAAAATATAATCTTACCATCGCATCCATCTTTAATAAAAGCAAATGATGCTAATTTAGATAATATGAGAAGATCTTTAATTAAAAATGCTGTAGCAAACTTTAATGTGAAACCAACAGAAGAAGATATTGAATTTTTAGCAGTTGAAACTAATACGAATGTAGAATTTGTTAAAAATGTTTTAGCTTCTTTATAGTAAAATATATTAGATATATTATTTGAAAATGGGAGGATTAATAACAATGAAAAGAGCAGATGATTATGAACAAAGAAGAGCTCATTTAGCTAATTTATCCGATGAAGAATTATATGATAGATTTTGGAATTTAGCTGAACAAATAGTAGACCCTCTTCTTGAACTAGGTAAAAAAAATACTACACCTTCAGTTGAAAGAAGTGTACTTTTAAGAATGGGATTTTCAAGCGTTGAAGTTAAACCAATTGTTGAAGGAGTTATGAATAAAGGTTTAATGCGTAAAGGCGCTGGAAATGTTGTTTGGAGATTATCAGAAAAACTTGGTGTTTCAGTACGTGAAGCAGGTTTGTTACTTGCTGATGGAAAACACTGGGATGATGTAGATTCATTATTTTAAGGAGGTATGTAGATGAAACTTGAGCCTAATAAAAAGTTAGATATAAAAGAACTTTTAAAAGATTTGGATAAATATGAGCCAAAAAGACGTGGTTGGCATTGGAGAGATGGAAAAAATGAACCAAGGAAAATTGGGGATTTTGAATATCATGAAACTTCAGAAAGTTTAAATAAATCAGTTCCACTTCCAGGAAGCAGAGGATTTGGATATATAGATCCACAACCAGATTGCGTTATTACAACTGAAATAGCTTCAGGAAGATTCGAAGACGATATAAGAAGGATGCGTATGGCTGCATGGCATGGAGCTGATCATATAATGGTTATAAGAACTGCTGGTCAGTCACATATAGACTCATTACTTGAGGGAACTAACCAAGGTATTGGTGGTATCATGGTTACAAGAAAACAAGTAAGAGCATCAAGAAAAGCATGTGATTTAATTGAAGAAGAAGTTGGTCGTCCAATTAATTTCCATTCATATATTTCAGGTGTTGCAGGTCCTGATATAGCAGTAATGTTTGCTGAAGAAGGAATTAATGGTGCTCACCAAGACCCTCAATACAATGTATTATATAGAAATGTTAACATGGTTAGATCTTTCTGTGATGCATGTGAAGCTAAGAAAATAATGGCATGGGCAGATATTCTACAAATAGATGGTGCACATAATGCTAATGCTACAGCTATGCAAGCATGGAAAGTTATGCCTGAATTAATGGTGCAACATGCTATTAACTCAATGTTTTCTAGAAAAGTAGGTATTAAACCAGAAAATATTGCTTTATCAACAGTTCCTCCAACAGCACCACCAGCACCTTGTATGAGATTAGACTTACCATATGCAGTTGCACTTCGTGATTTATTTAGAGAATATAAAATGAGAGCGCAGCAAAATACAAAATATATGGAATCAGATACTAGAGAAGCTGCAGTAACTCATACAATGAACATGATGATTTCTAGATTAACTAGCGCTGATATTCAATCAACAATTACTCCTGATGAGGGAAGAAATGTGCCTTGGCATTATAATAATATTGCGGGTGTAATGACAGCTAAACAATCTCTTACAGGCATGGATGGCTTAAGAGAAATGGTTAAACTTGATAGAGAAGGACCATTAGGTAAAGAAGTAAGAGAATTAAAAGAAAGAGCAATATTATTTATGGAAGAAATGCTTGAAGTTGGTGGTTTCTTTAAGGCAGTTCAAGAAGGTTTCTTCATAGATAGTGGAAAATATCCTGAAAGAAATGGAGACGGTATCGCTAGAGAAATTGAAGGCGGAATTGGATATGGATTTGTTTATGAAAGAGATGAAGATTATTTTGCTCCAGTTTCTGTTCATTATGGATATAATAACGTTCCAAAACAATTTAAAAAAGCAAGTGACGCAATAGGTGGAGATACTTTTGAAGATAGAAGTAAAATAGTTTATATAGATGAACTAGATGAAAATGATAATGTTAATAAGAGATTAGAAGATTCTGATAAATACTACAATACAAATCTTGTTAAACCTGAGGTTGAGTGGAGAGCAGATGGTACTGTATTATTATCAATATTCTTGCCTTTAGATGAAAGAACAGCAGAATTTGCAGCAATAAAATGCGGTGAAAAAATGGGACTCGATGATGTAACAGTTGTTCATAAACAATGTATGCATCCATCAGAAGGAACTTATGTTGAATTAAAAGGAAAAGTTAATTTTGATATTGATGTTAATGAGTTGGTTATACCAGTAAAAGTTGAACTTCTTTCTGAAAAAGAAATAAGAGAAGATATCCAAGATAAACCAATGTTTGTTGTAGCTGCTACAGTTGGCCAAGATGAACATTCAGTTGGAATGAAAGAAACATTGGATATTAAACATGGTGGTGTTGAAAAATTCGGAATTAAATATGAATATCTAGGAACTTCTTGTCCAGTTGAAAAATTAGTTGATGCTGCAATTGAAACAAAGGCTGATGCTATTTTGGTAAGTACAATTATAACTCATGATGATGTTCATATTAAAAATATGAAAAAAATTAATGACCTTTGTATTGAAAAAGGAATTAGAGATAAAATTATGATAGTTTGTGGTGGAACTCAAGTTAACAATGAAATAGCAACAGAAGCAGGACTTGATGCAGGTTTTGGTAGAGGTTCTCATGGAGTTGATGTTGCGAGTTTCTTAGTTAAAAGAAGAAGGGAAATGAATAAATAGTGAAAGTTAATGTATTGGTAGCCGAGATTGGTAGTACCACTACAGTAGTTAATGCATTTAATGGAATAGGCACACCTTGCCCCGAATTTATAGGGCAAGGTCAAGCGCCTACATCCGTGTTAGAGGGCGATGTAACGGTTGGACTCAAGGGTGCTATAGATAGCTTGAAGGAAAATCTGCATGAGTCAGAAATAACATGGGATGATATGTTAGCTACAAGTAGTGCTGCTGGTGGTTTAAAAATGACCGTTCATGGTCTTGTATATGATATGACTGTTCGTGCGGCAAAAGAAGCAGCTCTTGGAGCCGGTGGTATCATTAAAATGATTACATCTGGAAAACTTAGAAGAACAGATTTAAAAAAAATACAAGAAGTAAATCCAAATATAATACTTGTTGCTGGTGGTGTAGATTATGGAGAAAGAGATACAGCACTTAACAACATGGAAATGATTTTATCAATGGGTTTAAAGACACCGATAATTTATGCTGGAAATATTGAAAATCAAGAAGAAATAAAACTAATGTGTGATGAAGCAGGAGTTAAAGTTTACATCGTAGAAAATGTTTATCCTAAAATAGACATGTTAGTTGTTGAACCAACAAGAAAGGTAATTCAAGATGCCTTTGAAGAACATATTATTCATGCACCAGGAATGGCTAAAGTTCGTGATTTGGTAAAAGGACCTATAATACCAACAC
Organism: uncultured Sedimentibacter sp.; assembly: GCA_963675125.2. GTDB lineage: Bacteria > Bacillota > Clostridia > Tissierellales > Sedimentibacteraceae > Sedimentibacter. Next base: position 244,289 of record CAXXFT010000008.1, read on the forward strand.
CTGGTGCAGTAATGGAAGCAGCTAAAGTATTGAAGGAAGATATAGGCGATTTAGTTATCTTTGATGTAGGTGGAGCAACAACGGATGTACATTCCGCTACTCAAGGTTCAGAGGAAGTTAATTCAATTTTAATTAGTCCTGAACCTGAAGCTAAGAGAACAGTTGAAGGCGACTTAGGAGTTTACGTAAATGTTAATCATGTTGTAGAAAAAATTGGATTGGACAATCTTAAGAAAGAATTTCCTGATGTAGATGAATTACTTCAAAATTTCAAGCCAATTCCACTAAGCGACAGAGAAAAGCAATTTGTAGAAAGATTAACTAAAGAAGCGGTTGTAACTTCACTAGAAAGACATGCAGGTAAACTTAGAGATTTATATGGTGCTAATGGTAAAAAAACTGTAGCACAGGGTAAAGATTTAACTGCTATTAAGTATATTATAGGTACTGGAGGGGCATTGACTAGATTACCTAATCGTGTTGAAATACTAGAAAAAATCCGAAATTTAGGTAAAGGTTTAGAACTATATCCTACAGAGCGAGCTAAAATATTAATAGATAATGATTATATTTTTTCTTCTCTTGGTGTTTTATCTAAAAGCTATCCAGAAGATGCATTGTTATTAATGAAAAAAAGTTTAAGATTACTATAATAGGAGAGTGCTATGTATCCACAATTAGTTATTGATTTAAAAAAGGTAAAAAATAATCTTGAAAAAATATCTGAAATGGTTAAAAGTGTAGGATGCTCTCTGATGATAGTTACTAAAGGATATTGTGCAGACAGTGAGGTATATAAAATACTTGAAGAATCAGATATAGACTTTTTAGCAGATTCACGAATTCAAAATCTAAAAAAATACGAAGGTACAAAAAAACAAAGAGTCCTTTTAAGATTGCCAATGGGCTCAGAGGCTGACGAAGTAGTTCGTTATACTGACTTGTCTTTAAATTCTGAGCTAGTGACAATTAAAAGGCTTAATGATGCCGCAGAAAAACAAAATAAAATTCACAATATACTTCTTATGATTGATTTAGGAGATTTACGAGAAGGTATATTCTATAAAAATGAAGAAGAAATATATAGTGCAGTAGAAGAAATATTAAAGTTAGAAAACATAAAACTTCATGGTATTGGTGTAAATTTAACTTGTTATGGAGCAGTAATACCCAAAAATGAAAATCTATCTATTTTAGTAGAAATTGCAGAAAAAATTGAACAAAAGTTTAATATTAAATTGGATATGATTTCTGGTGGAAATTCTAGTTCTGTACATCTTATTGATAAAAATGAGTTACCAAAAAAAATTAATAATTTAAGAATTGGAGAAGCATTTTTATTAGGAGATGAAACCTCTTATAGCCAGATGTTAGATGGATTGTATGACGACTGTTTTGTATTAGAGGCAGAAGTAATTGAATTGAAGGAAAAGCAATCTGTACCAATTGGAGAAACTGGAGTTGATGCTTTTGGTAACAAACCAGTATACGAAGATAGAGGAATTATAAAAAGAGCCATAATAGCAGTAGGTAGACAGGATATAGATTCTGACAACCTACATCCTATAGACTCTAAAATAGACATATTAGGTGCAAGTTCAGACCACTTGATATTGGATGTAACAAAAACGGATAAAGAGTATAAAGTTGGAGATATAATCAATTTTAAACTTAGCTATTCAAGTTTGTTAAGAGCCACAACAAGTGCTTATGTAAGCAGAACTTATATAAAATAGTACAAAATAAAAAACAAAGGCCTGAATTTCACGCCTTTGTTTTTTATTGTTAATATTAATTTATATTATCTTACTTCTTCAATTGTTTTTACAACACTATGTGTTATTGGTTTCCATTCTATTTTTTTGAACAATGCTACAATTGAAATTGGAACATATGTAAAAATAAATATCGGGAAAGTAAATGTATATAATATTTTTTTCCTTGCAGTAGCTCTAATTTGTTTCCATTCGGATATAGTTGTTAATAAACCTAATGCAAATATAACTAGATAAAAATTAGCAAAGGACATTACAATTGCACTGGTAGTTTCTTGGACTATCATAGGGGATACTTCGATATTAATTAGTGCATAAGTTAAAAACAATAAATTTGTAACGGCGCTAAGAATAGAAATTATCATAGCAGGCATTATTGTCATAAACATATCGTAGCAACAAAAACTTTTGTTTTTGAAAATTCCTTTAATTAAATCAAATCCATAATTCGCAAAGACTTGATAAAACCCTTTTGCCCATCTTAATCTTTGATTCCATGACTGTTCAAAATCATATGGTTGTTCATCATATATTTTTGCCTTATCACAGTATCCAATCAGCTCACCTTGAATTGCATTATCTATTGAAAATTCTATATCTTCTGTTAATAGATGATGTTTCCAACCGTTGTTTTTTTCAATTATATCATCATGTACTAAAAATCCAGTACCAGATACCGCACAGCCAGTTTTAAGTATCATTCTTGAATTGTTAAGAAATCTTGCTTCTCTTAAAAACCAAAGTGAATAACCAGCAGAAATCCAATTTGTATCATAATTTTTAGAATTCCTATAACTTGTTATTATTTTGTAGTTATTGTCGAAAACTTTATTCATTTCAGATATATAATTTTCATCCAATAAATTATCTGCATCAAAAATAAAATATCCTTCATAACGACTATATTTGCTTTTAATTATTTTAAATGCATAGTCTAAAGCATAACCCTTACCTACACGTTGTTTGTTAAAACGCTCAAAAACTATGGCTCCAGCTTTTCTTGCAACTTCTTGAGTATTATCTGTACAGTTATCTGCAACTACGAAAATATCTAATAGATTTGATGGATAGTTTTGCCTTTTTATGCTTTCTATTAAGTGACCTATTACATTACTTTCATTTCTAGCAGCAATAACAACTGCATATTTGTGATTATTTATTGAAACCATATTTTCGCTTTTATAAATTAATGACACAAGGACATAAAATGCTTGATATAGATAAAAGCCTGTGAATATTAACAATATAATTAAATTGAATGCACTTATAAATGATAACAATTCTACTACCTCCAATAGTTAAACTTTATATATAAAACCAAATCTTTACGTTTGTTAGTATAGCACTTAAAAAAATTAAAACAATTAATAATTTCTTAATTTTTGTTGAAAACGGTTACTTTTATCTTTCTGTTATATATTTTGTAATAAAAATAAAAAAATATTATAAATATTTAAATTTTAGATGCTATAGCAATATTATTGCATTTGTCCGCATTCTTTATGCTAAAAAATAATGGAATAATTACCCAATTTTATAAATTGATTGACATGAGTGGATAGTTACCTTATAATATAAGCATGGATTTAATAGAAAAATTTTCAAATTAGGAGTGAATTACAATAATGGAAAGTGACGGGATAAGTCAGATCATCATATTTTTTATATTAATTATACTATCAGCATTTTTTTCTGCTTCAGAAGTAGCATATACTAGCTTTAATAAATTACGTATGAAAAATTTAGCAGGAGCAGGCAATAAAAAGGCTGAACTAGCATTAAATTTATATGATGATTATGATAAATTAATGTCAACTATACTTATTGGTAACAATATAGTTAATATAAGTGCTACAGTATTAGCAACAATTTTCTTTATGAATGTTTTTCGCATTTCAGGTGCAACCGCATCTGCAGTTTTAATGATAGCAGTAGTATTAGTTTTTGGAGAAATAACACCAAAAGCTATTGCTAAAAAATCACCTGAAGGTTTTGCAATGTTTTCCGCACCTATAATTAGGGTTTTTGAAATTTTAATCTTACCTTTAAATTTATTATTTGTATTTTTAGTAAAATTTATAAATATAATTTTTAAATCAGAAGATTATCCTTTAACAACAGAAGATGAGTTAAGGACAATGATTGATGAGGTTGAACATGAGGGTGTTATTAATAAAACAGAAAGTGATTTGATACGTTCAGCCATTGAGTTTAACGATGTAGATGTCGAAGATATTTTCACACCTAGAATTGATATTGTTGGAGTTGATGAAGAAGATACTCTTGATTCTATTAAAAAAACATTTCTTGTTAGTGGGTATTCTAGGCTTCCTGTTTTTCAAAATAATATTGACCATATAACGGGTGTAATACATGAAAAGGATTTTTATCAGGCTATAAATAGAAATGAGAAAGATTTTAGAAAAATTATCTCAAGTGTTTTATATGTCACACCTAACAAAAAAATATCAGAACTTCTAAAAGATTTACAAGTTTCTAAAGCACATATGGCTATCGTTATAGATGAATACGGTGGAACAGCAGGACTTGTAACAATGGAAGATATTATTGAAGAGCTAGTTGGCGAGATTTGGGATGAACATGATGAAGTTATTGAATGGTTCAAAAAAATTGGAGAAGATAAATACCTTATTTCATGTAATGCAGATATAGATGATATGTTTGACTTATTTAATATAGTGCCAGATGAAGAGATTGATGTTTCAACTGTAAATGGTTGGTTAACTATGATATTTGAAGAAATACCAGAAGAGGGCGGAAGAATAATATATAAAGATTTAGATATTACTGTTACAAAAGCAGAGGCTAAGAGAGTTTTAGAAATATGTGTTGAAAGAATTGATAACGAATGTGATATTACTGGATAATCAATTTATTTCTTAAGATGATCTATAGCTTTAAAAATAAAATAATATGAATTTATGTACAAATCAAACATAAGCTTTAATAGTATGTTTGATTTTTTTTATCCAATTCACTGAAAGGAATGATATAAGTGAAAAAGGTTTGGTTTGGATTAATTGGTATTGGAATATTATTTTCTTTTATTAATGGTAAACCTGAAACAGTATCCAATGTCTTATTATATGATTTACAAAAATCAGTAGATTTAATTTTAGGTTTGATAAGCGTAATGGCATTTTGGTCAGGACTAATGAGAATAGTAGAGAAATCAGGTATTTTAAATAGGATATCAAGGGCTATAAAGCCAGTCGTTAGAATTCTTTTCAGTGATATACAAAATAATACAAAAGCAATAAATGCAGTAATAATGTGTATAGCTGCTAATATGTTTGGAATAGGTAACTCAGCTACAGCACTAGGAATAAAAGCAATGGAAGAAATGCAAAAGGGGAATAAGAATAAAAGCACTGCGTTAAATTCAATGTGCATGCTTTTAGTTATAAATATGTCATCAATACAATTGATACCTCTCACAATAATCAAAATGAGAGCTGATGCAGGTGCTCTAAATCCTAACGACATAATTTTACCTACTATTGTGGCAACTTCCTTTTCGACTATCATTGCAATTTTATTTGCAAAATATTATGAAAGGAAAAGTTTATAATGAGGTTATCTGATTTTATATTGCCAATTTTAATTGGAGGAATATTATTTTATGGCTTGATTAAAGAGGTAGATATATATTCGGAATTTATTGAAGGTGCCTTCGATGGTGCAAAATCAGCAGTAAAGATATTGCCATATATAATAGCAATAATATTTGCAATAAATTTATTTGTACAATCTGGTGCAGAAGAATTTATAGTAAAAATTTTATCACCAGTTACTTCATTAGTAGGATTTCCTCCAGAATTATTGTCGCTAATAATAGTTAAACCATTATCGGGTGGGGGATCGTATGGAGTGATAAAAACACTGTTAGATAGCTATGGAGCCGATTCGTATATAGGTCGTTGTGCATCTGTTATAATGGGTTCTGCTGAAACAGTATTTTACACAGCGGCTGTCTATTTTGGTGCTGTAGGTATTAAAAATATAAGATACACTATTAAAGTAGGTTTAATAGCTCATGTAGCGTCTATAATAGCTGCACTGACGGTTTGTAAATACATGTTCTAATTGAATAATAATTAGCACGTTGAATGGATTTAAAAACCTGATAAAAAATTACTACAAATATATAGATTTTCATATAACAATAATATATAATTAAGCCTACGACTTAAGTTATAAACGACAAAACAGGAGGGCTTCTAGATGAAAGGAAAAACAAAAGCATTCAAAGCTGCATTTCCATATACTATACCTGTAATGCTTGGGTATTTGTTTATTGGAATAGCTTTTGGTGTTTTACTTGAGAATAAAGGATATAATTTTATATGGGCAATTATTATGAGTATGTTTATATACGCTGGGTCAATGCAATTTGTAGCAATTAATTTTTTTACTAGTGGAATAAGTATTATAAGTATTGCATTGATTACATTAATGGTTAATGTTAGACATGTATTTTACGGACTTTCGATGATTGATAAATTTAAAGGCATGAAAGAGTTAAAGCCATATATGATATTTTCATTAACAGATGAAACATATTCGCTTTTGTGTTTGACTGATATACCTAAGGATGTAGATAAGAATTATTTTTTGTTTTTTATCGCGTTATTAAATCAGCTATATTGGATTATAGGATCATTCATTGGGTCAGTAGCAGGGTCGCTAATTACATTTAATTCTAAAGGAATAGATTTTGCAATGACATCTTTGTTTATAGTTATATTTGTGGAACAATGGTTGTTTTGTTCGTCACATTTATCTGCAATTATTGGTGTTATAGTAACAGTATTATGTTTAATTATTTTTGGGACAAGCAATTTCCTTTTGCCATCAATGATCCTAATTTTGTTGGTTTTGACAATTTTCAGAAGAAGAATAGAAGAAAAACTTAACATAGAAGAAAAAGAAGAAGAGGATGGTGTAGCTCAATGACAATTTCAGTTGGACAATCATTATTTATAATAGCTGTAATAGCATTAATAACAGCATTAACTAGGGCATTGCCATTTTTAGTTTTTTCTAAAAATGAAGAAACGCCAGAATATATTATATATATTGGTAAAGTTCTTCCTCCTGCAGTTATAGGAATGTTGATTGTGTATTGTTTAAAAAATATTTCAGTAATAAAGTTTCCTTTTGGTATACCAGAGTTTGTATCTGCATTGACGGTGGCTATTTTGCATTTATGGAAAAGAAATAATTTAATTAGTATTTTAGGTGGGACAATGTTGTATATGATTTTAGTTCAGTTTGTATTTTAGAATAATGGTTGAATAATATGGTTATTCATTTTTAGATTTGATTTTTAGAGCATCTTGCCAGAATATGAATATACCTGATAAAAGGAATATATCGCCTATACTTATTGTTTTTGCAAAAGGATATGGCGGTGGAATTGTTATTATGTCACAAAGGATTTTAAAGCGTGTTGAGTCTGTTAGAATCGAATGTATTAAATCTTGATTTGATTTAAGGAAAAGTATAGTGCTATTGCCATTTGCATATGCTTCAGAAATGTAAACAGGCATCTTAAAGTCATTAAATGCAATAGCTATGAAATTTAATAGTGTTCCTATAAAAAATAGCTTCATGTAGCTCTTTTTATAATTTATAGCCGTTACATATAACAATGCAGGATAAATTATCCAATTCATTGAAAGGATTTTAATTAAATCGTTGCTTTTGTAAATTTTAAACAAAAATACAGCAGTAATTTGTATTACTGCCATTATGATAAATAATTTGTATCCCCTTATATCGATATTAATATTTGAAAAATTAATTTGTCTGTTTCTTAAATATATTATTAGTAATGAAACTATAGATAATAATATTATTTCAGCAATCATATTGTCACCTAAAATATAAGATTTTAATAATTATTTATTATATTAAATGATTCTCTTAATGCAATAATAGCAACATCAACTATATCAGGGTTAAATTGGCTACCTGCATTTTCTTTTATTTCATGTAGGGCATACTCAAAATCAAGAGCATTTCTATATGGTCTATTTGTTGTCATAGCATCAAATGAATCAGCAATTGTCAATATAGATGTTTCAAGCGGTATTTTATCATGGGACAGACCATCAGGATAACCGCTACCATCATTTCTTTCGTGATGATGTCTTATTATTTCAGACATATTTGATAGAAAGCTCAAATCAGATATTATTGTTGCGCCTATTTGAGGATGGCTTTTTATTACTTCAAACTCTTCTTTTTCTAGTTTACCTGTTTTATTCAAAATTCCTTTGTCAATACCTATTTTTCCTATATCATGAAGTAAACCAGCACTTTTAACTAAATCAATTTTGCTTTGTGGTAAATTAAGTTTTCTTGCTATATTTTCAGCATATGCACTTACTCTAACAGAATGTCCACTAGTATATGGGTCGTTTGCTTCTATAGTACGTATTAGCATATTAATTGATTCAAAGTAATTTTTTCTCATATCAAGGTATAATTTGAATGTATATCTTGCAAACATTAGTGGTATGAAGAATAGTACTATTCCACCTACACCGTAACTATCACAGCTAAATGCAATAACTATACCGAGGAGACTTACTAAAACAACGTTATATAGTATTCCTAAAATACTATTTTTCCATATATCAATAACTCTTTTATTTAATATTATAGACATGAGTATTGCCATAAATAAACTGTTTAGAAAAATATAAATTATAAGTGAAAATACTGATGCTATTGGATTGAAAAAAACAAATCCAACGTCAATTGTTCTATCGGCAAATTCATAAACAATGCTACCAACCCCTGTGATAATTATATATTGACTAACGTTAAATAGTGTTTTATATATTGGGTTGTTAAAAATGTGAACTCTTCCTTTCCCTTCAACGTAGGGACATCTTAATGCAACTCCTATCGATGATATTAATGCAACGGTTAATGGATCAGTTAATAAAATAGCAGAAAATGTTAACGCATAGCTTACAGATACAGCTCCTATTTTAGGCATAGGTATTAAAAAGGTTTCTGCCACTATACATAATATGGAGAAAACAATTAATAAGGTTTTGTCCGTAACATCATATGTTTTTATTAAAAATAAAAGAAAAATAAAAGCAACAAATGATATAGCACTAATGTACGCATATAAACTTGTGTTAGTTTTTGCTTTAGAACGACTGATTGTTCTTTTTATTTTAATATCCATACTTCCTCCATATATAATGAAGGGCTGACGTTTATATCTTATAACCAGCTCATGCCGGCACCACTTGCTAATACTAAAGCTACTAAAGAAGCAATTAATGGCATTATTTTTTTCATTTGAAAATCCTCCTAATTAAGTCTCTGCTCGCTCGCTAATGGAACAGGAAGGATTCTCTTCGCTAGTTTTGTTTATGGTGTTAGTCAGCCCATATCATTTGTTAAAACTATTCTTTATAACACAAACAAATTTTTCTGTTGATTGCATTTAAGATAGATTTTACAGTTGAATCTATTCTGTTGTTAATTACAATAGAGGAGCCTACGAGAACATTTTCCTCGCCTCGGTCTATATGAGTGATTGCTGATATAATTACTTCTTGCCCAGCTATTTTATGTACTTGGATGTCTTCGGAAATAAAGCATTCCAATCCTATAGAATTTTTAATAGCGTCAAGTGTTGCCATTGCAGTTACTTTAAGAATATTTTTCTCCGATTTAATTCCACTTGATTCACCTGAATATTCTTTATCATTCCATGAAAGATTAACATGTATTTTTATGTAATCAGAAGTAGTTTCGTTTGAATATCCGTCATAAACCAATCTGAAATCAGTATTTACAGATAGGTTTTTTATTATTTGCGCAACGCTTATTATTTTATAATCAACTGTAATATTAAAGTTAGATAAAAGTGCGGAACGTACGTCTCTGGCAATTTGTTTAGTGTGTCTGCTGTTGTCTGATAAAACGTGAATTTCATTTATAACATTGTTTTTATCAGCAATAATTTTACAAGACAATACAGACTTTATATTAGTCAAAAATGACTCTACTTCTTTAAAATCCATTAATCTTTCCTCCATGATATTTAAATAACATTTAATTATGTCATTATACTACAGAAATTACATAATTTCAACAAAAAAATAACATTTTTTGTTGGAATTATGTAATTTTTACATTGAATTTGACAAACTTTGACAAAACTTGTTGCAAAACAAAAATAATGTGTGAACACATGGGCAAACTTTTTCCTTATAACATCTTATGATCAGATGCAGTTTTTTTTATTCAGAAGAAAAAGAAAATAATATTAGTTTAATCAATAAATTAGAAACAGATGAGACATTAGTAATAGATAATGTATGGAAATCAGAGTTATATAACATGATAGTGATGTCGTGTTTTTGTGATTAAAAAAATGTGGATACCCCTGGAGTCATACCTAGGGTGATATAAAAAATAATAATTTACTAAAAAATCATACCTAGGGTGATATACAAAGCAAATTATATAAAATATAATGATTTATAGATATACTTTAGCAAAGTATATGTTTATATTTTGAAAATAATATTATTTCAGGAGGGAAAAATGAAGAGGTTTTTTTCATTTATTATTTTAACTATTATAATGACTATTTTAGTTGTTGGATGTGGTGGCCAAACAGAAGATACTTCTATTAAGGACCAAGATAACCAGACACAGGAACCTGTCCAAGAGGAAGTTGATGTTCAAACTGAAACTTCTGTATCTGAAAGTGCAATTCCTTTATTAAGTCAGGAAAATAGTGAAAATGCAGGTACAATTCAAGAATTTTATGATGAATTTAATGCAATTCAGTCAATTCATGAAGAAGCAATTAATAGTTTAGATTATCCAATTATTGAATTAGCTACTTTTGGTCTAGAGTTTGCTTTCGCACCTATGTATGAAATTTTAAATATGGAAAATAAAAATGGTACATTTGAAGGCGAGTTAATTTTGTCTGGTGATAAGGGATATATAACAAAAACAAATGATATAATTGAATTTGGAAAAGATTATATTCGGGAAGAACCAGGTATATCTCCAAATGATAAAGTTGGGGACGAAGTAGTTGAAAAAGGTGCATATCAAGCGGATAAAGGTTATATTGAAATTGAAAATTCAACATCAAGAGCAGATTCACCGATTTATAAGTGTAATTTCAAGTTGCAGAGGACAAAAGATGGTGGCTTTGTGGGGTTGCGTCAGAGTGGAAGTAACTTTGATTTAAGAGGAAATGATTCAAGAAGGAATGATGTTTTATTTTTAATTACTAGTGAGAATAAATATGAATTTGTATTAGCAAATGGAGACACAGGCGCAAATTACGAATTAGTAGATTTAAAAGACTATTCTCTGGAACAAGCAAAAGACGTTATAACACAAGCTGGTTTTAAAATTGATATGACCGGTGAAATAAAAAATGGTGTATTGAATGTTGAAAATTATTAGGTTTTATTTATACTAGTTAAGTTCTAATGTCTTGTTATAATTTTTTTGCACCCATCCCCCACGGTTTGCACAAAAAAAGCTATTAAAATGCTCTTTGAGAGCACTTTGATAGCTTTAAATGATTACGTTAATGTATATCCACCATCGACTAAAATAGTTTGGCCTGTAATAAATCCACCAGCGTTAGAGCAAAGCATATTTGCAATTCCCTTAAAATCTTCGGGAAATCCCCAACGTCCAACAGGACATTTTACAGAAACAACTCTATCCATACCTAATTTTTTCATTGGTGGGGTTGTTGTCATTTTAGTGAAAATAGGGCCTGGAGCAATGGCATTTACAGTAATTCCATAAGGTGCTAATTCAAGTCCAAATGATCTAGTAACTCCTCTTATTGCATGTTTTGTAATGACATATGGTGACATTCCAGATTTCATTCCTAAATAGCCAGCTATAGAAGATACGTTTAGGATTCTTCCACCATTACCTTCTTTTATAAAATATTTACCAGCTTCCGCTGTAAGTGCAACGACTTGGTTTAAATTGATTTGCAAACAACGTTCGTATTCTTCGTTTGTATAAGCATCACCGACAGGATTATGTGATTCTACTCCTGCACTATTAATAAGTATATCAAATTTTTTATATTCTGTTAGAGTTGCAGGTATGATAGTATTTACTTCTTCAGGCTTTGATATATCAGCGTGTATTGGTAAAAATCTTTGACCTGTTTTTTCAACTAGTGTTTTTGTTTCTTCAAATGATGAGTGATTATAAACTCCAGCAATATCTACGCCAGCTTCTGCTAGTCCAACTGCAATGGCTTGACCAATTCCAGTTGCTGATCCAGTAACAATAGCTACTTTTCCTTTAAGATCTGATAATTCGTTTATGCTTTTCATAGTGTTTCTCCTCTAATAATATATTTACGGTGTTTTTAATAAGAATACCGCATGAAAACTTTTTGTCATGTTTAATTTTCATATACTTTTTGAAAAAAATATTTTAGTCTTTAACTTTTTATCCTAGTTTTTTATATTTAAGATATTATCGTTATTAATATTGCACAGTTTAACATACTGAAAGATTTGTTACTATATTAAAAAATCCAAAATTTGTTGTCCTAGTTGTGCAAAATGTATATTGAAAATTAAAATTGACCCTTCGGTAGAATACAAAAAAATAATCTAAAAGAAAATAATGAACTTTTTATTAGATTGAAAATGGTTAATTGTTTCTTGAAAAATACTGCTAAAAGCATTATAATATTATTAATATCAATTTTTTGACAATAAATTAACATAGTTGAGTTTAAACTGTCTGTAATAAAAGAATCGAGGTAGATTATGGGTATTAATTTCGAGGGATTATGTCAACGTTTTACAGAAAAAATTAAAAAAGTTTATATTGAGGTAGAGCCAGATGTAAATTTTGTTGATGTAGAGCTAATTACAGATAAAAAAACAGAGTTTTTAGAAAATTACATATATGTTGGTACTACTTCTACTTTAAAAGGGAAATTAGATAAACTCAGCAATTCCTGCTTTATTTTATTAAATGATGATTCTATAATGTTAGAAAATTATTATGATAAAGGGACTATAATAGAGATATATGAAAATGAAAATATATTAGAAATTTATGATGAAGTAAGAACCTTTTTTCGTAGAGATGTAAAATACAATCAATTTAAGATATCGTTATTAGAAGTTCTTCTTTCTGGAAAGGGTATATATGAAATAATAGATGTTGCCTCAAAATTAATTGGCAATCCTCTAATTGTTATTGACTTAAGTTTTAAAGTTCTAGCTAATTCTCCAATAGAAAAGATTACTGATTTATTGTGGATGGATAATGTTAAAAAGGGATATTGTTCTTATGAGTTTATTGGTGAATTAACTAAATTAGAAAGTCTAAAAAACGGAAGAAAAACAAGTTATCCGTTTGAAGTTACCTGTCCTGAAAGTCCTAACAAAAAGGTTGTATTTAAAATAAAAGTAGGTGGTAAAACCATAGGAAACATAATATTAATTGAATGTGAAAAACAGATTGATCCTTATGACTACGATTATTTGATGTTAATAAGTCAAATAATTTCTATGGAATTAGAAAAAAAACAGTTTTATAAGAACGCTAGAAATGTTCTAAGTGAAGAAATATTATATGATTTACTTGAAAATAATATTAAGAATAAGACGATAATTGAAGAAAGAATAAAAAACGGTGGTTTAGTGTTTAGTTCTCATATTGAAGTATTAGTAGTTGATATATCGAATTATGATTCTAAACAATCTGTATATGCGAGATATTTGGATTCGAAGTTAGCTAATCTTTTTCCTATGGGAAAATCAATTTATTATAATGGTGATGTGATAATAATAAATGATAGAAATTATTTTGAATCAGGACATGGTAAGAAAGATAAAATTAAAGATTTTTTATTGGAAAATAATTTGAAAATGGGGATTAGTAATGAGTTTTGTTCAATAGAAAATTGTAGCATTTATTATCAACAAGCAATAAGGTCATTAAAAATAGGTACTATTCTAGAACCTGAAAAATGCATTTATAAATATGAAGATATTCAACCTTATAATTATATATATATGGCAAAAGAACAGATAATAAAAGAAGATTTTTATAATGATTCGTTATATATGTTAAAAATGTATGACAATGAAAATGATTCTGAATTATATAAAACTTTATATTTATATTTAAAAAATAATCATAACATTACGAGAACATCAGATGAGATGTTTATACATAGAAATACTTTAAGGTATAGATTAGATAAAATTATAGATATACTAGGAATAGATTTGGATGAAAATGACAATAGTTTTAAACTATATTATGCTTATAAATCAATGAACTTTTATAAAAGATTTAATGATTTAATGAAAGAATAATAACTAAATAAATATTGTTAAAATAATCTCAGATTTTTATGAGATTATTTTTTTATATATAAGTTTGCAGTGCATAATGCACAAGTACGATAATAAATTTTGGATGTTCTTCCGTAGCAAGGGATTTTATACAATGTTATAATTTAGTTAATCTAAAATGTGTAAAAATTGTATGGGAGGCAAATGTTAAATGAAATACGAAAAACTTTTTTCAAAAGGAAAGATAGGTAAGCTAGAAATAAAAAATAGAATAGTAATGCCTGCAATGGGAACGAATTTAGCTTCCTATAGTGGAGAAGCATCTGATGTGATCATACGTTATTATGAGGAAAGAGCAAAAGGTGGATGCGGGTTAATAATTACTGAAATAACTAGAATAGATAATGAAACAGGGATTGGAACACCAAATCAATTGTGTGCAATGGATTTGAAACATATTCCAAGGTTGGAAATGTTGGCTCGCAGTGTGCATAAGTATAATACAAAAATATTTTTACAGTTACATCATCCAGGTAGAGAAAACCATGCTATGATAATAGATGGTCGTCAAATAGCTGGACCAAGTCCTATAATGTCATCAGCTATTGGTGAAATGCCTAGAGAGATGACGATAGAAGAAATTGAAGGACTAGTTGTGAAATTTGTAAAAGGTGCAGTTTTGGCACAAAAGGCTGGTATAGATGGAGTAGAAATCCATGGTGCTCATGGATATCTTGTTGGACAATTTATGAGTCCACAATCTAACCATAGAGAAGATAAATATGGTGGTAGTTTTGAAAAGAGAATGAGATTTGTAACTGAAATTATAATGGGCATACGTGCTAAATGCGGTCCAATGTTCCCAATATCAGTTAGAATTGATGGGGATGAGTTTGTCGAGGGTGGTATATCTTTAAAAGAAGCAGTTCAAGAAGCCGTTTACTTAGAAAAATTAGGCATAGACGTTATCAATGTCAGTTCTGGAACATATGAATCAGTTACTACAATTATAGAACCTATTTCATATCCGCAAGGCTGGAAAAGACATTTAGCTAAAGCTATAAAAGAAGCGGTTAATATACCTGTAATTGCTTGTGATGTAATTAGAAAACCTGATATGGCAGAAACTATACTAAAAGAAGATAATATAGATTTTGTCGCATTAGGTAGAGCACAATTGGCAGATCCACAGTGGGGTAATAAAGCAAAAGAAGAGCGGGAAGATGAAATTAGACCGTGTATATCGTGTTTGAATTGTATAGAAAGCGTTCTAAAATGTGAAAACATAAAATGTGCAGTCAATCCTAGAGTGGGAAGAGAGTTGGAATATTCGGACTTTGCTAAAAATGGAGAAGGTAGAAAAGTTGTAATTGTTGGAGGCGGTCCAGCAGGAATGGAAGCTGCAAGAGTTTTGGCATTGAAAGAATTTGTACCTATAATATTTGAAGAGAAAGAACATTTAGGTGGCAGTGTGTATTTAGCGACTAAACCACCATTAAAAGATAAATTAAATTGGTTTCTTGAATATCAGGAATCAACTCTTAAAAAATTAAATATTGAAGTAAGATTAAATGAAAAGGCTACTATAGATAAAATTAATGAAATTGATCCATATGCAGTATTTATTGGAGCTGGGTCAAAACCGTTAGTACCACCAATACCAGGAGTAGAAAAAAGTTTTGTATATACATCAACTGACATTTTAGAAGGTAAAGTTATATTAGAAAATAAAAACATAGTGGTTGCAGGGTCGGGAATGACAGGTTTAGAAATATCAGAATTATTAATTTCTAATGGAAATAAAGTAACTGTTATAGAGATGGCAGATAAAATTGCCCCTTCTGGATACATACCAAATGTAGTTGATATAAGTATGAGACTTGTTAAAGCTGGGGTGAAATTACTTACTTCCAGTAAACTTACAAATATTAAAGACGGTGAATTGGAGATTGAAAATGCTAAAACCAATGAAATGACCACATTAAAAGCAGATGCATTAGTATTATCTCTAGGAGTTAAATCCAACAAAGAAATAGTAAAAACTGTGGAAGAGAATTATAAAATCGTTGAAATATTAGGAGATACATCTAAACCAGGTAGAGTTGTAGATGCAATGTTAAATGGATTTGAAAAGGCTTATGTGCTTGAGTAAGATATAAATTAAATTATAATAGGAGGCTTTATTATGCATAGTTTTACAAAAACAATGGATCAAGTCATGTCATTACAAGGAAATAAAACAATATTTTATGGTGCAGAAATGCTAAATACTGTTTGGGAAACAAAGCCAGAAATTATAGCAAAATTACTTCCGGCACCATTAAAACCAGTAGCTAATAAACCATTGGTTTCAACTTTTGTAGCAAATTATCCTAAAACAAGTTTTTGTCCTCCATACAAGGAAGCTGGATTGTTTATTCTTGCAGAATGTGATGGTGTAGTAGGTAGATACTGCTTATCTATGCCAATAACTGATGGAATGGCAATGTCAATGGGGAGAGAAGTTTGTGGGTTGCCAAAAAAAATGGCAAATATAGAGTTTGAAGTTAAAGACGGAAAAGCAATAGGAAAAATTAGTCGTAATGGGATAGAATTTTTCTCAGTTAGTGCTGATATTTCAGGAAAGTTAAATGGAAATGCTACAGCTGAAGAACTTAGTGAAGCGGTAAACCCATACATGTATAATATTACATATGCAAAATCAGCAGATGGATGTGGATTTTTATTAAGTCCTACTTTAATAAGACAAAAATTAGCTGTAGAAGATATAAAAGAAAATAAATTAGCTTTATCTACTGTAACTATGACAGATTCTCCACATGACCCATGGGCTGAATTAGAAGTAGTAAGAATGATAGGATCCCAATATATAGTTAGTACAAATACATTACAGCCAGGTGAAAATCTGTATTTTAACAAAATCGATCCTATGAAATTTGTTCCATACTCATTCTTAAGATGGGACTGGTGGTCTAAGTAATAAAAAAATAAAAGTGAACCAAATTTCAAATGTCATGTTATAATTTTTCGTATAGGGGTATATAGTAATACATAGAATTGACATGACAGGAGGAAAAATATGGTTCAATGGATATCACAGCTATCTCCAGTAACCCAGGCACTAATAGCTACATTATTTACTTGGTTTGTTACTGCACTTGGAGCTGGTCTGGTTTTCTTTTTTAAAAAAATTAATAAGGGTGTACTAAATGCAATGTTGGGCTTTGCAGCAGGGGTTATGATCGCTGCAAGTTTTTGGTCACTATTATCACCGAGTATTGAAATGGCAGAGGACTTAGGACAAATACCTTGGTTAACAGCTGCTATAGGATTTTTGTCAGGCGGCGCTTTTCTTTTTCTAGTAGATAAAATTCTACCTCATTTACATTTGGGGTTAGATACATCTGAAGCTGAGGGAATAAAAACAAGCTGGCAAAGAAGTGTTCTACTTGTTTTAGCTATAACATTGCATAATATTCCAGAAGGTTTAGCAGTAGGGGTTGCTTTTGGTGCAGTTGCCTACGGACTGCCTTCTGCATCAATTGGTGGCGCTATAGCATTGGCAATTGGTATAGGATTGCAAAACTTTCCAGAAGGTGCGGCGGTTTCTATCCCATTGAGAAGAGAAGGATTTTCTCGTGGCAAAGCATTTATATATGGGCAGGCATCAGGAATAGTTGAACCCATATCTGGTGTTATAGGGGCATTTTCTGTAATTTCAATGCGTACAATTTTGCCATATGCATTAGCATTTGCAGCTGGAGCTATGATTTATGTAGTTGTTGAAGAGTTAATTCCAGAAGCACAGCAGGGAGATGAACACTCAAGAACAGAAATAGCAACAATAGGCTGTATGGTAGGTTTTGCATTGATGATGATATTAGATGTTGCATTAGGATAGGAAAATATTGTAGAAGTAAACAGATATGATATATAAATTAAAAGCATCAAGATTTTAAGGGCTTGGTGCTTTTAATATGTTAATTGAAAAAATTATAGGAACATACTAATTTGATCATTTATAGTTTTATCTTCGTATGAATTTAAATAAGAAAAAATATTATTTGTTCCTACTAAAATATTATGTTTTTTACATTCGTGATATAAAATCTTCATAAGTTTACTATGGTTATTACTGTTACATTCATATGAATTTCCATATGTTCTAATGTATTTTTGCTTCATACTAGGAAAATTTTCATCTAATTTTTGATAAAAATATTCTCGGTTTCCATCTCTAAGTGTTAGACCGATCCCGAAACACATAATACCATAGACCTTTGCTTCAATACAGTAATTCAAAAGTCCTTTAAAGTTTTCTTCGCTGTCATTAATAAATGGCAAAAATGGTGATAGCCAAACTACTGTGGGAACCCCATTTTCATGCATAATTTTCAAAGTTTCAAAACGTTCTTTGGTTGTTGAAACATAAGGTTCAATAATTTGACACAAGTTCTCATCAAAGGTAGTTAGTGTCATTTGAACAACGCATTTCGACTTTTTATTTATACTTTTCAATAAATCTAAATCACGTAAAATTCTGTTCGATTTTGTTAATATACTAAGTCCAAAGCCGTATTTATCTATAATTTCGAGACATTTACGAGTGTACAAAAGTTCTTCTTCAATATGCATATAAGGATCACACATAGCACCTGTACCAATCATACATTTTTTACGTTTGCGTTTTAATGCATCTTCAAGCATTGGGGGTGCATTCTTTTTAATTTCAATATCACAAAAATCGTGCTTCATATTATAACAACTACTTCTACTGTCGCAATAAATGCATCCATGACTGCACCCACGATATATATTCATCCCATTTTTAGGTGATAGAATAGATTTATATTCTTGATAATGCATTAAAACCACCCCCGTCCTTACAATTTGTCTTTATTTCAATGCTATATAAATATCAATATCAGCATTATCAAAATCACTATTTAAGTACTCTTCAAAATCTCCTGTAAAGCTTCTATCTAAATCCATTTGCCATATTTCTCCCCAAGCTTCAGCAACAGCTCTTTCCATATGTCCATGTATAGAAAATTTTGCATATTTTCCAGCAGGAATGATTTTTACAGTAAGATTTTTGTTATCTGCTTTTGAAACTTCATTACCTGCTGTAACGCAATATTCATCATTTGTATAGTCGGAATAAAGTCCTATAGCATATTCATTAACTTTGTTTTTGATTGTTTCATATACTCCGCCGTGATATAACTTTTCCCACAAACCACTGATGATTTTTCCCATTTTAGGATTACTGTTAGATGTTGTTGCACTAACTCCTACAACTGTTTTTTCTTCTAAATTTACTATTTCGTAATTCACTTTAAATAACCTCCATTTGTTTGATAAGGCTATTATAAGTCATTTAATTTGACAACATCGTGTCATATTATAAATAGTTTTTAAGAATTTTTTGAAGTTTTATTTTTATTTCATGTCGTATTTCTTCTGGTGACAAAACTTCACAATCTTCGCCAAAAGATGCAACATAATTAAATATCCATTCACCTTTTGGGTATGTAATTTCTGCAATAAAGCTACCATCTTCATGCTCAATATAAGTATTAAATTCATCATAGACACGATAAGTCATTTTTTTAGAAAGTTTAAGCTTAAGGACAATCAACTCATCATTGAGAATTTTTTTTTCACTAAATATTTGTGAAGGTGCTTTTTTTTGAAAAGTTTCATCTAAAATTGATATATTTTTTATACGAGTCAATTTAAAAAATCTACTATCACATCTTTTGTTGCAATATCCATAGAGATACCAACTTTGACCTTTAAAACAGAGTTTTAAAGGATAAATATGACGTTTTGTATTTTCACCTTTGCCGCTTGAATAAGAAAATGTAACTGCATTTTTACGCAGTATTGCAGATTTTAGGTTGCAAAACAGATTTTTTTCTTCTTCAGCATTATACCAAGCTGCAAAATCTACTTCTATCCAGTCTGTATTAGTTTCGCCAAATAAACTGCTTAGTTTTTCAAGAGCATTATCTGATTCACTAAGATTGACGGAGTTTACAGCTTTTAAAGAAGATAGAATACTATTTTTTTCTTCCTCTGTCAATATAGTTTTGTTAAGTATGAAGTCAGATAAAAGGGAAATACCTCCTCCTTTTCCTTTGCTCATATATACAGGAATACCTGCAGATGACAGCGTTTCGATATCACGATAAATTGTTCTTGTTGATACTTCAAACCTCTCAGCAAGTTCTCTTGATGTTACTAATTTTTTATCAAGAAGTATATATACTATTTCAAACAACCTATTAATTTGCATATTATCACCCTGCTAAAGTATACACCTTAAATATGACAATAACAAGTCATATTTGTTGAATATTATGCAGTTTTGTATTTAATTACTAATTAATGCCCATACTATAAACCTATAAAAGAAATTTATTTTACTAATTTGGAGGGCTGCATGTTTTTAAAATATATAAATGAACCAATTTTATATCAAGGAAGAAATAAAAGTAGAAAATATTTTGAAGGATGGTATTTTAAACATATATCTAATGATTTAAAAAATACCATTTGTATAATCCCTGGAATATCCAAAGATGAATGCGACCCCCATGCTTTTGTTCAAACTATCATTAATAGAAGTATAGGAGAGAAATCAAGATTAACAACTCATTATTATAGATACTCAATTAATGATTTTAAATATACTGATGTTCCATTTGGTATAAAAATTGGAGAAAATACGTTTACAAGTGATGGGATAGAGCTTACATTGGTAGATGATGAATTCTCTATATCAGGGAAAATTAACTATTCAAGTTTTACAAAAATTAAAACAAATATTATATATCCTAATATTATGGGTTATTTTGCATATTTGCCAATCATGGAATGTTATCATGGTATTGTTAGCATGAATCATTATCTTGATGGCTTACTGCTTTTAAATGAAGAGGAAATCAATTTTAATGAGGGTAAAGGTTATATAGAAAAGGATTGGGGAACGTCCTTTCCAAAGGAATATGTATGGATTCAATGCAACCATTTTAAAGATAAAGAAACAAGCATCATGTGTTCAATCGCTAATATTCCTTTTTTGGGAACATCATTTCAAGGATTTATATGTAATTTATCTTTTTCTGGACGAGAATACAGATTTGCTAGCTATAATAATAGCAAAATATTAAATATTAATTGCAGTGAAAATATGTTTGAAGTTACAATTGTTAAGGGTAATATAAAATTGGATATTAATGCAAAAATGAATAAAGGAGGAGTTTTGAAAGCACCCCAATATGGAACTATGAAAAGAACAATAAAAGAAGGAGTTAACGGAGTAATTAATTTAAAGTTAGTTAAAATTAGAGAAACTTTGTATGTTGGTGAAGGAAAGCCTTGTGGAATTGAAATTGTTAAAAACAGTTAGAAGAGAGGGAGAAGAGGGATGAAACATCCCACTGCCTTCGCTCGTAGAAATTTATAATATATTAGTTGATATTATGTAATAACAAATCTTTAAGATAGTTGGTTATATTCAAATTGATAATAATCAGTTACAATTTTATCAACAAACTCTCCACTTATTGAATCTTTTATAAATATAGGCTTACTATAAACAATTCCTTCCTCATAAATCGTAACAATAGAATTAAAATCTTCTTCTGTATAAGGTTTGCCAAGTATTTTAGATATCATTTCGGTAAGTTTGACTTTAATTGTTGGTGTAAAATTAAAATATTTAAATTTGTGGTTAGTAGAATATTCAACTCTATGAAGATCCAATAATTTACGAAGTTCATCTATAGGGCTTTTGGAACAATCAACTCTCAAGTCTACGATTTTGTTAATTTCTCCTATATTATCATTTGTTTTTCCGTTTATTATCAGCGAGGAAGACTCCATACCTCTTTTGTCACCACCAGCATTTTGTCCAGCAATTAAAGCAGATATAAGTCTATCAGCTAAATCGCCAATACCATTTTTAAATGCTTTAGACATCTCATAAAGCACATTTTCACCAGCTAGCGTATTCCCTATGCAAATGTAATTATCTCCATATTTGAAACCACAGTAATCTAAACAATTTTCGCCAGTATATCCACTTATATTTCCTTTTAAATCTATAATTCCTAATTGTCTCATGTTATGTAGAGGGTCATTCATAATTAGTATATCTCTTATATTATTACAATCTAATTTAGATTTGATTAAATTCAACCCTTCTTTACCGTAATTAGCATTAGTTTTTGCAAGTGTAAGAATAATTCCACCATCATCACCAATCCAAGGGACTAAACTACCTACAGACAGAAACTTTGATTGTACAGCACAACCCCACTCTTCATTTGCAGAGTCATAAGCTGCTATGGCATAAGTACTACCTCTATAACTCATAAAAAACCTCCAACAATAAAAATTTTAATTAATTTTTAAATAATCAAGTATAATTTGTGAATAAACTTGAACGCCAGTCAATAAAACTGATTCATCAATATCAAAGTATGGACTATGTAATTCATTAACAATTCCTTTTTTCTCGTTGCGAGTACCAATGAATATATAAGAACCTGGCACACTTTCCAAAAAATAAGAAAAATCTTCACTGCTCATAGATGGATATTTAACATTACAAACATTATCCTTTCCTAAAATCTTAGATGCTGAATTTTCAACTAATTTTGTCGTATTTGATTCATTGATAGTTGGAGGAAATCTTCTTGTATACTTAAATGAATATTTAGCTCCGTATATATTGCAGATGTTTTCTATAACAGTTTGCATTTTTTTCTCAATTTGAACTCTAACATTTTCATTATACGTTCTTACAGTACCTTTGATAGTGCTTATATCAGGAACTGAATTATAATTACTTCCTGAATTTATATAACAAGTAGATATAATAACAGGATCGAAAGGATTTGTATTTTTTACTATGGAATTTTGGAAAGAAGAAATAATTTCACTTGATATAATAATAGGGTCTATAGTTTTATCTGGTTTTCCAGCATGCCCTCCCTTTCCATATATAATTAAATCAAAAATATCGGGAGAAGACATAATAGGTCCAGATTTAATTCCTATTAAATTAGAATCTATCTCAGGCCAAATATGTCCTCCTATAATAGCATCAACCTTAGGGTTTTGTAGCACACCCTCTTCAATCATTCTTTTAGCACCGCCAGTAGTCTCTTCAGCAGGCTGAAATATAAACTTAACGTTACCATTAATAAATTCTTTCATTTCAGATAGAATCATCATTGTACCTAATGCTATTGCAATATGAGCATCGTGTCCACAAGCATGCATAACTCCTATATTTTTAGAAAGATAACTTGTAGAATTTTTCTCTTTTATATTTAGAGCATCCATGTCTGCTCTTAGTGCAATAGTATTTCCTTTCTTAAAACCTTTTAAAACAGCGCATATTCCTGTACCAGCAATATTGTTATTTATATAAAGATTATGTTTGTTTAGAATATCAAATATAAATTTACTAGTTTCAAATTCGTTATTACCTAATTCCGGATACATGTGAAGATGTCTTCTTATAAAGAGCAACTCTTCAAAATATTTAGTTGAAATACTTTTAATTTTGTCAGTTATATATTTATCGCTATACATCAGACAGCCTCCGCATAAATTATTTGATGAAATTAATATAAGCAAAATCTATGCCAAAATGAAATGGTTAAAAAAGCATATATAAATGATAATTTTGCGATTAACTGGTCAAACAGGACAAATAATATACCCATATGTCCCGTAAAAATGTATTTTGCATAATATTGAATTGTAATATATAATAAAAATAACATATAGATTTATAATTTCAACCTATCAAAACCCAACTAGTTAGCTTGATTTGAAATTTTTTATATTAAATTACAACTAAATATTTATAGCTTGGCATAGATATTGCTTGTGAAGATAGATAATACTTTCAACGAGTGAAAACGTTAAGAAATACTATAAAATCAGAGAGGTGATACTATGAAAAAATTAATATCATTAATACTAGTAATTATATTAGTATTTACACTGACAGGATGTAATGGTCAAGACAAAAGTGAAAGTTCAAGCAGTAATGCGTCACAAGAAATGAGAATTACTGTAGGTATTCAGTCAGACGGTAAATCTTTAGATCCCCATGTAGTAACAGACGCGGCATCTATGAGGTTAATAGAAAATATGTACTCAACATTAGTGAGATACAAGGATGGTACTTATGGTGAAATAGAACCAGATTTAGCAAAAGAGTATTCAATATCTGATGATGGGAAAGTATATACTTTCATATTAAATGAAAATGTTAAGTTTCATAATAGTGATAAAATTGTAAATTCAGAAGATGTAAAATATTCAATAGAAAGAATTATTAGCAATGAAGTAAGAGCAAGCCAATTTGAAATGGTGGAATCAATAGAAACGCCAGATGAAACTAAAGTAATAATAAAGTTAAAAGATGCTGTTTCTCCATTTTTAACATATTTAGCTAATCCTATGAATGCTATCGTAAATAAAGAAGTGGCTGAAAAAGAAGGTCTTGATTTTGCTGATGGTGGATGTGGTCCATTTATATTAGAATCATGGGAGAAGGATCAACAATTAACATTGATCAAAAATTCAGATTATTTTATTGACGGATTACCAAAACTTGATAAAGTTATATATAAGCCTATTCCTGATGAAACATCTCGTGTGATAGCGCTACAAAATAATGAAATAGATTTTTTATTGGACATAACAAATAAAGATGTCGAACAATTAAAGACAAATGAAGACATTATCATAGATTCTGTACCAGGGACATTTTGGGAATATGTGGGTATAAACACCGAAAAAGAACCTCTAAATAATGTTAAAGTAAGGCAGGCAGTAGCACATGCCATTGACAGAGAAGAAATAAATCAAGTAGTAAAATTTGGTAAGGCAACAGTTTTAGATGGAGGTTTGTTACCTCCAGGACACTGGGCATATGCAGACTTACATATATATCCAAAAAGGAATATAGAAAAAGCTAAATCGCTGCTTAAAGAAGCTGGATTTGAAGATGGAATAACCTTACAACTAAAAGTTGGATCAGATTTTCAATATCAAGTAGATGCAGCACAAATGATAAAACAGCAACTTCAGGAAGCAGGAATTACTGTAGAAGTGTTAGCTCAAGAATCCGGTATTTTTTTCGAAGGACTTGGAGCACATGATTTTCAGCTTGCTATAGTAGGCTGGTTAGGATTTGTAGATCCTGATGAATTTCTATATAATATATTTTATACAGATGGCCCTTATAATCAACAAGGATACTCCAATCCTCAATTGGATAAATTGTTAGATGAAGGAAGAAGAGAAACTGATATTCAAGAACGGGCAAATATATATAAACAAGCACAGGAGATAATTTCAACAGATGCATCTATGGCATTCTTATACATGAATGAATGTACATGCGCTTATTTAAAACATGTAAAAGATTATGATACAAATCCAATGGTAACAACTTTATCCTTGAGAAAAGCATATATTGAGTAAATATACTTAGTTTTAGAAAGTATAAAATATAGTAAAAGTTGGAGTGATTATATGAAAAAATATATACTAAAAAGAATACTTCTAATGTTTGTATTGCTATTTGGAGTGTCTTTAATTGCATTCTTCATAGTGAGATTAATTCCAGGTGATACTGTAACTATAATGCTTGGAGCAAGATATAACGAGGAACAGGCTGCTATATTAAGAATGCAATACGGGTTAGATAAATCAATATTAACACAATATTTAATCTGGATAAAAAATGTACTATCAGGAGATTTAGGATATTCATTTTTTACAAAGCAGCCAGTAATAAAAACAATACTTAGTAGACTTCCTGTCACTATAGAATTAGCAAGTTTAAGTTTATTATTTGCTACAATAGTAGGAATACCTGCAGGAGTAATTTCTGCAGTTAGAAAAAATGGTTTAGTAGATCAAATAATCACTTCAATTAGCATGTTAGGGATATCTATCCCTAACTTTTGGCTTGGAACATTAATAATTTTATTATTTTCACTAACTTTTAAAGTACTACCATCCAGCGGTTATGTAAAGCCATCTGTAGATTTGTTAATGAATATCAAATATATGATAATGCCTTCCATAGCCTTGAGTTTTGCAGTGAGTGCAGTAGTAATGCGTATGTCAAGGTCAGCTATGTTAGAAGTAATAAATAAAGATTATATAGAACTTGCTAAAATGAAAGGGGTTACATCTAGAAAACTTATATTTGTCCATGCTTTAAAAAATGCTATGATTCCAATAATTACAGTTATTGGAATACAAGCAGGATATTTATTAGGTGGATCAGTAGTTGTTGAACAGGTTTTTTCATTGCCAGGAATAGGGAGATTGGTATTAGAGTCTATAAATAATAGAGACTACATTCTTTTGCAAGGTATAATATTATTTATTTCTGCAATGTTTGTAATAATAAATTTAATAGTTGATATATTGTATGCTTTAGTTAATCCAAAAATAACATATTAGTGGAGAGGAGATTGGTTATGAAAGAAATGATACAAAGATTTACAGATAACAAAGGTTCTGTCTTTGGACTTATAATAATTATAATGTTTTTATTAATGTCAATACTTGCTCCTATAATATCTCCTTATGATCCATATGAAATTCAAACTGAGGTAAGATTATCTCCACCATCATCTGAACATTTCTTTGGTACGGATCATTTTGGAAGAGATATATTTAGTAGAATAATGTATGGAAGTAGAATTTCTTTTAAAGTTAGCGTCATATCTGTTAGCATAGCACTTACAGCAGGGTTAATATTAGGTCTATTAGCTGGATATTTTGGAGGTATGGTAGATATAATTATATCCAGAATAATAGAAGTAATGTTCTCGTTTCCGGATATTATATTAGCATTAATAGTCATGGCGGTTCTTGGTCCTAATATAACAAACCTTATGATTGCTATTGGGATAGTGTATACACCAATATTTGCAAGAATAACAAGAGGTGCAGTATTAGAAATAAAAAACTCCCTCTTTATTGAAGCAACAAAAAGTTTAGGAGCTAATACTTTAAGGATTATATTAATTCATATATTACCAAATATACTTGCACCTGTAATAATTCAAACAACTTTATCACTTGCATTTGCCATGCTGTCAGAGGCCGCTTTAAGTTTCTTGGGTTTTGGAGTAGAACCAGACATGCCTTCTTGGGGGATAATGCTCAAAGATGGGAAGGCTTGGATTACTAGTGGTTGGTGGTTAACAATATTCCCCGGAATAGCAATAACTCTATGTGTGTTAAGTTTCAATCTTATGGGAGATGGACTTAGAGATGCATTGGACCCAAAGTTGGCTAATAATTAAGTATAGGAGATTTATATGAGTGATAAAATATTGGAAATAAAAAACTTAAGCGTTACTTTTATAAAAAGAAAAAATAGAATAACTCCTATAAGAAAATTAAGTTTTGATCTTAACAGGGGTGAAATATTAGGAATTGTAGGTGAATCGGGTTGTGGAAAAAGTCTAACAGCAAAAAGTGTAGTAGGATTAGTAGGTAAAAGAAAATCAGAAGAAGTAAAAGGAAGCATACTATTTAATGATATAGATTTAGTAGCTAAAACAGATAAGGAAATGAGAGAGTATAGGGGAAAAAAAATATCTATGATATTCCAAGACCCCATGACGTCTTTAAACCCAGTATTCAATATAGGTTATCAAGTATCAGAAGTTCCGTTAATACATGAAAAATTATCAAGAAGTGATGCAATGAAAAAAGCAGTACAAATATTAGATGAGGTAGGGATACCATCTGCAAGGGAGAGGCTAAACCAATATCCTCATCAATTTAGTGGAGGTATGAGACAACGGGTTGTAGCAGCTATATCTCTTATATGTGTACCAGAAATACTAATAGCAGATGAACCTACAACAGCTTTAGATGTAACTATCCAAAATCAATTACTTGAATTGCTTTTGGAATTAAAGAATAAACTTAATACATCTATTATACTTATTACACATGATTTAGGAGTTGTAGCTAAAATGTGTGATAGGGTAAATGTAATGTATGCAGGAATGATAGTAGAAAAAGGTTTGAATAGAGATATATTTAAAAATCCTATGCATCCATATACAAAAGGATTGCTATCATCAGTTCCTGTATTAGGAACAAATAAAAAATTAAGCCCAATAGAAGGTCAACCACCAAATCCCTCAAAAATGCCAGATGGATGCCCCTTTAATGTAAGGTGCCCATATGCAACTGAGGAATGTAAAAAACAAATACCAGAACTAAAAGAAATAGAAAAAGGACACTACATTGCTTGTATATTGGGAGGTAATTAAATGAATAAATTGTATGAAATAAAAAATTTAAAAAAATATTTTTATATAAAAAGTACAGAAATATTCAAATCACCCAATATAGTAAAGGCTGTTGATGGTATAAATTTAGATATTTATAATAATGAAGTATTAGGTATAGTAGGAGAGTCGGGTTGTGGAAAATCAACATTAGGTAGACTTCTCATAAGGCTGTTAGATCCTACGGATGGTCAAATAATATTTAACAATGAAGATATTTCGTTAAAAAAAGAAAGAGAAATCAAAGAACTAAGAAAAGATTTTCAAATGATTTTTCAAGATCCTTATGAATCATTAAATCCAAGGCTTAAAGTTAAAACAATTTTAAAAGAACCTTATAAAATACACAATTTATATGATAAAAATACAGAAATTAAAATAAAGGAACTTATGGATACCGTCGGTCTATCTCTAGATTACATAAATAGATATCCACATGAATTCTCAGGTGGTCAAAGACAAAGAATTGGTATAGCAAGGGCATTAGCGCTAAATCCTAAATTTATAGTAGCAGATGAACCAGTTTCAGCGCTAGATGTATCTATTCAAGCTCAAATATTAAATTTATTAAGTAAAATAAAAGAAGATTTAGGATTAACTATTGCATTTATTGCACATGATTTAGGTGTAATACAATATATAAGCACAAGGGTAGTTGTAATGTATTTAGGTCAAATGGTAGAACTTGCTGATACGGAAGAACTTTTTAATAATCCTTTTCATCCTTATACGAAGGCATTGCTATCAGCAGTGCCAGTACCAGATCCGGATTATATATATAATGCAAATAAAATGGTAAAAGGTGAAATACCAAGCCCTGTAAATCCTCCATCAGGATGTGTATTTCATCCAAGATGCAAATATGTGATGGATATATGTAAAAAAGAAAAACCACAATTTAAACCGTTATCAAAAAAACATTTGGTTACATGCCATTTAAATAAATAAATACTATAATTAAGCCTTCATTATAATTTGAAGGCTTAATTAATATCGCAATAACTAATACCTAATTCAGTAATTTTAGTACCCTGTCTACCTGTACCGATTATAACTAAACTTTTATCTTGTAAATACTCGAGATTTCTTCTTACTTCTCTTTCTGTCATATAATATCCTTTAGTTTGAAGTAAATCAATAAGCTTAATCCTTCCAACTTTTTCTTTATTCTTAAACTTATTATACAAAATATTTAATAATGAAAGTTGTGCAGAACTTAAATTTATTTTGCATTCTTTCATATTATCATATTTATTAAAAGTATGTGGTAAATTGTTAATCGTAATTCGAGAGTCAGACATAAAAACTAAATATTCAATAATGTTTTCTAATTCACGTACATTACCTGGCCAATCATATTTCTCGAACAACAGTAATAGTTCTTCATCAACACTTTTTGTGCAGTTAAGTTCATTAATAAAATAGTTAAATAAAAGCCGAATATCTTCCTTTCTTTTACGGAGTGGAGGAATATTAAGTGGAAAAATATTTAATCTATAAAACAAATCCCATCTAAACTTTCCTTCTTTAGCTAAGTTATACAAATTCTTGTTAGTAGCTGCAATAATTCGCACATCAACACTTCTAATTGTTGTACTTCCTATTCTAATAATTTCAGCTTCTTGAAGGACTCTCAACAATCTTGATTGCATATTCATGTTTAACTCGGCAATTTCATCTAAAAACAAAGTTCCGAGATGCGCCTGTTCAAACAATCCTAACTTACCTTCTTTTTTAGCTCCAGTAAAAGCACCACTTTCATAGCCAAAAAGTTCGCTTTCAATAAGGTTTTCAGGCAATGTAGCGCAATTAATGGCCAAAAAAGGGAACTTACTTCTGCAAGAAACATTATGTATACTTTGGGCAAATAACTCTTTTCCAGTACCGCTTTCTCCAGTAATTAGAATAGTAGAGTTAGCAAGAGCCATTTTTTGTGCTAACTTTTTAGTCTCTGAAATACTATTGCTATTTCCAACAATATCACTGATATGATATTTTGCTATATGACCAGAAACGGAAATACTCTTTCTAAGCTTATCTTCTAATCTTTTTATTTCAGTAACGTTTCTGAAAATAATCATGTTACCAACTTTTTCAGAAAATACATATATAGGTTTAATACTGACAATAAGTTGTTCATTATTATAGCTAATTAATTCATCTGAAATATAATTTTCACATTTAATATACTCTTGAAGTTCGATTATAACATCTTTAATATTCTTATAAATCAATAGATTTTGACCTAAAATTTTTTCAGATATTTTATTTGCAAGAATAATATTACCGTTATTATCAGTTTCAATAACACCTTCATTAATTAAATTAATAATAGTATTTATCTCCTGCTGAATAAAGAAGTTACTATTAATTAAAGTGTTAACTCCTTTTTCAACAGTAATGATACCACTTTGATATTCGCTAAGAATATTTTCTTTCTCATATTCATCAAGATTCAATTCGTTAAGAACATCTAAAATAGTTCCAACATCATAGACCATATGACTAATATTAAATATTGTTTCTACACTATCAGGTATTAAATGAATTTCATTAGTTGTAATTGCAACCTTAATTTCATCTATAGGTTCAACTCCTGGATAGAAGGGGTAAAGCTCAAAATCAAAACCTAATGAATAAATTAGAGAAATGGTCTCAAAGGTAACATCAATTCCATTATTAACCAAATAAATTTTTTCGTTATTTTTAATAGAGCAAAGAATATCAAAAGACTTCTTAGTAAAAGTTCTTCTTATAATAATAACTTTAGTAGATGGTTTAATATATTTCTTAACAATATTAATCATAAGAGGAGTAGAGATAAGAAGAATATCTAAGTCAATAAGTTTTTTATCAATTTTATTGAAATTAAAGGAAATAATATTAAATTTATCACCTAGAATTGAATATAAAATATCATGATATAGTTGCTTGGTATTATCATTTAAAGTGCCTATGCCTATAACTTTATTCATAAAATCACCAGATTTATTATAAATTATCAACTTTTTTGTACATGCTGTAATGAAATTATACAACATTATGATAATATAGTCAAACGATTGCTTTCTATTAAATGTTAGTTGCTTAGGAAAATTACCGTTGGAAATCACACTTGAGATGATAAAATTACAATAATTTTTTATTAAAATCATACTTGGGGTGATATACAATGATAACAATTTGTAATATAATAAATTAATAATAATTTTTATGAATAATTTGGTTTATTGTTCTAGTTATGCTATTTAAAATAAAGGTTCGGTGAAAGTATGCACATCTTAGAATATAATACTATATTTTTAAGTTTTTTTATTACAACGGTCATGGTTGGAATAAGTTTTGTAAATGTTTTTGTTTTTGTAAGATATAAAAGAAATATTTCTATTGTATTTATACATATCCTTTCACTATGGATGATTTTGGCGATGTTTTGTTTGTTAATGGATACTGTTATATTGGGGCTTTGTTTTGAATATATATATATAAAACTTTTTAATATATCAATTGCTTTGTTTGTAGTAACTTTTGTGATTTATATTATTATATTTTTATTAACAAGGAAAAAGATGTATTATTATGGATTAGATATATCAAACTATAAAAATATTTATACATATTCTCGAGAACTTTCTTTTGTGGTTGATTATAGAGGAGTAGTTGTTGATTGCAATCACCCTGAAATATTAAATGATTTATGTCAAAATAATAATAAATTAATGGATATTTTAAGAGAACTAAAAGGAAAAATTCTTTGTCAAAATTTATTTGTTAATGATATATCTGAAATTAAAGAAAACATAGAGAGTGAAATATACATAGACGACAAAGATATTTATTATTTAATGAAAATATCACCTATTACATCAAATGGAGGAATATTAGGATATATTGTATTATTTCAAGACATATCAGTTATTAGACAAAGTGAAATAGAATTAAGAAGACAAAATGAATGTATAAAAACAAATAACGAAAAACTTGTTCAATATATGAAGATTAATGCTTCGTTAGAATCGGAAAAGAAGCGTGTGCAAATTTTAGAACATGTTCAAAAAAGCATATTAGAAAAAATAGAAATTGCAATTTCTCAAATTTTAAAAATAAATTGTAAAAGATTTAATAACTTATCATACAAAGAGGAAATAAAACAAGTTTCAATGCAACTTAAGTCTGTTTATAATGATGTAAGGATATCTATAAATAGTATTTCAGAGAAGAAGGTAAATAATTATGATTAGAATTTTAATTGCTGATGATCAGCAACTTTTTAGCTCCATGCTCAAGGAAATTTTACAAAGAGATGAAGAAATAGAAATTATAGCATTATGTAAGAATGGATATGAGGCGGTAGATAAAACATTGCAACTTAAGCCAGATTTAGTTCTTTTAGATATTGGAATGCCTGAAAAGGGGGGAATTGATGCTCTTGGAGAAATAAAAAAAGCATTACCTAAAACTAAAGTCGCAATGTTAACTACTTTTGAAGATGAAGATAATATAAAAGATGCAATACTATTAGGAGCAGATGGTTATTTAATAAAAGATTTAACTCCAAAGACTCTGATTTCTGCAATAAAGAATATAAATAATGACATTGTATTATTGCATCGCGGGGCGTATAGAACATTACAAGTTGCCTTAAATAGTATGAAAAATTGTAAAGAGCAAAAACTAGAATTAGGTGAAATGATATTCGATTCAATAGATGTTAGTATTATGAAGATGGTTGTTCAAGGCAAGTCAAACAAGGATATATGCAATGCCCTGAACTATAGCGAAGGAACAATAAAAAATAGAGTTTCAAAAATGTTGTCTATAACTGGTCTATCGAATAGAATGGAACTTTCTGTTTTTGCTATTAATAATCAAATTATCTAGGAAGTAATGCATGAATCACAAAACCTAACTCGCCATCTGAGCCAAAAGTAACGGTACCTGATAATGATTTAAATCGTTCTTCTATACCTAACAAACCATAGCTTTTGTTGATTTCTTTACAACCATTGCCATTATCTATAGCAAATATTTCTACTTCATTTGAGTTGTAACGGAGTATAATAGAAATAGTTTTTGCTTTACTGTGTTTAATTGAATTAGTAACAGCCTCTTGACAAAGACGAAAAATTGTTTCTGTCTGTTTGTTGTTTAGTTCGTATGTATTTCCTTGAGTTGCAAATTCAACCTGTATTTTTGTGTTTTTCAAATGTTCAATTGCTCTTGTAAGCGAAGTTTGCCCCCATTTTCGTTCTTGCCCTTTGAATATGTTTTTTATGTCATTTAAACTGCTTGCTAATAATTCATTAATTTGCGAGAGTTTTTCCTTTGCTGATTCTAAATCTTCATCTGCAGCAAGTTCTGCTGTAACAACTGCAACAGTCAAACTATGCCCCAAAATATCATGGACATCTTGTGCAATTTGGGATTTAGTTTTTGCTATTACAAGTTCATTAATTTTTATAGCCATAGCATCTAATTTTTTATTTAAGTTATTTAGTTCTAAATTTTGCTCAGAAAGTATTAGTTTATTTTTACTAATTTCTGTGATGTCACTAAAAAAAAGTAGAATAGGTCCATTGTTTTGCAATTCCTTAGATACCTTGTAAAGTTTTGTATTTTTGCTTTTTAATTCAAATTCTTTTACTTTTGAATTATTTGAAATAAATAATAGAAAATATTCTTTTTCTTCTTCTGATAAATCAAGATATCTATCAACAAATTCACTAAGTTTTATGTTTTTTAATTCAATCAATCCAAACATGGAATAAAATGCACAGTTACCACCATAAAGTGTATTTTTTTTGCTTATAAATACAATTCCTTGAGACATTAATTCAAAAAGTTTAGCATATGAAACTGGTGATATATCAAAAAAACGAAATTTCAAAGCTGGAATCATAAAAAATATTAATGATATAGAGGCAGCTATAGGAGTAAAGTCGAAGACTGGGAAAGGAAATATCCAACCTATGATGTTGAATTTAAAAAGAATATAATATATATTTAAAAATAACGGAATTAAAATAATAAATGAGAATAAAATAGCAACCGTCTTATTATTTATAAAACTTCGTTGCTTGGTAAACCCACGAGAAAGCATTATAGTGCCAATAATTAAATAGGTATAATGGATAATTTGCACAGGAAAAATTAAAGGTCCAAAACGATCCTTGTAAAAATCAAAATATGAGTAATATTTCATATGTATGGGATTAGTAATTAAAATTAAAAAAGATAAAAGGGGTAACACAGCCCATAAAATCAATATATTTATGTTTGGGGTACGTTCTTTTGAATAAGTATAAGCAAAAACGAGAAGGCAAAAGCCTAAAAAATTAACTCCAAAATACTGTGTAACAATAAAAAACCATCTAAGTTCAGTAGTTGGGGATATAGTTTTAAAAATCTTTGATATCATCCATAATAATATCATAGCAACAACACCTAAATAGCTATATAATAGAGGAGTTTTCTTTGCTCGTAGATATATATATAGACTGAAAGAAAAAAGGGTCAATAACGCAATTATGTGAAAAATAATAATAGTATATATCTCAAAAGCAAGCTTATCTGAAATTTCCAAACTCTTTCTCCTCTCAATTTAAACACTATAAATTTCAAATATAAATGGTTGAACTGTAAAATTATGTTATTTAATATTATATCATTTATAAATAAGATTGTCTAATAAATAGTGACTAATTCAAGTCATTTTAAATGACTTGAATATAAAAAATATGACTTTCATAATTACTTTTAGCACTGTTAAAGTGAAGTATAAATTTGTTAAAATAATTTTAATGATATATATTGTATTATTAGGAATATGAGTAAAAGTAATGAAAATCGAAGGAGAGACTATTATGATTAAAAAAATATTAATTTTAGTATTATCTGCAATTTTAATATTAGGAGTATTAAGCGCTTGTGGAACAAAGGAAAGCAATAAAGTTGAAGGCAATAAAAAAGAAAGTAAAGAAATAGATGTGCCTGTAGAAGGTCCGAAAATTAGTGTGAAAGGAGATGCTCCATCAGGACTTCCAGATGGATTTCCATCAGAAATTCCTTTTTATGATGATGCTATGGTTATAGATGCTGATACTTATGGGGAAGATGGATTTACAGTAGTTTATCAAGTTGATGATGCATATGAAAATGTAGTAGGGTTTTATATGACTAATATTGATGGTTTAGATGAATCGGGTATAGGAGAAGAAGAATCATATTTTGAAGGTATTGATATGGGAGATATCCATATTAATGGTTTAACTATTACAGATGTAGGAGATGCAACACATGTGTTTATTACACTAAGAGATTATGGTGAGCAAACGGATAATGATTCAGATTCTTCATTTATAGATGAATCAGACGGTTATGAAGATTCTGATCAAATAACATATGAAAATGCAGTAGAAGTTGAACTTGACGGGAAATATCCAATTGATATAGTTCCAATTTATCCAAATGCAAAAGTAATTGATTGTTCATTAGCTCCAAGTGGAAATGGTTTTGTAAACCTTGTATTGCCAACAAATGAATTTAAAGATGCAGTACAATATTACTCGGATGAATTAGGACTTGAATCAGAAAGCTTTAAATCGGATTTAATGATATCAGAATCATTTAGTGGGGATATAGATGGATACAAGATATCAGTTTTTATAGGTCAATTGAAAATGGATGGTAACGACCCACTAGTAACTATAACCGTAAATAAATAATAAAGAAGAAAATGGAGGCTTGCAGTGAAAAAAAATATTATAGTAATAACATTATTGATACTTTTAACAACCATAAATTTTCAACAACCTGCATATGCAATGGGAGAAAGTAGCTATATAGCTGCTGGTTGGGGTACGACATTTTATATAACCAAAGATGGAAACCTATGGGGATATGGTAAAAATGATCAAGGCTTATTAGGAAGTGGTGTAGCTGATTATGTTGAAGAACCAATAAAATTACTGAGTGATGTAAAAACTGTGACTGCAAATAGATATGCAGTATTTGCCATTAAAAAAGATGGTACACTTTGGTATTGGGGAAGACCTGCTGGAATGAAAAAAACACTAGAGCCAACTAAATTTATGGATGATGTTGTAATGATTTCTATGGATGAGTATTATAATGGTCCGGTGCTGTTTTGTACTGGTGAAGGAAAGCTTTACTACTTATCGGATGAAACTCCTGAATTAATAAGTCACAGTGAAAAAGTTAAATTTGTTGTAACAAATGGTAGTGAAAACTTTTTTATCAATGAAAAAGATGAACTTTGGGGATGGTGCGTAAATAAAAATGGAACAAATGGTTCACTTGGTGTTGGTTATACTGGACCAGTATTAAACCCAGTGAAAATATTAGAAGATGTACAATATGTAGCATGTGATAATACTAATTCCATGATTATTCGAAAGGATAAAAGTCTTTGGATGTGCGGTTCAGGGCATGATGGTAAGTTTTACGATGGTTCAAAGGAAATTGATGCTCCAGTTTTAACACCATTAAAAATAATGGATAATGTAATACATGCAGCAGCGCAGAATAATCATTTTTTCGTAGTGAAAAGTGATAACACTTTATGGGCATGGGGAAATAACGATAACAAAAGTTTAGGTGGCGGTCATCTTTCATCTCCAATAAAGTGGGCAACTGGGGTAAATAGTATTACTGTGGGTTATCAGCACAAGGTAGTTGCTAAGACAGATAATACATTATGGACTGGTGGAAGAAAAGATGGAGTATATCATGCTACTGAAAATTTTCAGAATGAATTGAGACAGACTGCAACGGGACTAATAGACTCACCAGCAACTTGGGCATTAGCAGAAGTAAGAGAAGCGGAATATAGAAAGCTTGTTCCACCTTCCATGCAAAGCGATTATTCAAAAATAGTAAGTAGAAGTGAATTTTGTACACTTGCTATTACCTGTATTGAACAAATAAATGAAATGACAATAGAAAATTTTATAAAAGCAAAAAATATTGATATTCCAGGTAATACAAGTTTTGTTGATATTGGAATGATGCCTGAAAGAGCTAGAAAAGACATCATGGCAGCGCAGGTGTTAGATATAGTTGCGGGAACGTCAGCTACTACATTTGAACCAAACAATCCTATTACTAGAGAACAAGCAGCTAAAATGCTCACAGCTACAGCAAAAGTGTTAGGAAATAATGTTGATTCAATTGTACCTAACTTTGCTGATCAAGACATGATTTCAGAATGGGCAAAGCCTTATATAGGTTATGTATTTAGTGAAAAAATTATGAGTGGTGTGGGTCAAAATAGATTTGATCCAAGAGGCGGTTATCAAAGACAACAAGCCTATATGACACTGTTGAGGCTTTATAAAAATATAAAAGGTATTGAATTTTAATATGCTATAAAAGATAAAAAAACTCTCTAGGGAGTTTTTTTATTGATGATCATAATAATTTAAAGATTATAATACATTTTAAATTCCTCTGGATGAGGCATTTCATTTATTTTATAGTAATCTTTTTTAATCTTGTTTATTTGACTCATTATTATATTTTTGCTAAATACATTTCCTTTTAATAAAAATTCATGGTCCTTTTCTAAAGCAACAGCTGCCTCAATTGGATTAGTTGGGAGGGCCTTTATTAACGATTTTTGTTCATCGTTTAGGGTATATAAATTGAAGTCAAATGGTCCAAAACCTTCTTTAACTGGGTCTATTTCATTTTCTATACCATCAATAACAGCCATTAACACTGCGGAATATGCATAGTAGGGGTTACAAGTTGCATCAGGGAATCTTACCTCAAACCTCTTTTCCATGGGGCTAGTGGCATAATCAGGTATTCTAATTACTGCACTTCTATTTGCTGTTGCAAAGCATAGACTTACAGGCGCTTCATATCCAGGTATTAATCTTTTGTATGAATTTGTGCTTGGGTTTGTAAAAGGCATTAAAGCAGGCGAATGTTTCAATATTCCACCAATTGCATATAATGCTGTTTTACTTAATTTTGAATATCCGTTTTCATCATAGAATAAAGGTTCACCATTTTTAAATAAATGTATATGAATATGAAATCCACTTCCACATTCTCCAACAAATGGCTTAGGCATAAAAGTAACCGTTTTATCTAGAAGAGCAGCGTAACTTCTCAGTATGTATTTAAGTTTCATAGTTCTATCTGCCATTTCACTAATGTCCCCATGACATACTTCTATTTCCACTTGTCCAGGTCCGCCATTTTCACAATGATGATATTTTATTGGAATATTGTTTTCTTCAAGATATAAAGTGACCATATCTCTAAAATCAGAAGTTGCATCAAATGGTTTGTCTAAATGATAACAATTTGAGTTTCTAAGAGTAGAACCTTTGTTACTGCTATCTAAATTACTTGAATTCCATTCCCCTTGCTTTGAATCTATAAAAACTTCCATATGGTTAATGTCATTTTTTACTGATATTTGATCTAAAATATAAAATTCAAATTCAGGGCCAAGAAGTGCCGTGTCAGCAATATTTTTATCAACTAATAGTCTCTTTGCTTTTTCAATTAAATATCTTGGGTCATCTTCAAATCTTTCTCTATTTTCTTTTATTGCATATATATTACCTATCATTGTCAACGTAGGTATTTTTGAAAAAGGTACAATAAAAGATGTTGATATGTCTGGTATAAATACCATATCTGATTTTTCTACCTTTAAGAATCCATAACTTGATGCATCAAATCCGATACCATCTTTTAGTATGTTTTCATTAAATCTTGTTGCAGGAATGGTAAGGTGATGCCATCTTCCGCTCATATCAACAATTTTAAAATCAATTATTTTAATATTGTTTTCTGAAATATAATTTTTTACCTCTAAATAATTTTTGAACATATTATCCTCCATTGTTTTATATTAAGGTTTTATAATAGTTATGTGATTCTATAAAGCAAGTATTGTGCCAAACTAAATGTTTTTTATGTAAAATTAAATTCGTTAGTATTATAATGTTTGTTCAATGAATTATTATTTTTCATACTAAGAATTATAAATTAAATGGGAATTAAATAAATATTAAACTAATTTGTACCCATTTATTATTAACTGTGATATAATAAATACAACTAGTGAAACAAAGACATAAGTCTTTGTCTTGATGTATTTATTGAATCGTTGTGATGCAAGCCGATATCTGGCTTGCTTTATGATATAATAAATACACAGAGGATGTTTCTATTAATTAGGGGGTGGTTTTATTGAAAAAGAGAATTGCTGTTTTGGTTATTGAAGATAAGATAGGTAATTATTTTTTAGAAGAACTTAAGTATATTTTTGAGAATACAGTTGAGGTTGATTATTTCACTCCAAATATGATAAACAAGCCTTTTATATACGAGACAGATTTAATTTTGTACACTGATCCTAGTATTTTAATTGAAATGATAGAATATATTAAGTGCAGTGCCCCTATATTAATGATGAAACGTACGATTTCAAAGCAATCGGTAGAAAAACTTAGAAAAATTGATACTGATAAAAGTGCTTATATAGCCAACCTTAACAGCTTTATGG
Source organism: uncultured Sedimentibacter sp. (assembly GCA_963675125.2). Lineage (GTDB taxonomy): Bacteria > Bacillota > Clostridia > Tissierellales > Sedimentibacteraceae > Sedimentibacter. Next base: position 284,358 of record CAXXFT010000008.1, read on the forward strand.
CTAATGAAACTCTTGCAACTTTGTATAGTCTTGGAATAAAAAATATGAAATTGCTTCCATATTATGACGGAGTATCAAATATTAAAAATGTAGATTATATTATTACACCAAACGAGTTTGAACATATGCCAAATATAAATGCAGAGGTTATTAATATTGGAAACAGGGTGTTTGATTTATCTACAATTCTAGATATAATAGCTTATTTAAACATAGAGAAGAAACTTTCTGAGAAAATTATTAAAAAATATTCTTTAAAAGTACCTACATATTGGAAGGGTCTTAATAATACTTTATATGATAAAAAAATGCTTGCAGGTCAATTAGATGTGGTTTTAAACGAATTTGATAATGGCATTATTTTATGTGACGAAAAAGGACTTATATTGCTATCTAATAATAAAGCTTCACAAATATTAAATATTAGTAAGGAATACATAGAACAAGATTATTTGAAAAATTTATTAGAAAGAGATACTGTACTAAATGTTTTATTAACAAAAGATGAAATACATGATGAAATAATTGATTTTAGCAATAAAAAACTTATTGTAACAATGAAGAAAGTTATTTATGATGATGTTTATTTTGGTAAATTAATAATATTAAAATATTATAATGAGTTACTAATAAATCAGCAAAAACTGCATGATAAATTAGTTGGAAAGGGATACTATTCAAAATATAGTTTTGATAGCATAAAAGGTTCTCATCCAAAACTTATGGATGCAATAAATATTAGCAAGAAAATAGCACACTCTTCATCAACAGTTTTGTTATTGGGAGAAAGCGGAACAGGCAAAGAGCTTTTTGCAGGTGCAATTCATAATTATTCTGATAGAAAAAGCAAACCATACATAGCAATTAATTGTGCTACATTACCAGAAAATCTTCTAGAATCAGAGCTATTCGGTTATGAAGAAGGTGCATTTACAGGTGCTAGAAAAGGTGGAAAGATGGGTGTTTTTGAGAAGGCTAATCATGGTACGCTTTTTTTAGATGAAATAGGAGAAATACCTTTAAATTTACAAGCAAGATTATTAAGAGCATTGCAAGAAAATGAAATCATGAAGATAGGCGGAGATTCAATAATTAACGTAGATGTTAGAATTATTGCAGCTTCAAATAAGGATTTATTTGAAATGGTAGAACAAGGTACATTTAGAAATGATCTGTTTTATAGACTTAATGTATTTCAAGTCAATCTACCTCCATTGAGAGAACATAAAAGTGATATAGAATATCTAATTAACTATTTTCTTGATATATTTGGAGATAGAAGAAAGATAGAATATAGTTTTTCGAAATTTTGTCAAGACTATAATTGGCACGGAAATGTTAGAGAACTTAAAAATACAATTGAATATATGTTGAAGGTATCAAATGATTCGCTTAGAATTGAAAATTTACCAAATTATATGAAAAAAAGAGAGAGCTTATCCTGTAAATCTGTTGAGGATATTGAAAAGGTTGTACTAGATATGATCAAATTAAGGGCTGAAAAAGGTTTAGGAACGGGTAGACGTTCAATATATGAAGAGTTTTGCAAAACTTATTATAAGGTTTCGGAAAAAGAAATTAGAATGGTTATAAAACGTCTTGAAGATAATGGATATATAGTCGTTTCAGTAGGAAGAAAAGGATGCCAGATTCGCAAATAATAAATATTGAGTTTTAATAGACATGTATTAAAGCATAAAAATACTATATAAATTATCAGATAATTATATAGTATTTTATTATAAAATATGAAAGATAAAAATAAATGTATGAGAAAGTAATATATTAAAAATAACAAGTTTTAAATAAAACTGCTATTTTCAAAATAAGTATTTATTAAAACGTCATCATTAACTATTTCACGAATTTTTTCATATAATGGTATAGCGGCTGCTCTCATTGCTTGTTTTGTTTTTTCTGGCAATTCCATTATCGTCATACCATTATCAATAAGTATTTTTTTTCGTTCCTCAAAACGTTCATCTGCCATTTCGCGTGTATATGACGTTGCTCTAATAGCAGCTTCATCGATTATAGATTTTTCGGCTGTAGACAGACTATTGTAAAGAGTATTGCTTGTTATAAGTGATATTATGTGGGGCATATGGTTTGTTTTTATAAGATATTCTTGCACTTCATATAATTTAAAACCCGCTATAACTTCATATGAATTTTCCTCTGAATCTATATATCCAAACTTCAAACTTGGATATATTTCGCTAACAGGTAGTGGTATTACAGTTGCACCAAGTGATTCCCAGAATGCTTCGTGATTAGGATTTTGCATTGTTCTGATTTTGATTTCATTGAAATCACCTATGTTTTGAATTTCTTCGTTAGAAGTCATTTGTCTGAATAATATGTCGGAAAGACCAAGTAATTTATAACCACTATAACTGTAAGCATTGCATATTTTTTGATAAAAAATTTCGTTGTCGATAGTGTTTCTTAAATCCTCTATATTATTGTAAACCATTGGCATGTCAAATACTGATAATTTAGGTACAAAGTCAACTTGTGGGGCAGTAGTTTGAACTATAAAATCAGGATAACCTTCTCTAATTATAGATTTAACCATTTCTCTATCGGCTCCTAGCTTTGCATCAGTAAATATTTCAATTTTTATTTTTCCATCACTTAATTCATAAACTTCATCGGCAAATTTTTTTGCATACAAATAAATCAATGTATCTTCTGGACTATCAACACCTAATGTAAATGTTAAATTTCTGACCTCATCTGGAGGCAATTCTAGTATATTATGAGTATTTTGTAAGCTTTCATATTTTGGTAAATTTATTACTTGATTATAGCTTGATATTTGATTTTTTAAAGGTATAGGGTTTAAATTAACGTCCAATTTACATAGTAAACCAGGGAAAAATTGTACATTGTTTATTTGAATTGGGTAATATCCTAATGAATTAATCTTTATTATAAATTCATTGAATTCATCAGGTGCAGATATTCTAATATATGCATTTTTTACAGGGGTACCGTCTGATGCAAATATTTTTATATCTAAATATCCTTTTGGAATTTTATTTAATTTTTTTGTTGAAGTATCAAGACTTATAATGCAATTTCTATCTTTTGAATATATATAATCCCAATAATACAATTATAACACTTCCTTTTGTTGTATTTGAAATTCATATATTAATATATTCAGTTATAACAAATTTGTAACAATAAATTTATAGTTCATTTTGAAAATAAATACTATAGTTTTAAAACTTGAGTATAATTAAAGTTAAAAATCAAATAATAAATTAAGAAACTATATTAAGGAGTATAAGTATATAATGAATAAAATAATTGAATTTATAAATCAAAACAAATTTGGAAATTTAGCTACATGTAATAACGATAAACCTGATACGAGGCCATTTGAGTTAGTTTTTCATTGTGATAAAGGGATGTTTTTTTATTCATCAGCACAAGACGAGTTAACAAATCAATTAAAACAAAATCCTTATATATGTTTTTGTGCTACTGATTCAAATTATAACTATGTTAAAGTTAAAGGTAGCATCAAATTTAGTGAAGATAAGGATGATAAAACAAAAATACTAGAAAAAAGTAAATTTGCAAAAAATATTTTTAGTGATTCTAATATGGATAAGATGAAAGTATTTTACTTGCCACATGGAAAATGTATGTTGCATATGCATAATGATGATAATGTAATAATTGAGGAATTTTAATAAAAAAGATTCACCTAGATTTGAATTATTAAAATAAATTCATCTGAAGGTGAATCTTTTTTATTCCAAAAAAATTTCACTATGTTTTTTTGTAGAAAATTGTGTATAATAAGGTAAATATATATAATATTGATATTTGCTGAAATTGAACAGTAAATAATTTAAGGAGAATAATATAAAGATGCAGGAAGTTTTTGGGCAAATAAGTACTGTTTTTGTAATGTTTTTTTTTGTTTTATCATTAGTAGTTATATTGAAAACTACTGATATTTTAGTTGAAAATGCAGTTGTGCTTTCAGAAATATGGGGTCTTCCAGAAATGATAATAGGAGCGACGATAGTATCGTTGGGAACAACATTGCCAGAACTGTCATCTTCCATTATAGCAGCTCTTCAAGGAGGCGGAGGGTTTGCAATTGGAAATGCAGTAGGATCAACTATAACAAATACTAGTTTAGTTTTGGGGGTTGGCGCATTATTTGGGAAAATTCCGGTAAGTAAAGAATCATCAAGAAAGCTTAGTTTGTTAATATTTGTTGTATCATTATTAGTTATACCTACCTTAATAACCAAAGTTGGCAAAGATAATGGACTGTTACCTCAATGGATAGGGGTTGTTTTTTTAGTTTTAATTCCTGTTTATATTTTAGTTTTAATAAGACAGGAAGATAAAACAAAAAAAATAAACATTGATTCAGAATACTATGAAGAAATGAAAAGAGATAAAAATAAAAGTACAATTTTCTTTACATTTATTAAGATATTTTTATCAGCTATTGTCATAGCACTTAGTGCTACTTCCTTAGTTGATTCTGCAGAAGTAATAGCTAAAAGGGTAGGAGTATCTGATATAGTTATTTCTTCAACAATTATTGCATTTGGAACAAGTGTACCGGAGATAAGTACAACTATTTCAGCGGTTAAAGGCAATCATGGAGGACTGGCATTAGGTAATGTTATGGGTGCAAACATATTGAATATCCTATTTGTTCTTGGTGCATCACTTGCTCTATCATCAAATGGGATAATAGTGGAAAAGAATTTTTATAATATCCATATTCCAATTTTAATATTAGTATTAGCTGTATATGGATATTTTGCTTATAATAAAAACAAAAATGAAATTAGTAAAAAAGAAGGCATATTAATGATTGTTATTTATTTGCTTTATCTAACTGGTAATTTAGTTAGCGTTATGTAATTTCATATATAGCGAAATATGAATATTATTTCTTAATATTGTTTCAAAACATTTGGATTTTAGTTAAATATAAAGCTGAATGTTTTATTTAATACTAGATTATAAGTAAAAATTAATAAATTTGATTATGTTGGTATGCTTATTGGTGAATAAGTGGTTGAAAAATTTATCAGATATATGTATACTTAATAAGTGGTTTAACTAACAAAGTTATTTTGGGGTTATAAAATAAAAATGGAGGAAGAATTTATGTCAGAAAAATTATTGGATGCAAAACATTATGAAGAAATTGATAAGATTTTAGAAAAGCACGACATGAGTAAACACAACCTTGTAGGTATACTTTTAGATGTGCAATCGTTATCTCCTAAGCATTATATAACAAAGGGAGAAGCAGAATATATCAGTAAAAAATTAAATATTTTTGTAAGCAATGTTTATGATGTTATATCATTTTATTCTGCATTATCGGACAAACCAAAGGGGAAATATGTAATTCAGGTGTGTAACAGTACATGTTGCAAGGTAACAAAATATGAAAATATTAAAAAAGCAATAGAAAAGGAACTAGGAATTGGAATTGGACAAATAACTCCTGATGGAATGTTTTCGTTCGAATATAGTTCCTGTTTTGGAGCATGTGATATATCACCTGCTATTAGAATAGGGGAAAATGTTTACGGAAACTTAGACGAGTTAAAAGTTGCTAATATAATTAAAAAATATCGAGGTGAATAATATGAAAAAAGCAGTTAGTATTTTAACTAAAAATTTAAAAAATATTAATGTAGATACAGTAGATGATTATTTATCAGTTGGGGGATATGAAGGATTAAAAAAGGTGTTATCAATAACTCCTACAGAAGTTATTGAAACTGTTAAAAGTTCTGGACTGAGAGGGAGAGGCGGAGCAGCTTTTCCTACAGGTAGAAAATGGGAGCAAGCAGCTAAAGTAAAAGAAGATTCATATATATTATGTAATGCTGACGAAGGAGAGCCTGGAACATTTAAAGACAGGTATTTTCTAGAATATGATCCTTACAGAATTATTGAAGGTATGACAATAGCTGCTTATGCAGTAGGGGGAAAGGAAGGTTATATTTATATTAGAGAAGAGTATGGCAAACAAAAAGATATTATGATACAAGCAATAAATAGTGCAAAAGAGAGTGGATTTTTAGGTGATAATATTTTAGGAACTGATTTATGTTTTAATATCAAAGTAATTTCAGGAGCTGGTGCATTTATATGTGGCGAAACAACTGCTCTGATTCAATCAATTGAGGGTAGCGGTGGTAGACCAAAGATAAAATTTACAAGAACATCTGAATCTGGTTTATTTGGAAAACCTACTTTAGCTAATAATATTGAATCATATTGCGTAGTAACTACATTGTTTACTAAAGATGCAGACGAATATTTAAGCTTAGGTACGGAACAAAGTAAGGGAACAAAATTAATAAGCTTATGCGGTAATGTAGAAAAACCTGGTGTTTACGAAGTTCCTTTTGGTATCACATTAAGAGAAATAATATATGACATTGGCGGTGGCATTAAAAATGGTAGAAGTTTTAAATTTGCTCAAATAGGTGGTGCTTCTGGACCAATAATTCCTAAGTCTATGCTTGATATTAATTACAGTTATGAAGCATTTAATAAAGAAGGATACAGCATCGGATCTGGAGCTGTTTTAGTTGCTGATGATACAAACAATGTTGCAGATTTTATGGTAACTGTTCAAGAATTCTTTGTGCATGAAAGCTGTGGAAAATGTACACCATGTCGTGAAGGTAATAGGCAATTGTTAAAAATAGCCCATAGAATAGCAGATAATTCTGCAACACAGGAAGATTTAATAACAGTTAAAAGCATAGCAAACGTTATGAAGAATTGCTCTTTTTGTGGCTTAGGTACAGCTGCACCTACAGTAATGGTAACAGCAATACAACACTTTTATGATATTTTTAACTAGGAGGTAACTATGAAAACATGTACATTAACTATAAATAATAAAAGTATCACGGTTGAAGAAGGAATTACAATATTAGAAGCAGCAAAATCTGCAGGGTATTATATACCAACCTTATGTAATCACCCAGATCAGGCGATAAAAGCAAATTGTAGAATTTGTGTTGTGGAAGATAAAACTGCTCATAAGTTTGTGACTTCATGTTCTACAAAGGTTTATGATGGAGCAGAAATATATACAAATACAAAAGAAGTTAGAGAGTTACAAAAAGGTGTTTTAGAGTTAATACTTGCAAATCATCCAAATGATTGTTTAAACTGTATTAGGAATGCCACTTGTGAACTTAGACAGCTTTGCGAAAGATTTCATATAAGAAACTATAATTTAGAAAATGAAATAGATATATACCCTATAGACAACACATCGGGAGTTTTAGTAAGAGACAGAAACAAATGTATTAAATGTATGAGATGTGTTGAAACATGCCAGGAAACACAAATGGTAGGAATTTTAAGCCCCTCTTATAGATCAATAAACACTTCTGTTAGTGCCAGTTTCGATGAAAGTTTAAATCAGACTTTATGTACTTTTTGTGGACAGTGTTCAGCTGTTTGTCCTGTTGGAGCAATATACGAAAACGATGAAACAGAGAAAGTTTGGTCGGCTTTGCATGATCCTAAAAAACATGTTATAGTGCAAACTGCACCTGCTGTAAGGGTAGGATTAGGGGAAGAGTTTGGATTACCTAGAGGTTCAAAAGTTACAGGTAAAATGGTAACAGCACTTAAAATGTTAGGATTTGATAAAGTTTTTGACACTGATTTTGCAGCAGATTTAACAATATTAGAAGAAGGCAATGAATTATTGTCAAGACTTAAAAATGGTGGGAAGCTTCCGATGATTACATCATGTAGTCCTGCATGGATAAATTATGCTGAAGCATTTTTCCCAGAACTTTTAGATAATATTTCTACATGCAAATCTCCTCAGCAAATGTTTGGAGCAATAGCAAAAACTTATTATGCGAAAAAAAGTGGAATAGATCCAGCTGATATATTTACGGTATCAATTATGCCATGCACAGCAAAAAAGTATGAATGTAAAAGACCTGAAATGAATGCTTCAGGATACAGGGATGTTGATGTTGCACTTACTACAAGGGAACTGGCTAGATTAATTAAAAATGCTGGTATAGATTTTAACAATATAGAAGAAGGAAACTTTGATACAATTATGGGGACATCAACAGGAGCAGCTGTAATCTTTGGAACAACAGGCGGTGTAATGGAAGCAGCTCTTAGAACTGTATATGAAGTAGTAACTGGAGAAACATTAAAAAATGTTGAATTTACAGAAGTAAGAGGTTTTGAAGGAATTAAAGAAGCTACAGTAGATTTAGCAGGCACTCCTGTAAAGGTAGCTGTTGCTCACGGATTATCTAATGCTAATAAAATAATGGAAAAAATTAAAAATAAAGAAGCAGATTATACATTTATAGAAATAATGAGTTGTACCGGAGGTTGTATTGGCGGTGGTGGCCAGCCTGTTGGGGCAAATAAATTAATTAAATCAACTAGATCTGATTCAATATATAATATTGATAAAGAAATGCCAATAAGAAAATCTCATGAAAATCCTGAAGTAATGAAATTGTATGAAGAGTTCTTAGGAAAACCTAACAGCAATCTATCACACGAATTGCTTCACACACATTATCATCAAAGAATTAAATAAGACAAGGGGACGAATCAAGTATTAGATTTGTCCCTTTTTCATTTGTTGCGTTTTAGTTTTTTATGTTGTTATTTTACTTATAATAATTCTTTGATTTAATATATATTGGTACTTAAATTTGAAAATAATTTAAATTGAATTAGAAAGCCCTTATTATTTTCATATCTTTGTGTTATAATTTTATATTATAAATCTAAAAAAATTAATTAGGTGGAATGAATATGAATAAAAATATTAAAAATATAATAATAACAATAATATTAGTATTTGCATGTATAGCTATGTATATGATAGAAACTTATATTAAGCCTGCCTATATGCTTAAATCATTATATAAGATATTACTATTTGCAGGTCTTCCAATGTTTTATTGTGCAATAGACAAAGATTTTAAATTTAAAGAATATTTTATAATTAGAGATAAAAAACAAATATTTATTTCAGTTGCATTGGGGCTAGGTGTTTATTTTTTTATTTTGATAGTTTATTTTATTATTAAAGAATTTATTGATTTAGATAATATTACTAAGCAACTTGATAATAATTTAAATGTCAATAAAGACAATTTTATTTTTGTAGCACTTTATATATCATTTATTAACTCCATGCTAGAAGAGCTGTTTTTCAGAGGATTTGGTTTTTTAACATTAAATAAAAGCACATCAATAGTATATTCATTTTTTATAAGCGCATTAGCATTTTCAGTATATCACGTATCAATATTAGCAAATTGGTTTAACGCAATAATATATATAATTTTTATTGTTGGATTATTTGTAACAGGAATATTTTTTAACTGGTTAAATCTAAAATATAAAAATATATATAATTCTTGGATTGTTCATATGTGTGCAAATTTATCAATTAATACAATAGGTTTTATAATGTTTGGTATAATTTAAAACAACTAAAAAATAATGCCCGCCTAAAGTTTATATTTCAAGCGGGCATTTCAGCGACCGCCTTCGACATCGGTTGATAAAACATGAGATGTACCATTAGCGTAAGACTATCAAATTAAATAAAATTTTATGAACCTCACGTATGAAGTGGGGTTTGTTTTTATTACACAGCTGACATTGTTTTCTTGAGGTCACAGATTAAAGTCATATACATATTATGTTATTGAATTCAGAATTTTCATGGAGGTTTAGTAATGTTTGAATTTCTTTCGTTATTGGCACTGGGGTTTGCGGTTAGTATTGATGGCTTTGGTGTAGGATTTACATATGGATTAAGGCGCATATTGGTTCCAGTGAAGTCTCTTATTGTAATAATATTTTGCACAGCAGTAATGATTTTCATTTCAATGAAGATAGGTTATATATTGACACTTGTTATTTCTTCAGCTTTCACACAAAATTTAGGTGCAGGTATTTTAATAGTACTTGGCTGCTGGTCCTTGTATAATTCTTTTAAAAATAAAGATGTAAAAAAATCTAACAGTAATCATCAAAATTATCAGAAAAAAGAAACATTCAAATTAATTAAACTATGGAGCATTAAATTTGGCAATATAGCTATTGCCATTCAAGTTCTAAAAAAACCTGAAATTGCTGATATAGATGATTCTGGATACATATCAATAAATGAGGCAATGATATTAGGTTTAGCACTTGCATTTGATGCTTTTGGGGTAGGAATAGGTGCAGCACTGATTGGGTATTCAATAATGTTAACTGTAACTGTTGTTTCTATTATGAGTGGATTGTTTGTCTATCTAGGAATTCGATTTGGCTTTATTTTTGCTGAAGTTAAAAATATGGATAGAGTATCATTTATACCTGGCTTCCTACTAATTATATTAGGGTTATTCAGAATAATTTAAAGATATCAACTCTAGTTTTTTTGAATTAGATAAAATGGAACTATTGAGTGCATGATGGATATTATTATTTTAATAAAATGCCATCCGTGTTAACTCCTGTTTACATAAAATTATTTATAGGCTCTAATGCCCGCCTAAAGTTTATATTTCAAGCGGGCATTTTACTTGTGCTTTAACAAGGGTATGGATTATTTTTGTTTATTTAAAGTTATAAAATTTTATTTTTAGATACTCATGGCTGCTTGGAAAGCTTCATGAACTGCCTCAGATACTTTACGTGCTGCTACTGCATCACCCACAGGTAAAACCCATAGACCTTTTGATCTTAATTCGCTTATGAAATCTGGGCCATAAGCAGGAACTCGTCCAATTGCTGATACAATAGAGTCTGCCTTTGTAATAATTTTTCTGCCCATATTATCTACAGTTAATACTCCATCTTTGTAAATTTCTACAATAGGTGAGTGAGTATTAACTTTAATATTATATTGCTCGAAGAGTCCTGTTGGTCTCAAAAGTGCAATACCACCTACACTCATGGCTGGCTCGAAAGCTTCAAATACAGTTACTTTTTTTCCTTGCTTTGCTAAGTGATATGAAGTCTCTTCCCCTACCATTCCACATCCAATTACAATTACGTTTTCTCCTGTTTCAATTTTACCAGTTAATACATCATCTGCCTGAACACAGTGCTCGGCGCCTAAAAATGGAATTGGTGTTTCTTTCGACCCAGTTGCCATAATAATTGCATCTGGAGCAAAATCAGTTACAAAAGCATCATCAACTGTAGTATTCAACCTTTGCTTTACACCTAGTCTATTTATTTCATTCTTATAAAATTCGACAAGTCTTGTAAATCGGTATTTAAAGCTTGGTTTTGCTGCTATATTTACAGTTCCGCCTAAACGGTCTTGTTTTTCCACAATAGTAACATCATGTCCACGAAGTGCGCAGGTTTTTGCAGCTTCCATACCTGCAATTCCGCCGCCAATAACTAATACTTTCTTACTCTGTTGTGCTAATGGAATTTCCGATTCATTTAAATATTTCCATTCCTTGCCACTTAGTGGATTTACTGAACATCTCATTTCTGTGTCATAAACTATACGTTGTCCACATTCTACACATTTCACGCAAGGGCGGATTTCATTTCGTCTTCCTGTTTCTATTTTGCGAATCCAATCAGATTCTGATATTAGTTGTCTACCTATAAACAGCATATCAACTTTTCCTGTTTGGAGAATTTTTTCGGCTTCTTCAGGTGTTTCTACACCACCACCCGACATAATTGGAACTGAAACAACTTTTTTAATTTGTTCGGCATAATGTACAAAGGAACCTTCAATATCTTCCAAAACATATGCTGAAGGTACATATAGATGTATTACATCATCACTTCCTCCAGATACATTAAATGCATCTACACCAGCTTGTTCCAATCTTATTGCTGTTTCTTTTGCATCTTCAATAGTTATTCCAGGTTTTAAATAAGTGTCCCCTAATACTTCATCAGCACATAATCTAAAGATAACAGGGAAATCTGCTCCACAAGTTTTCTTTATTTCTTTAACAATTTCAACTGGGAAGAGGTTACGGTCTATTCCATAGTTGTCAATACGGTGATTAGTAATTGATGATAAAAATTGCATTATTAAATATCCATGTGTTCCATGAACTTCTACTGCATCAAACCCAGCCATTTTTGCTCTTTTAGCTGCTTGTGCAAAATCTTTTACAAATTGCAACACTTCTTTTGTAGTTAAAGCTCTTGGTGTTAGCTCTGTAGATATAGGTTTGCCATCAATACGCCCTATTTCACTTGGTCCTACAGATTGCTCTACCCATGCTTGAATACCAGCATGTATAAGTTGAAGAACTGCTACAGACCCATTGTCTTTAATTGCATTAGCAATCCTTGAAAGTCCAGGAATGTATTTGTCATTGCTTACATTAATAGAACATGGGATTTGAAGGCCAGTATCATTTATATAGGCACCTTCAATTGTAATCATTCCAGTGCCTCCTCTGGCTCTTGCTGCATAGTATTGCATAAGCTGGTCAGTAACTTGACCATCACTACCTGCGTAAAGAGTAGTCATTGGTGCCATGTTGATCCTATTTCTTATTGTTAGATTTCCAATTTTAATTGGTTCTAATATTTTTGAATAGCTGTTGTTCATGATAATCCTCCTAATATTTTAAATATTATTAGACAGTGAAAATACACTGTTAATATTTTACCGTTGTAAACATTTGCTTTATGATGTATTATTATATAATATTATGGTAAAGCAAATGTTGTTTATATGCCCTAATTATATATTCAACATTATAAGAAATAAATTTACAACTTTAAGGTTTTGTAAAACATCGTTACATATTTATCAAAATGTATACTAGGAGGAATTTATGATAGAGAGAAAAACAGTAAAAGAACTTTTAGCTGAATCCATCAAAGAATTAATGAATGAAAAAACACTCCAAAAAATTACTGTTCAAATGATTGTAGACAACTGTAATCTTACAAGGCAGACTTTTTATTATCATTTTAAAGATAAGTTTGATTTAGTTAACTGGATTTTCCGAACAACTATTGATCATATATCTGACTCAAGTTCCCCAAATATCCCATGGAGCAGTGTGCTTGGTGAAATGCTAGTTGTTATGAAAAAGGATAAAAGATTCTATGTGAATGCAATGAACTGTGAAGGGCAAAATTCATTTCATCAATATATTACAGAATATACGCGTATTGCCTATGTTAGGGAATTAACTAAGCGTTTGGATTCTAATCATTTAAGTGAAGAAATGCTATTCTCTATTGAGTTTAATAGCTATGGCGCAGTAGGAATGATATATAATTGGATAAAAAATAACATGTCAATAGAACCCTGTAAACTTGCAGATAGCATTGCAAACAACATGCCACAATGCATGAAGGTTCATTTTGTGTTGCGAAATTCGTAAGGATTTCCTAAGGGTAGTTATAGTAAGTATAATGTAAATTATTTATTATGTGATATTGTGGAAATTTTTGTAGAAGATGGTGGAGAAAAATAGTTGTCAGTATTAATTTATCAAAGCGTGCCAAGCAAATAGGAATATTACTTTACTAAAAGTTTTAAAGTGCTGAAAAAATATACCTTATCAATAGTAAACGAAATATCTGTGTCGCTTAAATCTTTTACATTAATCTCGAGAGCATGAGGATTGTTAACATTAACTGTTAATGTTGTATCCATTGTTCTATTTTGTATGAATCTTTGCTCTATTTTAAGAGAATTAAAATCGTAATTTTTTACTAATTTATATATTGGTCTACCTTTGCTTTCAATAACAATTCCACCTAGCTTTTTAGCTAGAGCATATGCGTATTCCTTATCCATGATATCTCTTAAATACGTATTATTTACATAAATTTTATAATCATAATAACCTGTTGATTGAATTTTGTTTAGAAATTCAGCAGGTAATTTATATAGCTTTCGATTTTCATATTCCGTTTTATAAAGATTTATTGGAGTTGGAAGTGTTCCAACAGTTGTTTCTACTGTTATAAATGGTTTTAATGTATTATTAGCAACAAAATATGAAGCGTAACCATAACCTATAATACCATCATCGGGCATTATAGTATAATTAGTTATATTTTTTGTAATTTCTGAATAATCTCTTCCCAAATTGTTATATTGATTACTGTGATGTCCTTGATAATAATAAATAACTCTTCCTTGGCTGTGATAGCTTAAATATGCTCTGAAATCATATTTTAAATAATATTTTGACAAGGCCTGTGTTTCCGCCTCTGAATTTTCGGCAGAACCCGAATAAAATTGAGAAGATGGCCTGTACGATACTAATGGGACATAATTTACATTCCATTGATTTACCCACTTATCAGATATAGTATTGTAGTAAATGTCTTCAAAATTTCTATTTAAATCTACACCTTTTATATTAGCTTTAAAATAGCTATAATTTTTATCTGATATATTATTTATCAAATAATCTTTTGTATTCTGATTTTGAACTGAATCAAGACCAAATTTAGTTAAATCATACCCATCTGGATTACAATTTACTATTAAGTGTACAACATTATTTACAAGAAGATTTTTAACATCTATATCTGGTATTATACTGTTGTCATAATAATCTTTAGCATAATCTTCAATTGTTTTTAATAGTACAAAAGAGTTGTAGGTTTCTCTTGAATGCAGACCAGCGTCAATCAATAAATGCATTTTATTAACATAGTCTTCTTCTATATAATTCTTTATACTATCGGTCATTCTTATAACATATATGGGTTTGCCATCGGTAGATTTACCTATTACATCCATTTCAAGAATATCACTGTAGCGTTCAACTAACTTTTCAGATAATTTATACATATCGTCGGAAGTATAATAAAATCCATAATTATAGGTAATTAAATCTTGCTGAGCAAATGCATAATTAGTTAATGAAAAAGCTATAAGTGCTATTAAAATAGAAATTTTTGATATACGATTTAAAACTTCATTCATTATAAGAACCTCACTAAGTTAGTAGAAAAAATTATGAAATTATAATAAATATTTTATAATAGTACTATTTAGTTTAAAAATTTACTGCATAGTAAATGCTATTATTTGATATAAATTATAACATAGTGCTAAATATTAAGAAATAGGGAAATAAATCCATAAATCTTACTATAATTTCATTTAAGCCGGTTTGGGTGAACTCCAACTGAACGGCTTATTTTTGTTTTAAGAATATTAAAAATGGTGTATTAGTAATGATTTCTGTAATATTAAATTATTTATTAGCATATTATTTAGAGAATTGCATATTGGATAAGAAACTCATTTCAGTATATAGGCTGGAAAAGATTTAAATGCCTAATTTAATGGATGCCAAAACATACTTATCGAAAAGGGGACAAAGATTGAAATGAAGAAAATCATTAGTTTTAGAAAACAAATAAAAGGAAATATTCATACTCATACTACTCGAACTGATGGAGAATTCTCAGTTGATGAAATTATAAAATTGTATAAAAAGAATGAATACAGTTTTTTAGCAATTACAGATCATAGAATATATTACAGTCAAGAAATAGACTATGAAAACTTTATCGTTTTAAATGGATGTGAATACAATTGTTATTTAGAAGATGAAAAAACAAACCAAGATATACACTTTCATATACTTGCTCTAGAAGATAACTCAGTTATAGCAACTAATCCTATAAAACATAATGATGGTCTTTACAAAAGTTTATTTTTTAAATCACTCAGTCAAGTGCAAAATTTAATAAATGAATTAAAAAACAGAGGCAACTTAATAATAATAGCTCATCCAAAAAATAAATTAATTCCATTGAACATACTAATTAATCTAGTAAATTACCATGGAATTGAAGTTTATAATGCTAAAGCTAATAGTGATGCATCAGATTATTGTAATGAGTTATTAGTTAATAATAAGGATATTTTTTTAACATCTGTAGATGATTCTCATAACTATTATGATGAAAATAGTAATATTAATTTTTTTAGAGGTTTTATCGTATTAGCAGATAATATTTTAAATAGAAAAAATATTATACAAGCTATTAAAGAGAAAAATTTTTACGCATCTAATGGACCTTATATTTATGAAATCATTATAGACAAAGAAAGAATATTAATAGAGTGTTCTAATGTTAGAAAAATAGTTTTGTTTGGTTATGATAAAAATCATAATATTACATTAATTACAACTAAAGGCGAAATGTTTCTAAATGAAGCTATATTTGTGTTACATGACTCTTATGAGTTTATCAGATTGGAATGCATAAACGAAGAAAAAAAGAAAGCATGGACTAATATTATAAAAATGCATCATTAAACTACTAAAAACTTATAATAAAGGAGCTAAAACATGCATATATATATTTAACATTAGTTAGTATATTTAAATTATTCATGCAGTTTATGTAAATGACTTTAATTGATCATAAATCCTATAGATTTGCCCCTAAGGATACATATTAAAGTACGAAAATATTCTTAATCTTATTACATAATGTACTGTATTGCTTTAAAAAGATTTATTTTTAGTTTAAAAAAAATTTGTGGAGGAGAAAAAAGATGAAAAAACTATTATCAATTTTATTAGTAGTCACTTTGGTAATTGGACTTGCTGCATGTGGAGCACCTGCGGACAACACTACAGGGGGAGAATCAACGTCAGAACCAGATGTTAAACATATTCTCAACCTTGGTATCACTAGTTTTCCAACAAACGTTAACCCGTTTTCTCAGAGAATGCAACAAGATCATGATGGGTTAAGAATGTATGAGACATTGGTAAATCATGATGCTGAAACTTTAGAATTTGAAGGATTATTAGCTGATAGTTGGAATGTATCAGAGGATGGACTTGTATGGACAATTAAACTTCGTGAAGATGTAACTTGGCAGGATGGTGAAAAGTTTGATGCAGAAGACGTAGTTTTTACATATAAAACTATAGTTGATAGCAAAGCAAATGAAGCAGCAGCATTCACTCGTAAAGCAGAGGTTAAATATATTGAGAAAGTTGAACAAACAGGTGACTACGAAGTTAAACTAACTACTAGTATACCAGTAGCAAACTTCTTAATAGAAACATTAGGGGTAATATACATAGTTCCAGAACATATTTGGGGACCTATGGAAACTCAAGCGTTATTAGATTATCAAAATGAAGTTCCAATAGGTACGTCACCATGGAAAATAGTAGGGGAGTTCAATCCTCAAAATACTGAACTTGAGTATGAAAGATATGATGGATATTATGGCAAAATGCCAAAAATAGATGGCTTATTATACATAATGTTTGAAAATAAAGATACTATGTTCCAAGCATTCAAGGCAGGAAATTTAGATATGTTCTCTCCAAGTGGAACACAGGTTACAGAATTAGAAGGAACAGAAGGTATAACAGTTGTTAAGAATTTACAACCGAAACTTACAGAAATCGGTATAAACGTATGGGATCCAGAAAAGACTCCAATCGAGGGACAAATAGAAAATCCAGGAAATATAATACTTAGGAGAGAGAAAAATGTTCGCCAAGCAATTGACTTAGCTTTAGATAAACAAAAATTAGTAGATGATGTACTTAAGGGTGCAGGATATGCAGGAAGTACTTTAGTACCTACTTCAGCAGGAAAGTGGCACCTAGATATAAAACATGACTACAACCCAGAAAAAGCTATAAAATTGTTAGAAGAAGCTGGATTTACAAACTTTGAAACTGTAGAAATATCAGGAAGAGAAGTTCAAGTTAGAACTAATGATGCCGGAGAAAAATTATTATTTAGATTTGCATTGTTAACAGACGGATATGCATGGCATTATAGAGATTCTATGCCTTACATAGTAAATAATCTTGAGGCAGTAGGAATAGGTCTTAATATAGAGCCTATGGAAGGGTCTATATTAGGAGCTACTATGAAGCTCGACTCTGAAACATTCTGTGATTATGATATGTATATTTGGGGATGGACTCCAGGGTATGATCCAAACTACATATTAACAGTATTAACAACATCACAGATAGGTAACCGTCAAGAAGTAATGTACTCTAACCCAGAATATGATGCATTAGTTGAAAAACAAGTACAACAAGTTGTTGATGAAGAACGTTTAGAGACTGTGTATGCAGCACAAAAAATGATATATGATGAAGCTTGTTATATACCATTATACTATCAAGGATACTACGATGCTTATAACTCAGATAAATGGGAAGGAATAATCCAATTTGGTGGAGATGGAACTATCTTTAATAGTGATTGTTACAAGAATATAACACCTAAATAATATATTATATTAAGATAAATTATAGTTAATATAAGGGGCTAAGCCTAGCTTATGCTAGGAGTAGCTCTTTGTATTAAAATTAGGAGGTAATTAAGTGAATTATAAATATTTCATGAAAAAGGTAGCTCAAAGCTTAATAACTATAATGATAGTCTTAACTTTAACTTTTGTTTTATTTCGAGTTATGCCAGGAGATCCAACTGCTATGTTTGTAAAAAGTGGAATAGATCCTAGTGTTGCAGAAAAAGTAAAAGAAGACTATGGCTTGAATTTACCAATATATCAACAGTACTTTGTTTATTTGAAAAATATATTTAGGGGTGATTTTGGAGATTCCTTTTCTTTTAAAAAGCCAGTTATGAAAGTAATCGGAGATAGATTACCAAATACGATTATATTAGCACTTTGTGCTCAAACTTTAGCCATAGGGTTTGGAATAATTTTTGGTATGATTGCAGCAGCAAATAGAGGAAAGAAGATAGATGTAGGATTATTAGGTCTTTCTCTGTTTATTTATGCAATACCTGCTTTTTGGTTTGGTATGGTTCTTATAGTTATATTTGGAGTTAAACTTGATTTAGTACCGTTATTTGGAATGATGACACCAGGCCTCAGAAATGTAAGTAAGCTTGTTTATATAAAAGATATAGCCAAACATCTAATACTGCCAGTATTAACATTAGGATTAGCTATATTTGGAAGCTATGTAATGATCATGCGAAGTTCATTGCTCGATGTGTTTACAGAAGATTATATAAATACTGCAAGGGCAAAAGGTTTTGATAGAAGATATATAATTAGAAAACATGCTCTACCAAACGCAATGTTACCAATGGTAACGGTTATAGCAACTTCTATTGGGTTTATAGTTTCGGGTGCCATACAAACAGAGACGGTATTTACATGGCCAGGAATAGGGACGTTGATGCTTAAAGCATTAGTTGCTAGAGATTATCCATTACTTCAAGGGTCGTTTATAATAACTAGTTTTGCAGTAGTCACAGCAAACTTTTTAGCGGATATAGTTTATATGTATATAGATCCGAGGATAAAATATGAGTAAAGGAGTTGTAAAATGAGTAATTTAAATAAAATTAGAAGAGAAAAATATGAAGTTAGAAAACGAAACTTTAAACGGTTTGTTAAAACGTTTTTTAACAATAAAATAGGAACATTAGGTTTTATTATGTTAATGTTTTTTGTAGTGGTAGCATATTTAGGGCCAAAGGTTTATCATTATTCCCCAGTAGAAGTGTCTAAAGGTGCTTTGCTGGCACCACCTACGGAAGGATTTATATTTGGAACAGATCATTTAGGAAGAGACATATTCGGAGCCATAATTTATGGGACAAAGACTTCTTTAATAGTAGGTTTTTCAGGTGCTTTTATATCTATATTTATAGGTTCAGCTATTGGATTAGCAGCTGGTTTTGTAGGGGGAGGATTAGATAATGTACTCATGAGAATTACTGATGGAATGATGGTATTGCCAAAACTTGCACTCATAATGGTTATATCTGCTATATTAGGAACCAATATACGTAATATAATTTTAGTTATAGGACTTACTGGATGGACAGGAACAGCTAGACTAGTGAGGTCACAAGCTCTTTCCTTAAGAGAACGACCATACATTGAGAGAGCTAGATCTATAGGTGCAAGTAAGTTTTATATAGTATATAAACATATATTACCTAATGTATTTCCTGTTATTTTCGCACAAACGATATTAGCTACTTCTTCGGCTATATTATCAGAAACATCACTTAGCTTCTTAGGACTGGGGGACCCATTGTCAGTTAGTTGGGGTCAAGTTCTAAACGGAGCATTTGTAAATGGTGCTGTAAGTGTTGGAGCATGGTGGTATTTTGTACCTGCAGGGGCAGCGATAGTACTAATGGTATTAAGTTTCACATTTATAGGTTATTCATTTGATGAAATACTTAATCCAAAATTAAGAGGCAGGTAGGTGAAAATATGAGTGAGAAAAAAAAGGCGTTAGAAGTTAGAGATTTAAATGTATTTTTTAAAATTAGTGCAGGAACTGTCAGAGCTGTAGAAAATGTAGATTTTGATTTGTATGAAGGAGAGTCCTTAGGGCTGGTAGGAGAATCTGGTTGTGGGAAAACAACTACAGCATTGTCTACTATGGGCATGCTTCCAGACAATGGATATATAGATAATGGCTCAATAAAATATGATAATAAAGAATTAGCAAATAATTCAGAAGCAGAATGGCAACTTTATAGATGGAATGATATTGCAATGGTATTTCAAGGGGCTATGAATGCTCTAAATCCAGTTAAAAAAATTAGCTTTCAAATAGCAGAGGCTATAACTTTACATTATCCAAAAGCTAAAGATGAAGAGATAAGAAAAAAGATAATAGAATTATTTAAGTTAGTAGGATTAGACTCCAGTCGTATAGATGATTATCCTCATGAGTTTTCAGGAGGAATGAGACAACGTGTAATGATTGCAATGGCACTTGCCTGTACTCCAAGAATATTAATTGCTGATGAACCTACAACAGCATTGGATGTTATGATACAAGCACAAATTATTGATTTAATAAACGAACTAAGAAAAAAAATTAATATGAGTATGATAATAATAACTCATGATTTATCTATAATATCAGAAACCTGTGATAGAATTGCAGTTATGTACGCAGGAAACATAGTTGAATTAGGCACGGTTAGAGATGTAATAAAAAATAGTAAACACCCATATACACAGAAGTTAATTGGTGCATTTCCAAATATTTATGGAGAGAAAAAACGTATAGAATCTATACCAGGAACACCACCAAATTTATTAGATCCTCCTTCAGGATGCCGCTTTCATTTAAGATGTAGTGAAGCAAAGCAGGTATGTAAAACTGAAGTTCCTAAATCTGTAGACTTTGGAAATGGTCATTATGTAGCATGTCATTTATATGGAGGTGGAACTAATGAGCAATAATATAGTTGAAGTAAAAGATTTAAAGGTATATTTTAAAATAAGACAAGGTTTTATAAAAGATATTTTTTCTAAAAAGAAAAGTATGTTAAAGCTGTTGATGGAATTGATTTAGGAATAAAAAAAGGTGAAATAGTATCTCTAGTAGGAGAATCTGGTTCAGGTAAGACAACTACTGGTAGAGCAATTCTTAATTTAGTTCATCATGAAGGGTTACTAAAATTTGATGATGAAATATATGATTTAAAAAATAGAAAGTGGATTAGTTCTTTTAGAAAAAGAGCTCAGATGATTTTTCAAGACCCATATCAATCCCTCAACCCCAAATATATGATTATTGATGCTGTTTCTGAACCATTAAGAATGATAGAAAAAAACTTATCAGAGTCAGAAATAAAAGAAAGAACTATACAGGCTTTAGAGTTTGCAGGACTCAAGCCAGGGGAAGATTATTTATATCGGTATCCACATGAGCTAAGTGGTGGACAACGTCAACGTGTTGCTATTGCAACTGTATTTGTTGTATCTCCTAGTTTTATTGTTGCTGATGAGCCTGTTTCTATGCTAGATGCATCGATTAGAGCAGATATAGTTAATTTGATGTATGAGATGAAAGAACAAAAAGGCACCTCCTATTTGTTTATCACTCATGACTTGTCTCTGGCATGGTTGATTTCGGATAGAGTTGCAATTATGTATCTAGGTAAAATTGTTGAAATAGGTCCATCTGATATAATTTCAGGTAATTGTAGACATCCGTATACACAAGCTTTAGTAAGTGTTTTGGCTAATGTTGATGTTGATAACAAAAGGCAAAAAATAGTGTTAAAAGGTGAAACACCTTCTCCAACTGATATACCCACAGGATGCAGATTTTACCCAAGATGCCCTATTGCAAAAGATAAATGTACAAAAGAGGAACCACAACTTACTCAAATTGAAAAAAAACAATTTGTTGCCTGTCATTATCCAGAAGTAATACTTAGATTTGTTGATGAGAAAAGATAGAACTGTAGTAATTTGTTTTTTTGATGTTCAATGACGGTAATTTATATAAGAGAATAATAGAAGACCTTACATTAAAAATACCCTGTATAGAGGCTATAAAAAGAGCCTGCTATACAGGGTATTTTTAATGAATTTACATAAGTATTTATAGAATGCTGATTAGTATAAGTAGTCTTTACAGATGCAAAATCATTCCACCATATAACGCACGCAATTGCGTCCTTCTGTCTTTGCTTTATACATCATTGCGTCTGCCTTTTGCACCAAGGTATCAACAGTATCATCTTTACTATATCCAACCACACCAAAGCTTGCGGTAACACTGTCAACACGCGGAATATTAATTTTGCTTATACTTTCTTGAAGCTCTTCAATTAAAACTTTAGACATGCTCACTGTTGTATCAAGCATCAATATTATAAATTCTTCTCCGCCCCAACGTGCCAGACAATCTATTTTTCGAATTCTGTTTTTAATTACTTCAGCTATGCTTTTAAGAACTAAGTCACCAGCATTATGCCCAAAATTATCATTTATTTTTTTAAAGTGGTCTATATCAAGCATTACTAAAGAAAACTTACTTCCTGTTCTCTGTGCACGCTCTACTTCTGTTTCAAGTTTTTCCATGAAAAATCTGCGATTATAAATGTTTGTCAGGTAATCGATTGTAGATAAATGTCGCAGCTCATATTCCATCTGCTTTTCTTCAGTTATATCATCAATAATAACCTGTGCACCAATTACTGTGTTTTTATTTGCCAAAGGTTTAATGTGTAATCTAAGCCAAATTTTCTTTCCCCATTTTGTTTCATAATTCATTTCATAGACTCCGGATCTATTGGTCTCCAAACTTTCTTTCAATTTTTCCGCTATACCGCTATCAACTAATAGAGGAAATGTTAGAAGATTAATTTTTTTTGTTTCCTCAATACTTGGAGACCCTACTATTTCCAGCGTCTTTTGGTTTGCATAAACAATATTGCCCCTTATATCACATTTCATTATTCCTATTGGGGCATTTTCTGATAATTCCAAATATTGTTTGTGGCTGTTTTCTAATTCCTCCTGTGATTGTTTACGCTCGCTTATATCACGCACAATACCCACTGAATACAAACTGTCTTTAATTTTCAAAGAAGACAATGATATCTCTACATCAAGTTTATGTCCATCTTTGTGCCTGGCTTTAAACTCAATTGTTTTTCCTATTAATTTACCTTCCTCAGTTGATTTATAATGCATAAAACTCTTTTTAAAATCAATGTAATCGATGTTTCCAGGCAAAATCAGTTTGTGCAAATCCTTGCCAATAATTTCTTCCTCAGAGTATCCAAACAGTTGCACTGCTGCAGCATTCCACAAAGTTACGTTGCCTGTGCTGTCAACCATTATTATAGCGTCCCTGGCTGATTTTACAACGGTGTTTAATATGGACTCTTTTTCATTAAGTGCCTCTTTAATTATTCTCCGTTCAGTTAGATCAATAGCCAAAGCCAGATATAGTTTTTCTCCCCAATAATTAAAATTCTGCAAGTTAATTTCAACCGGATATAAGGAACCATCTTTACGGCGATGTACTGTATTAAAAAATACCTGCTCCTGTTTACTGTTGATTAACGGATTGAAAAGCTTTAGAGAACTCTCTATATCAAATTCCGGTGAAATATCCATATGCGTCATAGATTTGAATTCCTCTGCTGAATATCCCAAACTATTTCTGGCAGCGGCGTTTACGGAAACATATTTTAATGACTTAGGATAAAAAATAAACAGTTCATTTGCAAAGTTTTCGAAAACCTGATCAAACATTCTCGCATTTGTATTTGCCTCATAAAGTTTTAACGCCATTTCCAATGTTGCAAGCAATGCAGTTTTGTCCATGCCTTTTAATACAAAACCATAAGCATTAACATTCTTTATTTTGTTAATGATTTTATCGGTTGTGTTACTAGTGAGAAAAACAATTGGAATTTCTCTGTATTTAATTATTCTTCGAGCAGCTTCAATTCCATCCATATATCCTGATAACTCAATATCCATAAGTATAAGGTCTGGTGGAAAGTCTGCACATGCTTTTTGCACCGCTTCTTCTCCTGTTGCAACACTCTCAGTAACATATCCGTTTTCATTCAGGAAATTTCCTATAACATTTACAACGAATTTACTATCCTCAACCATCAATATTTTTTTATTTTTCTGTATATTCAAGGTGTACTATCCTTTCATAATTACTATAATCTTCAATGCTGAATCCCTACTTAATGAAATCCAATTCGGTATATATTTATATATTTCTACTTCAATAGAATTATATAACAAAACAATACAAATTTAAACTATTATTAAATTTTCTTGATAAAATATTTTGTCAGGTAAAATTCAAATTACCATTTAAAAAAATTTCCAATTATATAAAAATTACATGGTAATATTTGTAGAAAAATGTTATAATGTGTCATGGGAATAAATTGAAAAAAGCATAAAAAATAAAATTATTTTTTTCAAGGAAAAAGATACATAAATGTAGCATTATAGGAGCATGGGGTATGTCACTAAATAATGGATTTTATGAGTCAGTAATTAATAAATTAATCAATGAAGAAATAATAAAAAAATATGATAAGAATGATAAATACATAGATAAGAAATCAATAGATAAAGAAGAAGGAAACTCAGTTCTATCTAAATACATGTCTATAGTTATAAACAAATCTCTGCAAAAAATTACCGGAGAGAATAAACTATATAGGCAGGTTGAGTTATGCAATAAAATAGTAAATATATTAATAGAAGAATTAAAATCAAATGATTTAAATGATTTCCTCATTAATGATAATGCAGAACTATTACTTGCAGTGTTAAATAATGTAGGCACTGCATTAATAGATGATTATAAAAATAAAAAGGTTAGACCAATAACATCCATAGCGACTAATTCGCTTTTTACAGGAGCTCAAAACGAACCGTCACTGGGCAGTGAATTAATCAAAGAAATAAATACATCCGACAGAATAGATATGCTAGTTTCATTTATAAAATGGAGCGGACTGGTTCAAATATACGAAGCACTAAAAGAATTCACAAAAGAACACAAACTCCGAATTATAACCACATCATACATGGGCGCAACAGATTATAAGGCTATAATAGAACTATCTCGATTACCAAATACAGAAATAAAAATATCCTACGATACAAAAAGAACGAGACTACACTCCAAATCATATATGTTTTATAGAAATACCGGTTTTTCAACAGCATATATAGGCTCATCAAATTTATCAAATTCTGCACTCACCACAGGACTAGAGTGGAATTTGAAAATATCAGAATATACTTCAAAAGATATGATTAAAAAATTCAATGCAACATTTGAATCCTATTGGCATGATAATGAATTTTACTTGTTCAATAAAGACAATTCAAATGATGAACTAAAACTAAAAATAGCATTAAATATAAATAAAATTGGCAGTAATAATACTGAATCCCAGTTCTATTTTGATGTAATTCCATATTCATATCAAACAGAAATACTAGATAAACTCCAAGCAGAGAGAGAAATACATAATAGATATAAAAATCTAATAGTCGCAGCAACTGGAACAGGCAAAACAGTTATATCTGCATTTGATTACAAGCGGTTCGTACAAAATCATCCAAAATCAAATAACAGATTGCTATTTGTAGCACATAGAGAAGAAATTCTAGTACAAAGTAGAGATTGCTACAGAAAAATATTAAAAGATAGAAATTTTGGTGACTTGTGGGTCGGTAAATATGAACCATCACAAATAGAGCATCTGTTTATTTCTATACAAACGTTTAATTCAAAGGAATTTACTGAAAATATCAAGGAAGACTATTATGATTATGTTGTAGTAGATGAGTTTCACCATTCAGCTGCACCAAGCTACCAAAAACTACTTGAATATGTGAAGCCAAAAATACTACTGGGAATGACAGCAACACCAGAACGAATGGATGATAAAGATGTTACAGTATACTTCGATAACAGAATAGCTGCAGAAATAAGATTAGGCGAAGCCATAAATAGAAAAATACTTTCATCATTTAATTATTTTGGAATCACTGACTCTGTAACTCTAGAAAACATTAAATGGCGAAATGGTGGTTACGATGTAAATGAACTAGAAAAAGTTTATACAAAAGATAATCAAAGAGCAAACTTAGTGATAGATAGCATTAAAAAATATACAAAAGATATCTCAGAAATTAGGGGACTAGGATTCTGTGTAAGCAAACTCCATGCAGAATACATGAGCAAATATTTTAATAATATTGGTATCCCATCAATATATTTAACATCAGATTCAAATGATAACGAAAGATATAGCGCAAAAACTAAGCTAGAAAATAGAGAGATAAACTTTATCTTTGTTGTGGATTTATATAACGAAGGCGTTGACATTCCTTCAATTGATACTGTACTTTTTTTAAGGCCAACAGAAAGCATTACCGTATTCCTTCAGCAATTAGGTAGAGGATTAAGGCTAAATGACGGTAAAGAATGTTTAACGGTATTAGATTTTGTAGGTCAATCAAATAAAAACTATACTTTCCATGAACAAAAATATAGAGCTTTAATAGGAAATACTCATAATTCTATAGCAAAAGAAGTAGAAAATGAATTCCCAAACCTGCCAAAAGGATGCTTTATAAAACTAGAAGGAATTGCAAAAGAATATATTTTAGAAAGTATAAATAATGCAATTAACAACAAAAGAGTGATAGTAAGAAAAATCAAAGATTATGCATCAACAAGAACAACATTAGATGTCATTGAGTTTTGCAAAGATTACAATGTTGAGTTAATAGATATTTATAAAAGCTATAGCTTCACATATCTATGTTCCGAAGCAGGAATAATCAAAGATTTTGACTATGATAAATACAAGAAAGAATCAAATGGCATATCAAGACTGTTGCATATCAATTCTAAAGAGTGGATTGAATGCATCTTAAGTATATTAAAGTCAAAAACATTTAATTACAACACTTTTAATCAAAATGAAAAGTTGATGATAAATATGTTCTACTACACATTATGGCAAGATACATTGGAAAAGATGAGTTTTAGCAACATAGAGGAAAGCATAAACAAATTAAAAGAATGTAAATTACTCAATAAAGAAATTATTTCGATTTTAGAATATAATTTAGAAAATATTAGTTTTAAAGAAAAAAGTATGAATTTAGAATATCAATGTCCGCTGAAATTACATTGTAAATATTCTATGGCAGAAATATTAGCAGCCTTTGAAGAAAATAAATTGGACAAGAAGTCTTCCTTTAGAGAAGGAGTATTATATCTAAAAGATAAAAAGACTGATATGTTCTTTATTACATTAAATAAATCAGAAGAAGATTATTCAGAAACTACGATGTATGATGATTATGCCATAGATGATGAATATTTTCACTGGCAATCACAAAGTGGAACATCGGATACATCACTAACAGGGCAAAGGTATATCAATCATGAATCCATGGGTAGTAAAGTTGTGCTGTTTGTCAGGGAAAAGAAAAGCATTAATGGAATAACAGAACCATATTATTGCCTAGGAAATGCAAAGTTTGTTAGTTATGAGGGTAGTAAGCCTATGA
Source organism: uncultured Sedimentibacter sp. (assembly GCA_963675125.2). Classification (GTDB taxonomy): domain Bacteria; phylum Bacillota; class Clostridia; order Tissierellales; family Sedimentibacteraceae; genus Sedimentibacter. Next base: position 312,232 of record CAXXFT010000008.1, read on the forward strand.
GTATAAAGTGGAAACTAGATAATAAGATGCCTGAGTTTATTAAGAAGAAGGCTAGTGGGAATGTTATGGTGGGGTAATGGAAAAGAAATCATATGGGGATTATGTATGTAAAGAAGAAGTAAATTGGTCACTTTTAACCGAATGACTAACTAACATTACCTAATGAAAATCAGGTTGTATTTGGAAGAAATATGGGTAGATTTTTTCAAAGAGGAGGATCAAATACGAACTTACCTTTAGGAAAATAATAGTAAGATAAAAATCCAAACCATATAATAAGAAGAAATAGTCCTTGGAAATTGCTTGTTTACGGAAAATTATCGAGTGAGAAAGTTTGGTAGATAGATGCGTCTTTGATAGGTTATAGAGGTATAAATCTTTTGAAAAGACGTGAAAATAGTCTAAATAGCATAGAAAATAATAGGTGGAATTATAGTTATGCGGTACTGTATCTAAAAGTAGACAATTTCTATTTGGAAAGCGAGGAAAATATGAGATATCAAGATACATTAAATTTCTTATTGAATAACTCTTGCGATTCAATTAAATATAGAATAAAAAGAGATATATTGAATGAATCTATTGAAACACTAGAAATGCTCAAACTTCAAAAGAACATATTACAGGAGAAGGAGGTTCAGGAACTCATTGCTCTGCAAAAAAAGGATGGTTGGATTGGTGGCAGTTTTCACGGCGAAAAAGAACCGGAAAGTATTATTAGATTCTTAATTGAAAAGGGAATAGAATGTAACAACCCTGTTATTGTAAGAGCTCTGCGAGCCATTTTATTAATAGGATTAAAGTCAGATGACGAAGCATTAAGCTTTGGTGTTGGTAAGAAATTAGATTCATATCATCTTGGCGGAACAAAAATGGTGAAGTCTTGTGTATTTGCATATGCAGGTGCAGAAGAGTATGATTTTGTAAAGGAACAAATATGCGAGGCATTGTATGGATTTGAATTTATTTTAAATATTGTTGACATAAACCAGGTTTGCAGATTATACAAAACCAGGTTTTACATATTTAACGAAGGTATGTTTTGGCCGAGTATATACCATTTAAGATTATTGGCTTTTACTAATGAATGGAAAAATACTAAAAACATAAAAATGCTCACGGATTCTTTAAATAACATGCTTAACCTTGCTCCAATACCAGAGATAAAGCTTTTACATAAAGGACAAAGGATTTCGCCTGCAAAGATAGAATTTATCAATTTATTTACAAGGGATATATTCACTTTTTCATCTAGCGAATGGATGCTGTGGTTTCATTGGACAGAGTTAGTGGCAAGATTAGGGATTATCAACGACTTGCCTATAATAAAAAAACAGTTGGTGCAGTTGATTGAATATCTTGATAACAACAATGGTATGTTTAGTAAAACATTATCGCACTATTATTTTACAAAATGGAATTCATATGTTGGACTATCACTGGATCATGATTGGAAATCCAAAGATAATAAAAAAAATAATTTAACATTTAGAAGTCTGTTAATTCTTAAATATGCGAATCTTTTGTAAACAAAGGTTATGCGTATAACTCGAAGCGCGGTAACTCGAGTGGTAATAAACATTATGTTTATAATGTTTATTAAACTGATAGTTATAGCAATAATGGGAAGTTCCATAAGATGCCCATTTTTTATATAATTTCACCAATAAATAGGAATTTATCAAAGGAGGTTCTAAAAAATGAGTGTATTTTTTTACGGTTGCATTACCATAGATGGTTATCTTGCTGACAAAAACCATAACTTGGATTGGCTATATCAAACGGGTGCAATAGAAGAAACGGGTTATGAAAGCTTCTATAAAAGCATGGATATTACTATAATGGGCAAAAGAACATTTAATGAAATTGAAAACATAGAGAATATCGGCAGTCTGTATCCGACTACTAAAAATTATGTTTTTACACATGCTGAAAACTTATCAGTCAAAGAATTTATTCCCATGAATTGTGATGTTGTTGAATTTGTGAAACAAATAGAGATGGATAAAAATATTTGGATTGTAGGAGGAAACACAATATTAGCTCCTCTGTTAGATAATGATATGGTTGAAAATATGATAATACAGATTGCTCCTGTGTTATTGGGGACGGGAATACCACTATTTTCGCAAAAAGAAGTGTTGAAACGATTTTGCTTGAAGGAAGTAAAAAAATACGGACAATTTGCAGAATTGATTTATAGTAAAATATAGTTCGTTCAGCTTTTCAAAATTCTTTACCTTTATCATATTTTGATCATACAAATTCCAATTATATGCTTTGGTTAAGTTTGTATCATATGGGTGGTCGATCATATGAATTACACATTATGTTTAAAATATAGACTTAGTATATAATATGACATTATTTTTAAGTAAGTATATTTATATTATCTATAGGTGAAGGGCAAAATGAAACTTGAAAAAATGAATGAGTTTTTTGCAGCTAGAGTTAACGTCTATGATGAACATATGCTTAATAATGTTGAAGGCTGCAAGTTAGGTTATAAGAGAATGAAAGACCTGATTCCCCAAAACACAAATTCCCTGCTTGATTTAGGTTGTGGAACTGGATTGGAGCTTGACGAAATATTTAAGGTTTTTCCAAATTTGCAGGTAACGGGAATAGATTTGACACAAGCAATGCTTAATATGTTGAAACAAAAACATCCTAATAGAAATATGCATTTAATTAATGCAAGTTATTTTGAATGTGATTTAGGTATTAAAAAATATGATATTGCTATCTCGTTTCAAACAATGCATCATTTCGAGTATTCTTCTAAAATCGAGTTATATTTGAAAATCTTTGATTCTATAAAAGACGGTGGTCAATATATTTATTGCTGTGCGAACAAACAGGAATTTGATAGGGAGGAAGCGTATGATTGATTATTGTGAGAAGAATAAAAAAGCGTGGGAATATAATGCTTATGATTTTTGGGTTTTGAATGCTGGGAAACCTGCGGAAAAAGCAAAGCAAGATTTAAAAAATCCTTTAGCAATGCTGAAGCGCTATACAAATTACTTTGAAACCTATAAAGAAATTAAGGTTGCTAATATTTGTGGTTCGTGTGGCAAGAAAGCTATTCCATTAGCTATATTAGGTTCTGAAGTTACTATTTTTGATATTTCAGATGATAACAAGAAATATGCTCTTGAAGTTGCAAAAGCAGCGAATGTAGATATTAGTTTTGAAGTGGGAAATATTTTAGAAATTGATATGAGTAAGTATAAGAACTATTTTGATGTAGTATTTATGGAAGGTGGAATACTACATTATTTTCATGATATAGATGATTTCATGAAAATAATGTACCAACTACTAAAAACCAGTGGGAAAATGATTTGTAGTGATTTTCATCCCTTCCAGAAGATATCTGATATACTGAATTTAGAACAACCGACAGGTAGTTACTTTTCGACAGAAGTATTTGAAGGTGAAATGGCACATGCGAGATTTTTTTCTGATGAAATTCGTAAACAAATGCCGTTATGTAGTTATCGAAAATATACAATTAGCGAAATAATAAATGCGGTGATTGATAACGGATTTATCCTAAAAAGTTTCAATGAGCATCCTGCATGGACAAATGAAAATGTTCCAGGGGAGTTTACAATTATAGCAAATAAGAACTAGAGAAAATTCCCATTATGTTTATCCAAGCCATTATCAAAAGATGTGAAATGCAAATTATTTATAATAACGCACAGTTAAATAGGAATTTATCAAGGAGATTTTATGAATGAAATAGGAATTGAGATAAGAGATAGTTTAAATGTTGATGAATATAATAATTTAAGAAAACAAGTTGGATGGGAACCTAAAAATCCAATTGTTGTGGAGAAAGCTATAAAAAATAGCACTATTGTGAAAAAAGCTATATATGATAATTGTGCAGTTGGAATGGCTAGATCAATTGGAGATGGCATGTCATATCTTTTAGTTGATGTAGTGGTAAATTCAAAATATCAGAAACAAGGAATAGGAAAAAAGCTTATAGATTCTATAATAGATGAGATAAAAGGAAATACAATTGCTGGAGAGTATAGTACCATTAACTTGATATCGATAAAAGGTATGGAAAAATTCTATGAAAGTTGCGGATTTGAAGCCGTACCCTTTGGATATAATGGGAACGGTATGAGAATAAAAATTGAAAAATAATTATTCAAATCCCAATTTGTCGATCATTTAAATTTCCCATTATGTTTAAGATGGGCAAGGTAGCAGTAGCAATTAGGAGAAAATAAGTTCACGAACAAAACACCACAAACGATTGAGAGGATGATGATATGAACTGGGAACCATGGGCAGGTTGCTATAAAGAAAGCGATGGGTGTGACAATTGCTATTTTTATGGTCCACACGCTAAACGCTTTGGACAAAACACCATAGAAAAAACCGATAAATTCGACTGGCCCATAAGGAAAAATGCCAAGGGTGAGTATAACATTAAGGGCGGTAAAATACTTGCAACTTGTTTTGCCACTGACTTTTTTCTGCCAGAAGCAGATGAGTGGCGAAAAGAAGTCTGGGCAATGATCAAAGAAAGACAGGATATTGACTTTTTAATACTGACAAAGCGCATTGACCGTTTTGAAATTTCTCTACCGGCTGACTGGGGTGATGGCTACGATAATATAAACATAGGTTGCACTGTTGAAAATCAAGCCTTAGCAGATTACAGGCTTCCACTATTTTTGTCCTATCCGATAAAGAGAAGATTTATAGCCTGTTCTCCGCTTTTAGAAGATATAGATTTAACCCCATATCTTCAAGGTGTAGACCACGTTACGGTTGCTGGTGAATCGGGAAGAGATGTGCGTGAATGTAATATTGATTGGGTAACCAATATTCGTGAGCAATGCGTAAAGCGGAACAAAACCTTTTGGTTTAAGAGTACTGGCTCTCTTTTAAAATATAGCGGCACAGTTGAAAAAATAAATCCTTTTAAGCAAGTTAGTCGGGCAAAAGAATTTCATTTTGATATTTCAGATGGGAAGAAATTGTTTTAAACGTAGTGGTATGCTATGCATTTATCAGATTGCGCATTATGTTTATAATGAGCAGTAAGAGAATGTACTTTAATGGATATAATATTAAGCTAAATTGATTTGCTATTTTTAAAATAAGTTGAAATTATAGGGTATATTTACTTTATCTGTATAATTTTTTATGGAGGGAATTACCAATGGGTATATTTAATAAAATGAAAGAACCAGTTTTTCTTAAAGAAGATAGTAATGCAGAATTACAATTAACTCACTTGCGAGAATTAGAACCACTTTTAAATTTAGAAGGTAAATCGAAGATTAGACAGGATATAAAATATCTTGAATATGGTATTGCTGGAGAAAAAAATGTTGCATTTGAACTGAAAAATAGCCACATGCCTATGTATATCTTGCATGATATCTATATAGAGCACGAAGATTTGAGCGCTCAAATAGATTATCTTGTGGTTACAAAGAAAATTTGTTTTATTATTGAATGTAAAAATCTTTATGGGGATATTGAAATTAATAATGCAGGTGATTTTGTTAGAACTATAGAGTTTGGTGGAAAAAAGAAAAAAGAAGGTATATATTCTCCGATAACACAGAATCAGCGTCACCTAGAACTTATTAAGAAGCTTAAAATAGACAAAAATGGTAATGTTATAAAAAAGATTATTGCAGGAAAGTATTTTGAAAATTTCAACAAATCAATAGTAGTATTAGCAAATCCAAAAACTGTTCTAAATGCAAAATATGCGAAGAAAGAAGTAAAAGAAAAAGTTATTCGTGCGGATCAGTTAGTAGCCTATATAAAAGATATGTATAAAAAGTCAAATGAATCAGAGTTTTCTGACGAAAGATTACTAGATTGGGCAAATTCCTATTTAGAACTACATAAAGAAATAGATAAGGATTACACTAGCAAATACAATATGTATCGTATAGAAAATAATGCAGAACAAATAGCTCCTAAGAAATCAAATGAGGAATTAGTGCAGGCTGAGAATACAAATATACAAGATATGGATATATTTAAAGAACTAAAAGCTTATCGATTAGCAAAAAGTCGAGAAGAAAAAATTAAGCCATACTTTATATATAATGATAATCAGATGAAAGATTTAATATCAAAAATGCCAAAGTCTAAGGAAGAGTTGCAAATGGTTTCAGGTTTTGGTGAAGTAAAAACAAATAAGTATGGTGATGACATTCTAGTAATCATTAATAGGTATTAAAGAAATATTACAGTGAGGACGTGTTTTAAAATTTCATATAATATTTTTATAATTTAGGTAGTCATAGCATACATACTAGGGGGACCAGTGAATACTTATAACAATTTAATTATTGTCAAAGACGAAGACAAGACACAAGATATTGCCAGATGTAAGTATGTAAATGGAAAATATGAAGTAGTTTTTAATACTTCACCAAAAGTATTTTCATATTCATATTTGAGCGTAAGATGGATTAGAAATCCACAAAATATTGATATTAATTCAGTGAAAATTTCCCATGACGGAAGGGATTTGTTTGATATTAAGCAAATACTGCAGTTTGAGGATTATTATCGTATCTTTTTTGGTAACGGTAAAGTTAGTTCCTATAAAATGAAGGAACTTGTCATTGAGAAAAACAGTCTGTTTAATAAGAATACAAGGAATTGTTTTGAATATTTTAAATGTATTGCAGATAAGGTCAGCATAAGAACTGAAGAAGGTAAAAAAATATTATCAGATCAATTAGACAAAATAGACTTCATCAGCCCTAAAACAGCGTTGGCAACATACTTCAACCCTGATGATAAAATTATGAGAAATACTTTATCTTCTAACATCTATTTTCCTTTTGGATGCAACTTAAGCCAAATGCAAGCTGTTACTAATGCGCTTTCCAATAAAATAAGTGTAATTGAAGGGCCTCCCGGAACAGGAAAAACACAAACAATTCTTAACATAATTGCAAATGCAATAATAAATAATAAGTCTGTTGCTGTTGTTTCTAATAATAACTCTGCAACCGATAATGTCTTTGAAAAACTGCAAAATAGTGGGCTTGATTTTATCGCAGCGCCCTTAGGTAAATCAGATAATAAGAAAAAATTTATAATTAGTAAGCAATCAAATTATCCTAATTTTAATGAGTACAAATATGAAACAGACAAGCTTAATAATTTAAAAGAAGAAATTGTAAAGTTACAAAATGAATTAAAAGAAATGTTAAATGATAAAAATCGGATTGCAAGCTTAAAGAGAAAGTTATCAGAGTATAAGGTTGAAAAACAATATTTTGAGAAATTTTACAAAGAAACATACAATGAGAAATTAAAAATACGCAATATTACAAAACTCAAATCAACTCAGATCCTTAATTTGTGGAATCAATGCCAAGTGTTCAGCGAACAAAATAAAAACATAAGTCTATGGGTTAAGTTGAAAAGTATATTATACTATGGAATATTTGATTTAAAATTTTTTAAAAGGCCAATTAGCGATGTAATTCCTGCATTTCAAAGTATGTATTACATGCTAAAAGAGGAAGAACTAGAAAAAGAGGTTCAGACCATTGAAGGAAAATTGAAAACATATAATTTCGAAGAAAAACTTAATGAGTTGACAGATAAATCTAGTATTATATTAAAAAACAGCTTATGTGAAAAATATAAAGGTAAAAAAGAAAGGCAAAGATTTGATGGAGATGATTTGTGGAAAGACTCTGACAGGTTTATTGATGAATATCCGGTTATCCTCAGTACAACATATTCTCTAAGGAATTGCTTAAACAAGGACTATTTATATGACTATGTTATTGTGGATGAATCTTCACAAGTTGACTTGATTACAGGAGTTCTGGCATTATCTTGTGCCAAAAATATTGTTATTGTTGGAGATTTAATGCAACTTCCAAATGTAATTCCAGATCATGTAAAATTAATGGTGCGACCAATTTCGGAAAATTATAAAATAGAAGATGGATATAAATACGAAAGCAACAGCTTGTTGTCTTCAATTTGCTCAATTATACCAAATGTTCCGAGAACCTTATTGAAGAGAACATTACCGCTGTCATCCTAAAATAATAGAGTTTTGCAATAAAAAATTTTATGAAAACCAGCTTATTATTATGACTGAAGATCTCAATGAGAAGGATGTAATCAAGGTATACAATACTGTTGCTGGAAATCACGCCAGAGGGCATCTCAATCAACGTCAAATTGATGTAATTAAACAGAATATTATTCCAGAATTAAATAATGGACAGCAAACTTCTGATATTGGTATAATTTCACCTTATCGTCAACAAACTGAAGCAATGCAGGATGATTTGTTAGTGAACTTAGATATCTCCACAGTTCACAAATTTCAAGGAAGAGAAAAAGATGATATTATTATTTCTTCTGTTGACAATGAAATTACTGATTTTACGGACAACCCTAATATGCTCAATGTTGCAGTTTCAAGAGCTAAGAAAAGGCTTAGACTGGTTGTTTCAGACAACGAGAAAAACGAAAATACAAACATCGGAGATTTGGTTAAGTACATTCAATACAATAATTTTGAGATAATTGATGGGGATATTTATTCGGTTTTTGATTTACTGTATGCTGATTATACAGAGTGCAGAAATGAATATTTGAAGAAACATAGAAGAATCTCAGAATATGATTCTGAAAACTTAATGTACGTGTTAATTAAAGAAGCGTTAAATAGAAATAGTTTTAAAAAATTAGACGTTATTTCTCATCAGCCGCTAAATATGTTAATACACAATCCCAAGTTACTAACTGATGATGAATGCAAATACGCAATGAATTGTGCAACGCATTTAGATTTTTTAATATTTAATAGATTAGATAAAAAACCTGTCTTGGCAATAGAAGTTGATGGCTATCAGTTCCATCAGGAAGGAACTGTACAAGCAAATAGAGATAAGAAGAAAAACGAAATTCTAAAGAAATACAACATACCTCTACTGCGATTTAATACAAATGGTAGCCAGGAGAAGGAAATACTTGAAAGTAAGCTATTGCAGTTGTTGGATATTTATGAAGATGACTGTGAATGTCACTAAATTTTAAGATAGAGGTAAGGTAGGGGTAAGATAAAGTAAGATAAAGGGACGTTTAAGACGTCTTAAACGTCCCCTTGTCTTCCCCTTGTCTTCTTAAACGTCCCCTTGTCTTCCCTTGTCTTAAAATCTGTAGAAAAAAGATTTAAAAACGGAGAGCATTTGTATGGAGCAGCAATACTTGATGATACTGGAAAAATGATAGGCTCAACGATGGTAGTAAACTACCCTTCGAGGGCAGAACTGGATAAATGGTTAAAGGACGAACCTTATGTAGTTGGTGGCGTATGGGAAAAAATAGAAATAAAACCTTGTAAGGTAGCACCTATATTTATAGATCTTTATAATTGAACAAATGGGGAGAACGTAAAAATTTAAATCACATGATCGAAGAACATGTTGTTGAAGTAAGAATAAAATTTGAAAAGAGTTTCTGCTAATAATTTCCTTTGTAGAGTTTTAGATTACAAAACACCTCCTGTTAGAATTTTATAGGAGGTGTTTAGCGTGAAGTATCCTAAATGTGTTTAATTATTTTTGACTACTTAAATCCAAAGTTTCAGATATGAAAATAGTCTTTTCTGTTATCTTCTAAATTACAGTTTTGATAAGCTGCTATGATAAAAAATGTATAGCTGTTTTTTTAGTGCAATTCAGTAAAAATAGTGGTATAATAAGGAAATAAAAAACGTATGTATTGATTCAAAAAAAATAAAATTATAAAACTATGAAATTTTTTGGAGGCTAATATGATACGCAAAAGGTATTAAGATGAAGACTATAAAAGGCAAGTCATACTTATCTTTAAGTATATTACAATAAAGCATTATTATTAAATGCGTCAGTATATTGCTGGATTAAAAGTTTTTAAAGAATCAGTACTAAGAAATTTTGTTATTTAAATGAGCATAATCATTGCTTATTTGTCACAATCTTTATTAATATTATAAAAGTAGAAGATGGAGATTATATATGGATAGAAAAATACTTCAGATTATAATTATTTTAACAGTTTATATAATAATATATGTAATAATGGATTTTAAAATTAAGAACTTTATATCGCAAAAATATAACAATGTATTTAGTATTGTTGTATACTCTGTATTTATTGTTGCTGCATGGTTTAGTAGCGGATTAATTGAAAAAAAATACAATTCACTTATTCTGCTTTTAATTCCAGTAGCGATAATCTTAACATATATATTATTGAAAAAGAATAAAACTTATTATTTAAAGGGTATAGACAAAAAATTTGTAAAAGAAAACAAAAACGAAATTTCAAATATAATAAGGGAATATAAAAATAATAATTTAGATAGTGAATTAGAAATATCTTTTGAAAACAACAATATAACATTTAATAAAGCAAATAAATCTAAAAAAGAAGAATGCCTATCACTGATTGGGAAGTATTTAGATGAAAACAGAAAAAAATACATATTTAAAGACTATCTTATTTATTATACAAAAACAATAGTTGCTCCGGTTTTAATTATTGTAGTAGTTTTATTAATATTTTATAAAATCAACAATACTAGCGCTCCAATCACAAACGTTGAAAAAATAAAGATAGAAGATGAATTTACATTAGGTAATACTGAAGGCAATATAAACAACTATGGTTTAGTGACGGAAACAGCTGAATACATCTATTATACAAATGATACTAAAATATACAAAACAGATAAAGACCTAAAAAAATGAAACGATTTTAATAGATCAGCCAGAAAATCTTGGCAAGGATACAATAAATGTAGTAGAAGATTGGATATTAAACTTACCTTACCATTCAATTCGCTGACTTCCTCTCTTATCTCATTCCTGCCACCTATCTCGACGGGCAGTTAGCCGGATTTACCTGGGGACAAAACGCGCTCCCCACCACACTCCCTGCCAGCATGGCGCAAGCAGCCGTACAATCTCCGCAAGAACCCTGGATGGAAGATTTGGTACCCAGCGCTGGGGCATTGTATGGGCGTCCGGTGATTATTGACCTCCCGGATATCAATGCACCTCATTCCGCCCTAAGTGCCCTTGCCGTAGAACCGTTTTACGCCCTCAAAGACCGTGCCTTCCTCGAATTAGACTGGGATGTCCTCTCCGACCTGGAAAACATGTTTGTATCCCTCACAGAACCGCTTCCCCCTGGCCGCACCAACGACTGGCTCTATACGGGAAGAGCCTTTGCCCTCAACCCTGTCCTGATCGACTATGACTACATGCTGGTCATCCGCGAAGAATTTGGTACACAAACCTATTGGCGTGTTTTCCTCAAACCTTTGCAGCAGGACGGTTCTCAAGGTCAACCTCTCACCAATTTCCCCTGGGATTTTGAAACCCGCTTTACGGGCACAACCACTGCCTACGAAGAAGGTGGCTCCCAATACAACACCATTCCCGAAGGTTATTGGGTAGATTTCACATCCTTAGCAATAGAATATGGCTGGGAACGCCAACCCGCTCTCAATAACTGGCGCAGCTATTATCAAGGTGCCAGGTTCAACACCTTTGCCATCACCTCTGGTCTGAACTGGGAAGACGCAATGCTTCAGCTCTGGCCTGCCGATGCTTTTCAAGAATAAGATGACCAATGCGTAAATACAAATTTCTCTCACTTATTTTTCTCACAGCAGCCTTATTATCACTCTTCGTTATCAGCGCGCCGCAGCAAACCGCTTTCGCCCAACTTACCAACCCCACACCTACACCGCTGCCCGACCCATTAGCCTCACCCCTGCCGACCACATTCACTGTACCTCAATCTGCCTGGCGCCCTGCCCTCTATCCCGTCCCTTGGGCACTCACCAGTCACGATCATTTTTATTTCCAGCGGCCGGTAAATGTAGATGAAGTTAATTGGCCTCTACCTTCCTATCGCTACGGCGGTAATTTCTTTGGTCCTAATATCACCCATACCGGCGTTGACATCGTCACCCCTGAAGGCACCCCTGTGCTGGCAGCTGCCGATGGGCAAATTCTCTGGGCTGGCCGCGGCTTGCTCTTTGGCGAAAACGAGGAAGATGATGCCTACGGAATCGCCATTGCCATTGCCCACGATTTTGGCTGGGATAATCAGCCCTTGTTCACGCTTTATGCCCATCTTTCAGAGGCAAAAGTGACCAAAGGCCAACGTGTCAAAGCTGGAGAACTAATCGCCCTTTCCGGCAATACCGGCTTTACCACCGCCCCCCATCTTCACTTTGAAGTCAGGTTTGATGTCAATAACTACTATCAAACGCTCAATCCTGAGCTGTGGCTTGCTCCGCCTCAAGGATATGGCGTGATTGCCGGGCGTCTTACCGATGGTGCGAATATTCCTTTACTCCAGCAAGCCGTTGTCATCATCAATACAGATACTAACCAGGAATGGCATGGGGAATCATACAGCTCTATCCTCACCGTAAACAGCGACCCCTACTACAACGAAAACTTCGTGATCAGTGATCTTCCCGCAGGCAACTACAAGATCCAGGTGCCTTATTTTGGCTATGTCTACCAGAAATTTGTTACCGTTGAACCGGGTGGTGTCACCTATTTCCGATATAAAGGTTTACTCGGTTTTAGCGACCAGCTGCCCAGTATAGAACCCCCACAAAGTATTCAAAAATTCCTTGAAAATTAGACCTAAATTCGCATATTTTAAAACCTTGACACACAGAACACTTGTGCTAAACTATATAGGTTATTCAACTTGATATTTGGAGGTACTCTAAAATGGCTAAGAAATCTAAATCTTCCCCTCCAGAGAACGGTGTAGACAAAGCACGTATGGCCTCTCTGGACAAAGCATTAGGAGACATCACAAAGAGATTTGGGGATGGCTCAATCATGAAATTAGGTGAGGCACAGAGCATGTACGTCGAAGCAATTCCTACAGGCTGCCTTTCCCTCGATATTGCACTTGGTGTCGGCGGCATCCCCCGTGGCCGTGTTACAGAAATTTATGGCCCTGAATCTTCCGGTAAAACCACCCTATGTTTACATATCATCTCAGAAGCGCAGAAAATGGGGGGCACAGCTGCTTTTATTGATATGGAGCACGCCCTTGACCCAGCCTACGCAGCTCGCTTGGGCGTAGACGTAGACAATTTGCTCATCTCCCAACCCGATATGGGCGAGCAGGCATTAGAAATTACAGAAACCCTGGTGCGTTCCGGTGCTGTTGACATTATCGTCATCGACTCGGTTGCCGCCCTTGTACCCCGCTCCGAGCTTGAAGGTGACATGGGAGATGCCACCATGGGTGTCCAGGCTCGCCTAATGTCTCAGGCCTTGCGCAAACTTTCCGGCGCGATCAAACAAACCAATACCGCCGTCATCTTCACCAACCAGCTGCGCCAAAAAATTGGCGTCATGTTCGGCAACCCCGAAACCACCACCGGTGGTATGGCCTTAAAATTCTATTCCTCAGTCCGTATAGATATCCGCCGCATGCAGTCCATCAAAGTTGGCGCAGATATTGTCGGAAACCGCACCAAAGCCCGTGTAGTAAAAAACAAAGTAGCCCCGCCCTTCCGTCAAGTCGAATTTGATATCATGTATAATGAGGGTATCTCCAAATCCGGTGACTTGCTTGATCTGGCCGTTGAATTGGATGTCATCAATAAGAGAGGATCCTACTACTATTACGGTGAGGACAATATCGCTCAAGGCCGCGAGAACGCCAAAGATTTCCTTAAAGAAAATCCTGATTTTTACCACACGATTGAAATGCAAATCCGCAGCGAACTTCTGGACGAACAAATTGCCCCTCCCCTGGTAGAAAAAATGAGTGATGATGAATTCGCCGAGGAAGATATCGAAGATTAATCCCATTTTTGGGTTATTTAGCAGCCTGTTTATACTCTTGCTCCCTGCTTGCGGGGAGCAAGTTTCGCCTTCTAATAACAATCTTTTTATTCCCCCCACATTAAGTCATAAAGCGGCTTCAATCCCCCTGGAAACCGCTACACCTACCCCCCTGCCTACACCCACCCAACCTTGTACGGACAATTTAGAATTTCTGGAAGATATATCGGTACCAGACGACACACCTTTTCTCCCAGGTGCAGAGATCGAAAAAACATGGTTGGTGAAAAACACAGGTA
>CAXXFT010000009.1:0-118411 GCA_963675125.2 uncultured Sedimentibacter sp.
TCTGAATATAGTGGTTTTAGCTTATTGCCATATTCTAGTGCTGATGTTGAATTAACATCTAAATTAATTAATATAATTGACAATGACTTTCTTAATGCAAAAACTAAAATTTATTTTAAAAATATATTAGATAGTAATGATGAGTATAATATCAATATATCAGCTGCCTTGTGGGGGTTAAGTAAATATAAAGAACCAGTTTTACTCAATATATATAATTTATTAGAAAATGATAATTTAGAAATGCGGGATAAAATTTATTTATCACTTGCATTGACAGAATTAGGCGACTTTAAAACAGCTAATAAATATTATAAAGAGTTTATTGATAATAATATAGTTAAATCTGGGGATTATTTATTTTTAGATACTAAAACAAATGATTTAGATAGATATGAGTTAACGTCTTTATTAGCCGTATTAGGTGTAAAATTACAAGATTTTGAAAACGGAGATAAATTATTTAAATATGTATATAATAATCCTTCGAAATATACATTGAGTAATTTTGAGCAATTAATTTATATAATGAATAGAGATATAATGAATCTACAAGAAATTAAAGATTTATTTGGTGAAATAACTGTTACCATAGATGGAAAGAAGCAAATATATAAGTTGAAATTATTTGATAGAGAAAGTTTTGCAGTAACAAAGGATAAGATAAAAGATATAAAATTTAGCAATATCAAAGGTGACATAGCATGCAAAGTTGAAGCTTTAGGAAATAAAGATGATTTAGATAAAAATAGAACAGATGATTTTTCGATAAGTGTATCATATATGCTTAAAAATTCTTCAAATAAAAATACAAATTATAATCAATCAGATATTGTTAAGGTAACTATAACACCAAGTTTCAGTCCTATGATAGAAAGGGGTGAATATGAGGTAACTTATGTTATTCCATCAGGATTTAGGCATATGGATATAGTTGATAATAGTGATATAAGTACTTCTTGGACAAAATCAAATACAGAGATGAAGGGACAAAAACTCCGCATCAATTTACACTATGATAGAGAAACTTTTGCTCCTCAACCTATGGTGTTTTATATTCAAGCAACACAAATGGGAGAGTATACAGTAGATTATATAGTTATAAAAGAGTATTTGGAAAATAAATTAAACTATATAAACAAATCAACATTAACTGTAAATTAGAAACAATTTGATTTGCAATAGTAGGTGAAAAATAATGAACAAATTTACAAAAATAGTAACAGTTGCATTGGTGTTAATCTTGTCTTTATTTAGTACTAGTATCTTTAATAATAACAAAGATACTAATACTATTGATGAGGTATATACTTATTTATTCAATGGAAATAAAAAATATAGAATGCTTATATTACAACACTACAGATTTTATAAATATAAAAGAATATGAATTGAAAAAAGATATAGGTACTATACATGGCTGTATAGTACCTCATCATTTGCTTGCAAAGGATTTAATTCATGAAGTATTTCAAAATGTATGTAAAAATCAATATAAAACAGTAGTTTTAATTGGACCTGACCATGAAAGCAAAGATAAAGGAAAAATATTTACAACCTTAAGTGACTGGCAAACAGCAATGGGTATTTTAGAAACTGACAAAACAATTATAAATTATTTAATTGAAAACAATACTGTAACAGAAAATGATGAAAAACTTACAATTGAGCATTCAACCTCAGGAATAATGCCATTTATAAAATATTACCTAGGAGATGTTAAGGTTATTACTTTAGTATTAACCAAGCAGACAAAACTGGATGATATAGATAAATTAGTAGAATCCTTATGTGGAAATATAAATATAAATGAAACCTTATTTATAGCTTCAGTGGATTTTTCTCATTATCTAAGTTTAAACAAAGCAAACAAGATGGATTTAGAAAGCATTGATGCAATTGGAAACAAGAAAGTAAACAAAATTATGAATTTTACAAATGACAATTTAGATTCACCTATAAGTATTATAACTATGCTTAAAATAATGGATAAAATAGGTTCGAAAAATACAACAGCGTTAAATCATAGTAATTCAGAGATTATAACTAAACAGAAATTAGAAGAAACAACTAGTTATATAACATATTTATTTTATTAGAGTATATAAATAGTAAACCTGGTTATGTTAATATTAATTTATACATAACTAAGTTAATAATTTAACAAAAAAGCTAATATTGTACATAACACTATAAATAATAGTTTGATATACCTATTTGTACTAAAAAAATAAATCATAATCTAATTAGATTATAAACATTTGAAAAAAATGATTTTTCCTTTCAAAATAATATATTTTACGTTTGCCTATTAACATTGCAAATTCAATAGTTATTTAGTTGACTTTAATTAGTATTATCGTTATAATATTATCAAACAATAGAAGGAGGTTATGAAAAATGGTATTATTAGAGGAAATAGTAAATTTAGTAAATGACATTTTATGGAGTTATGTTTTAATTTTTGGTCTTGTAGGAGTAGGTATTTATTTTTCTTTTAGTCTAGGTTTTCCACAGATTAGTCGTTTTGGAAAAGCATTGAAAAGAGTCTTCGGCGGTATTTTTAATAAAGAAGAGAATAAAGAAGGATCTATGTCATCGTTTCAAGCTTTGGCAACTTCGATTGCTGCGCAAATTGGCACAGGAAATGTAGCAGGTGTTGCAACAGCCATTGCAGTAGGTGGTCCTGGTGCGATTTTTTGGATGTGGATTTCTGCATTCTTTGGTATGTCAACTATATTTGTTGAAGCAACTCTTGCGCAAAAATATCGCGAAACAGATAGAGATGGACAATTAGTTGGAGGTCCGGCATATTATATTAAAAATGGGCTTGGTTATAAAAAATTAGCATCCTTCTTTGCGGTAGCACTTATTATTGCTTTAGGTTTCATTGGAAATATGGTTCAATCAAATTCAATAGCAGATGCTGTTAGCAGAGCATTTAATATCCCGCAACTTGCTATTGGTGTTGTAATTGCTGTATTTGCAGGGTTGATATTTATTGGCGGTATAAAAAGAATAGCTACATTTGCTGAAATGGTAGTTCCTGTTATGGCAGCTGTTTATATTCTAGGTGCAATTTCTATTCTTGTAATATTTAGATCACATATTATCCCTACATTTGGAAACATTGTTGTAGCTGCATTTAATCCTCAATCAGTTTTAGGTGGAGCAGCGGGAATTACTATCAGACAAGCGGTAAGATTTGGAATTGCTAGGGGACTGTTCTCTAATGAAGCTGGTATGGGTTCTACACCGAACTCACATGCAGTTGCAGATGTTTCGCATCCAGCAGAGCAAGGACTTTCTGCAATGGTTGCAGTTTTTATTGATACAGTATTAGTGTGTAGCGCAACTGCGCTTGCGATATTAGTAACAGGAGCTCACAACTCAGGTTATGCTGGAGTTGGAATTACTCAAGAAGCTTTTAATATTGCTTTTGGTCCTTTAGGAGAAAAGTTTTTAGCAGTATGCTTAACTTTTTTTGCTTTCACAACTGTAATCGGTTGGTACTATTTTGGAGAAAACAATATTAGATTTTTATTCAAAAATAAAAATTCTATTAGAATTTATCAAATTGTAGTATTGGTATTCATCATATTAGGGTCATACCAAAAAGTTGATTTTGTGTGGAATTTAGCAGATATGTTCAATGGAATTATGGTTATTCCAAACTTAATAGGAATTTTCTTATTATTAAAAGAGTCAAAAGCAATTCTTCAAGATTATGACAATCAGACACATTCTGGCGAAAGATTACATTACAACTATGAATTTCAAACTAAATTGAAATAAGTAATTGCATTTATGAAACAAAACACTCGAAATTTATTTTAATGAGTGTTTTGTTTTTTTTTGTAGGAAAAAATGTTATTACGAATATCATCATAATAGATGAAAAATTAAATATTATATTAATAATAAAATTTATAAATATAATAAAAAAAAGTAGAATTTTAACTTTATAAGTGGTAAAATAGGTAAAATATGAAAACATTTACGCTGAAATGTAGAAGTAGATATATTTAATTTAAAAATTGATGTAAAAGAAAAATTACGCAAAAGGTATAAAAATGGATAATAAGGATATAAAAGATTTACTTAAATATATTAAATCTATTGTTTTTGATGTTAAAATAATAGATGACATACCTGATCAATTTAAAGATAGTAATGACCTTTTAGAGATAGATGAAACCATAAAAAATATTAGAGAATCTGTTAATTCTTTAGGTGTAGGCCATCTTTCTCATGAAATAAAAGGAAAAGGTTATATGATTGAAACACTAAAAAAATTACAATCTTCGCTTAAAAATCTCACTTGGAGAACAAAATCTATAACAAAAGGTGATTTTTCTAAAGATATAGATTATTTTGGTGATTTTTCAGATGCTTTCAATACTATGTCAAAAACGCTTGAAACATTAATAGATGATTTAAAAGAGTCAAAGGAACATTTTGAACTAATATTTCAAACAATTCCAGACCCTACTGTTATAACAAGTTTTGAAGATGGTAAAATATTTAGTTGCAACAAAGCTTTTATTTTATTTACAGGTTATACTGAAGAAGAAATATATAGCGGGAAAAGTTATTCAATTGAAATATATACGGATGTAAAAAAAAGAAGTCATATTTTAGAAGAATTAAATAAAAATGGTTTTGTAACAAATATGGAAATTGTTTTTAAAAGTAAAAAAAATCTTAAAATTATAGGACTAATATCTTCTAAAACAATAAACATAAAGGGAAAAACTTTTATTTTAAGTGTTATTAAAGATATAACTAAATTGAAAGAATTAGAAGAAGAGATTAGGAAACTTTCAATTACTGATAAATTAACACAATTATATAATAGATTAAAATTAGATGATATATTAGAAAGAGAATTTTCATTATCAAGTAGAAGTAAAGTTACTTTTTCTCTAATTATGGTAGATATTGACCATTTTAAATTAGTAAATGATACATTTGGTCATGTAGTAGGGGATATTGTTCTTTTAGAATTTGCTCAAATTTTAAAAAACAATATAAGAAATACAGACGTTGTAGGAAGATGGGGTGGAGAAGAATTTTTGATAATTCTACCTCAAACTGAGGAAGAGGGTAGTGTATTGTTAGCTGAAAAATTAAGAATTTTAATTGAAAACTATAACTTTTCAAAAGCAGGTAAAATAACATCTAGTTTTGGTGTTGCATCTTTTAAGGATGATATTTCTGTTGCTAACATAGTGTCAAGAGCAGATAATGCCCTTTATAAAGCAAAGGATTTAGGTAGGAATAAAGTTGAAGTTATGTGATTAGAATGCTCATGCACTAAATAATTGTTTATGTATAATATAATTAAGAATACCTATTTTATGATGAATTATAGATTATATAGTTTGATAAAGTTCATATATTTTGAAGAAAGCTGGTATTAGTTATGGGATTGATTGGTGCAGTTTTGCTATTTTTCTTATTTATTTTAGTATATATTATGATTGCTGAAATTTTTACAGTGTTGTTTCGTTTGACTGGTTTGACAGAAGATAAGGCGAAATTTCAAGTTATTTCATTGCTGACTAATAGTGGCTTTACAACACAGGAAAGTGAAATCATTGCTACTTCTAAAATTAGAAGGAAACTTGCAACAATTACGATGATCTTTGGTTATGCTTTTACTGTGACAATTGTATCATCTGTTGTAAACATATTTTTAGCTTTAAAGAAAACACAGATGCATTATATCATATGGATTGTCGTTATTTTAGGTTTTTTTGTGACAGCATTGTATATGTTGCAGAAATCAATATGGGTTAAAAAATCTTTTGATAATTCTATTGAAAAATATGGAAATCGCATAATGTTTGGAAAGCAATCTAATCCTGTTATAATATTAGATACGTACGGTGGAGTGGTTATGGCAGAGGTTTTTTTAACTCACATACCAAAAATTTTGGAAAACAAGATGTTAGAAGAAACAGAGTTAAAATCAAAACACAATATTAATATTTTGTTAATTAAACGAAATGGAATAATTATAGATAATATTAAAGGGGAGACAAAGGTAGAAAAAAATGATACTATAATAGTTTTTGGTTCTAGAAAAAACATTCGATTTGTATTTGAAAAAGTATCTGATGAAGAAGTTACAATTTCCGGATCAATTAAGTAAACAAAGTGACGGTTTAACTAGTTACTTTAAAGAGTTAAAGTTAATATATAATAGAAAAACGCCACTTTGCATTATTTTGTAAATGTTATTATATAGTGATATTTTTATTTTATTTTATTTTTAAATTCCTTAATGCTTTTGTTTGATGAATTATTATATCGGTAATTTGCTGCTTTGCTTTCAAGTGAATTAGCCTTGCTTTGATTTGAATAAACTCCTATTTCATCATCAATTTTATTGTTTGAAGATACACCATTACATGTACCTTTGAACTTATCTTGGCCATTACCTTGACCATTTTTATTGTGTCTTCCATTACCTTTACTCATATGAAATACCTCCTAATGTTGTGATTGCAATATACATTTATATATTTCCCACAAGATAAATTATTTATTCTCTAAACAATAATTTAACTTAGCTTAGTTTTTATGTAGTAAACTTGTTGTACTATTAAAAGGTAATTTAAAAAGTGTGCGTCTTTATTAAAAATGCTAAACTTTTATGATATTGTACATATACTATTTAAATAGCGAAAATATCGTTATAATCATATAGGATTATTCTTGAAATTATTATAAATTTGATTTATAATGGTATAAATATACATTTTAATAAAATTCAAAGTATCAAAAACTTACCAAATATAACGTTGAGGAACATTTTTTTAAAAAAATTAATTATTAAAACATAAATATGTATTAAAAAGTAGACATAAGCATTTATTGTCAAAGTTAGTATAATTATAATATAAAACGAATGAAATTAGCTATTGATAATTTTATAAAAGTATTTGCTAGAGTAATTATTAATACTAACAAAGTAGGAGAATATATATGAATGAAATTGATTTAACAGCTTTAAAGGGAACTATTTTCAGACATTTTAAAGGAGATTTATATTTATTGTTAGATATTGCAGTTCATTCGGAAACGGATGAAGAACTAGTTATTTATAAAGCATTGTATGGATTTTGTGAAGTATATGCAAGACCTAAAAATATGTTTTTAAGTGAAGTTGATAAGGAAAAATATCCAAAAGTTAAACAAAAATATAGGTTTGAACCAGTAAATATTAAAAGTGTTAAATAAATTAATAGTAAGATTTTTAATATATAATAAATTAATTATGATGGCTATTTTACTTAAGATATTGAAACTTTAAAAAGGAAAAAAATTGGACAAACTAATAAGGAGATAATTTAAATGAATCGAGAAACTGTATTTTTTGTTATAGAAGAAATATCGAAAAGGAAGGATACTGCCGAACAAGTTAAGAAAGCATTATTGATTCAAAACCCTGCTTCAAATGTTAAAAGACTTAATGAGCACATTTTTATGTGTGAAAAGGCGATGAGTCAATTTAACAAAAAATTGTTAAACTCCGAATATAAGATTGATGAGCAATTATTAAAATACATTATTGAAGAATTTGAAATGAAAAGATATTTGGAAAAATTAGTAATATAAAAAATATATATGTGGAGGTAAATTTATGGATTTATTTGTTAAACGATTTAAAGAATTATCTGTTGAGGAATTATACAAAATACTTCAAGTCAGAGTTGAAGTATTTGTTATAGAACAGAATTGTATATATCAGGAAATAGATGATAAAGACCAATATTCATACCATGTGTTTTTAAAGGATGAAGAAGGAATAAAAGCATATTTGAGGGTTATTGACAAAGGGGTGTCTTTTGAAGAGGTGTCGATTGGAAGAGTATTGACATTAGAAAGAGGATGTGGATTAGGAAACAGGATTATTTTTGAGGGCATTAAGGTAGCTAAAGAGAGAATGAATGCAGATAGAATAATTATTGAGGCTCAAACTTATGCAAAAGAATTCTACGAAAAAGTTGGATTTAAGCAAGTATCGGAAGAGTTTTTAGAAGATGGAATTCCGCATATTCAAATGATTTTAGAATAAAGATATGAAAGCTTGTATTTCAGAGTGAGAAGATAATTTTACCAAATCTCCAGCCTTGTGTGTGTAAAATAATTCCAATAATATTCTTGTAGCTATTGAAATATATAATTAATTAATATATAATACAGTAAAAACGTTTCCTTAATTGTTTTATCATTGGAGGATAAAATGTTATCTAAGTTAAAAACATGTGTATTATATGGACTAGAGGGTTATGGGATAGATGTAGAAACAGATTTGTCTACTGGTTTACCTGGGTTTACTATTGTTGGGTTACCTGATATTTCTATCAGAGAATCTAAAGAGAGAGTACGCTCTGCTATAAAAAATAGTGGATATAAATTTCCAGTTAGCCGCATAACGGTAAATTTAGCACCCGCAAATTTGAAAAAAGAAGGAAGTCAAATTGATTTACCTATTGCAATAGGAATTTTGGCAGCTAGTAGAATAGTTGAGAAAGTTATTAATGACGACACATGTATAATGGGTGAGTTATCACTTGATGGTAAAATTAATGCTATAGATGGAGCGCTTCCTATGGTGATATCTATGAGAAATAATAATTATAAGAGAGTAATATTACCTGTAGACAATAAGGAAGAGTGCGGTGTAATCGAAGGAATAGATATTATACCAGTATCAAATCTTAATGATTTAGTAGATTATTTAAATGAAGAAATAGAAATAAATCCATATAGATTAACGTTTGATTCATTTACTGATATGGATAATTACTATGAAGACTTTTCTGAAATTAAAGGACAACCTGCTATGAAAAGAGCAGTAGAGATAGCTGCTGCTGGAATGCATAATATACTGTTGCTTGGCTCGCCTGGTTCAGGAAAAACTATGATAGCTCGAAGAATACCTACAATTTTACCAGATTTAACATTTGAAGAATCTATGGAAGTTACAAAAATATATAGTATTTCAGGACAGTTAAATGGAAAAGGTTTAATTAAAAAGCGTCCATTCAGATCTCCTCATCACACATCATCTCGTATATCAATTGCTGGTGGAGGCAGTAAACCAAGCCCTGGTGAAGTTTCGTTGGCTCATTATGGTGTTCTATTTCTCGATGAAATTCCGGAATTTCCTAAAAATGTACTAGAAGTTTTGAGGCAACCTATGGAGGACGGTAGCATATCTATTTCTAGAGCAAATGGATCTTTTACATTTCCAGCTAAATTTATGATGGTAGCATCTATGAATCCATGTCCATGTGGATATTTAGGTGATCCCACTCATGAATGTTCATGCAATCAAGGGCAGATAGATAAATATTTAAACAAAATTTCTGGTCCGCTTTTAAATAGAATAGACATACAACTTGAAATATCACCTGTAAAATATGATGATTTAAATGATAAAAGGGCAGAAGAAACATCTAAGGATATAAAAAAACGCATAATTATGGCTAGAAGAATACAGGAAGAAAGATATTATACTATTGGATTAATGACTAATTCAGAATTAAGCGGAAAAAATATATCAAAATATTGCAAAATAAATAGAGAATCAGAATTGATTTTAAAAAATGCTTTTGAAACCTTAGGGTTAAGTGCGAGGGCTTATAATAAAATATTGAAGGTTGCTAGAACTATTGCAGATTTATCAGCAAGTGAAAATATAGAAACAAAACATTTAGCAGAAGCTATTCAATATAGAAGTTTAGACCGCAAATATTGGAGGTAGTAATGAATAAGGAATTAAATTCTAATCAAATTACACTTGCGTGGCTAAACAGTGTAAATGGAATCTCAAATAGAAAAATAGAAAAACTCCTTGAATATTTTGGTGGAGTTAATGAAATTTGGGATAATTTTGAAGCTGAAAGAAGTAATTTGAATTTATTGAAGCCGGAAATTTTATATAATCTTTCGAAAACAAAAAGAGGATTTAGTGAAAAATTAGATAAAAAATTAAAAGAACAAAATGCTTTTTTAGTTACATATTTTGATGATGAATATCCAAAAAAACTTAAGAATATTGATGGTGCACCATATATATTGTATTACAGAGGAAATTTAAAAACTGCTAACAACACATCTGTTGCAGTAGTTGGTTCTAGAAAGGCAACAGAATATGGAATGTGGGTTGCAGAAAAATTTACAAGAGAATTATCAGAACTTGGAGTAACAATAATTAGTGGACTTGCATATGGAATAGATACAATAGCGCATAAAACTTCTATTAAACACAACACTCATACTATAGGAGTAATAGGTTGTGGGATAGATTTAATATATCCAAAGAAAAATGAAACGTTATATCAGAAAATAGTAGATATGGATGGAGCTGTAATTACAGAATATCCTTTTGGTATGCAACCTATGCCATCAAATTTTCCAGATAGAAATAGAATAATTAGCGGGTTATCAGATGGTGTTCTCGTTATTGAAGCTCAGGAAAAAAGCGGAACACTAATAACTGCTGGTCATGCTGCGAATCAAGGAAGAGAAATATTTGCAGTACCAGGAAATATTGATAGCATATTTAGTAAAGGTACTAATTTACTAATTAAAGATGGTGCTAAAATTGTAACATGCGTTGATGATATAATTGAAGAAATTCCAGAGTTAAAAAAAATTGTTGATAATAATAGAAGAGAAAAAAACAAAATTATAGATTTAAATGATGATGAATCAAAAATAATAAATTTACTTATATTAAATGGTGCAACATTATATGAAATATCTGATAACACTGATATGGAAATAGGTGAAATACTAAGTGTATTAACTATTTTAGAACTTAAAGGCATAGTAAGAAAAGTTTCTGGGGAAAGGTATTTTTTGAATAAATGAACTCAATTGCTATTGACAATTAAAAAAATGTATTATACTGTATAAACGAGTATAGTACAAAGTTCAAAAAAATGAGTGCAAATTAATTGTATACAAAAGGTATTGGAGGATTTATGAAAAATAACTTGGTAATAGTAGAGTCACCAGCTAAAGCTAAAACAATAGGTAAATTTCTGGGGAGAAATTATACAGTTAAAGCTTCTGTAGGTCATGTTAGAGATTTACCTAAAAGTAAACTTGGAATTGACATAGAAGATAATTTTGAGCCTAATTATATAACAATAAGAGGCAAAGGTGATATAATAAAGGAATTGAAAAAAGAAGCTAAGAAGGCAGATAAAGTATTTTTGGCAACTGACCCTGATAGGGAAGGTGAGGCTATTTCGTGGCATTTAGCTAATATCCTTAAATTAGATGAACAATCAACTTTAAGAATAGAATTTAATGAAATTACTAAAGAAGCAGTTACAAAGGCAAGTAAAAATCCTAGAAAAATTAATTTAGATTTAGTTGATGCTCAACAAGCTAGGCGTATTCTTGATAGGTTAGTTGGATATAATATAAGTCCTTTATTATGGAAAAAGATAGAGAAAGGTTTAAGCGCAGGAAGGGTACAATCAGTTGCACTAAAATTAATTATAGATAGAGAACGTGAAATAAATGATTTTAAATCAGAAGAATATTGGACATTAGATTTAGAATTAAATAAATCAAGAAAAAAAATTATTGCAAAATTTTATGGGTTTTTAGAAAATGATAAAATTAAAAAAATTAAGATTAATAGTGAAGATGAAGTTAATGCAATTATTAATAGTATAGATAAAGAAAAAATTTCAGTATATAAAATAGATAGAACAAAGAAGAGAACTAAACCATACCCACCTTTTACAACTAGCAGTCTACAGCAAGAAGCAAATAGAAAGCTTAATTTTACAGCTAAAAAAACAATGATGGTTGCACAACAATTATATGAAGGTATTAATATAAAGGGTGAAGGAAGTGTTGGTCTTGTAACCTATATCAGGACAGATTCATTTAGATTATCAGATGAGGCAATGAGCAGTGTCAAAGATTACATATTATCTAATTTTGATGAAAAGTATTATTCTAGCAGAACTTATACAAAATCTAAAAAAGCTGATACAAAGGTACAGGATGCACATGAAGCTATTAGACCTACTTATGTTTTAAAAGATCCTGATAAAATAAAAAGTGACCTAACAACAGACCAATATAAGCTTTATAACTTAGTATGGAGAAGGTTTGTATCGTGTCAAATGGCAGATGCAGAGTTTGATATTACATCGATAACTTTTAATAGCAACAATAATGTTTTTAAAACTAGTGGAAGTATATTGAAGTTTGATGGGTATAAACGTATATATAAATATGCTGATGGCTCAGATGATAAAGTATTGCCAGATATTGTCGAGCAAGAAGAATTAGATATAAAAAAGATAGATCCAGTTCAACATTTCACTCAACCACCTGCTAGATATACAGAAGCAACTTTAATTAAGACTATGGAAGTTTTGGGTATAGGTAGGCCTAGTACATATGCACCTACTATTACTACTATTTCTAATAGAGAGTATGTTGTTAAAGACAAGGGGAGTTTACTTCCAACAGATATGGGTTTTCTTGTCACAGAAATGATGGAAAAATATTTTTCAACTATAATAAACGAAAAATTCACCGCACAAATGGAAAATAATCTAGATGAAGTTGCATCAGGGAAAATTGGATGGAGAGATGTAATAATAGATTTTTACAAAGATTTTAAGGTTTATTTAGATGTAGCTGAAAAAGAAATGGAAAAAATAGAGATTAAGGACGAAGTAAGTGATGTTAAATGTGATAATTGTGGGGAATTTATGGTTGTTAAAAAAGGAAGATATGGTAAATTTCTAGCTTGCCCAAATTATCCAGAATGTAAGAATACAAAACCTCTAAAAGATAAGGAAACTGTCGAAGAAACTGACATAGACTGTGAAAAGTGCGGAGCTAAAATGCTTAAAAGAAAAGGAAGATATGGAGAATTTTTAGCCTGTTCTAATTATCCTGAATGCAAGAACACAAAACAAATTCTTAAGGAAATAGACGTTAAATGTCCTTTGTGTGGAAATAAAATTGCTGTTAAATATTCAAAAGCTGGAAGAAGGTTTTTTGGCTGTAGCAATTATCCAGATTGCAATTATCTTTCATGGTATGAACCTACAGAAGAAAAGTGTGAAAAATGTGGAAGCCAAATGGTAATGAAGAATAATAAAGTAATTTGTAATAATAAAAAATGTGAAATGAGTAAAGTATAATATAAATGTAGAATTTTGAGTTTAAAAGTCATATTTTTAGGTAGTCAAAATTTATAATGTAAATTTGGTAAATTTTTATTGCCAAATAATATGAGCTATGTTATACTAAATTTAATTACGCACAGATTTAGATTTTGCAAGAGTTGTGCCGAAAGGTCTTTTGTAAAAGATGATAAATTTGGAGGTAAAACAAAAGGAGGAAATAATAATGGCAATAGTTAGTATGAAAAAATTGCTAGAAGCAGGAGTTCATTTTGGTCATCAGACTAGAAGATGGAATCCTAAAATGGCAGAGTACATTTTCACAGAAAGAAATGGTATCTATATTATTGACTTGCAAAAAACAAGCGATAAAGTAGATCAAGCTTACAGATTTATAAAAGATGTTGTAGCTAATGGTGAAGAAGTATTGTTCGTAGGAACAAAAAAACAAGCACAAGAATCAACAAAGAGTGAAGCAGCAAGATGCGGAATGCACTTTGTAAGTCAAAGATGGCTTGGTGGAATGCTCACTAATTATTCAACTATCAGAAAAAGAGTTGATAAGCTGAATAAATTAAGAGCTATGGAAGAAGATGGAACATTCGCTCTTTTACCTAAGAAAGAAGTAATAAAGTTAAAAAATGAAACTGAAAGACTTGAAAAATTCTTAGGTGGAATTAAGAACATGGAAAAAGTTCCAGGAGCTTTATTCGTAGTTGACCCAAGAAAAGAAAAGATTGCAGTACAAGAAGCGAAAATATTAGGAATTCCAGTTGTTGCAATAGTTGATACAAACTGTGATCCTGATGAAGTTGATTATGTTATCCCTGGTAATGATGATGCTATAAGAGCTGTTAAATTATTAACTGCTACAATAGCTGATGCTATATTAGAAGGAAAACAAGGTGTACAAATGGCTGAAGAAGAAACTTCAGAAGAGCCAACTTCAGAAGAAACAGAAAAAGTTGAAGAAGCTATAGAAGAATAAAAAATATTATAATAGCTTAATAATACAATATTGTAATAAAATACAAACATAGAATAAAAAATAAAATATAAAATATAAAAGTAAGGGGTTAGGAATTTTTTCCTTACGTCTTGCTTTTTTAAATTTGGAGGAAATAACAATGGAAATAACAGCTTCAATGGTAAAAGAACTTAGAGAAAAAACAAATGCAGGTATGATGGATTGTAAAAAAGCATTAAAAGAAACTGATGGAGATATGGAAAAAGCAGTGGACTTTTTAAGAGAAAAAGGGTTATCACAAGCAGCTAAGAAGTCAGGAAGAGTTGCTGCTGAAGGACTTACAACAGCATATATATCAGAAGATGGAAAAAAAGGTGTTGTTTTAGAAGTAAATTCAGAAACAGACTTTGTTGCTAAAAATGAAGAATTTAAAGATTTTGTTGCTGAAACAGCAAAAATAATTATTGATAAGTCACCATCTGATATTGAAGCATTAAAAGCTGCAGAATATTTAAATTCAGGAAAAACAGTTCAAGATATACTAACTGAAAAAATAGCCAAAATAGGCGAAAATATGGGCATAAGAAGATTTAGTGTTGAAGAAGTTTCTAATGGAGTAGTTTCTGCGTATATTCATGGTGGTGGAAAAATATCTGTAATAGTAGCTCTTGAATCAGAAGGAGAAAAAGAAGCACTTGAAGAATTAGGAAAAGATATTGCAATGCAAGTAGCAGCAATGAATCCAAAATATATTTCTAGAGATGATGTTGATGCAGATTATATTGCACATGAAAAAGAAATACTTATTAACCAAGCATTGAATGAAGGAAAACCTCAAAACATAGTAGAAAAAATGGTTGAAGGAAGACTTAACAAGGAATTAAAAGAAGTTTGCTTATTAGAGCAAGCATTTGTAAAAGATGGAGATTTAACAGTGGCTAAAGTTATTAGCAATACTGCATCAAAACTTGGTAAGGAAATCAAGATTGCTGGAGTTAAGAGATTTGAAGTAGGTGAAGGTATAGAGAAAAAAGAAGAAAATTTTGCAGAAGAAGTAGCAAAACAAATGACTGTATAATAAAGAATTAAGATGGAGAACTTTAATTAGTTCTCCATTAAAATTAGAACTTTCAGGAGGAATGATGGACTGTAAGTACAAAAGAATATTGTTGAAAATTAGTGGTGAAGCATTGGCTGGTGGTAGTGGTCATGGTATAAATGAAGAAACCGTTATGAAAATTTCACAGGTTATAAAAAATGTAAATGATATGGGTGTTGAAGTAGGGCTAGTAATAGGTGGCGGAAATTTTTGGCGCGGAGCAAGTGCTATAGATATGGATAGAACTACATCTGATTATATGGGAATGCTTGGAACTATAATAAATGGATTAGCTTTTCAAGATGCTTTAGAGAAGATTTGTGTTCAAACAAGAGTTCAAACCGCAATTGAAATGAGACAAATAGCAGAACCATATATTAGAAGAAAAGCTGTTAGACATTTAGAAAAGAGTAGAGTTGTAATTTTTTCAGGTGGATCAGGTAATCCGTTTTTTTCAACAGATACAACAGCTGCACTAAGAGCAGCTGAAATAAATGCAGATATAATACTGCTTGCTAAAAATGGAGTTGATGGAGTATATAGTGACGACCCAAATAAAAATCCAGATTGCAAAAAATACGACAAGTTAACATATATTGATATCTTGAACAAAGGGCTAAAGATAATGGATTCAACTGCAACTTCGTTATGTATGGATAATAAAATTCCTATATTAGTCTTTGGTATAGAGAATCCAGAAAATATTGAAAAAATAATTAAAGGCGAAAATATAGGTACAATAATAGAGGAGGTTTAAGAGATGTATAAAGAATCAATTACAAAGGCAGAAGAGCAAATGAAAAAATCAATTAGTTTTCTAAAAGAAGATTTAGCGTCCATACGAGCTGGTAAAGCTAATCCAAAGCTAGTTGATAAAATTCAAGTTAGTTACTATGGTACAATGACACCACTAAACCAAGTTGCAAATATATCTGTACCTGAGCCAAGAGCAATAATTATTCAACCTTGGGATTCTAGCTTAATAAAAGAAATTGAAAAAGCAATACTTGCTTCAGATTTAGGGATCAATCCTTCAAATGATGGAAAATTAATAAGGCTTATGATACCTCAATTAACTGAAGAAAGAAGAAAAGATTTACTTAAGTTAGTTAAAAAAGAAACTGAAAACGCAAAAGTTGCCCTTAGAAATATTAGAAGAGATGCAAATGATGAGTTTAAAAAACAAGAAAAAGAAAGTATATTGACAAAAGACGATCATAAAAAAGCTGAAGATGAAATGCAAAAGCTTACGGATAAATATACTAAATTAATTGATGATGTTTATAAAGATAAAGAAAAAGAGATATTAGAGGTTTAGGATAATGAATAATTTGATTGGTTATCCTCTCCAAGATGCATTGAACATAATAAGGGATAATAAAGAGAACAACATAGTTAATATAAAAAAACTCACAGGTACAAATAATAAGTTTAATAACCTAAATAATCCCTATGTAATTAGGTGTTCAAAGGAAGGTAATTATATTAACTTGTGTGTATCATACTATTAGTCTGTTTACAGGCTTGTGATTAGTTCATAAGCCTGTTTAGTATATGTGTATTACAATTAGAGAGGCGTAGATATGAATTTAGAAAATATAGAAATTCACAGCAATCTGCCAGAACATGTGGCGGTTATAATGGATGGCAATAGAAGATGGGCAAAGAAACGTTTTATGCCTGCTACCTATGGACACAGAGAAGGTGCATTAAGAGTAAAGGATTTAACAAAAACATGTGTAGATATGGGAATTAAATATTTGTCAATTTATGCATTTTCTACTGAAAATTGGGGTAGAGAAAAAAAAGAAGTCGATTATCTAATGGGCCTTTTAGTAGAATTTATAAAAAAAGAACTAAATTATTTAAATGAAAATAATGTTAAAGTAATACTTTTAGGAAACATCGAGGATTTACCTGAGGAAACAAAAAATGAAGTTAAACGTTCTATAGAACTAACAAAAAATAATACAAAACTTACATTGAACATTGCGCTTAGCTATGGTTCAAGAACTGAAATTACAGATGCTGTAAAAAAAGTTATTGATGATTATGAAAATAATAGAATTAACATAGATGATATAGATGAAGAAAGTTTTAAAAAATATTTATATACTAATGATATACCAGATCCTGATTTACTCATTAGAACAAGCGGCGAAATAAGGCTGAGTAATTTTCTCTTGTATCAGCTTGCTTATACAGAATTTTATTTTACTGATGTTATGTGGCCAGAATTCAATAAAGAAGAATTCTTAAAAGCAATTGACAGTTATCAAACAAGAAAAAGAAGGTATGGAAAAAACTAGGAAGGTGTTCGTATATGAGAAAAAGAGTAGTTACAGGTGTCGTAGGTGGGGCATTTATAGCTTACGTTACATATTTAGGTGGAAGCATATATGATTTTGTATATTTTGGTATTACATGCATTGCAATATTTGAGATTTCAAGATTATTTTTTAAAAGTGGCTTCGATTATGGCGGCTTATTTAACTATTTTTTTGCTGCCTCATTATTTTATATAAAAATTACGAACAATCTTTATTTTTTTAAATTTATAATATTTATATTTATTGCTATAAACTTTTTAATGTTTGTTTTTAATAAGAGTATAGATATTAAAAAAATGTCGGAAATTATTTTTATAGGCTCATATGTAGTTTTTTTTATGTATCATATGATATTAATGAATGGATCAAAATACGTATGGCTTGTTTATATAATAGCATTTGGCTCAGACACATTTGCTTATTTCACTGGTAAAATGTTCGGTAGAACAAAACTATATCCCCAAGTAAGTCCAAATAAAACAATTGAAGGAGCTATAGGGGGGATAATAGGATGTACCATTATTTCTATTTTGTATTTTAATTATTTAAGCATAAATAAATATATTTACATTATAATATTTAGTATATGTGCTTCTGTGTTTTCGATAGTAGGAGATTTATCTGCCTCTAAAATCAAAAGGGAATTTTCAATAAAGGATTATGGAAACTTTTTACCAGGGCATGGAGGCATATTAGACAGGTTCGATAGTGTTCTTTTTGTTGCACCTGTTGTTTATTATTTTATAAGTTATTTCATATAAATTGGAGGTAATATATTGTTGACTTTTATAACAGCAATTCTTGTTTTCTCAGTTATAGTTTTGGTGCATGAGTATGGCCACTATAAAGTAGCAAGAAATGTAGGAATTAGGGTAGAAGAGTTTGCTATAGGTATGGGTCCTATATTGTATAAAAAGGAAAAAGATGGTGTTTTATATTCCATTAGGGCAATTCCGATAGGCGGATTTTGCAAAATGGAAGGTGAAGAAGAAGATATAAGATCAAAAACAAGTTTCAGTAATAAAACTGTTTGGCAGAGATTTCAAGTAATAGCAGCCGGCCCAATTATGAATTTCCTTTTAGCCTTGGTTCTATTTATAATTATAGCACTATCTTTTGGTGTTGCAGGAAATAAAATTGATGTAATAGATGAGAATTCTAATGAATATGCGGCTGGTATGAGATCTGGTGATAAAATCGTATCCATTAATGGAAAAAATGCGTATATATGGGAAGATATCTTTTATCAAATAACAAATGCAGATAACAAATCCTATTCAGTTGAAATAGAAAGAAATGGAGAAACAAAACAATTTAATATTGATAACAACTATAGAAAGTTAGTTGGAATTACATCTACAATTATAAATGGCAAAACATCAACAACAGTATCCCCAACTGATATGAACTCTCCTGCATATAAAGCTGGGGTAAAAGATGGAGATAAAGTTATAAAAATAAATAATATTCCCGTTAATACATGGGAAGAAATAACTAACCAAATTAATTCAGCAAAAGATTCTGTTATAAAAATTACTGTAGATAGGGATGGAAAAATATTAGAATTTAATACAAGTCCAGAAAACCAAATATCTGTTAGATACAATACTCAAATTGAAAAGTCATTTATTACAGCATTAGCTTCATCAGCATACAAAACAGTTTATTATATAAGGCTTATGTTTGATGTAATAGTTAAACTTGTAACAGGTCAACTTGGAAGTGATGCAGTAGGTGGTCCTGTTATGGTAATTAGTATGGTGGGAGAAGCAGCTAAAACTGGTATATTATCAGTTCTAAATCTAGCGGCATTTATTAGTATTAATTTAGGTTTTATGAATTTGTTACCAATACCTGCATTAGACGGAAGTAAATTAGTTTTTCTAATAATTGAAGCAATAAGAGGAAAGGCTATACCAATTGAAAAAGAAGGATTTGTACATTTTGTTGGATTTGTTGTATTGATAACTCTTATGATTTTTATAACTTACAAGGATATACTTAGATTATTTAGGATATAAAATGTAATTGGAAAAAAATTATAAATAGAATATAAGCAAATAAAAATATCGGGACGCATCTTATGTGTCCTGATATTTTGTGGCGATAGCATTCTAAGCAGTCCACTTATTGGAGGGAACAAACTATGGAACAAATAATTAGAAAACAAACTAGAAAAGTAATGTGTGGAAATATTGAAATAGGTGGCGATGCGCCAATAACTGTTCAATCCATGACAAATACATTTACAAAAGACATAAAATCAACAGTAAGCCAAATATTAGCTTTAGAAGAAGTTGGATGTGAAATAATTAGAGTAGCAGTAGCGGATATGGAAGATGCAGAAGCTATAAAGGAAATAAAAAAGCAAATACATATTCCGATGGTAGCAGATATTCACTTTGATTATAGATTAGCCATAAAAAGTATAGAAAGTGGAATAGATAAGTTAAGAATTAATCCTGGAAACATAGGAAGTATTGATAGAGTGCAAAAAGTCGTTGAGGCGGCAAAACCTAGAGAAATTCCCATTAGAATAGGCGTTAATGTAGGTTCAATTCATAAAGCTATACTTGAAAAATACAATGGGCAACCTACAGCACAAGGAATGGTTGAAAGTGCATTAGAGCATGTCAAAATCTTAGAGGACTTAGATTATAATAATATTGTCATTTCGTTAAAGGGAACAAATATTAAAATGACTGTAGATGCGTATAAAATAATGTCTCAAAAAGTGAATTATCCTCTTCATGTTGGGATAACCCATTCAGGTACGCTTTTTGATGGTAGTATACGCTCTAGTATTGGTGTAGGAAGCTTGCTTTTAGATGGTATCGGAGATACCATGCGTATTTCTTTAACTGATGACCCTAGAGAAGAAGTTAAGGTAGCTAAAGAAATTTTAAAAAGCCTTGGATTAAGAAATTTTGGTATAAACTATATAACTTGCCCAACATGTGGTAGAACTAAGATTAATATAATAGAATTATCTAAACAAATACAGGAAGGCTTAAAAAACGTCAATAAACCTGTCACAGTTGCTATAATGGGGTGTGCCGTAAATGGACCTGGTGAAGCAAAACAATCGGATATTGGTATAGCTGGAGGAATAGGTGAAGCTCTATTATTTAAAAAAGGCACTATTATTAGAAAAATAAAAGAAGAAGATATAGTAAAGACTCTTATTCAAGAAATAAATCAGATGTAAATAATATGCGGTTAATTATAAAAATATTTAGGTATCTTAATTTAAATATTTTATAATTAACCGCTATTTTACTAAAGTTCTTCTATATGAATTAGTCCTTCAAAGTCACTAAGCTTTCTGATAATTTCTAAATGAGAGCAACGATTCTTGCTTTTTAAATTCAAAATAGATACAACGCTTGAATTTTTAATATTAGAATTCTTATTCATTTCTATATCAATTACCTTTAAGCCTAAATTATTACTAAATATAATAAAGTTATCAAAGCTCTCAATTGAAGAAAATGAAGCATATATAGTAATAATTCTATTATTCGATGTAAGGTAAATATCTAATCTTTTAAATAGTGTCATTATGAGAAATACAGAAAATCCCACAATTATGGCACCTTCATAAAATCCGATTCCTATTGCTAATCCTAAACATGCGGAGGTCCATAATCCAGCAGCTGTAGTTAAACCTCTAACTTGGTTTCTACGGGTTACAATTATTGTACCTACACCTAAGAAACCTATCCCACTAATGACTTGAGCGCCTAGTCTTGCAGGGTCAGTTCCTTCAAACCATATGTAAATAAATTGATTAGTCATCATAACCAAGGTTGAACTTAAGCAAACTAACATATACGTTCTAAATCCGGCAGGGTGATTTTTTCTACTTCTTTCAATTCCTATAATGCCACCCATTACTAATGATAGCAATACTCTAATAGTAATAGTTGTTAGATTTAAATTATATAAATCTTGCATTCGCACACCTCCTTTATGCATATTATATCAAATTTTTGATAAAAAGTGTTATATTAGATAAAAAAATATTGCAATAAAAAACAGTTACCCTATTAAATAGAGTAACCGAAATAAAATATGGTATTAAATTATTTATTGAAACTGACAAGAACCATTACCTAGTCCTTGACCATTCCCTCTACCTTGGCCATTTCCACGTCCTTGACCATTACCTTGACCCATCATACCACCAAAACCAGCACCCATTCTCTGCCCAATTCTTCCAGAGCCAGTTCCATCACAATTTAATTGATTTTCTTCTATTGCTTGAATAATTTCATCTGCTTCTTCTTGTGTGATTATTCCAGCTTCAACCTTTTCATCAAGAATTT
Source organism: uncultured Sedimentibacter sp. (assembly GCA_963675125.2). Lineage (GTDB taxonomy): Bacteria > Bacillota > Clostridia > Tissierellales > Sedimentibacteraceae > Sedimentibacter. The sequence continues at coordinate 21,912 of CAXXFT010000009.1, forward strand.
GCTTTTTAACTGCCAACATTTCATCTTTAAATTCTTCTAACTTTCCTGCATCACTTGCAATTTCTCCATATGTTTTGCCAGTTTCATTTTTTTCTGTAATTATATCTTCAACTGTTTTTCCTGTAATTCCTGCAGCTGCTTGTGCAGGAGTTCCATAATTTGAAAAAGCAAACGCTGTAAGTGTTGTAGCTCCCATAGCAATTACTACTGTACCTAGTACTACATATTTTTTAAAATTTGTCATTTTAATGACCTCCTTATAATTTTTAAAAACTTTCGTTTCTATGTTTATATAATAGATAAAAGTTATGTCAAAAGTATGTTTTTTATTTTGTTTTTTTATGTAATTATTTTTAATAATAATTGTATTAATGTTTAAAATATGTTATAATATTAATGAAAAAGGCAAATGATGAGGAAGGTATTTACTATATGAATTCAAAAGAAATTGATAAAATTATAAACAATGTTAATGGTAATTTAGCAATTGAAGGAATGCCTCTAACTGAGCAAGATAGAGATAGAATAAGAATTTGTTTATCTGGGAAAGTTGCATTTAATGATATGATAAAACATCTGGTGGAAAAGCATACAGTAAAAGGATGTTAATCCTATGAATGAGGATTATAGCTATACTTATAATTGGGATAATGTGTACTGTTATCCCAATTCTGATGTATTAAAGAATAAACTTAATATTAAGGATAAAAATAAACTTAATGTAGCTGAAAGAGAGTTTACTTCTCTAAGACTTGCAGAAATTGAAAAAAATCAAATAAAAGGTATATTTGATTTAAAACATTTACAAGACATACATAAGTATATTTTCCAGGACATCTATGAATGGTCAGGAAAAATCAGAACTGTAAATATAGCTAAAGGAAATATGTTTTGTTATTCAGAAAATATAAGTAGTTATGGTGAAACAATTTTTCAAAGATTAAAAGATGAAAATTATCTAATTAATATAGAGGAAAATAGAATATATGAACGATTATCTTACTATATGAGTGAAATAAACGCACTTCATCCATTTAGAGAAGGAAATGGCAGAGCTCAAAGAGTATTTATTTCAAGTTTGGCAAATGTGGCTGGATATGAAATTGATTTTAAACAGGTATCAAATTCTGAGATGATTAAAGTAAGTTCATTAGCATTTGTTAATGGCCATGAAGAATACAAGAAAATGTTCGAAAAAATAATTAATAAGATATCAAGACATGAACAAGCAAATCATATTATACTCATATCAAAAAAAGACAGCCCTATATTAATTAAGTTTATAGAATTAGAAAACTTATAGTTATAAGAAAAGACAAATGGCGGTTTCTCAACAGATTCCGTCTTTAATTTTTAGCAAATTTATAATGGTGTTGAACTAACTAATCTATAATGATATAATTCTAGTACAAGATGTAAAGATTAAGGAGATAACAATGTTTTTTGATAACATATTAAACATAGAAGAATGTAAAAGTTTAAAAGATGTTAAGCTTGAAAAAATAGAGGTTGTTAAAAAAGACAACACAATAAGGGTATATGCTGACTCGGATAGTATCATAGATTTTTCTGATGTGGATTATGCTATAAATACAATAAAAAAACACTACAATAACTCCATTAATATGGAAATAATTATAAATTATAATATTGAAGAATCTTTTAGCAATAAAAAAGATTATGTAATAGAAAAAATTAGAAATAATTTTTATTATTTATTAAAAAAAAGCTCCTTTGTTCTGAATAAAGCAATAAATAACATTAGTATTGATTTTAGTGATGATAACTTTATATTAAATATTTGTAATGAACTCTTATTATCAGAAATTAAAAAATTAAAGGTTGAAGAAAATTTCAAAAAAATTCTAAGACAATATAAATTTCCCATAAGTGTAAGGGTTAATTATAATGATGAAACAGAACATGAAGCAGCTATTACAGTACAAAAAATATTTGATGAAGAACTCAAAAAAAGCAATGAAATTATACAGAATTCAAGTGCAATAAGTGAAAAAAAATCACTTCAAACATATAAATCAGATAGTACTGAAGGATTCAAAAAACCATACAGGCCAAGAAAAAATGAAAATGTTGATTTTAATGGAATATCTGTTTCTAAAATGTCAGAAATAACTGATGAATCTGGAATAGTAAATGTTAAAGGTAAGATTATAAATCTAGATAAAAGGGTTTTAAAAACGGGTAGTACACTTATGATAATTACAGCTACTGATTTAACTGACTCAATAAGTGCAAAATATTTCTGCCCTAAAGATTTTAATGATGCTGATTTTGAAAAGGGTAGACAAATTCAAATAGTTGGAAATGCTGAATTTGATGAATATGAGAAGCAACTTATTATAAAAGTTAAAGGTATGCAAATAATAGAAGCTGAAGAACAAAGTAGGATGGATACTGCAACAGAAAAGAGAGTTGAACTTCATTTGCATACTGGCATGAGTTCAATGGACGGTATCAATGGATTTAAGGACTATGCCAAAAAAGCTAAGAAATGGGGACATAGAGCTATGGCAATCACAGACCACGGTGTAGTTCAAGGATTTCCAGAAGCAATGGGTTGTGCAGATGATAAATTTAAAGTTATATATGGAATGGAAGGATATTTAATTAATGATAATGTTTCTATATCTCATAAATGTGATAATGTAAATTTAGATGATGAATTTGTTGTTTTTGATATTGAGACAACGGGATTGAATTCACACAAAGATGATATTATAGAAATAGGTGCTGTTAAAATTAGAAATAAAAAAGTTGTAGATAATTTTTCAACATTTGTTCACACAAATAAAAATCTGCCTGCAAAAATAATTGAACTAACATCAATAACAGATGATATGCTAGTTGGACAACCTGATATAAAAAGTGTATTAAACGAATTTATTAGTTTCGTAGGAGAAAAAGGAGTTCTTGTAGCACATAATGCTAATTTTGATGTAAGCTTTATAAAAGATAAAGCAAAGACATATCTGAATATGGATTACGACCCATCAGTTGTTGATACTTTAGAACTTTCTAAAGCATTAATGAAACAGGTTAAAAATTACAAATTGAATACATTAACTAAAAAGCTTGGAATAAAATTAGAAAACCATCATAGAGCTGTCGATGATGCTCAAGCTACAGCTTATTTATTTATTAATTTGTTAAATATGCTTAATGATAGAGAAATATATGATATGGGAATTATAAATAGTGTGTTAAAAGAAGAAATAGACATTGTGAAGCAGTCATCATTCCATGTTAATATTCTTGTAAAGAACTATATTGGGCTAAAGAATTTATACAATCTTGTTTCTGAATCCCATTTAAAAAACTTTTATAAGAAACCTAGATTATTTAAATCAATTTTGAATAGTAAAAGAGAAGGTCTTATAATTGGAACGGCATGTGAAGCTGGAGAATTATATAGAGCTATACTTTCTGGTGCAAATGAAGAGAAAATAGAAGAAATAGCTTCATTTTATGACTTTTTAGAAATACAACCACTTCAAAATAACATGTTTCTTGTTAGAAATGGAAGAGTAGATGATATAGAAGAATTAAAAAATATTAATAGAAAAATTGTTTCTTTAGGAGAAAAGTTAAACAAGCCTGTTATAGCAACAGGAGACGTTCATTTTTTGGAAAAAGAAGATGAAATTTACAGAAGAATTCTTATGTCGGGTCAAGGATTTGGTGATGCGGAAGAACAGTCTCCACTATATCTTATGACAACAGATGAAATGTTAGAAAACTTTTCATATTTAGGAACAGATAAAGCATATGAAGTAGTTGTAAGAAATACTAATTTAATAGCTGATTTAGTTGAATTTATTTTACCTATACCAAATGGAACATTTCCTCCAATTATTGAGGGTTCTGATGAAGAATTGAGGAAATTATCATATGAAAAAGCAATTTCTATTTACGGAGATCCGATACCAGAAATAGTTAAAGTGAGATTAGATAGAGAACTTAACTCCATAATTGGTAATGGATATGCAATCATGTATATCATTGCACAAAAACTAGTTAAAAAATCAAATGAAGATGGATATCTAGTTGGTTCGAGAGGATCTGTCGGTTCATCATTTGCGGCTACTATGAGTGGTATAACAGAAGTTAATCCACTTGTTCCTCACTATATATGTCAAAGTTGTAAATACTCAGAATTTTTCGAGGATGGCTCATACAGTTCAGGTTATGATTTACCAGATAAATCATGCCCTAATTGTGGTACTAATTTAATTAAAGAGGGGCATGACATACCATTTGAGGTTTTCCTAGGATTTGAAGGGGACAAGGAGCCAGATATAGATTTGAATTTTGCTGGTGAAGAACAAGGGATTGCAATGAAATTTACAGAAGAACTTTTTGGAGAGGGAAAAGTTTTTAGAGCTGGTACAATAGGTACGATTGCAGATAAAACAGCTTATGGATTTGTTAAAAATTATTTCGAGGAAAAAGGGATATCAAAACGTAGGGCGGAAATAGATAGGTTAATAAGTGGTTGTCTTGGCGTTAAGAGAACATCCGGTCAGCATCCAGGCGGTGTAATGGTTGTTCCTAGAGATAAAGATATTCATGATTTTACGCCAGTTCAATATCCAGCTAACAATGATAAATCAGGAACCATAACTACGCATTTTGACTATCACTCTATTTCTGGACGTATCCTTAAACTAGACTTGCTAGGTCATGATACACCAACTATAATTCGTATGTTAGAGGATTTTACAAATATAAACAGAGACGATGTGCCTATAGACGACCCTGAAACAATGTCTATATTTACGAGTCCTAAGGTGTTTGGAATAACACTAGATGAAATTAATTGTGAAACAGGAACTTTAGCGATACCAGAATTTGGTACACCATTTGTTAGACAAATGATTATGGATACAAAGCCAAAATCATTTTCAGATTTAGTTAGAATAAGCGGTCTATCACATGGAACTGACGTATGGCTTAATAATGCACAAGATATAATAAAAAAAGGATATGCGGAAATTGGTGGTGTTATTTCTACACGTGATGACATAATGACGTATTTAATACAAAAAGGCGTTGCAAAGAAAAAGTCATTTGATATTATGGAGCGTGTTAGAAAAGGTAAAGGACTAAGAGAAGATGATGAAGCAGCAATGAAAGAATGTGATGTGCCTCAATGGTATATTGATTCTTGTAATACTATAAAATATATGTTCCCAAAGGCACATGCTGTTGCATATGTAACTATGTCAGTAAAAATAGCATATTTTAAAGTTCATTATCCAGAAGCCTTCTATGCAACATATTTTACAATGAAAGCAGAAGACTTTGATGCTGATATAATTACAAAAGGTGAGAATAATATATTAGAAAATATAAAGATTTTAGAAGCAAAAGGTAATGATAAAACTGCAAAAGAAAAAAATTTAATCACTGTTCTTGAAGTAGCATTAGAAATGTATAAAAGAGGAATAAAATGTGAAAAAGTTGATCTATACAAATCTGATGATAGAAAATTTATGATTTCGGAGGGTGGAAAAGGAATAATTCCGCCACTAGTGGGGCTACAAGGACTAGGAGCAAATGCAGCCACTAATATTAAAATTGAACGACAAAAAAAAGAATTTATTTCAATAGAAGATATATCTAAAAGAGCTAAAGTAAGTAAAACTGTAATAGAGGTAATGGAAAAGCATGGCTGTCTTAAGAATTTAGATAAAACTAATCAGATTTCAATATTTAATGTATAATAGTTAAAATCCCCATGGCATGTAAACTTTGCCATAGGGATTTTGATTTAAATAATACCCATAAAATATTCTACAGTAATTGCAACAATTACTACTAAAGCTGATATTATAAATCCGTGTAACATTGGTGCTATTCCGGATTTTCGCATTTCATTAAAACTTGTGTTTAAACCAATAGATGCAAGTGCGGAAATCATTAAGAATTTACTAAGTTCTTTTGCCATAATTGAAATTGAGTTAGGAATAATTCCAAAACTATTGATAACTGCCAATGCAACAAATCCTAAAATAAACCATGGAAAAACAGATGAAATATTAACCTTTAAATTGATATTTGTATTTTTTCCTACTGCAAGTGCTTCTTTTCTCTTTAATCTAACATTGATAATTGCAAAAATAACTACAACAGGAATAATTGAAAGTGTTCGAGTTAACTTAACCATAGTTGCAAAATCCCCTGCTCCTTCACTAAATGCAAAACCAGCGGCTACAACACTTGAAGTATCATTAACTGCTGTTCCAGCCCAAAGGCCATATGCCATATCTGAAAGACCCATCCATTTCCCCATAATAGGAAAAAGCAATATCATTACCATGTCAAATAAAAAAGTGGCTGACAATGCATAAGCAATATCTTTGTCGTCTGCATCAATAACAGGCGCAATTGCTGCTATTGCAGAACCACCACAAATGCCAGTTCCAGATGAAATTAAATTTGATAATTTCCAGTTTAACCCTAATAAACGACCAACTATATAGCCTCCACCAAAACATGTTAATAGTGTAAAACACATAACCATTAAAGATAATTTACCTACTGTTACAACAGTTCCAATACTCAAAGATGCACCAAGTAAAATAATAGCGAATTTCAATATTTTTTTTGATGTAAATTTTAAACCTGGTTTAATAAATTGACTTGGTTGTTTAAAGTTGTTTATAATCATACCAATGAAAAGTGCAATTACAGATGCGCCAATAAGATGGATTGGCAGTAGGCTTTCTATATACTTTGCAATTGCTGCTATTAATAACGCAATAATAATACCAGGGACCAGTTTTAATATTTTACCTAACATACTTTTTTCTAACATAATATTTCCTCCAGTTAGCACTTATTTAATATTTCATATTGATTCTAGCATGGTTTAATGATAAAATCTAATAATTGATATTTATTTGTTGATAATAAAAATTTATAGGAGGAATTGTGTTAGATTATAGAATTAAAACATTTTTGCAATTGTGTGATATAATGAATTATCGTAGAACAGCAGAATTGTTGCATATGACGCAGCCTGCCGTAACACAACATATTCATTTTTTAGAAAATGAATATAGATGTAAGCTGTTTGTTTACAATGGTAAAAGACTACAAAAAACAAAAGCAGCACATCAGCTTGAAGCCTATGCACGTTCAGCACAATATAGTGACGATTCCTTGAAAAAAGAAATTACGAGCAAGTCTTCAACTGAACTGCGCATCGGAGCAACAAAAACAATTGGAGAATATGTTATTACTGAACAAATTAAGAAGTTCCTTCATAATGATCGATATACATTATCATTAATTGTAGACAATACAGAGAATTTGTTATATTTACTTGAACATAATAAACTTGATTTTGCTTTAATAGAAGGTTTTTTTGATAAACAAAAATATAGTCATATGTTATATCGTAAAGAATCGTTTGTTGGTATTTGTAGCAAAACACATCCGTTTGCTCAAAGAAATGTATCCTTTGAAGAGCTGTTTAATGAAACTTTAATTGTAAGGGAGAAGGGATCTGGGACAAGAGCAATTTTTGAACAAATTCTTTTTGAGCATAACTTTACATTGAATTGTTTTAAAAAACAAATTTGTATAAGTAGTTTTCAACTAATAAAAGAGCTTGTACTTACTGAAAATAGCATTTCGTTTGTGTATGAGGCTGTAGCAAATAGTGACAATGCTTTATCGTCTTTTACAATTGATGGCAACTGTATTGCTCGAGAATTTAACTATGTATATCTAAAAAATACAAATGCACAAAGATATATTTCGTTATTTGAAGACAAAGGTGGAATATAAATCGAATTTATTAAGTACTCAAATAAATTAATATATAAATGCTCAAAGTTTAGGGGGGAGATTGTTTTTTTGACAAATATCCCCTAAACTTTCGTGAACTACTAAACTCCGTAAAGAAGATATTCTGTAGGGAATAAAGTATTCCCGTAATAGCGAAGATAGAAGTGGTAGGAAGGATCAATTTCATCGATTATGCGTGCGAGTTTCCATAGGTCTTTATGATTATGATAAACACTCAATGCAAGCTTAGGATGACTTTCTAGGATTTTTTTTCGTAATCCTAGTAGCGCTTGTTCTTCTGTTCCCTCAATATCCATCTTAATAAATGTTACATGCTCATCGATGTCGTTATCAATTATTACTGTCGGAACTTTAATTGTTCCTCTTTCTGAGAGTGTTCCAATAGAGGAAACTTCATTTTCTGAAAGAAATAGAAAATCGCTTTTATTACTTGCTCCCTTTTCGTTCACCACTACATTTTTCAAGTTGAATAATTCGATATTTTTTTTAATATAATCTATATTTGCAGGCATAATTTCATAGCAATAAATCCTTTTGTAGCAATCTGCTCCGAATGTCTTTACATAATCAACCATAGTGTCTCCAATGTAAGCTCCAATATCAACAAAAACCTCATTTTCGTTACATTTGATAATATCAAGATCAAAATATTGATGGAAGAGATTGCTTTGTATTCGTTTTATTTTCTCAATATCTGTTGATATCCAGTAAGAAAGTATATTAACCATTATTCTTTTAGAATGGTAATCACACAGCTTATCATATAACCATTCAAAATCTTGTCTGTGCTCTACAAGTGCCTGAGCTCGGTTATCTGCAAGTTCATAAATGTCTTTTTCTGGATAATAAGAGCCCCATAATTTATATTTGTTGAGGTAGTTAATAATTGCATTGTAGTTTGGTTTATCGGTATCGCTGAAATAGTGAAGGTTACTTTTAATGGCATCACTCATTTGTGTAACATCATAGTTTTTTATAAAATCTATCAAACGGCTGAATTCTATATCAATTTGATTTTTCATTAACTTTTCCACCTTAATAAGATTGTCTTTTTATTATATGATATGGTTAGATTTATGTGTATAGTTTGTTTCGCTATTTTAACGAACTAATTAATTGACAATATTTTTTTTGTGATATGCATTTGAAAAATTAATACTGTAATAATAGAAGAATGTGGAGGTAAGAATTTAATTTATTGTTTATCTTATTCATGAAATATAATTCTTGCTAGCTAGCCAATCTATTAACTAAAAATAAATTTTTATAAATGTTTGATTTTTATAATATAATGTGATATAATATTACAAAGAAGTTTTTTGACAGAAAGAGTGGGGTTTTTTCCCACTCTTTCTGATTGTAGACAATTGAAATAAAATATGGTTGTTCATCAACTTGCTTGATAATTAAAAAAAAGGAGATAATATGAGTAAAAATTCTATAGAGTCATCTGTTTACAAAATTATGCAAGATATTATAGTAAATACAGCATATGAAATAGTAGATGTAGAATATGTAAAAGAAGGGCCATTTAAATACTTAAGGGTATATATTGACAAACCAGAGGGTATAACAGTTGATGATTGTTCGGAAATAAGTCACATTTTAAGCAAAAAACTTGATGAATTGGATTTTATAAGTGAACAGTACTTTTTAGAAGTTTCTTCACCTGGACTTGAGAGACCTTTTAAAACAGAGTCCGATTATATGAAAAACATCAATGAAGGGGTTGAAGTAAAGCTGTATAAGCCTTTAGATGGTAAAAAAATTATTACAGGTATATTGTTGGAAAAGCAAGAAAATAATATAATAATTGATTCTGAAAATCAAATTATTACTATAGAATTAAAAGATATATCTAAAATAAATAGAACTATTGAGGACTTTTAGTGGAGGGTGAGAAATGAATAAGGATATATTAAGTGCATTAAGTGAACTTGAAAAAGAAAAGGGAATTCGTCAAGATGTTGTATTAGAGGCCATTAGAGCTGCTTTAGAATCAGGGTACAAAAAAAACTTTAGTAAATCAAATAATTTTTCTATTGATATAGACGAAAAAAATGGAGAATATAAATTATTTGCAGATAAAATAGTAGTTGAAAATGTTGAGAACAAAAATCAAGAAATAACTTTGGCAGAAGCTAGAGAAATTAATCCTAATTATGAACTTGGTGATATAGTAAAAATTGAAATTAAACCTAAAAAAGATTTTGGTAGAATAGCAGCACAAACTGCTAGACAAGTAATACTTCAAAAAATTCGTGAAGCCGAAAGAGAATCCATATATAGTGAATATTATGGAAGAGAATCAGATATATTGACTGGAGTTATTCAAAGAGTTAATAAAGGAAATGTATATGTTGACCTTGGAAAAATTGAGGGTGTTTTAACACAGACTGAGCAAATACCTAATGAGATATATAACCAAGGGGATAGAGTAAAAACAGTTATAGTAGAAGTAAAAAATACTGGAAAAGGTGCTAGTATAGTACTTTCGAGGAGTCATCCAAATCTTGTAAAAAGGTTATTTGAACTTGAAGTTCCTGAAATTCATGATGGCACAATAGAAATACATGCTATTTCTAGAGAGGCTGGTTCAAGAACAAAAATTGCTGTTTCAACAAATGATCCTAATGTAGATCCAGTTGGGTCATGTGTAGGTAATAAAGGTGCTAGGGTAAAAAATATTATAGATGAAATATGTCAAGAAAAAATTGATATAATAATATTTGATAAAGATCCTGCTAAATTTATAGCAAATAGCCTTGGACCTGCTAAAATCTTAAAGGTCACTGTAAATGAAAAGGAAAAAAGTGCCGTTGCAGTGGTACCTGACAATCAACTATCTCTTGCAATAGGTAAAGAAGGTCAAAATGCAAGACTTGCTGCAAAACTGACTGGTTGGAAAATTGATATTATAAGCGAGTTACAGGAAGCACAGAGAAATTCAGAGGTGGAATAATGAAAACAAGAAAAATACCTATGAGAAAATGTATTGGTTGTATGGAAAGTTTTCCTAAAAAAGAATTGTGTAGAATTGTTAAAAATAAAGAGAATGAAGTAAAGTTAGATTTAACAGGAAAAGTAAATGGTAGAGGAACTTACATCTGCAAAAAGGCAGACTGTTTTGAAAAAGCTATAAAAACTAAGCGTTTAGCAAAATCCTTGGAAATGGAAATTCCTGAAAATATATATGAAGAGATTAAACAGGAGATATCAAAGCATGAGTAAAATATATTCAATGCTTGGAATTGCTAGAAAAGGTGGCAAAATTTCAATAGGTTTTGATGTAACCTGTTTAGAAGTTCAAAAAAATAAAAGTAAATTAGTTATGATTGCAGTTGATGCATCAGAAAAAACTAAAAAAAATATCCAATTTGTTTGCGATAAATATAGTTGTGAATATATTGAATATGGAGAAAAAGAACTCCTTGGACAATGTCTGGGGAAAAAAATGGTGAGCGTATTGTCAATAAATGATGAAAACATAGTATCGTACGTATTATCAAACATATAATCCGGAGGTGGCTACATGAGAATATATGAACTAGCAAAAGAATTAAAAATGAATAGCAAAGATTTAGTAGTTGTGGCAGAAAAAGAGTTAGGAATCAAAATTAAAAACCATATGAGCTCTATTTCTGATTTAGAGACTTTGAGAGTTAAAAAAGCTCTAAACGCAATAAACAATGGAAAAAGAACCAAAGTTGAAAAATTAAATAAAAATACTATTATAGATGAGGACCAGTTGGTAGACGAAAAAATAGATATAAACGATGCTAAAATTAAGAAAATTGATAAGAAATTAATTACACCTATGGGTAAACCTGCACAATCAAAATCAACACAAGCTAAACCAGGGCAATCAAAACCATCAGGTGGTAACAACAATAATAACAATAATAACAACAATAATAACAATAAAAGTAATAATAGCAATAAAAATAACAATAATAGCAATTACAAGGGAAAAAACAATAATAATAGAAACAAAAAAAATAATAATTTCAATAAACCTGTTGAAGAAGTAGAAAAGAAAGTTCCACAAATTAAGGTTAAAAATATTGAAATTGAAGAACCTATAGTTGTAAGAGATTTAGCTGATAAAATTGGCGTTCCTGTAAATACACTAATTTCAAAGCTTATATTGTTAGGTGTTATGGTAAATATGAATCAAGAAATTGATTTTGATACAGCATCGCTAATATGCGAAGAACTTCACGTAAACTTAACTAAAAGAGAAGTTGTAGATGAATTACAAGTTATTGAAAATTCAATTGAGCATGATGATGTTGATGATGAAAAAGATTTAGTTCCTAGGTCACCTATAGTAACTGTTATGGGACACGTTGACCATGGTAAAACTTCACTTCTTGATGCAATGAGAAATACTGCTGTAACAAGTCAAGAGGCAGGTGGAATCACTCAACATATAGGAGCATCTCAAATAGAAATAAATGGTAAAAAAATCACTTTTCTAGATACACCGGGTCACGAGGCCTTCACTTCAATGAGAGCTAGAGGAGCTAAAGTTACAGATATGGCAATACTTGTTGTTGCTGCTGACGATGGAGTTATGCCACAGACTGTTGAAGCAATTAACCATGCAAAAGCTGCTGGAGTTCCAATTATAGTTGCTGTTAATAAAATTGATAAAGAAGCTGCAAATATAGATAGAGTTAAGCAAGAACTTTCAGAGCATGGAGTAATTTCTGAGGATTGGGGCGGAGACACAATATTTGTTCCAGTTTCAGCTAAAAAACGTATTGGAATTGAAGATTTATTAGAGATGATTTTACTTGTTGCAGAAGTTCAAGAGTTAAAAGCAAATCCAAATAGAAGTGCAAAAGGCACCATAATTGAAGCTAAACTTGATAAGGGTAGAGGGTCAGTAGCAACAGTATTGATACAAAAAGGCACATTGAAAAAAGGAGATTTTGTTCTTGTTGGAAGTGCTTATGGCAAAGTTAGAGCAATGTTTAACAGTAAAGGAAAAAGAATAACACAAGCAGGTCCATCAGTTCCAGTGGAAATACTTGGACTTTCACAAACACCTTTAGCAGGTGACACTTTAATAGTAATGGAATCTGAAAAAGATGCTAAAAATATAGCAGAAAAGCGTAAAGATAAAAGGCATCTTGAAAATATGAATGCTACTTCTAAGGTTTCTTTAGAAGATTTATACGATAGAATTCAAAAAGGTGAAGTTAAGGATCTTAATATAATAATTAAGGCAGACGTAAGTGGTTCAATTGAAGCTGTAAAACAGTCGCTTCAAAAGCAAAGTTTAGATGAAGTTAAAGTTAATCCAATACATGGTGGTGTTGGTGGAATTAATGAAAATGATGTTATGTTAGCATCTGCTTCAAATGCTATAATAATTGGATTTAATGTTAGACCATCTGTGTCAGCTATGGAAGTTGCAAAAAGAGAAAATGTAGATATTCGTACCTATAATATTATTTATAATGCTATAGAGGATATTAAGTCTGCTGTAAAAGGTATGCTTGCACCTATATATAAAGAAGTTATTATGGGTAGGGCAGAAGTTAGAGCCACATTTAAAGTACCAAATGTAGGTATAGTAGCTGGAGTATATATAACAAGTGGAAAAGTAACTAGAAAATCTAAAATTAGATTATTGAGAAATGATATAGTAATACATGATGGAGTAATTACATCGCTTAAGAGATTTAAAGACGACGCTTCAGAGCTTAATACAGGCTTTGAGGGTGGAATAGGCTTAGAGAAGTATAATGATATCAAAGAAGGCGACGTAATGGAAGCTTATGTAATGGAAGAAATAAAAAGATAAATATATATGGCAGAAAGAAGGTATGACATGTCAAAAAATAGAAATAATAGACTATCGGGGGAAATGAAACGCGTTATAGCGGATATAATAAGAAAAGAAGTTAAGGACCCACGCATATCTGATTTAATGAGTGTAACAGATGTAAGTGTAACAGAGGATTTAAAATTTGCAAAAGTATTTATTTCAGTATATGGTGATAGTGAACCTACTTTAGAAGCATTGCAGAGTGCAAAAGGTTTCATAAGAAGAGAAGTAGGTAAAAATATAAAAATGAGAATAACTCCTGAATTAATATTTGTGAAGGATGATTCTATTGAAAAAGGAATATATATGAGCAGTTTAATTGATAAAGTAATAAATGAAGAAGCAGGTAAAAAGGATGACAATGAAATTGAATCAGAATGATGTCAAAGAAGTCTTTGACATCATAGATAAATCAAATAATATCTGTATAGCGGGACATAAGGGTCCCGATGGTGACTGTATAGGGTCTGTAATGGCCCTATATGAACTTCTAAAACCTACAGGAAAAAACCTTACAGTTTGTTTTGATGGTTCAATTCCATACAACTATAAAGAATTTGTAGATGAAGACATTTTAGCAAAAGAATATGACAGCTTGAAATATGATGTTGCATTAGTTCTTGATTGTAGTGATACAGAAAGACTTGGAAAGTACAAAGAAATTTTAAACAATACTAAAAAAACTATATGTATAGATCATCATAAAACAAACATGAATTTTGCTGATATAAATATTATAGATGCTGATATCAGTTCAACAGGTGAATTGCTTTACAATGTAATTGTGTCGGCTGGTTTGGATAAATATATCACAAAGAAAATAGCTGAATTTATTTATATAGCTATTTTAACAGATACCGGCAAATTCAGTTATTCTAGCACAAGTTCGAATACTCATAAAGTGGTTTCGGATTTAATAGATAAGGGTATAAATGTATCTGAAATAGATAATATGATTTTTAACTCTAAACCTTCTAATGTTGTGAAAGCATATATAGAATGCATATCAGGAATTAATTTATTTTTTGATAATAAACTAGGAATTGCTTCTATATCTCAAAAAACAATAACTGAAAATAATGTTGAAATGGGAGATGTAGATGGGGTTGTTGAATTTATAAGAGAAATAAAAGAGGTTGAAGTTTCTTGCGTGTTAAAAGAACATAAAAATACTACAAAAGTTAGCCTTCGCTCAAAAAATGATATAGATGTTTCTGAAGTTTCTCTTAAGTATTCAGGTGGTGGTCATGCTAAGGCAGCGGGCTTTGAAGTAAGTAAGGATGTTGAAAGTACTAAAGAAATAATAATAAATGAATTTAGAAAATATTTTGGTGAATAATGAATAATTTAAATAATGCTAAAAATGCAAATAGTATAAATGGTATATTAAATATTTTGAAACCAACGGGAATGACATCACATGATGTGGTGAGTCAGGTTAGAAAAATTTTAAATACAAAACATGTTGGACATGCAGGAACTCTAGACCCAAATGTGGCAGGAGTACTGGTTATTTGTGTTGGCAAAGGAACTAAATTTAGTGAAATACTAATGAATGGTGATAAAGAATATATATGTGAATTAATTTTGGGTAAAAAGACAGATACTCAAGATAGCTATGGTAAAATAGTTAAAGAACATAGTATACCTAGTTTCAGTGAGCATTATATTTGTGATGTACTTAAATCATTTGAAGGAGAACAACTTCAAATTCCTCCTGCATATTCGGCAGTAAAGCTTAATGGGAAAAAGCTGTATGAATATGCCAGAGAAAATATAGAAGTGAAAAAACCAGGTAAACCTGTAAATATAAAAGAGATAAAACTTATAAAATTTAAACAGGATAGAATACTTATGAGAATTAAGTGTACTAAAGGTACATATATGAGAACCCTGTGTAATGACATTGGTGAATATCTTGGAACATTGGGATATATGGGAGTTTTGGTGAGGACAGATGCAAAAGGATTGAAAATAGAAGATTCTATATGTCTTGATGAATTAAAATTTTTATATAATAACAATAGGCTTAATGAATGTCTTATACCACTGGATAAAATTTTTGAAATGGAAAAAGTATTAGTGGAAGATAAATATTATGATAAACTTGTTAATGGAAATGAAATATATTGTGATACGTCAGAATTAAATAGCAATGAATTTTTCATATATTGTAAAGGTATGCTTATTGGTCTAGGTCATAAAACTAAAAACAATGAAGTTAAAATAAACAAAATGTTAATGTAATAGGTGGATGAAATGGTTAGAAAATATGATGCATCATGTGTAGCCATAGGTAATTTTGACGGTATACATATAGGACATGACAAATTGATAACAAGAATGATAGAGCTAAGCAGAGAAAAAGAACAAAATAGTATAATAATTACATTTAAATATATTAAAAAAGATTTAAAGAAATCAACAAAAAACTTAAAATATATAAATAGTTTTAATACTAAAATGTTATTATTAAAGTCTTATTATGTAACTGATATAGTAGAAATTGAGCTAGATGAGCACATATCAAAATATTCACCAGAGCAATTTATTAAAACAATTCTAATTGAAAAATTTAATGCAAAAAATATTGTGGTGGGCTATAATTTTACTTTTGGATATAAAGCCATGGGAAATATAAATACACTTAAGCATTTTGAGGACAAATATGACTTCAAAGTTGAAGAAATTTCACCTGTAAAATTTAATGGTATTACAGTTAGTAGTACACTTATTCGTAATTTGATTCAAGATGGTAAAATACATGATGCTAACAAACTTTTAATCAATAATTACACAATTTTTTTAAAAGATATTGATATAGATTATAATAAAAATATCGGTTTTGTAGATAATAATAGTAGCATTATAATACCATCTGATGGTAGATATAAAGTTAGTATAGGTCATGAAATATTATATGTTACTATATGTAAAAATAAGAATGGTAATATTTTTACTTTTAATAAAGCAATTGAAAAAAACAAAGACATTGTATTTTTAGATTAATATAAATGTATTTTTTATTGAAATATTCCTAAATTTGTATTTACAAAAATATAATAATGTGTTAAAATCTATTGTATTTCCTTAATCTATGTTTTATGATTCCTCAACGTAATGCTTGGATTAAGGTGAAAAAACTAATAATATGGAGGTACATAACTATGGTTATGACAAAGGAAGAAAAACAACAAATAATTGAGCAGTACAGAGTTAATGAAAAGGATACAGGTTCTCCTGAAGTTCAAATAGCTGTATTGACTTACAGAATCAATAATTTAACTGAGCATTTAAAAGAAAATAAAAAAGATCACCACTCAAGAAGAGGTCTTTTACAAATGGTTGGTCAAAGAAGAGGTTTTCTTAACTACTTAAAAAATACTGATATTGAAAGATATAGAAGCATTATTGCAAGATTAGGATTAAGAAGATAGTAAATTGGAGCGGGGATAATTCCCGCTCCGTTGTTTATAAAAAATAAGGAGGTACTAATGGAGAAAATATTTAAATACATGCTTGCTGGAAAAGAACTAAAAGTTACTACTGGCAAAATAGCAGAGCTTACAAATGGTTCATGCCTAGTTCAGTATGGGGATACAGTTATAATGGCAAATACGGCTGCATCAAAAGAGCCAAGACAAGGTATAGATTTTTTCCCTTTGAGTGTAGATTATGAGGAAAAATTATACTCTGTGGGTAAAATACCTGGAGGTTTTATAAAAAGAGAAGGGAGACCAAGTGAAAAGGCTATACTTACTTCACGTCTAATAGATAGACCACTTCGTCCACTTTTCCCAAAAGGATATAGAAATGATGTAGGAGTTGTTGTAACAGTTTTGTCAGTTGATCAAGATTGTTCACCTGAAATTGCTGGTATGATTGGATCATCGATAGCGTTAACTATATCTGATATACCATTTGATGGGCCTACAGGATCTGTAAATGTCGGATTAATTAATGGCGAATTAATATTAAATCCTAATAGCAAACAAAGAGAAACAACAGATTTAGATTTAACAGTTGCAGGTACAAAAGATGCAGTCATGATGGTTGAAGCGGGTGCTAAAGAAATTTCTGAAGACAAAATGCTTGAAGCAATATTGTATGCTCATGATGAAATTAAAAAAATATGTGATTTTATTGAAGAAATTAGAAAAGAAGTTGGAAAAGAAAAATCAGAATATGTTACATTTAAATGTGATGAAAATATTGAACAAGAAATTAGAGAATATGCAACTCCTATTATAAATGAAGCTATTATCGTAGAAGATAAACTTGAAAGACAAGAAAAAATTGATGCCTTTAAAGCTGAAGCAAAAGAAAAATTTTTAGAGAAATATCCTGAAAACGGAGCAGATATAGAAGATGCTTTATACAAAATAGTAAAAGAAAAAGTTAGAGAAAATATTCTAGATAGAGGTATCAGACCAGACAACAGAACAATAGATGAAATTAGAAAAATTTCATGTGAAGTTGGATTGCTTCCAAGAACTCATGGTTCAGGGTTGTTTACAAGAGGTCAGACACAGGTATTAACAGTTGCTACACTTGGGGTTTCAAGTGATGAGCAAACAATAGATGGAATTTCAGAAGAAACTTCTAAAAGATATATGCACCACTATAATTTCCCATCATATTCAGTTGGCGAAACTAGACCATCTCGTGGTCCAGGTAGAAGAGAAATTGGTCATGGAGCATTGGCAGAAAGAGCATTAGAACCAGTTATTCCATCAACAGATGTATTCCCTTATACAATTAGATTAGTGTCAGAGGTTTTAAGCTCAAATGGTTCAACATCACAAGCTAGTGTATGTGGAAGTACATTGTCATTAATGGATGCTGGTGTACCAATTAAAGCACCTGTAGCAGGTGTTGCAATGGGATTAGTTAAAGAAGGCGACAATGTAGTTGTTCTTACTGACATTCAAGGCATGGAAGACTTCCTAGGAGATATGGACTTTAAAGTAGCTGGAACAGCTGAAGGCATAACTGCAATTCAAATGGATATGAAAGTACATGGTATTGATAAACAAATATTAACAAATGCTTTAGCAAAAGCACATGTAGGTAGAATGTTTATACTAGATAAAATGCTAGCATGTATAGATAAACCAAGAGAAGAAGTGTCTCAATATGCTCCTAAAATAATAAAGATGAGCATTAAGCCAGATAAAATTAGAGATGTTATCGGTGCTGGTGGCAAGGTAATAAATAAAATTATAGAAGAAACTGGCGTTAAAATTGATATTGAAGATGATGGTTCGGTTCTTATAGCTGCAGAAAATGTAAGTAGTGCATATAAAGCTAAAAAAATCATTGAAGATATTGTAAAAGAAATTGAAGTTGGAGAAATAATCTTAGGTAAAGTAGTTAGGATAACCACATTTGGTGCGTTTGTTGCACTTACTGACAATAAAGATGGATTGCTTCACATATCACAAATTTCTGATAAGAGAGTAAATAAAGTTGAAGATGTATTGAACATTGGAGATGAAATTCTTGTAAAGGTAACTGAAATCGACCAGCAAGGAAAAGTTAAGCTTTCTAGAAAAGATGCTCTTAAAGAAAAAGAAGAAAATAAATAAGTAAAATAACTATTAAAAATAAGATAACAAATATCATTTAATTGTATATGAAATTTGTTATTTTTTATATACTAGGAAAGTTCTTCTCCTAGTATATAAAAAACGAGGATTGCAAAGGACGGGAGTTGCGTAGCAACTTTTTTATTGTAAATTATGTTAATATTTGATATTATAAAATAACTATGTTATAAAAAATATTATATATCATAAATAAACTCCATTAATAATACATATAATTAAAAGGGGGATTTTTATGAGATTTTTTTGCAATGGAATAGTATTTGTAAGAAGGATTATAATAATAGTTTTTATAGTTATAATTATTATTTTACTTATAATTGGAAGAATAAATTCAAAGAAAATGAGGGTATTTAACGAAGATTCAAATGATGGATTTGTTATCCAAAGAGGTACTAGTGATGAAAAAATAATTTCATTTGCATGTAATGTTGACTGGGGTAACGAGTACATAGATTCAATACTTAATATGCTTGACAAATATGATGTTAAAATTACTTTTTTTATTACTGGAAGATGGGCTGATGAATATCCAGGTATAGCTCAAAAAATAGCTTCACGTGGTCATGAAATAGGTAATAATGGATATTACAATAAATCATATGGGAATCTATCATATGATGATGCACTTTTAGATATTAAGAAATCAGATGAAGTATTAAGGGAAATTACAGAATATGATATTAAGCTTTTTTCGCCTCCATCTAGTTCTTATAACGATAATGTAATAAATGCAGCTATTAATTTAGGATATCCAGGAATAGTAATTGCATCTATCGATACAATGGATTGGAAACAAAATACCACAGCAGACGATGTATATAAAAATATTTTAAATAAGATTAATGGTGGAGATATAATTTTAATACATCCTACTAAAAGTACTTCAGACGCATTAAGTAATATAATAGGAGAATTATTAATACAACATTATAAAATTTTACCTATAAGTGAAATGCTTAAAAAATAAAGAATAATGTAATATAATTTACATACGGAGGAAATATGATAAACAAATATACACTAGATAATGGAATGAGAATAGTCGCAGAAAAAATAGACTATGTAAAATCAGCTTCTATTGGAATATGGGTTAAAGTTGGTTCTAATAACGAAGATGATGATACTAATGGATTATCTCATTTTATTGAGCACATGCTATTTAAAGGAACTGAAAATAGAAAGGCTAATAAGATAGCAGAAGATATAGATAATATAGGTGGTCAAATAAATGCATTTACTAGTAAAGAATGTACTTGCTTTTATGTTAAGGTGTTAGATGAAAATATAAACGATGCAGTTGATATATTATCTGACATGTTTTTCAATTCGTTATTTCAGCAAGAAGAAATAGAAAAAGAAATTTCAGTAGTTATAGAAGAAATAAAGATGTATGAGGATTCGCCTGAGGATGTGGTTCATGATAAAATAACTGAAATTGTTTTTGACAAGAGCCCAATGGCATATAGTATCCTTGGTACAGAAAAAAGCTTAAGAACATTTAATACACAAAAAGTTATAGATTATATGAGAAAGAATTATTCACCATATAATACTGTACTAGCAATTGCAGGTAATTTTGATGAAGAAAGCTTTGTAGAATTAATAAAGGATAAATTTGAACATTGGCAGAATGAAAAGGCTCCATTAATTAATATAGATGGTAAGTATAATAGAAAAATCATAGGTATTAATAAAGAATTAGAACAACTTCATATGTGTATAGGAAATAAAACTATAGGAAGACATGATCCTTATTATTATCCATTATTAGTTTTAAACAATATATTTGGCGGTACTATGAGTTCAAGAGTATTTCAAGAAGTTAGGGAAAAAAAGGGACTTGTTTATTCTATTTATTCTTTTGTTTCTAATTACACTAATAGTGGAATTTTTAGTATTTATGCAGGAATGTCATATGATCAAGTGGAAGATGCTTTAAGAACAATTTTTAAAGAAATGACAAGCATGAAAAATGGTAATATTACTTTAGAAGAGTTTAATCGTGCAAAACAGCAGATAAAAGGAAATTATATTTTAGGTCTTGAAAGTACATCGAGCAGGATGTCATCTATAGGTAGAAGAGAGCTAATATACGATGAAGTTGTATATCCTGAAGATATAATAAGAAGTATCAATGATGTTAAGTATGAAGATGTATTAAAAATAACTAACGATTTATTTGATATTAACAAATTAAGTATTACTTACACTGGAAATTTAAATAAACACAAAGATATAGGAGATAAAATTAATAAAATACTAGGAGAAGAATATGAAAGTTAAGATTGTAAAAAAAAATCAATTTAAATTGCCCGAATATGAAACAAAGGGTTCAGCAGGAGTTGACTTACAAGCAAATGTTGATTGTCCTGTAATATTAAAGCCTATGGAAAGAAAATTGGTACCAACAGGATTGTTTATTGAGATATCAGAAGGTTATGAGGCTCAAGTAAGGGCAAGAAGCGGTCTTGCAATAAAACATGGAATAAGCTTAGTTAATGGCATCGGTACTATAGATTCTGACTATAGGGGTGAAATAAAAGTTATTCTAATAAATCTTGGAAATGAGGATTTTACTATTAATAGTGGTGATAGAATAGCACAAATGGTTTTTATAAAGCATGAACAGGCAAAATTTGAATTAGTAGAAGAACTAAATGACACTGAAAGAGGTTCAGGAGGATTTGGACATACTGGGGTATAACTTTTAGAAAATATAGGGGGGAAATTTATGAAGTTAAGTGAGTTGTATAATAAGGAAATAATAAATATTGATACAGGAGAAAACTTGGGAATATTCGGTGATTGTGATTTGCTTATTGACGAAAAAACTGGCGAAATAATTAATTTTATTTCTGGACAATCAACAGGTTTTGGATTTTTCAAAGAACAAAAAAGAAAAGAAGTAATGTGGAAGAGTATAAAAAAAATAGGTAGCGATATGATAATAATTGAAAATGAGTAAAATATTTATTACAATGTATAAAATAAATAAAACTCCAAAGAATAATCAGGAAGTAATAACCTGATTATTTTATTTGGAGGATATAATGGCAAACAATAATATCGAGCAATCTATATACAGTAAAATTAATAAAGAATTAAGTAATAACAATCAACAAATGTTTAATAACCAAATACAAGATAAAAAGAAACAGACTAAAATTGATTATAAGGAGCAAAGTTTTAGTAATAATCAAATTTTTAATAAAAATGAAGGAGATAATGACGATAATAACTCTGATGAATCACTTGAGAATGTCAAACAATTAGGAAGTGTTACAGATGTAAATCCAGTTAAGGATATATGCTTTATAAGTATTATAGGTGAAATAGAAGGGCACACTTCTTTACCACCTCAAAGCAAAACTACCAAATATGAGCATATTATCCCAATGATAATAGGTGCTGAAATGGATCCTGAAATTAAAGGAATTCTACTTTTAATAAACACAGTAGGTGGTGACGTGGAAGCGGGGCTTGCTATTTCTGAGCTAGTTGCAAGTATATCAAAACCAACGGTGTCACTAGTATTAGGAGGAGGGCATAGTATTGGAACAGCACTTGCAGTATCAGCAAAATACTCCATGATTGTACCTACAGGTACTATGACAATACATCCAATAAGAACAAACGGTTTTGTAATAGGAGTGCCTCAAACATTTAGATACTTTCAAAAAATGCAAGAGCGGATCACTAACTTTATAGTAAACAACTCTAATGTTAATAGAGATGCATTATTACAGTACATGTATGACACAGATGAAATTGCAAATGATGTTGGAACTGTTTTAAATGGTGAAGAAGTGGTTGAGATTGGACTTATTAATGAAATAGGTGGATTTAGCACTGCGATGAGCATATTGCGTAATTTAATCGACAATAAGGAACAACAATAAAATAATTATATGGTAGAATATATATAACCTAATACATATCAAATATTAATTGCGAATTAGCAATACTATATGATATAATTAGTAAGTAAAAGAAATATTTAGGGGGACAATATTTTTAAAGGTGGATGAAATGGCTAAAGCACAAGATAATGGAATAAAACAAAGAAGTACTAAAAAATCAGTACAAAAAAAAGGTACAAGCTCGAATAAAAAAAATCAAAATAATGCAAAACTTCAACTTTTAAAAAAAGAAATTTCAGGTATATGCATTATTGCATTAGCAGTATTTTTATTTTTTATTACTCATAAAGAATCTCAAACAGGTATAGTTGGAAAAACAATTAATGTTTTTATAATATCCTTATTAGGAAAAGGCGCAAACGTACTTCCATATGCAATAATGTTAGTAGGGGTTATGAGACTGTTAAACATTGTTATCTTAGATGATAAAAATCAAATTATTGCAATATTTGGTTTTTTTATATGTTACATAATGTATTCTGCATTAATGGATACACAAATATATTCAATACTTATTAGTGGCCTTCATTTCAAAGAAATGGTTACTAGTTCAATTATCTTAGGAAAAAGTAATTTAGGAGGAGGAATCCTTGGTAATATACTTACATATATATGTGTTAAACTTGTTGGTAAAAATGGAACCATCATAATATTAGGAACTATGATATTTACATTTACTATACTCATTACAAATCAAAGCATTATAGGTGGAGCAACTAAAATAATTAATTTCATTAAGAAAATAATGAAAACTATATATAACTTTATATTTATTGAAGTTGAATATGAAGAAAATGATGAAAAGTTAAATAAAAAAGTTAAAAAGTCAAAAAGTATTGATAAAATTGTAGAAAACAGTGTTGATACTGATGAAAATATACGAATTTTCGATTATTCAAACAATCAAAAACCAAATAGTGAAATTACTCAATTAAAAATAGATGGATTGAAAAAAGAAGATTTAGTTAAAGATTCCTTTGCTGTTCATGATGAAAGTAAAGTTGATTTTCATACTGATCATTCAGAAAGTGAAATAAAAAAAGAAATCCCTTCTAAAGATGGGTCGAAAAAAAACAGTTAAGGAAAACAAATTTGTTGAAAAAGAAATTACAGATGATATTATTAATATAGCTGGAAACTCGTCCGAAAATTTAATAAAATACAAGCTACCATCACCAACGTTATTAGACCCTACTCCAGGGAATGTGAAGGGTGATAAAGAGGACCTTAGAAAAGAGGCAGAAAAGCTTATAGAAACATTAGCTAATTTTAATATTCAATGTAATATTTTACAAATAAATTAAGGGACCTACTATAACTAGATATGAACTTCAACCTGCACCTGGAATTAAAGTAAGTAGAATAACTAGTCTTACAAATGATTTAGCTTTAAGCTTAGCTACATCGGAGATAAGAATGGAAGCTCCAATACCAGGAAAGTCAGCTATAGGTATTGAAGTTCCAAATAAAGTTAAAACGAGTGTATTTTTAAGAAATCTTATTGAATCTAAAGATTATAAATCAGTGAATACTAATATACCATTTGCACTTGGAAAAGATATAGCGGGTAAAAATATAATTGCAAGTATAGAAAAAATGCCACATCTTCTTATTGCTGGTGCTACAGGTTCAGGAAAAAGTGTGTGTATAAATTCATTAATAATGAGTATTCTTTATCGTGCAAAGCCTGATGAAGTTAAACTTATATTAATAGACCCAAAAGTTGTTGAACTTAGTATTTATAATGGAATACCACATTTACTAATACCAGTTGTTACTGACCCACGCAAGGCTTCAAATGCTTTAAATTGGGCTGTTTCAGAGATGACAAACAGATATAAGGTATTCGCACAAAATAGTGTAAGAGATATTTTCTCATATAATGAAAAAATGGTTAAAGAAGGCTTTGACAAAATGCCTCAAATTGTTATTATAATAGATGAGCTAGCTGATTTAATGGCTGTTGCTTCATCAGAAGTTGAAGAGTGTATAACAAGAATTGCTCAGCTTGCTAGAGCATGTGGAATACATTTGGTTATAGCCACTCAAAGGCCGTCTGTAGATGTTATAACAGGAGTTATTAAGGCTAACATACCATCGAGAATTGCTTTTGCTGTATCATCATATATTGACTCTAGGACTATACTTGATACAAGTGGGGCAGAAAAACTTTTAGGCAAGGGAGATATGCTTTACCATCCAATGGGAATGTCAAAACCAATTAGGATACAAGGTACCTTTATATCTGATGATGAAATTAAACGAGTAGTAGATAATATTAGAGATCAACAAATAGAAATTAAAACACAAAAATCTAATGAAATAATTGAAGAAATAGAAAAGGCACCAACTATAGAAGAAAAAGTAGATGAGTTTTTAGAACAAGCAGTTGAAATGGTAGTAAATGATGGTCAAGCATCAGCTTCTTATATTCAAAGAAAGTTTAAAGTTGGATATTCAAGAGCAGCTAGGATTATTGACCAGCTTGAAGCAAGAGGAATAGTAGGTGGTCATGAAGGAAGTAAACCTAGAAAAGTATTAATTACAAAAGAGGAATTAGAAGAAATGAAAGGAAATCAATAATGAAAAAAATATATGTTGAGTCACTAGGTTGTTCAAAAAATCTTGTAGATTCAGAAAATATAATTGGTATATTATCAAACAAGGGATATAAAGTTACGGAATACGCTGATAAAGCAGACTATATAATAATAAACACCTGTTCGTTTATAAATGATGCAAAGGAAGAGTCAATAAATTCAATAATTAGTGCAGTACAAATTAAAAGTGAAGAAAAGAAAAAAATATCAGTAATTGTTACAGGTTGCTTATCTCAGCGATATAGTGAAGAGTTAAAAAAAGAGATTCCGGAAATAGACATAATTATAGGAACAACTGGTTTCCAAAACATTGATGAATTTATTGATAAATATGAAAAAGATAAAAACATAGTATGTGATGTAACTATAGATTATGAAATAAAAGAAAATTTGCCTAGAAACATTTTAACACCAAATTACTATGCCTATCTAAAAATATCTGAAGGTTGCGATAATCATTGTACTTATTGTGTTATTCCTAAATTGAGAGGTAAATATAGAAGTAGAAGAATTGAAAATATAATTAATGAAGCAAAAATACTTGCAGAACAAGGTGTAAAAGAAATAATACTTATAGCACAAGATACAAGTAAATATGGTGTTGATTTATATAAAGAGAAAAAATTACATGAATTAATTAAAAAATTATCTGATATAAAAGGTATAGAGTGGATTAGAATTCATTATTTGTACCCTGAAGATATTTATGATGAATTGATAAATGAATTTAAAAATAATGATAAACTACTAAATTACTTTGATATACCACTTCAACATATAAATGATGATATATTAAAAAAAATGAATAGAAAAACAAGTAAAAAGCAGATAATTGACCTTGTTACAAAAATAAAAGCAGAAATTAATGGTGCTGTAATTAGAACTTCTCTTATAACTGGATTTCCAGGAGAAACAGAAGAGCATCATGAGGAATTAAAATCGTTTTTAAAAAATTATAAATTAGATAGAGTAGGTATATTTAAATATTCAAGAGAAGAAAATACTCCAGCTTATAAACTGCCTAATCAAATAAGCGAAGATGTCATGGAAAAAAGACATGGTGAGTTAATGGAGCTACAGCAAAGTATTTCATATGAGAAGAACTTTAACAAAGTAGGAAATATTTATGATGTTTTAATTGAAGAACATGATGTTGAAAATATATATATAGGTAGAACCTATATGGATTCAGTTGATATCGATGGTTGTGTATATGTAACATCAGATAAAAAGCTAACTATAGGCAACATGTATAAAGTTAAAATAAATGATGCCTTAGAATATGATTTAATAGGAGATGTGATTCTATGAACTATTTAAAAACAATGAATTTACCTAACAAGCTGACATTATTGAGAATACTGCTCATTCCTTTGTTCCTTTTTTTTCTTTTTATTACTGGGGGAATATTTAGGTTTTTGCCACTTTTAATTTTTATAGGTGCAGCGGTTACAGATGCAATAGATGGATATATTGCAAGAAGGGATAATTTAATAACTGATTTCGGTAAATTTATGGATCCATTAGCAGATAAGTTGCTTACAGCATCAGCTTTTATAGCATTTGTTGAAATTGATTACTTAAGTTCTTGGGTTGTTGTATTGATTATTTCGAGAGAATTTCTTATTTCAGGATTTAGGACATTAGCAGCATCTAAAGGTGTAACTATAGCTGCTAATAAATGGGGTAAAGTTAAAACAGTATTTCAAATGATATTAATAGTAGTTATTTTAATGGATTACACAGGTTATATGGGGTTTGTTAGTCCTTCAATAACTCCACTTATTATTATAACTGTTTTATTAACCATTATATCTGGAGCAACATATATTTACGATAATTTTAATGTAATAAAGTAATACTGAACATAAATAAGTTATTGACAAAAAGCAACGTATTATATATAATAGATTAATGAACAAATGTTCTAGAAAAGGAGTTGCGGCATGGAAAAAGATAAGGACAAAGTAAAAGATAAAGATAAAGAAAAAGCTCTTGAAGTTGCAATAGCTCAAATTGAAAAGCAGTTTGGAAAAGGTTCTATAATGAAGCTTGGGGAAAATGCTAAAATGAATGTAGAATCAATATCCACTGGATCATTACCGCTTGATATAGCAACTGGAATAGGCGGAGTACCTAAAGGAAGAATTGTAGAAATATATGGACCAGAATCATCTGGTAAAACTACTTTAACACTACATATTGTTGCTGAGGCACAAAAAAAAGGTGGAATAGCAGCATTTATAGACGCGGAACATGCATTGGATCCAGCATATGCTAGAAATCTTGGCGTAAAAATAGATGATTTAATTATATCACAGCCTGATACTGGTGAACAAGCGCTTGAAATAACAGAAGCACTAGTAAGAAGTGGAGCAATTGATATAATTGTTGTAGACTCTGTAGCAGCTTTAGTACCAAAGGCTGAAATAGATGGAGAAATGGGAGACTCTCATGTAGGTTTACAAGCTAGACTTATGTCACAAGCACTTAGAAAGCTTGCAGGAGCCATTAGTAAATCTAATTGCGTTGTAATATTCATAAATCAATTACGTGAAAAAGTTGGTATAATGTTTGGAAGTCCTGAAACAACAACCGGAGGAAGAGCATTAAAGTTTTACTCATCTATGAGATTTGATATTAGAAAGATTGAAACATTGAAAAAAGGTGACGATGTTTTCGGAAGTAGGACAAGGGTAAAAGTTGTAAAAAACAAGATGGCACCTCCTTTTAAACAAGCAGAATTTGATATAATTTACGGTAAAGGTATATCTATAGAAGGTTGTGTACTTGATATGGGTGTAGAAGCGGGCATAGTTAATAAATCAGGCGCATGGTATTCTTATGAGGGAAATAGACTAGGACAAGGTAGAGATAATTCAAAAGAATATATAAAGGCTAATCCAGAACTAATGGAAGAAATTGAAACAAAGATAAGAGAAAAGTATGCACTAGATGAGATTCCTGTTAAAGCAGACTCAACAGAAGATAAAGCGGAATCGGATGATAAATAATTAATAAAATATATCAATTTTTAGATAAAACAAGATATCACTTTGTGTTTTGATTAGCAAGTGATATTTTTTTATTATTTACAAAGCATATAGGTTACTTAAATAAAATTATGTAAACTAAATAATTATATAAAATGTAATTTTAAAATATAATTTGTTAATTATGTTTTTGAAGCATCAATTTTAGTAAAAAATTAATAAAAAGTTAATAAAAACCTTAGTGTTTATACATTCTTTCTTGACATTATAGCAAAAAAAATATAAAATATAGGTAGTATTCAAGTAAAAAGAAATAACTTTTACTATTTTTTAATATATCTTAAAAGATAACATTTTATATAACTTTTCAAGGTAAATATTTATAAAATGTAAGATAACTGTATATATTTCGTAGCTTGAAAATTTAATAATAGGAGGTGCTGAATTGTTCACTAATATAATAGTAGGTATTATCGCTGCAATAATAGGTATATTAATAGGCGTTTTAATGCGTAAAAATATAGCTGAAAAATTAATAGGTAGTGCTGAAGAAGAAGCTAAGAAGTTAATTGAGGAAGCAAAAAGAGATGCTGAAACAAAGAAAAAAGAAGTGCTTGTAGAAGCTAAAGATGAAGCACACAGAA
This sequence comes from uncultured Sedimentibacter sp., assembly GCA_963675125.2. Taxonomy (GTDB): domain Bacteria; phylum Bacillota; class Clostridia; order Tissierellales; family Sedimentibacteraceae; genus Sedimentibacter. The sequence goes on from CAXXFT010000009.1 coordinate 51,353, forward strand.
TAAGAAACGAATATGAAAGAGAAAACAAAGAAAGAAGAAATGAATTACAAAGGTCAGAGAAAAGATTAATTAAAAAAGAAGAAATGCTAGATTCAAAAAGTTTAATGGTGGAAAAGAAAGAAGAAACACTTCAAAAAAAATTAAAAGATATTGAAACTAAACAAATTAAGTTATCTGCTATTCATGATAAACAAAATGAAGAGTTAGAAAGAATTTCTGGATTGTCAACTGAAGAAGCTAAAAATATGTTAATCAACAATATTAAAAAAGAAGCAGAGCAAGAAGCTTCAATTGCAGTAAAAGACATTGAAAGAGAAGCAAAAGAAACTGCTGAACGAAAAGCACGTGAAATAATTACATATGCTATTCAAAAATGTTCTGCAGATCATGTAGCGGAAACAACTGTATCTGTTGTTGACCTCCCTAATGATGAAATGAAGGGTAGGATAATAGGTAGAGAAGGCAGAAACATCAGAGCACTAGAACAATTAACAGGTATAGATATTATAATAGATGATACACCAGAAGCAGTAGTAATATCTGGATTTGACCCTATTAGAAGAGAAGTTGCTAGACTAGCACTTGAAAAATTAATAGCTGATGGTAGGATTCACCCGGCTAGAATTGAAGAAATGGTTGAAAAATCAAAAAAAGAAATTGAACAGCAAATAAAAGATGAAGGTGAACAAGCTACGTTTGAAACGGGTGTTCACGGACTACATCTTGAACTTATAAGATTACTAGGTAGACTGAAGTTTAGAACAAGCTATGGTCAAAATGTATTAAAGCATTCTATAGAAGTTTCTCATCTAGCAGGAATAATGGCTGCTGAACTAGGAGCAGACGTTAAAATTGCTAAAAGAGCAGGACTATTACATGATATCGGTAAAGCTGTTGATCACGAAGTAGAAGGTCCTCACGTAACAATAGGTGAAGATTTAGCAAGAAAATATAAAGAAAATAAGGCAATATTGCATGCTATAGGTGCACATCATGGAGATGTAGAACCTCAAACTGTAGAAGCAGTTTTAGTTCAAGCCGCTGATGCAATATCTGCAGCAAGACCTGGAGCAAGAAGGGAAACCCTTGAAACATATATAAAACGTTTAGAAAAATTAGAAGAAATTTCAAATTCGTTTGAGGGCGTTGAAAAATCATTCGCAATACAAGCAGGAAGAGAAATTCGTATAATGGTAAAACCAGAAGTTACAAATGATACAAGTATTATACTTATCGCAAAAGATATAGTTAAGAAAATTGAAGCTGAAATGGAATATCCAGGACAAATTAAGGTAAATGTAATTAGAGAATCAAGAGCAATTGAATACGCAAAATAGAAAGATATGGAAGTAAACAAATTATTTGTTTACTTCTTTTTAATTTAGATATAAAATAAAGATGCCCCAACCCTATTTTTTAGAGTTTTTTTCTAAAAAATAGCGGTAGGTCATTCGCAACGAATTCCAAAAATATACGACCAAAGAGAGTAAATATTTTTGTGAATGAGACTGCGGAACTCAATTAATTTAAAGATAAGGAAGAGGTATAAAATGACTAGAGAAACATATGAAAATCCATTAATAACAAGATATGCAAGCAAGGAAATGGGATATGTTTTTTCCGATGACAATAGATTTTCAACATGGAGAAAACTATGGCTAGCACTAGCGGAAGCTGAAAAAGAACTCGGATTAAATATTACTGATGAGCAAATCAATGAGATGAAGGAAAATATATATAATATTGATTATGAACTTGCAGCAAAAAAAGAAAAAGAATTTAGACATGATGTTATGGCACATGTACACACATTTGGAACAGTATGCCCAAAAGCTATGCCTATAATTCATTTGGGAGCTACCAGTATGTATGTAGTTGATAACACCGATGCAATTTTAATGAAAGAAGCATTGCTACTTATTAAGAAAAAGATTGTTAGTCTTATAAGTGTTTTATCAGAATTCTGTATGAAATACAAGGATATGCCAGCTTTAGGATATACTCATTATCAGCCTGCACAGTTAACAACCGTTGGAAAGAGAGCCAGTCTGTGGTTACAGGATTTATATATTGACTATGAACAAATAGAGCACGTTATAGATATGGTTAAATTAAGAGGTGTAAAAGGTACTACAGGAACACAAGCAAGCTTCATGAGCTTGTTTAATAATGATGGTGAAAAAGTTAAAAAGCTAGAAGAGATAGTTGTTGAGAAAATGGAATTTAAAGAATCATTTAAATTAACAGGTCAAACATATACAAGAAAAGTTGATTTTTCTGTATTATCAGCATTAAGTGGTATAGCACAAAGTTTACATAAGGTAACAAATGATATTAGAATATTGCAAAGTCAAAAAGAAATAGAGGAGCCATTTGAAAAAAGTCAAATTGGATCATCTGCAATGGCGTATAAAAGAAATCCAATGAGAAGCGAAAGAATAGCATCATTAGCTAGATTTATAATATCTAACGAAGCTAATATGGCAAATACAGTTACAACTCAATGGCTAGAGCGAACACTTGATGATTCAGCAATTAAAAGACTTAGCATACCACAAGGATTTTTAGCAGCAGATGCTATATTGGGAATTGCTATAAATGTATTTACAGGTATGGTAGTAAATGAAAAAGTAATAGAAAAACATATTAATGAAGAATTACCATTCATGGCAACTGAAAATATAATAATGGAAGCAGTTAAGCGTGGAGGAGACAGACAAGAGCTACACGAAGAAATTAGAGTATTGTCAATGGAAGCTGCTGAGCAAGTAAAAAAATTCGGTAAGCAAAATGATTTAATAGAAAGAATGTACAACAGTAAAATTATAAAAATGACTAAAGAAGAGATAGATGAAACTATAAACCCTAAAAATTATGTAGGAAGAGCACCTCAGCAAGTAGAAGAATTCTATAAAGATGTAATAAAACCGTTATTAGATACCAATAGAGATTTGCTAGGTGTAAATGTTGAATTAAATGTTTAATAATAATTAAACAACAAAAGCATATAAATAAAGTGGTTCATTTCATAGGAAATAGTGGAGATTTGACAATTTTCGTAAATCTCCATTTGAAAAAAACTATAAAATAATACTGTACTTGTTTTCCATATATTACATAATTTAAAATATTGACAAGTGTTTATAATGTGATTATAATTATTTTTAATATTAAAAGCGATGAGTAAGAGTAGTACGTATAATTTATTTGATTAAAGAGAGCTGGTGTTGGTGAGATCCAGTATCAATAAATATACCGAATGGACTTATGAGTGGAAACTGAAGTTAGTAGGTAACCCGGGGATTTCCCGTTATAGAAAATAGGATATCAGACAATGTCTTGTATCTGAAATGAGATGATTTTATAATCAAAATTGAGGTGGCACCACGATATATCGTCCTCTATACCCATTGGGTATAGGGGACTTTTTTTGCTTAAAAATTCCAAAGATGATTATATTAAATATTATCCTCATTGCTTTTTAATAAAATAAAATAGCGAATGGAGAAAATGAGATGGAAAGAAAAGAGTTTTTTGGACAATTTGGTGGTTCTTACGTACCGGAGAAATTAAGGATAGTGTTAGAAGAAGTAGCAATAAATTTTTATAAATTTATTGATGATCCTAATTTCCAAGAAGAATTAATGTATTATAATAAACATTATATAGGGAGACCAAACCCTTTATATTATGCAAAAAGATTATCAGATAAACTTGGTGGGGCTAAAATATATTTAAAGAGAGAAGATTTAAATCATACTGGAGCACATAAAATAAATAATGCTATTGGTCAAGTTTTATTAGCAAAAAGAATGGGCAAGAAACGAATAATTGCTGAAACAGGTGCAGGACAACATGGTGTGGCAACAGCAACAGTATGTGCTATGTTTGGTATGGATTGTACAGTGTACATGGGAGAAATAGATACTAAAAGACAAGAATTGAATGTTTTTAGAATGGAGCTTCTTGGAGCAAAAGTAGTGCCTGTAAAAACTGGAACAAAAACATTAAAAGATGCAGTAGATGCAGCTTTAGAAGATTTTGTAATTAATGCAGAAAATACATTTTACTTATTGGGTTCTGCTGTTGGACCACATCCATATCCTATTATGGTTAGAGAATTTCAAAGTATAATCGGGAAAGAAACAAAAAAACAAATATTAGAACAAGAAGGTAAGCTTCCTGATTATTTAGTAGCTTGCGTAGGTGGAGGAAGTAATGCTATAGGTTTATTTAGTCCTTTTTACGATGACATTTCGGTAAACATTATTGGAGTAGAACCTGGAGGTAAAGGATTAGATACTAATGAACATGCGGCGTCAATAACCAAAGGGGAAGTTGGGATTATTCATGGCTTTAAATGTTATAATTTACAAGATGAAACAGGTGAACCATTACCAGTTTATTCAATTGCAGCAGGATTAGATTATCCTGGAGTTGGACCAGAACATAGCTATTACAAAGAAACTAAAAGAGCAGAATATGTAGCGATTACAGATGATGAAGCACTACAAGCGTTTCATGAATTATCTAAAACAGAAGGAATAATACCCGCTTTAGAAAGTTCACATGCTATAGCTCATGCTATAAAAATAGCAAAAGATTTACCAAATGATAAAATTATCATTGTAAATCTATCTGGTAGAGGGGATAAGGATGTAGCTCAAGTAAAAGAAATGATGTAAAAAAACAAATCCCACCAGATTAAATTTTTAATTCAGTCTGATGGGATTTATTTGTATTAAAGATTACATTTTTAAGTAGGTGCACGAGATACTTTCCAGTAAATGGAATCACAGGAATATATATTTGCAATTAGTAGGTTTTATGATATAATTAAATCAAATATAAATTGAATATCAGACGCAAAAACTATTTATAATTTATAATAATAGGGGGAATATTATGAAGTATTATAAAAAATTGGTTGGTAAAAGAGTTTATTTATCACCTATGAATATTGAAGATGCAGAGACTTATGTTAAGTGGTTAAATGATTTTAATGTAACAGATGGTTTAGGAACTTCTAATAATGTTATATCTTTAGAAAGTGAAAAAGATTGGATATCTCAAAATACTAGTAAATATCAATTTGCAATAATTAGATCAGAAGATGATATGTTAATAGGAAACTGTGGATTACAGGAAATTGATCACATAAGGCAATGTGCTAGTGTTGGTTTGTTTTTTGGTGAAGAAGAAAATAGGAGTAAAGGCTACGGACAAGAGGTGCTTAAGTTATTATTAGATTACGGTTTTAACTATTTAAACTTAAATAATATAATGTTAAGAGTTTTTCCTTTCAATGATAGAGCAATCAATTGCTATAAAAAAGTTGGCTTTAAAGAAATCGGACGAAGGCGTCAGTCATATTACATTAAAGGTAAATATTATGATGAAGTACATATGGATATATTAAAAAAAGAATTTGATTCAAGTTATTAAAGCAGAAACTGAATTGGAATGATACCTTGTAGTATCAAATGTATATTATTTAAATCTTGTAAGGGTTATGTTATTTATAATTATTTTTCAAATGAAATTGTTTTCGAATTGTTTTAAGGGGGCTTTTGATGCGTAAATTATATATATTATTAACAATACTATTATCTATTGTTTTAATTATGTTTTTAACGGCTTGCAGCAACAATGAAGAACAATATGAATTTCCTATTAGTAGGTTGGATTTGGAAAAAGAATTAGAAGAACAAGGGTTAAATTGGTCAATTAAAGAATTAAGTGTAATTAATGAGAAACAAAATATAATTTCATTAACCAATGATGATAATACCATGTTTAGTATTGGAACTATACTTGATGAAGACGGAAAAGTCTTAAATATGACGTGGTTTTTACCAAGCAATATTACAGAAGATAAATTCAATCTATTTTATAATAATGAATTACCTGAACTTTTTAAATTAGTGGGAATTTTTTATGGAAATAAAAAAGAAATGGATAAGGGTTTAAATGAATTATTAAATTATTTTCATGAGGAACCAAATTATAAAAATGGTATATATTGGACAAAGCGTATAGGAAAGCATCATTTTAAAGCCAAAATTACACCGTTTAAATCAATTAATAATTACATACATAGAATTGGAACATTATTAGTTATGAATGGCAAGTCCTATGAAAATAATATGAGAATAATCTATGAAGCACGTAAAAAAAATAATTCAATAGAAATTAATAAAAGTACAGTATCGGAAATTATTAAGTTTGAACATCCTGAAGATAAAGAAATTGCGATGAATTATTTTCTCATAAAAGGTTCTTTAAAAGATGTAAGAAAAATAAAAGAAGTTCCTGAATCATTAAAAAACTCGAATAGAAGTTTTATCATGCCAAACAAAGATAAGTATTTAAGTGCAAAACTTTTTGATGATACAGGAAGCATAGATGTATTCTTACAATCTACATCATTAAATAATAATGAATTAAAACTTGAAAGAGAACATTATGCAATTATGTTTTATTACGAAAACAATCCTGTTTTGATTATTTTTAATAGTGCTATTACAGAATAAATGTTAAAAATACAATAAATATTTATGTGTTGATAGGGGAAGTTATTCCGACTTGGAAGGAGATACTTATAATGATATTTAAGGAAAAGAAAATTAAATTAAAAAATGGTGAAGTATGTGTATTAAAAAGTCCTGAGATCACAGACGCAGAAAAACTACTTGAATATTTAAAGAAGACATCATCAGAAACAGATTTTATGTTGCGATATCCTGAAGAAGTAACAATGACCATTGATGAAGAAAAGAAATTTATAAATTCAATAATAGAAAACCCCAATAGCATAATGATTTCGGCATTTTTAGGAGATAGGCTTGTTGGCAATGCAAGTTTGAATAGTGTGGGAAGTTTTATTAAAACGTCACATAGGGCAAATTTTGGAATAGCAATTGTAAAAGACGCATGGAACTTAGGAATTGGAAGGGCTTTAATAACTGAAATATTAAGGTTCGCATCTGAATCTAGTTTTGAACAGGTTGAATTAGAAGTTGTAAGTATTAATAGAAATGCAATAAAACTTTACGAGCAATTTGGTTTTGAAATTTATGGTAATAGAGATAATGGCTTTAAGTTTAAGGATGGAACATATGCTACAGAGTATTTAATGATGAAAAAACTATGTTGATAGATAGTTCTTTGATGAATTGAATTAGTATAATGTTATAATATCAAAATTAGGAAGTGAAATTATGAAACTTATTTTAATATTTGGACCGCATGCTGTCGGTAAAATGACTGTAGGACAGGAGTTAGCTAAAATAACTAAGCTAAAATTATTTCATAACCATATGACAATAGATATAGTCAGTGATATATTCGAGAACATTCCTGACGAAAGAAATAGATTAATAAACATATTTAGAAAAGAAATATTTGAGGCGTATTCTAAAAGTGATGAATACGGAATGATTTTTACATATATGTGGGCATTAGATCGTAAAGAAGATTGGGATTATATTAATTATGTTGAAAAATTATTTTCTTCAAGAGGAGCAGATGTATATTTTGTTGAATTAGAAGCGGACTATGACCTTCGGATTGAAAGAAATAAAACTGAAAACAGACTTCTCAATAAGCCCACAAAAAGAAATTTAAAAAAATCAGAATCGATGTTTAGAAGTTTGGAAGACAGATACCGTCTTAATTCTTTTGAGGGTGAAATAACAAAAGAAAACTATATAAAAATAAATAATTCAAATATATCTCCGGAAAATGTTGCTCTTTTAATAAAAAATAATTTTTACCTTGATTAATTATACCGATTAATTTGCAAATACTGATAAGCAAATTAATTAATATTTTAACAGTGATGTTTTCATACAATGATATTATTTTTTAAAAGTATTTTTGCATTAGAATTATATTATGTAAAAATTTAGATAGTAGTTGAATTACTATAAAAAAACATGGGATTATTTTACAAAAAAATATGCATACATGTTATAAAAATAAATAGGATATAATTATTTCATAGGCAATAGTAGAGATTTGACAATTTTCGTAAGTTTTCACGTATTTAACACCCAAATTTTATGTCGCAAAATAGATATTTTGCGACATATGGTTTATAAAGATGGAAGGAGAGGCCTTGTATTTGTTCAAATTTAAGCGTTTATCCCTCTTTAGATCTTTGGACGTTTTATTGTTTTATAAAACGATTTTCAACCATATCAATTCAAATTTAAAAATAATTTTTATTTTATTCAAAATTAATCTGATAGTTTTTATAGTACGTTTATTAAATAAAAATATTTACAAAAATTGTTATTTTAATAAAAAATTAAGAATTTAATAAAATTTGAAATATAGCTCTAAAAATTACGAGGCTTTAAAATGCGTTTTAACGAAAGTTATTTTCTTTTATGAACATTTACACCTTTGTTAAACTACCTATATTTTTTAGGAATTAGTTTTAGATAATTTTTGAATCAAATAACATAGAATATATATAATTATTATATTTTAATAAGCTATATGACTAATTTAAAAAAATTTAAATACTTTTAACAAAAATAATATTGGTTTGAGATTAGATAAATATTATTTTTATTATATTGGTATCTTTAAATAAGACTAATATAAAGCTTGTCTTTTTTTTCGGTCTTGTATATAATTTATGTATAAAGATTTTGCGACATTTCTACTTTAAGCGGAGGAAAATTATGTATGTAAATTATAGCGACCTATGCCCTGCTCCAATGAGTGACTTTTTAGAATATATGTTATCTATCAAAGGTAGATCTTCTAAAACAGTAAGTGAGTATTTTCTTGATTTAAGAACTTTTTACAGGTTTCTTGTAATTAGATATAAGTTGAGTAATAAACTTGATGAATTTGATGATATTGATATTAATCTAGTTTCCCTAGATACATTAAAAAAAGTTAAAATTATGGACCTTCATGCTTTTATTGGATATATAGACCGAGAGAGAAATAATTCTAATAGAACAAAAGCACGTAAAATTGCATGTTTGCGATCTTTCTATAAATATTTATACTCAATTGTTAAATTAGTTCCGGAAAATCCCGCTATTGACTTAGAAACGCCAAAAAAAAACAGCCGTTTACCAGTAGCTTTAACATTGGATGAATCAAAGAATTTTCTTTCTTCTATTAGCGGTTCTAACGAAAAAAGAGATTATGCTATAATTATGTTATTTTTAAATTGCGGTTTACGTCTATCGGAACTCGTAAGTATTAACATAGATAAAATAAAAGGAGATACATTAACAGTTGTTGGTAAAGGAAATAAAGAGCGAACGATTTATTTAAATGATGTGTGTGTAAAAGCTATTGAAGATTATTTATGTACAAGACCGGATGCAAAACCTGGCCATGAAAATGCAATGTTTATAAGTAATCGTAAAACTAGATTTACTCAAAGAGGAGTACAACATATGGTGGATAAATATTTAAATGAAGCAGGGTTGGCTGGTAACCACTTCTCTCCCCACAAACTAAGACATACAGCTGCTACTTTGATGTACCAATATGGTCATGTTGATATACGTGCACTACAGGAACTTCTTGGTCATGAAAGTGTATCTACAACACAAATATACACGCATATTAATAAAGAACAATTAAGGGATGCGGTCAAATTAAATCCATTAAATGATTTAGAAAGTAAATAATGTAAAAATCCTGTATATTTCAATATAAATATTGTTTATATGTGAAATTACAGGATTTTTTATTATTGTCTTTCTTTTCTTAATTTTTGAAGTTTTTTAAGTGTTTTTTTAGAACCTCTCATTATGTCTTTTTCTAATTTTCTTTCTGCAAAGCTTGTGAATAATGAATTTAGATCGTAATCTTCAGGATAAAGTTCACTTGCTTTAAATTCTAATTTAACTTTTCGAACATTTACTTCAATAAACTTATTATTATATAAAACTGTAACATTATTGTATTCGTTTTTTGGTTTATAAATTAAGCCGTTTTCTTTATACTCCGTTAGAAATACTTTATCACCAATTTCATAGTTTATGCCCTTTAAAGAAATATCATCATCTAAAATTGAATTGTTAATTCTAATTTTATTTTTATTTACTTCATTGTAATTATAGTTTTTACTTATAATGTATTTTTCTGCTCTTCGTACTACATCTTTATTAATACCCATTTTTTTTGAAATCCACAATGCGTTACTTTGACCAGATTGACCAATTGATAATACATATAGTGGCTCTAAGGTTTCATTGTTAAAAAGCATTGCAGCATTTTCAAAATCTGGGTGACTCAATGAGAAGTTTTTAATTTCCCCATAATGTGTAGTTGCAATAGTTATAGCACCTTTGTGATATACTTCTTCTAGAATTGAAATAGCTAATGCAGCACCTTCATTAGGTTCAGTTCCGCTTCCTATTTCGTCAAAAAGTAAAAGTGTAGACTTATTTGTTTTGTTAATAATTTCAGCAATGTTCTTTATATGTGAAGAAAAAGTACTTAGTGCATTTTCAATACTTTGGTCATCTCCAATATCTGCAAAAATATTATCAAACACTGAAAGCATACTTCCTTTTTCGCATGGTATGTGGAATCCAGACTGAACCGCTAGAGTCAAAAGGCCTACAGCTTTTAATACAACTGTTTTTCCACCAGCATTAGGACCTGTTATAATTAGCGAACGATAATCTCTACCTACTGAAAAATTCAATGGTACAACACTTCCTTTTAATAATGGATGACGTCCTTTTATTATATTTATATAGCCATGATTATTTATATCTGGGGAAATACCATGTATTTTTAGACTATATTTTGCCTTGGCAAAAATCATATCATATAAACCTATTACTTCTATATTCATTTTTAATTCGCTGATGTATTCTCGAACCAAACCTGTTAAAAAAGATAGAATTTGGTATTCTTCATTTGATTCTTCCTCTTTTAACTGCATTAATTCTGTAGTTAGTTTACTTATTATAGCTGGTTCAATAAAAACAGTCGAACCTGTAGAAGAAGCATCTATAATTGTCCCAACAACTTGGTTCTTGTAGGAAGACTTAATTGGTATTGTAAATCTTCCATTTCTTTTTGTAATAAAAAAATCTTGTATTAAAGTTTTATTATTTGAAGATTTTAAAAAACCTTCAAGTTTTTCTTCTATTTTAATTTCAGTATTTTCAATAAGCCTTCTTAATCTCTTTAACTCTTTAGTTGCATTTGAGTCGATGATGTTATTGTGGATTGAATTGTTAATTTCTTCTTCTATGTTTTCAAGCTCTTTTATGGAATGGCTGTAACTCATTAATGTAGGAGCATAAAATTCTTTATCTTTCATATAACTCTTGATTTTTCTACATCCTCTTAAAAAGTCAGAAACATTTCGTAGCGCTTCTGGTCCTAGTATTGACCCTTTTTCCACATTTATAATAATATTATCAATATTAATAATACCTTGCAATGGTACAGTACTGCTCTCAAGTAAGGCTTTACCTTCTGAAGTTTCAATAAGTCTATTATTTACAGTTTCAAAATTTGAAGAAGGCAACAGTTTATCTAACATGCTTTTACCAAGATTGCTAACACAAAATTCTTTTATAATATTTTTTAATTCTTCATATTGTAATTTAGTTAAAGTACTATTATTCATTTTTGTTCCTTTCTTATTTCAAAATATAATGATCTATGAAAGTACAAAATAGGTAGATTTGTACTAGAAACTATTGCACTAAAAAAGCTGCGGATATTATCTCCACAGCTATCATTTCTTAATTGAGAAATATATACATTATAAATAATGTATAAGTATAGTAGTTTTGTGTGATTGTATCTTCCATAGACATAAAGTTAATAAGCATTACTAAATAAGCGTGATGTTTCATCGCTTGTAACTGCTTATTAAATATTAAATTAATCTATTAGTTAGATACACTCTCAGACATAAAATTTCTCCTATTTAAATCTACCTTAACATTATTATATTCATATAAGTAGATAATGTCAAGAAAAAGTCTTCTGTTTTTTCATATTATTCTTTAATTTTCAACGGTACTCTAATAATATCTCCAGGATAAATAGACGCATTATATATATCGTTATCATTTGAAATTAAATATACTAATTCTCTTATTTCCATGTCATTATAGTTTGTAAGATTTGATGCAATTGACCATAAAGTATCTCCCTTTTGAACAGTTATATAATTGTATTGTGGTATATCTTTAGAATAAACCTTAATCGTAAACATTAATGTAAACAAAACCATACTTATTAATAATATAGAAACAAACATAAATCTTTTAAATTTATAAATATCAACTACTTTGTATCTATTAAATAATATCATTTAATTCACCTCGAACATATATTTGATTACATTCTAACAGAACATTAGTTCGATGTCAATACCTTTCTTTCATTTTCACAAACAAATGTTTGATTTATTCGATAATTTATGTTAAAATATAAAAAAGAAAGAGGTGAAATGATGAATTACAAAGATTTAAGTGATAAACAAATTAAAATAATGGAATACATAAAAAATGAATTATCCTTGAGAGGCTATCCTCCTTCTATACGAGAGATTTGTCAAGCTGTAGGGCTTAGTTCTACCTCATCTGTACATGCTCATTTGAATACATTAGAAGAAAAAGGTTATATAAAAAAAGGAACAAATAAAAGAAGAGCTATAGAAATAATAGATGCAGATGATATTTGCTCAAATATGCCTAGAAAAGAAATTGTAAATGTTCCTATAGTCGGCACAGTTACCGCTGGTGCACCAATTTTGGCTGTTGAAAATATAGATGATACGCTCCCTATCTCAATTGATTTTGTTGGTAATAAAGAGTCATTTGTGTTGAAGGTTAAAGGTGAAAGCATGATAGATGCAGGAATTCTAAACGGTGATTTTGTAATAGTAAATTCACAAAATAGTGCTAAAAATGGTGATATAGTAGTTGCATTGATAGAAGACGAAGCAACTGTTAAGACATTTTATAAAGAAAAGGATCATATAAGATTACAGCCTCAAAATAAGTTTATGGATCCTATTTTAGTAAAAGAAACATACATATTAGGAGTTGTAAAAGCAGTAGTTAGGAAATATTAAAATAAAATGCAATTATTAAATTAGTTAAAAAAGATTAAAAAACTATAGATATATTTTGATATAATACTTCCAAGTAGAATCTAATTAATTAAAATTAGATTCTACTTGGAAGTATTTTTTTATGTTATTAGAATTACTTATTAGTATTTAGTATTTAAAATTTTACTTTTTACATCTTCAAATTCTAGCAGCTTTTGTAACGACAACATAACACCTAACTTTGCATGGTCATAGAATAATCCACCTTGTATGTAGGCTATATATGGTTCTCGCATTGGAGCATCCGCACTTAATTCAATAGATGAACCTGAAACAAAGGCACCTGATGCCATTATAACTTGATTTGTGTAGCCAGGCATATCCCATGGAACTGGAGAGACATGAGCATCAACTGGTGAAGCACTTTGTATTGCTTCGCATATTTTAACAACCATATCCTTGTTGTTGAATTTAATTGCTTGAACAATGTCGCTTCTATCATCCTCTAACTCAGGTGTTACTTCAAAACCTAGTGATTTATAAACTCCTCCAAACAGAAGCGCACCTTTTAAAGCTTCGCTCACTATATGAGGAGCAAAAAATAATCCTTGCATTGTATTTCTCGTAGTTCCAAATGTAAGACCAATTTCTTTTCCAACACCTGGAGCTGTCAAACGGTTTGCTACTCTATCAATAATAGCTTTTTTCCCAGCTACATACCCACCTGAAAGAGAAATACCTCCACCTGGGTTTTTAATCAATGAACCAACAATTACATCTGCACCAATATCAGATGGCTCAATCGTATCAATAAATTCTCCATAGCAATTATCTACCATAATATATATATTAGGATATATCTCTCGTATTTTTTCAATCGCAGTTTTTATTTTATCCATAGTTAGCGCAGGGCGGAAACTGTAACCTGTAGAACGCTGAATCATCAATAACTTTGTTTTCATTGTCACTGCTTTAATAGCATTTTCCCAATCTATGTCATTGTTATAAAGCGGAATTTCTTTATATATAACTCCAGCTTCTTTTAAATTACATGGTTCATTACCCTCTTCCCCTAAAACTGTTAAGAGTGTGTCATATGGCTTACCTGAAATTGCAATGACTTCATCTCCATGATTTAAAATAGATGATAAAGTTAGATATAATGCATGTGTACCTGATGCTATAGATGGTCTTACAAGTGCATCTTCAGTATGAAAGACTGAAGCAAATATTTTTTCTGCTTTTTCCCTTCCAATATCATCATATCCATAACCTGTATTCCAATAAAAATTAGTATAGTCAAGTTTGTGTTCCTGCATTGCAGCTATTACTTTATATTGATTGTATTCTCTAGTTTGTTCTATTTTATCAAAGTATTTTTTCTTTATTTCTGATTCAATGTTTGTTACATATTTAAAAACTGATTTGTTAATACCAAATTGTTTACATAATATATTTTCTGTTAGCATTTATTACTCCTTTATTATCTAGTTATTAAAAATACATACCTTTTTAACTGTAAAATCATATTATTATTTATTTAAAATAAAATTGTATATATTATTAATTACTAAATCAATTTTGTCTGGTGTTTCTACATCAAACCAATTAACTTGTGGATCTCTTAGAAACCAAGTAAATTGTCTTTTAGCAAATCTTCGAGTATTTCTTTTTAAGATATCTATTGCTTCTTCTAGATTTGTTTTTCCCTCTATATAGTCTATAATTTCTTTATATCCTATTCCTTGCATCGAAACTAGATTTTTATTGTATCCTTTATTTACTAAAGATTCAACTTCTTCAATTAGTCCATCAGATACCATTTTGTCAACCCTTTTATTAATTCTATCATATAGAATTTTTCTATCCATATTTAATCCAATTAAAATACAATCGTATTTTTCGCTATATTTTCTTATATCGGTATTTAGTTCGGAAAATTTTTCGCCTGATATTTCAAATACTTCTAATGCTCGTATTACTCTTTTTACATTATTTTTATGTATTTTTTCTGCCGATTCAGGATCAATTTTTTTAAGCATTTCATATAAAAAGTCTTCTCCATGCTCATTGTATAATGAAGTATAGTAATCACGTATTTTAGTATCGGATTTTGCTTTGCCAAAATCTAGATTATAGATTAATGAATTTACATATAAACCGCTTCCACCTACTATTATTGGTATTTTATTATCTAAAAGAATGTTGTCGATAATATTTTCTGCCATAGATTTAAAATCAGATACCGAAAATGTTTCATCAGGATTAATTATATCAATCATATGATGTTTTACACCCTGTTTTTCATCTTCAGTAACTTTAGCTGTACCTATATTCATTTCTTTGTAAATTTGCATGGAATCAGCAGACAATATTTCTGTATTAAGTTTTTTAGCTAATTCAACAGATACATAGGTTTTGCCAACTGCAGTAGGACCTACTAATACTATAATTTTATTATTCATATTTATTTCCCTTTAATTCTAATTTTGTATTCGCTCAAACATTCTTTCAATTTCATATTTAGTCATCTTTATAATAACTGGTCTGCCATGTGGGCAGGTATATGGGTTTTGTGTATTTTTTAAATCTTCAATAAGCTTCTTCGCTTCTAACATATGAAGTTTGTCTCCTGCTTTTACTGATTTTACACATGCTTTTTTTATTATTTTATCTATTTCTAAATTTAATTTAGATTTATTTATATCTTTCAATGAATCTAGAACAGTATAAAACAAGTCTTTTATATTTGCATCAGAAAAAATGATGGGAATATTATTTATAATTATTGCATTACCACCGAATGATTCAATTTCAAGACCGATTTGTTCGAAAATTTCTTTATTCTCTAAAGATAAATAATAATCGTCATATGAGAGATTTATTACTTCTGGAACTATTAGTTCTTGCTTCAGTATTTCTCTATTATTATATTGATATAAAAACTTTTCATAATTAATTCTTTCATGGGCCGCATGTTGATCTACCATATACATTTCTAATGTATCTTTGCTTTCACATATAATATATGTATCCATCATAATACCTATTATTGATAACTCTGGAATACTATTTTTTAATAAATCATCATTTTTATATTCATAAATTTCTAAAAATGTTTGTTGTTCTTGATCATGTTTTGATAAATATATTTCTTCATTGACAGATTCATCTATTGCATTAGAATTGCTTAAATCCTCTGAACGATTTAAATTATCTGTGCTTTCTAAATTTTCTGTAGCTTTAATATTTTCTAGAACTTCTACATTTTTAGTATTTTCTCTTTCTTCTGAAAAAATATTTTCTTTATTAATTGAACTTATTCTCTCTTCAAGTGCCGACTCTTCAATTATATCATCAAAAATATGATTTTTATTAACTTTCTCACAAACATTAAATTCTGTATATTTAATATTTTCGTTATTACTCTCATATAATTTATTATCATTATTTATATAATCAACATAACTATTATTAGAAAATTCATTTTCCGAATTGTTATATTTATTATTAGGTTTAGTAATAACATTATCATCAAAAATTGATTCTTCCTTATTTCTTTTTTCGATATTATTATGAATTATAGTTTCTTTTTTTATTTCTTTAATAATATTATTTGTTCTTAAGGTTTTGTATATTGCATTTTTAACTTCACTTAAAATTAGCTCTTCGTTTTGAAATCTAACTTCAGTTTTTGCTGGATGAACATTAACATCAACTAGCATAGGGTTAATTTCTAATTTTATAAAACAAGCGGGATATTTGCTTTTGGGTAGAAGTGTATAATATGCCGCTTCAATATAATAACTTATTCTTTTATGTTTTATATACCTTCCATTTACAAATACTAATTGATTTTTTCTATTACCCCTATAGTAGTTTAAGTTGCTAGTGTATCCATTTATTGAAATTAGATTACTTTGATAATCAACCGACAATAATGAATCATATAAATCTTTGTCATACAAACTAGAAATTGTATTAATAAAATTGTTTGTTTTAGGGGTTTTAAAAGCGATATTGTTATTATTAATATATTTAAATGAAATATTCTCTTTGCTTAAAGCAAGTGATGACACTATTTCATTAATGTTACTGCTTTCTGAAGCATCACTTTTTAGAAACTTCTTTCTTGCAGGTACGTTATAAAAAAGATTAGTTACTGATATAGTGGTGCCCACTGGACAACCAATATCCTCTTTTAATATAACTTCCCCACCTTCTATTATAAGTTTTACTCCGTATTGTTCATTATTAGTTCTGGATATAATCTCTACATGTGAAACTGCTGCAATACTTGCTAAAGCTTCTCCTCTAAATCCTAAAGTAAAAAGAGAATTTAAGTCATCAGAGGTTTGTATTTTACTTGTAAAATGCCTTTTAAAGGCATCTATTATTTCACCTCTGTCGATTCCTTTTCCATTGTCGGTTATTCTTATTAAATTTTTGCCACCGTTTTTTATTTCTATAATTATTTCATCTGATCCGGCATCAATTGAGTTTTCAACTAATTCTTTTACAATAGATCTAGGATTTTCAATTACTTCTCCAGCAGCTATTTTGTTGATTGTATCATTATCTAATTGATGTATTATTTTTGACATTAAAATACCTTCTTATTAATTATCTAATTGTTTTGATTTTTCAATTATTTCGTTTAATGTAGTCATTGCCTTAATTGGAGTTAAATTATTAATATCAATGTTTTTAATTGAGTTATCGATAAAATCTTTAAGAAACTTTATTTTTAGCATCTTCAGCCACTACACTTGCATGAGATTTTTCTGTGTCATCCACACCAAAGAGTGAAACTTGGAAATTATCATTTATTCTATCCTTTTTCCTCTTTGCAAATGGCCTGTTAATATCACTTTCATCAAGTTGTCTCAATATTTCTTTTGCTCTTTTTACTACCTCATTAGGCAAACCGGCCAGATTGGCAACTTGTATTCCATAGCTTCTATCTATACTTCCTTCAGCAATTTTGCGTAAAAATATTATTTTATCATCAGTTTTCTTTAATTAAAATTCTATAATTTTTTACACTTTTTAATTTGCTTTCTAATTCTGATAATTCATGATAGTGAGTTGCAAATAGTGTTTTTGCTTTTATTTTTTTAGTAATATATTCGACTACACTCCACGCGATACTTAAACCATCATATGTGCTTGTTCCTCTACCTATTTCATCAAGTATAAGCAAGCTATTTTCAGTTGCGTTATTTAAAATATTAGATACTTCAGACATTTCTACCATAAATGTACTTTGACCTTGAGATAAATCATCAGAAGCACCTACCCTAGTAAATATTTTATCTAAAACACAAATTTCAGCAGATTTTGCAGGCACAAAGCTTCCAATATGAGTCAATAGTGCTATAAGAGCAACTTGTCTCATATAAGTTGATTTACCTGCCATATTAGGACCTGTAATTATGGACATCCTATGCTCCTTGTTATCTATATATGTATCATTAGGTACAAATCTCTCATTTTTAATAATACGTTCTATCACAGGGTGTCTACCATCTATTATATTAATAAATCCATTATTATTTAGTTTAGGTCTCACATAATCATTTTTTACTGCGGCTATAGATAAAGAATTTAAAGTATCTAGAATAGCAATGTTGTGTGCTGTTTCTTGAATTCTAACAACTTGTTCTTTAATATATTTTCTTATATTTAAAAACAGATCATACTCTAGCTTCATAACTTGTTCATCTGCATTTAATATTTTTGCTTCCATTTCTTTTAGTTCAGGAGTAACATATCTTTCACAGTTTGCAAGAGTTTGTTTTCTCATATAATTTTCAGGTACATTTTTTAAATAAGATTGAGTAACCTCTATATAGTATCCAAAAACCCTTGTATATCCTATTTTCAGGTTCTTAATTCCTGTTTTTTCACGCTCTGTATTTTGTAGTTCTGATATCCAAGACTTACCGTTTATAGTTATTTCTTTTATTTCATCAAGTTCAGTATTATAACCAGATTTAATTAACCCACCTTCCTTTACTGAAACAGGTGGTTCTTCAATGATTGAGTCATTAATTAATTCATAAATATCACTTAGTATATCAAATTTTTCATAAATGCTTGATATTAGTTTTGAATTTAATTGTGACATTTCCATCTTTAATTCAGGAAGCCCTGAAACTGATTGTTTGAGAGCTATTAAATCTCTACCATTACAATTTCCATATACTATTCTGCTTATTAGACGTTCTATATCATATACATTTTTTAAACATCCTTTTATATTGTTTGATATCATAACACTGTTGTATAGCTCGTCTACTGAATCAAGTCTGTCGTTTATTAAATTAATATTTTTCAATGGTTCTTCAATCCATTTTTTTAACTGTCTTGCACCCATTGCAGTTTGAGTGTTATCTAATATATGATAAAGAGTTCCAGATCCCTTTTTACCTCTAACAGTCTCAATTAGTTCTAGATTTTTCCTTGTATTAGAATCAATATTAAGGTATTCACCTACATTATAATAAAATATTTTATTAATATGATCTAAAGATGTTTTTTGAGTTTGATTTAATAACTAATTAACATTCCTAGAGACATAATTGCAAGTTTATTTTCTGAAATTCAAACGAATCTAAAGAAACAACATTAAAATGGTTAAGTATTATTTCTTTATAGTCTAAAATACTAAGAATATTATCAGTACATGTGATTTTACTATTTAATAAATCATTATTTGTATATGAATTAGAAATAATTTCAGAAGGATTTACCTTATCTATTTCTTCTTTTAATAAAATATATTCAGGTTTGTTTTGTAAATCCAAATTATTATCATTATATACATTTTCGGTAACGTATAAATCACCAGTTGAAACATCTACATAAGACATACCAAACCCATTTTCTATATATGTGCAACACAAATAATTGTTTGCCTTTTCATCGAGCATACTTTGATCTATTACTGTACCAGGAGTAATTACCCTTACTACATCTCGCTTAACAATTCCTTTTGATGCAGGAAGGATCTTCAATTTGCTCACAAATTGCAACTTTATATCCATTTTCTATCAACTTAGAAATGTAATTATTCACCGCATGATGTGGCACTCCACACATAGGCGCTTTTTCTTCTTGACCGCAGTCTCTCCCTGTTAAGGCAATTTCTAAAACTTTAGAAGCAGTCAGTGCGTCGTCAAAGAACATTTCATAGAAATCACCTAGTCTATAAAGCAAAATGCAGTCTTTATATTGCTCCTTAATACTGAAATATTGCTGCATCATAGGTGTAAATTTTGCCATTTATTAAACCTCCAATTATTTCTCTACTGTTCTAAAATACCTTCCATGTGGAATGTTTTTAACATTTGTTATTTTTACATTTACTATTTGACCTATTAAATCCTCGCTGCCCTTAAAATGAACAAGTCTAAAATGTTCAGTTCTACCAGTTAAGAAACTCTCACTACTTTTACTCACTGACTCAACTAAAATGCTATATACCTTACCTATGCACTGCCTATTTTTATCATAGGTAATAGGGTACAAAACATCTAGAAGTTCATTAAATCTTTTGTGCTTAGTTTCATCTGGTATTTGATCTTCCATTAAAGCGGCTTTAGTTCCCTCTCTTATAGAATACAAATAAGTGAATGCTGAATCATATTCTACCTTTTTAACAATATCGACTGTTTCTTTAAAATCTTCCTCTGTTTCACCAGGAAAACCAACTATTATATCAGTAGTTATTGAAGCATCAGGTATTTCTGATTTTATTTTTGATACAATGTTAAGATAATGTTCTTTAGTATATTTACGATTCATTTTATCTAGAATCCTGTTACTACCTGATTGTATAGGTAAATGTATATGGTTACATATTTTATCACATTCTTTAATAACCTGTATCAAGTCATCTGTTAGATCCTTTGGATGGGATGTCATAAAACGAATTCTCTTTATTCCATCAATTTTATTTAATTCACGTAACAAATTTGCAAAAGTGAATTTACTTTCTAGTGAATTACCATACGAATTAACATTTTGACCTAATAGTGTTATTTCTTTGCAACCATCGTCAGCCAGTTTTGTTACCTCATTTATAATATCTTGTGGTTCTCTAGATTTTTCTCTTCCTCTAACATATGGAACTACGCAATATGAACAAAAATTATTGCATCCATATGTTATATTAACTAATGCCTTATATTTGTACTTTCTAATTTTAGGCATATCCTCATATATAAGTTCGGTGTTTTCTATTATTCCAACACTTCTATGATTGTTAAAATCTACATTATAAATTAAATCAGGTAGTTCATGTATGGTGTTTGTACCAAAGATTATGTCAACAAATGAAAAAGACTTCATTATTTTTTCTCTTATTTCTGGTTTTTGCATCATACAACCACAAATAGCGACTAGCATATCTGGCTTGCTTCTTTTTAATCCTTTTACCTCTCCTAGTTTGCCAAAAACTTTAAGTTCGGCATTTTCTCTAATTAAACAAGTGTTGAAAATAACCAAATCTGCTTCTTTTTCATCTTCGGTTTCTTCATATCCTATAGAGTTTAATATGCCCGATATTTTTTCAGAATCATGTTCATTCATTTGACAGCCATAAGTTAATATATTATAAGTTTTCCTTTTTCCGTTAATCATATAAAATTGCTCATTATTATTTTTTAATTCAATTATTTTTTTATTTCTAAGATTTATATCATCAATTGATGTATTTACTATTTCCATATCTCTTTTGCCCATAAAAAAGCCTCCAAATTTCTATTAAAACATTGTAATATTAATGTATATCTTGTCTATTATATCATTTAAATATTATTAGTTCAATAAAAAAATTAAAGATGCAACAGTGACTGTCACGTTTCATTACAATGCGTCAATTATAAAAAAATAAAATTAATTATTTCATTTTTTGAATATTTAATGTAAAATACATAAGAAAGAAAAAGAAAGGAAATAAAATTAATTATGAATATAGATTTAATAAATAAAAGACGAATATTTGGAATTATATCTCACCCTGATGCAGGAAAAACAACTTTAACTGAAAAATTATTACTTCATGGGGGCGCAATACGTGAGGCTGGTACTGTTAGGGCAAGAAAAAATTCGAAATATGCTAAATCAGACTGGATGGAAATAGAAAAACAACGTGGTATTTCTGTTACATCTTCTGTAATGCAATTTGAATATGATAATAAAGTAATATCCATAATGGATACACCAGGTCATAATGATTTTGGTGAAGACACTTATCGTATCTTAACTTCTGTTGATAGTGCTGTAATGGTTATAGATGCAGCTAAAGGTATAGAAGCACAAACAAAAAAATTGTTCGAAGTATGTAGTATGAGGGGAATCCCTATTTTTACATTTATAAATAAGTTAGATCGTCAATCTATGGATCCACTTGAATCAATGCAAGAATTAGAAGAAGTTTTAGGAATGCCCTCTGTTGCTGTTACATGGCCGATTGGTTGTGGTAAAGAATTTGAAGGAATATATGATAGATTAGAGAATGTAGTACACTTGTTCCGAAAGGATGAGGATATTCAGCTAGATGAGGCTGGTGTACATGGCAGCAAGTTAGAAGGAATACTAAATCCGGCAAATTTAAGTAGTCTTAGATATGCAATGGAACTTCTTGATGGTGCAGGAAATGAATTTGATATAGAGCTTATAAAAATGGGTAGATTATCTCCAGTATTTTTTGGTTCTGCATTAGCTGACTTTGGTATTACCCCATTTTTGAAACATTTTCTCAACATTTCGCCGGCACCAGGAATTAGAAAAACAACAACTGGTGAAGTTTCTCCTCTAGATGAAACGTTTAGTGGTTTTATATTTAAAATTCAAGCAAATATGAATCCAGCCCACAGAGATCGTCTTGCATTTCTTAGGATATGTTCAGGAACTTTTGAAAGAGGAATGAGTGTTACATTAACTAGAACAGGAAAGCAAATGAAATTAAGTCAGTCTACACACTTGATGGCCAATGAAAGAGAAACGGTTGACATTGCATATGCTGGAGACGTAATTGGTATATATGATTCAGGTACATTTCAAATTGGAGATACTATAACTAATGGTAAAGAAAAAATCTTTTTCGAACCACTACCTACATTTCCACCAGAATTATTTATGCGTGTTAGTGCTAAAAATTCCCTTAAGGGTAAGAATTTTCAAAAAGGTGTAGAACAACTTGCTCAAGAAGGAGCAATACAGGTTTATAAAAATGAATACAATGAAGTTATCCTAGGTGCAGTTGGAGTATTGCAGTTTGAAGTATTTGAATATCGATTAGTTAATGAATACAACACTGATATTCGTATGGAGAATGTTGATTTTACTGTTGCACGCTGGGTTAAAACAGATAATCCTAGTAGCTTAAAACAATATCAAAATTCAAGATGCATGGTAGTATATGACCGTTTTGAAAGACCGGTACTTCTATTTACCAATGAATATGCACTAAGAAGTTTCCAAGACCGATATGAGGATATTGAACTTGTAGAGGCGTTAGATATCAATCAAGAAATTATAGAATAACTAAAATGTTATTTATAGATGAAATCTATCCGTAATATTCATTAGCGTATTTGATAGATTTCATCATATAAAATAACTGTAATATTAATATGTACTTAGAATATTTTTCATTCAAATTTTATCTTCTTTTGAAAGCTTAATGAGATCTAAATTCACTAAGGTTTTAATAGAATTTTAATTACAGGTTCGTTTCTATCTGTGAAAATATTCATAGCCTTTTCAGCATCATCTAGTGGCATTCTATGTGTAATCAACTTAGAAGTATTTATCTTGCCTAATTCTATCATTTTCATCAATTTATCCATATCTCCAAGATAACCCAAACCCATTCTAATTTGGATATTTTTCATGCAGAGTTCTTGCATTGGCAATTCAGCTGGTTTGGAATATAATGCTGGAAGAGATATTCTTCCACCAACACCTACACATCTAGTTGCTTCAGATAGAGTACTACTACTACCAGCAGCATCTATAGCAACATCTGCGCCTTTATTTCCAGTTAATTCAGATATTCTTGACAGAACATCTTCCTCGGAAGAGACAATTGTATAATCTGCTCCCATGGATTTTCCTACTTCCAATCTGAATTTATCACGGTTACCAACAAGTATAATTTGACCGGGATTGAACAATTTAGCTCCTACAATTGAGCATAATCCAACTGGTCCTGCACCAAATATAACAACAGTATCTCCCATTTCAATATCAGCATTTTTTGCTGCACTATAACCAGTAGACAGTATGTCTCCAACAAAAATTGCCTGTTCGTCTGTTACTCCATCAGGAATTTTTAATAGATTAACATGTGCATTTGGGACTCTTATGTACTCGCTTAATGCTCCATCAAGATTTCCAAATTCTTTTCCGCTACCATGAACTCCACCATTCAAACAATGCTCAATATTTCCATTTTTACAATAATCACATTGTCCGCAATATGGTGCAGCAGGTCCTGCTACACGATCGCCAGGTTTAAGATTAATAACACCTTTTCCTACCGATTCAATTATTCCAACATATTCATGTCCTAATACATAGCCTGGTTTTGTTGGAATATGGCCAGCAATAAGGTGAACATCGCTTCCACAAATTGATGTCAATGATACTTTAACTATTGCATCTGTATCATTTATTATCTCAGGTCTTTTAACTTCCATTAATGATACAATACCTTTTTCTTTAAAAATAAGTCCTTTCATTTTGTAAAATTCCTTTCTTTTAATGTTTTTAGATATCATGATATGAAATATTTATCGTCATATTCTGACGTATCCAGTTTATAGCAAATTATATAATAAGTCAATATAAATCACTTTCTTTTAATGCTACTCTAGAAGACTTAAGATTCCTTTATTTATGTTGTTAAAGGACTATATAACAGAAATTCGTCTATTTCGATATATTAGTAAATTATTAACATAATATACTCCAAAATCATATAATGTGTGTATGAAGAATCATATTTAGGAGAGATTAAATGAGTAGATTAGATCCTGAAAAACTAACTGTAGAATATAGAGACGGGGTTACACCTAAAGAACCAATTATACCTAGGCGTTACACACTTACACATTCTGATATAACCGCAGAACTTTTCCTTACAATTGGATTAAACTATGCCTATGATAAAATAAATGAAATGAGGGATGAAGTTCTCGGAGAATGGATTAAAATAGAAGAAGAATATTTTTTCAATGTGTTTTTATATATTGATGGTCAATTTGGAACAATTCAATCAGGAATACGAAACGCAATATTTAGACGAGAGTTACCACTTGCGTTAGAAGCAATTAGATACGGAGATAAATACTTTTTTAGTGCACATCCTGAGTTAGATAATGCTCCAATAATAGTTTACTTTAATTCAACTAACCCATATTTTAATAGAATAGAAAACTGGGGAACTTTTTCAGACTATTATATATAATCACAAATGAACAAACAAAATGGCCTTCTATAGTGAACATGCCATTTTGTTTATTTATTTGTAATATGTCAAGCTTATATATACATATTTTGTTACTGTCTTGATATGTTTTAAATTGGTTAAACTCCTTTTTTATATAACCAATATGAATATAAAAATGGTATTATTGTTAAAATTAAAATAACAACTAAAGTTAATGAAATACTTGTCATACGTATACAACTGCTGATTATTATACTAATACCACCTAATATCCAAAGATACCCTGTCATATGATGAGTTTTATTCCAGTTTTCTTCACTGTTTAGAGTCCATGGCAATTTAATTCCTATAGTATAATTTTGTTTGCATTTTGGCATATAATTTCCGCATGCTATGATGATTACTCCTACGATTGATTGAGAAATAACTATAATAGGAATTTTGTATCCCAAAGCAATGAATAATGTTATAGGTATTATTATGACTGACAAAATAGGAACAGACCATTTTCCTATATATATCAATGCAGATGATGCATTCATTTTCTTCGGGTCATTATTAATTGTAAAATGTGTAAAAATATTGATTGCTGCCATTAAAAAAGGTATTCCAAATGCCGCAACAGCTTTTGGTACATAATTATCTGCAACCCCTTCACCATTAAAATGAATAGCAACTTCTTTAGGCAATTTTTCATATAATACAAAAGAAAGAATTAATGGCAGAAGACAAGTAATAGTTGTAATAAATAAAAGTTTATTCTTTTTCATCTTTGCTACCTCCAAATTGTGTAAACCAAAGCATTACTTCTTCAAAAACAGATACATTGATTTCATAATATATATAGTTTTTGTATTTTGTCTCTAAAATAAGTTTAGCTTTTTTTAATTGAGACAGGTGATAAGAAATTGTAGCTCCTGTCATATCGAATTTTTTTGCAATTTCACCAGCTGACTTTTTTTCATCTTTTAGCATTACTAAAATTTCTCGACGGATTGGATCTGATAGTGCTTTGAATGTTTCTGGAAATCCCAATTTATTATCTCCTCACTATATTCTATTTAGAAATATTTCTAAATAGAATATATCAGAATGCATAAATAAAGTCAACACCTATTTAGAAAAAAATCTAAATAGGTGTTACTAAAAAGCAAAGATGTATATTTCAAATATTCTCATTTTATTTTTAAATAATTAATCAATAATCAATCCCATAATTAAAGAATCAAAAAATTCACCGTTAATTGCGAAATCTCTTTTTATTATTCCTTCCTCTATAAAACCAAGTTTCTTATATAGTTTAATTCCTCGTGTGTTATCGGTTCTAACTCTTAAATTTATTTTTCTAATTATTGACGAAGTCATACTCCAGTCGATTAGATATTTAATCAGTTGTTCACCTATTCCATTTCCACAATATTCTTTTAAAACACTTACTCCAAATTCACCGACATGAGCAGTTCTTTGTCTTAGACCTCCCGAAAAGTTTAAATTACCAACTATCTTTCCGTTAACTATAGCTATTAGAGCCAAAGCATTTTTTTCTTTCAATACATTTTCTATATAAACTTCTTCTTGTTCAACACTTTTTCCAAACTCACCTGCTCCAAATGTTAAATAATCAGATTCTCCTCCAATGATATTAAGATAATCGACTAATGCTTTAGCATCTGACTTATTAGCTTTTCTAATTATAACTTTTTCTTTATCTAATGTTGTATTACACATAACATACACTCCTTTAACAAGCATAATTAAACATAATCGTTATATATTGAAATCATTTTTATTTAATCACTTTTATAAATTATTTTACATTTTGTGTTATTATTTAATCAATTCATTACTGATGTGAGGCATAAAGTAACCATTATAATTAATGCACACCACATCCAGAATGATTTAAAAACATATTTAAATGATGAATAGTTTGCATAGATTGCAAAATTAGCATCACTCTTATTGAAGGTTATAATAATTTCTTTCCTATTTTGAAAAATAATTATTAATCCGGCTACGCCTATAAGCAAAATTATTATCATTAAAGTATTCAAAACAATGTCAGGCGCAACAGTATAAAATAATCCATATGCAACTGCCCATGAGTTATTAAATATATGAAGAATTATTGAGTAAAAAAGTGAGTTTGTTTTTATTGCCACATATCCGAAAATTAATCCTGCAAATAGTGCAAACGGGATTTGTTCAAAATTTCCATGAATCATTCCAAAAAGAAAAGCCGATACAATTATTGCAAATTTAGAGCCATATGGTAATAATGATTTTAAAATAGCTCCCCTGAATAAAAGTTCTTCTCCGACTGGTGCAGCAATGCATACAAATAAGCAATATATAATAATGTCAAAAACATAAGTAGTCGGCAATTCAAGTTCACTTCCTCCCCATGATATACCAAAGGGTATGCTAATTATCTGAATAAACAAATAACATAATATCCCAATCAACTGAGCTGTAAACAAAAAACTTATATATTTCCAAATATCCTTTCCAAGCTTCTCTTTTCTGTATATTAAATTGATATTTTGTATTTTTGTTTTCTTTGCAAGCCAAATAAATGTTAATATTTCAGATATTACAGTACCACTGAATTCATAAATTGACCTAAGTGAATCATATCTTAATGAAGTATATATATGATTCAGTATTTGTAAAATAAATTTTGCACTAAATAAAAATATTATATTTAATATATAATTAATAATCAATGCTTTACCGATTAAGCTAATTATTCCTATCAAATTATTTTTAAAAGTGTTTTCTTCATTTATGTTAGTTTCTAAATCTTTTCTGTCATCTAAATTCATAAAAATTCTCTTTCTTAAGTAATATTCAATTCATAATTCAAAACTGTTTTTTCTCTTCTAGATGTATTTTATATGCAATTTAAAATAATGGCTTGTTGAACATATAATAGTGATTTTTTAAATTTATATCCTACAAAGTACGGTGAGTCAATAACATCAGTAGAAACTTCCTCTCCTCTGTAGAACGGAGGACAAGGATTTAACAATGCATTTGGTTTAGCTTTTGACATCAAATTAGCGGTTACTTGATATGGAGCAAATGACTCTTTATTATTCTTAGATATTGGGTCTGTTAATACAATGTCAGTATTTTCTATAACTCCATCAAAAGAGTTTGAAGTTCTAAATGTCTCAATAATTGAATCAATTTCATATCCCTTTGGACATACTTGTGTTAAGTTAAATCCAAAAGTTTCAGATGCTTCAACCCATGCTTTACCTATGTTTTCAGCAGCTCCCACAAAAGTATAATTCAAGTCAAGGTAGTTCTTTCTAAGCTTGCTAATAGAATATAAATCAGTTAGTATCTCACAGGGATGATTTTCTTTCGTCATAGCATTTATAATAGGAATTTTTGAATAACTGCACATTTTTTCTATTAATTTTATATCCGAATGCCTTACGATTATTCCGTCAGCCCAGTTTGCTAAATAAGAAACAACATCCTTAATTTCTTCTTTCTTGTCTAGTGTCTCGCTTGGAAATAAAATTACCTGACCTCCTAATGCTGCAATACCTTTTTCAAAAGTTACTCTAGTGCGAATGCTAGTACTTGGAAAAAATAATACAAATGTTTTATTTTCTAGAGCTCTATTATAAGCTGTTGTTTCTTCTAACTTACTTGCCAAATTAAATATTTTGTCTATTTCATTCATTGTTAAATCTGAAATCCTTACTAAATTTTTCATTTATAACTCCTCTCAAAATATATATTTTAATAAATTAGATAACAAATCGAATTTCAACTTATTCAACTGCTGATTCTGTAATTGAAAAAGTTACATTATTACAATTGATTTCTGCTAATGCTCCATAAGGAATACATATTTTGGGTTCTGTATGTCCAAAATTCATATTGTATATTATCGGTAAATCTTCTTTTCCAAATTCCTTCATCACTTTTAGTATTGCTTCCTTATATTCTTCATAATTCTCTTCATCTTGAGGCTTAGCCCAAATAATACCGGATATGCGATCTAGTATACCTGTAATTCCATAGTTTCTCAAAGCACATTCTATAAACCATACAGGTGGTTTTTCCTCTGATGTTTCAAAGAATAGAATAGAATCATTAAAATCTTCAAATGTAGGAAATATCTCTGTTCCACGAAGCATATCAAAAACTTCTATACAACCGCCAAGTAATCTTCCTTTTACAATACCATTTCCTTGCAATAACTCATATCCATAATTTTGGTTATACTTTCTCCGATGTTCTTTATTTTCTTCGATCCAAGGCAGATATTCACTTGTCCATTCGGAAGCAGACACAATTTGACCAATTGGTTTATTAGTGAAAAGTGTTTTTTGAATATATTCAATTGTATATGGATGCATTGATACATTCTCTGCAAAATCAACTAATAGAGTTGGTCCGTAGATACTTGAAACCCCTGCTTTATAGCAAAACAAGTGAGTAGTCGTTGTGTCAGAATAACCCATAAATATCTTAGGATTTTGATTAATAATATTAAAATCAATGTATGGAAGCATTCGTATACTTTCTATTCCTCCAATACATGCAATTATACCTTTTATAGAGGAATCAGTAAAGGCGTTCATTAAATCTTCTGCTCGTTTTTCTGGATGATTATAAATATAATCTGTGCCAGATAGAGTATGTTCCATTTCTACAACTTCTAATCCAAAATTTTTTTCCAGACGTTCTTTTCCTTGATTATAACGCCAAAGAATTTCTTCATCTCCCGCACCCCCCCAAGATAAACTTATCAATGCTACTTTATCACCTTTATTTAATTTATCAGGTTTTTTTAATTCCTTCATATAATATACCTACTTTCTTATGTATCAAATTTCATACATAGGCTATGATTAATATATTATACCATATTGTAGGATATGTCGATAAAATTATACTAAAAAAGGTAATTCAATTTTATCTTAAATTGAATTACCTTTTAAATACATAGTTGTCAATATATTCATGCTCGTGCAGATGTATTATCCTTTGCAGCTAGGAATTTGATATATCTAAATAACACATACAATGTTATGGCTACACCAATTATTTCTTGAAATTTAATTAAGTAACTTAATATTGATATTGCTTGGTTTGTTTTTACAAAAAATCCATTGGTAAGTTTTATTGCAATACCACTAATTATAAGTGGAAAAGTAAATCCTGAATAACTTGGATAGAATTTTAATTTTAACAATTTAAATAACAAAACTATTACTATTGCATACATAAGAATTGATAAAACTATTAAAAACCAAACCATTGCCATGTTTTTTGTTCCAAATGAATTCATGTAACCTGCCAATAAAAGGCTTGCTGGTGCTGCAAATATTGCAAGCGTTGGAAGTGTTGGTTCTGGCATCTCTTTTATCTTTACTACTCTGTATATGACAATAGGTAAAAGAATTAAATAAGTTATAAACCCAAACCAAAAAGCATATTGACTTGTACTTATTATGTTATAAGCAGGACCTGTAACACTTGCAACAACTATACCTACATAAACTATAAACCATGATGGAAAAACTTGTTTGATTTTAAAATTGAATACATACTTTTTTGTAAACCATAAAATTAAAAGTATGTGTAAAATTATGCCTACAAACCACAATCTAAATGCAAAAGAGACTGAATATGGTTTAATATAAGTTGACAAAACCATAATTCCCATGGAAAAAGTGGGGAAAACACTCGCTATTACTGGATTATCTAGGTTTTCTTTAAAATTATCAGGATATTTTAATATTTTTATAACAGTTATAATTAATAATATTGCTGATATAGTACCAAGTATGTTTCGGTAAATTTCTCCATAGGATTGTATAAGGTTACCTGCAGCTGCTAATCCCAACATAAGTCCTACTATAGGAACTGGGTATTTTTTTAAGAATAAGTCCATTAAATTATCTCCTCTTTTATAATTACTTTATTAATGAATAACATTATAACATATATTTATAACTTTAAATATTTAATATTATTATAATTCATATCTTTTCTATAACTTTTATTTATTAGTAAATAGTAAAAGTATAAGTTATAATTATATATATGTAAGGTTTTAAAACAATAGGAGGACAAATTAATTATGTTAATAAATACAAAGGAATTTACAAAAGAAGAAATTTTAGATAAAGTTCAAATAAATGCTGAGGAACTTTTTAAAAGCGGAACATATTTTTGCAGTGAAGCAGTATTACAAACTATTAATGAATTATTAGGTAAGCCTTATGATGAAAATGTAGTTAAATTAGCGAGTGGATTTCCAATAGGACTAGGCAAAGCCGGGTGCTTATGTGGTGCGGTATCAGGTGGCCAAATGGCTCTCGGTATAGTTTATGGTAGAGTTGAAGGTGAACCTATGCAGGATAAGATGTTTGAAGTTGCTCACAGGCTACACGATTACATTAAAGATGAATATAAATCTACTTGTTGCAGAGTAATTACGAAACAATGGCAGGGAGATGACTTTAAAAGTCAAGGAAGAAAAGAACATTGTTATACTATTACTGGAAAAGTTGCTAGATGGGTTGCGAACGAACTTATTGAAGATGGGAAAATTGAAATTTGTAAATAATCTAATATAATAAAAATAGATGCGTTAGGGTCTGTCCCCAGCGCATCTATTGTCTATTGAATGAATTTCTTCCGTATTTCTTCTAAATCTGCAGAGCTTAAATCATCAACGGTTTCAATTATGCCTAAAACATTATAATCTTTTAATATTACATAAAAATCAGAATCAGTTGCACTAAATTCAACTTCATTTATACCTTTCTTGGCTGTAAAAGAAGTAATGGGTTCTCCCGTTTCCCCTTTTACTATACTGAATTCTCCTTCTGCACTATCAAAGTTATTTAAATCGAAGGTTAATTTTGTTTTTTTATTGATTTCTGTAACAGCAATTAATGGTTTAAGTTCATATCCAATACCGGTAAATATGAAATTTTGGTCTTCTCCAGCCTTGCCAATAATTTCTTCTGTTGGTACGCTTGTTATATCATCACCATAAATGCTCGGTTGACTGTTTGTTTCAGAATCAGAGCTGTCATCTATAGGTCGAGCACAACAACTTGGTCCGGTACTTGGTGGAGGTAGCGATGAATCAGGTTTAGTTGTGTCTACAGAGTCTAGCTTATCTACAACCTTAATTACCCCACTTATCATACCCATCCAGCAACTAAAATTAATATCTTTATCACCTGGGGTAAATTCAATTATATTTTCTCCGCTTTTAATTTTAAATTCTAAATTTAAAGACCTCGCAATTATAGCATTGTTACAAGTATTTAATTCTTTACCATCTATTATCCATTTTACTGGAATTCCCTTTTGTACATAAAATGCATTAGGAGTATAACCATTAATATCAGCAGTCATATTAATTATTTGTACTCCATCTTGGATAGTAGCTTTTCCAACATTTGGATTTGAAGAATCATTAATATTTAAACCTGATACATTTTCATTACCAAATGCCAATGCAGTCATAGGGTTTAGATTAATTCCAGCAATTGCAAGACCTCTATTTCCCATTATTAATCCAAGAATAATAATAAGTACACCGCTTAGTTTAAGAATTTTTTTCGTATACCCTTTGCTTAATAATCCTGATAATGCTCCAAATGTTAACATTAAAGGAACTGTTCCTACTGAAAATGCAAACATAGACAGAGAACCTTTTAAAGCACTTCCTGTACCAAGCGCAAAAATTTGCATGGTTTGAAGTGGTCCACATGGCATGAGCCCATTTAAAACACCAACTATAAATGGTGATCCAGATTTATTTTTAACACTGCATACGGCATGAGGTAATTTAAATTGTAATTTTCTAAAAAGTTTAAATCCAGCCATATTAAAGCCCATCATAATCATGAAAACCCCAGCTATTATTTGCATTGTTGCCTTTGCAGGTAATTGAAAGCGATAATACTGAGCCAATAGCTCCAACTATTCCACCTAGAATTGTATAAGATACAACCCTTCCTGCATTATATAGCAGTGCAGGTAGAATTGTTTCAAATCTATTTTTACTTTCATTATTTAAGCTTTGTGAGAGCATAATTCCTCCACACATTCCCACACAATGAATTGATGTAAGAACTCCAACCATAAATAAAACTATATAGGATGCATTATTTAGCTTTGATTCCATATCAAAACCACTAGTTTTGAATCCAAGGTATAGTACAGCTGCAACTATTATAATAATTCCCATAAATTTATAGTCTTTAGAATTTTGTGTACTATAACCTGCATTTTTTATTGTAGTTTTAATTTTTTCTAAGTCGCATAATTCATCATCATATTCTACATCTACGAATTGGTCACTATAACTTGCTTTAATTGAAATAATTCCTTCTAAATTTTTCACTGCTTTTTCAATACGATTTTCACATGAATTACATGTCATGTCATAGACTTTAATTCGATCTTTCCTTATACTCATTTATTCGCTCCTAAAATGTATTTGTAATAAAATAAACAATACTTATACTTTTAGAACTATACATTATAAATGTGTAGATTTTATGAAGAGTTGTAAAAAATATTTTAATCACAGTAATTATGGGTATAATATAGATATAGTACTAATAATTCACAAATCAATTGCTTTTTTCTTAATATCTTATCATTTCTACATAAAATCTACACATTAATGATATAACATCATATTAAGATCATTTTAAAGATGCTAACTGACAAATATAGGAAGAGGTGTACAAAATGAAAAATTGGTTTAAAAAATTCATTGACAAATTAGCTAAGGCTAATGAAGAAAGTTTTGGAGATAAACCTTTGGATTGTTGCTCTTTAAATAAAGAAAATAATTCTAATAATCAAAAAAAATAATTATATAACTTGAAAAATTACCTAAATACTAATAAATAATTAGTTTCCCTAATGAAAAATAACGCCCCAGTTGTTGATGGAGGCGCTATTTTTTTAATCTAATTTTGGCAATATAACTGTAAATTTACAACCTCTTTCACTTTCTACGGTAATTTTACCTTGATGTGCTTCTACAATTGCCTTGACTACGGCTAATCCCATACCGCTTCCACCTGTAGCGCTAGCCCTAGATTTATCAGTTCGATAAAGGTGTTCGAAAATATTAGGTAAATCTTCTTTATAAATACCTATGCCATTATCAATTACAGAAAATTCAATTTCATTGTCATTGCACATAATT
This sequence comes from uncultured Sedimentibacter sp., assembly GCA_963675125.2. GTDB lineage: Bacteria > Bacillota > Clostridia > Tissierellales > Sedimentibacteraceae > Sedimentibacter. The sequence continues at coordinate 86,102 of CAXXFT010000009.1, forward strand.
GAAATTAATATCATACCATTAACTTTTGTATATTTTATAGCATTAGATAATAAATTTATTAAAATCTGTCCGATTTTATCTTTATCCGCATATAAATTACATGAATCTCCTTCAATGTTTATGGTTATATTTTTTTCTTTATAATACGATTCAAAATTTAACACTATTCTATCAATAAGCTCAAATAGATTAAAAGTACTTTTGTTTAATGAAATATTACTATCTTCAATTTCTGCTATTTTATCTATTCCGCTTAACATCCTTGTGAGTCTTAATATTTCCTCGTTACAACTTTCTAAACGTTCCTTATTAGGTTCCCAGATGCCATCTATCATTGCTTCTAAATTGCTTTGCAACGAAGCAAGTGGTGTTCTTAGTTCATGCGCATAGTTTTGCGCTAACCTTTTTCTAATTACATGCTGATGGTTAAGCGTAGAAGCAAGGCTGTTTATACTATGAATGAGCTTATCAACTTCTTTTGTATTTGATTTAAGTTCAATTAAACTGTTATAATTTCCTCTTTCTATTTTTATTGCCTGCTTAATAACTTCTTTAATAGGTCTGCCGATTCTACTTGCCATAAAAATTCCTAGTATAATTGCAAGTATAAAAGCTAAAATAGTACCAAATGAAAAAATTTGGTTAAACATGTTCAGAAAAAATACATCATCGCTGTTAAAATAAAATGGTCCATAATATCCTAAAGTTATTGTTCCATACAAATCTCCGTTTTTATCTATATCATAGGATTTTTCCATGTATTCACCGTCAAAATCAAGATATATGTTGTTCATATTTTGTTCAATATCAATTAACATTCTGCTACACAATTGCTGTTCTATCCAGTTCATGCACCAAATCATTTCTCCGCTTTTATTATTAATGCTTAAAATAAGACCTTTAGCTAATGCTGCTTCACCTATATTTTTAAGTATTAAGTCATTTGGAGGGTTGCCTTTATTATCGTACGCCGAAATAACTTGATTTACAATTTGGATACTGCTTTTATCTAAATTGGTTTTAACATAACTTTCAAACTGTGTATTAAACATGTATTTGGTAGTAAAAAAAAGTGAACCTACCAAAAATAATGATATTAAGACGTAGGAAAAAATAAGTTTTATTTTTAAACTAAATTTCATAGTAACCTCCATATCATATATCATTCAAATATTTAAATTTAATCGCTACCAAATTTATATCCTGTTCCTCTAACAGTAAGTATGTATGTTGGATTAGAACTGTCATCTTCAATTTTACTCCTAAGATTTTTAACATGAGAATCAATAGTTCGATCAAATCCATCATAATCTATACCGAGGGCAATTTCAATTAGTTCTTCTCTAGTGAAAATTTTTTTTGGGTATTTAATCATAGAAGATAGAATTTTAAATTCAGTCGGAGTTAGGTTTATTGGATTGCCCGCTTTTCTGACGGTCATCTCATCAATATCAATCTCTAAATTTCCGTTATTCCAGCTCATTTTACTATAAAGCGGTGATATTCCATCGGAACATCTCCTTAATAGACTTCTTGCTCTTACAACAAGTTCACGTGGGCTAAATGGTTTTGTCATATAATCATCAGCACCAATATTAAAGCCGTTGATTTTTTCATCTATTAGAACTTTAGCTGTTAACATAATAATTGGAATTCTTGATTGTTTTCTTATTCTTTGACATATTTCCTCTCCTGATATCTTTGGAAGCATCAAATCCAATACTACCAAATCTGGATTAACTTTTTCAAATTGATTCAATGCTTCTACTCCATCGAAAGCAGTAAAAACTATGTATCCACTGTTTTCCAAATATGCTTTTACAGCATCGACTATTTTAGGTTCATCATCAACAACTAATATTTTATTGCATGTATCTTTCATGAGTTCCCTCCTAATACAATATTTTTGATCATTAGTATATAATAACATCAGTAAAAAAATTAACTAATACATTAATTGTCAATACATTTTGCTTCTATTATACAATATTATTGTGGAGATTATATGAATATTTAGTAATTATATTTAAATATAAAATAATAAGTGTTAAGGAATTTGTTTTACCTTAACACTTGCAATATAAGTTATTGATAGGATTTAAATTATGCTAATAATTTTTTTGGAGTGATAATTAATTTATTGCACCATTTTCCACATCTATCTCCAAAATATCCTATCACATTATTGTTTTCAGTAATTTTTACTACTTCACATTGATTTGTACATCCTTCACAGTCAAAACTTTTAGTTATGAAGTTACTTTCTGCTAAATTAAATCCTTTAAAGTTTGTTCTACCTTTTTTTTCTACAACTTCTTTAGCGATTATAGCAGCACCTATTGCACCCATCATATTATAGTGCTCTGGAATGAACATTTCAAAACCTAAAGCTTGTTCAAAGGCATTTTTCATTCCTATATTAGCAGCGACTCCTCCCTGAAAAAAGACTTTTGGTAAAATTTCTTTGCCTTTTCCAATATTGTTTATATAATTTCTAACTAATGCATCGCAAAGACCTCTTATAATTTCTGAATCATTATATCCAAGAGATTGTTTATGTATCATGTCAGATTCTGCAAAAACAGCACACCTTCCAGCTATTCTTACTGAAGTTGTAGCTTTTAAGGCATATTCTCCAAATTCTTCAATTGGTATACCTAGTCTTTCTGCTTGCCTATCAAGAAATGAACCCGTGCCAGCTGCACAAACAGTATTCATTGCAAAATCACATACAACACCATTTTTAATAATAATTATTTTTGAATCCTGTCCACCAATCTCAATAATAGTACGTACATCTCTATTAATTTCCAAAGAAGCAACTGCATGAGCAGTGATTTCATTTTTTACAGCATCAGCGCCTATTAGTGTTGATGCTATTTGTCTTCCACTTCCTGTTGTTCCAACAGCATTTATCTCTATTCCATCATACTTAGATTTTAGAAGTCTAAAACCATCTTGAATTGCATTGATTGGTTTTCCCTTAGTCCTTAAATAAATTTTCTCTATAACGTTCATCTTTTTATCCAAAAGGACTAAATCCGTACTGACTGAACCTACATCAACTCCTAAATAATACATTGTTTCGTCTCCTTTCAAGTAAATCTATAAAAGCCTCTATTCTAGTAACATATCCAGCATCACCTGTCATTTCATCAACGACTAATGTCATAATAGGAAAATCATTGTCTTTTGATATTTTTGGTAAAATTGACTTTGAAACAATTTCAGGCATGCAACCCATGGGAAAAATTTGTATGGCTCCATCAAATCTATCCTTCTCTGCTAAAACAGCTTCTCCAATACATTCTCTAGCATGTCCGCCTATATTCAATGATAAGTATTTTTTACTACTTTTCTTAATATTAAGTGAATTAAGTTTTATAGGAAGGAGAGCCGTATTTTTGACCCACCAACTTGGAGTAAGCATTCTTTTTGTTGATACTCCAAAATCCATTAATTTATCTTCAATATATAAATTAGCAAATGGCTCTACTACAGTATATATCTCGCCTATAATAGCTATTTTTAATGGGTTTTTATTTATGTTTAAAGTTATGTGATTTGCTTTTTCCTTATAATTCATAAGTACATCAATCATTTCCTTGGGGCTATTACAATTTAATGCATCTTTTTTGCAATTGTTTAAAATACTTTTACATTCGCCACTTATTTTTTCATAACCTGCAAAATTATGTGCAGACGCCTCAATTTCATCAATTAAATTCATAACCTTTATTGCATCGAATATAGATTTCAATTTTGTATTTCTAGATTTATTGCTTATTGAAGATACCTTTTTTAATCTTCTGTATAATTCCATAATACCTATGTCTGTGGGAGCATCAATTACTATAAAATCTAGGTTATATCCTAGTCTTTTTAATAGCATCATTTGCATTTCACAGTATTCTCCAAATCTGCATGGACCGCAACTGCCAGGTAGTACTATAGTATCAGCGCCTTTTTCAATGGCTTGAATATAATTTCCTATCATTATTTTGAAAGGTAAACATATTTCTTCTGGAGAATAAAGTGAACCTATTTCAAGAGATTTTTTGTTATTTTTAGGTGGAATTATATAATCTACACCAAGCCCATCAAATAGTGCCTTAGCTGCTAAATATATATTACCCATGTGAGGAAATGTTATTTTCAATTAGTGACCTCCTTTCAAGCATATCAACAAACGCTTCAATTCGTGTATCAAGACCTGCTTCTCCAGTATGCTCATCCACTTTTAATATTAAAAATGGATAATCTTTCGTTTTATCTTTAATTAACTCTATTGTTACAGAATCTATACCACAGTTAAATGAAGAAATATATATAATTCCATTTATGTTTAATCCGTTCATTGCATTTACTGTAAATCCATAATTATTTCGTGTAAATGTCCAAAAAGGTTTTTTATAAAGACTCTTAACTTCATTTTCAATCATTTTATCTTCAACATATTCTTCGGTTATAACTCCAACACCTAATTTGTTTAGTTTCCTAATTACATTCATATTTACATAATTATCGTAAATATTATAAGGATGACCAGATAAGGCAACATTTAATTCATAGTTTTCGTCTTTAATTCCTGTTTTGTGATTGTGTTGTGCATTCATAGCCTTATTAAAAGCTTTTTCTATTTTAAATTTGTCTTTTGAAATAGTTTTTCCAGCTACTGTAGCCCAATTAAAAAGTTTTATTTTGTTTGTTGCATAAATAGGTTCTATAATAGCTTCAGGCATATTTGGAATATTATTTAGAACCATTTCAGGAAGTCCACAAAATTTCGGACATATATATTCCCTTTTTCTTAGTTGCATTATCCTTGGAATTACTATAATATCACATTTATCCTTTATAGAAGAAACATGGCCGTGAAAAATTTTAATTGGTAGGCATGCTTCATCTACACAGTATTTAACACCTTCATCTAGAATTTTTTTATTGGTATCAGACGAAGTAATTATTTCTGCATCTAATTGACTAAAAAAGGTTTGTAAAAAAGGATAATATTTGTAATATAAAAGCCCCTTTGGAATTCCTATTTTCATTTTTCCCTCCTATAAAAAATATCACAAGTTATAGTATTACCTACAATTTGTGATATTATTCCATTATAACCTATTGTTATATAAATGTGATATTTATTACATTTATTCTTGTTACAGAAGCTAGTTGTCATAATCAATTATTTAACTCAATAACCGTATAATCTTGATTTAGCAGGTCCACATATAGCATCTTTTTACGCAGTAAATTTCCTTTGTCTAATATATATTTAAGAGACTCTGCAACTTCAATTGAAGCTACAACTGCTGGAATGAATGCTGGATTCCCTAATTTTTTTTCTACTCCATGGGTTGCTTCGGTTGGATAAATTAGATTTAACGTATCATCACCTGGGGCTATAAAACTTACTTGTCCATACCATCCACCTATAGAACCATGTACCAATGGAATATTTAAGTTTTTGCATGCTTTTTGCAATACAAATCTAGTTGATATATTATCAACTGCGTCTAATACTATGTCGGCGCCAGTGAGGATTTCAACAGCGTTTATATCGTCTAATAATTGTGAATGACAAATATACTTAACACTTGAATTTATTAACATTAATCGTTCTATCGCCGCTTCTGTTTTGTATTGACCTATGTTTTTCTCAGTGGCAAAAAGCTGCCGATTTAGATTGCTTTCATCAATTTTATCACCATCTATTAGTATTAAGCTACCTATACCAAGTCTTGCAAGTTGTTCTGATATATGACCACCAAGACCACCTAAACCAACAATTGCAACGGTACAATTTTTAAGCTTTTCTTGTTCAGAATCATTTATAAGTTCTTTATTTCGATCGAATCTACTAGACATGGATTTACCTCCTACTTGGATATAAAGACAAATTTCTTTATTAATCTATTGACAAATTGTATATTTGACATAAAGTATTTACAACTGAAAAAATTAATACTTTTGCTAAATTAGCTGTTGTATTATCTTGGTCAAATCTTGGAGTCACCTCAGCTATATCAAAGCTTATTACCTTTTTTGTTTTAATAATATATTTTAAAAATTTTAATACCGTTTCAGGGTCTAATCCTAATGGTTGTGGAGCACTAACACCAGGTGCAAATGCTGATGAGAATACATCTGAACAAATAGTCATATAAATATGATCTTGATTATTTAAAAAAGCATCAAATTTTTCAATTAAACTCCAGTCGTCACTTATTGAAATATCTTTTTCTAAGATATACGAAACACCAAGGTTATTTGCAGTCTTAAATAAATCAACAGTATTACTATACTTTTGAACACCAACACACATATATGAATATTCTACTCCCCTATCTGAACATACATCAGCAATTTGTCTAAACATTGTACCCGAACTGCCACCATTATGATATGGTCTAATATCAAGATGGGCATCAAAGTTTATAATTCCAATTTTAGGGTTAGCTTTATTCTTTGTTAAATAATCCAATATGCCATTGTAATGTCCAAACGCAACTTCATGTCCTCCTCCTAAAACTATTGGAAAAAGATTTAAACTTAATATTTTTTGTACTGCTTGTGCTAATGCTTCTTGGCTTTGCACTAAGGTACAATTCTCCGAAAGTATATCACCTGCATCGAAAATTCTAACTTCTTTTTTAAACCAGCATGGCAAGTTAGAGAGTTCTTTTCTAATGCTTTGCGGTGCTTTAGCTGCACCAAATCTACCTTTGTTGATTTGTACTCCAACATCACAGCAGAATCCAATAATACAAAACCCTAAATTACCTTTGAATACCGGTAAATCAACTTTTGATAAATCAATAAATTTAATCCACTGATGCCATCTAAATGAATCATAATTATCTTCACTATCTATACGACCTTTCCATACACTTTTATCTGCAATCCTATAATTATTATTAAACATTTATATATCACCTACCTATTAGTTATTTTCATTCTATCAGCAAAACATCGAATAATTGTCGACGAAAACACTATCTAATTGATTATACTATACAGATATATGTGTTTCAATATAAAAAGTCAGCAAAATAAGAAATGCTACTATAGTTAAGAACTACAAGCATTTCTTTCTTTATTAGTATATAAATGAAAAGATGTTATAATTTTAAAAATGTATTCCTCTTTTATCTAAATCTAATATTGCCTCGTGAATTGATTCAGAAACAGTAGGATGAGCATAAATTACGTGAGAAGCATCTTCGATATTAGTGCCTGCATTTATTAAATTGCTTATTGTACTTATCATATCCGATGCATGTATACCTACAATAGAACCACCGATAATTTTTCTTGAAGTCGCATGGGCTATTATTTTTACAAATCCGTTCGTTTCGCCCATAGTTTGAGCTTTACCATTTGCCATAAATGGGAATTTTCCGGTTATATATTCTATGCCCTTGTTAGTTGCTTCTTTTTCTGAAACACCAACTTGACTTGCCTCAGGGGATGTAAATATAACACTAGGAACTAAATTATAAGACATTGGTTTATTAATTCCACTTATATGGTCTGCCGCAACAATACCTTGATGCGATGCTACATGTGCAAGCTGTATCTTGTTTGTAACATCACCAATAGCATAGATTTTTGGATTGCTTGTTCTCATATATTCATCTACTTCTATTCCATTTTTCTTGTCATTTAGTTTAACATTTAGTTTATCTAAATCTAAGGAATCTGTGTTTGCCTTTCTTCCAACTGCCATGGCTACCATTTCGCTTGTTACATATTCTATTTTATCACCTATCTTTACTTCAACAATTTTAGATCCATCCATAGAAGATTTTATAGAACTTGCACATGCATTTTCGTAAATTCTAATCCCCTTTTCTTTAGCAGATTCTTTGATTGATAAAATAACATCTTCATCTAAGATATTTAAAACACTTGGGAAAAACTCAATTACATTAACTATTGAACCAAGTCCAGCGTATATAAAAGCAAATTCCATGCCAATAACTCCACCGCCAATAATTGTAAGGGACTTTGGTATTTCATTAAGTTCAAGTAGCTCTTTACTAGTAAGTATATCTTTATCATTGCTTCCTTCAATTGGCAACATAAATGTTTTAGAACCTGTTGCAATTATTAAATTTTCAAATTTTATTGTTAAATTTTCCGTTTTGTTTTTTACTATTAATGTATCTTCATCTTGTACGATAGCTTTTCCTTTTATATATTCGATTTTATTAGATTCCATTAATTGTGATATTCCTAAAACTAAATTACTAACTACTTCTTTTTTTCTATCCATTATTTTTTGTAATGATATTTTTATAGGTTGAACCTCAATACCAAATTCATCCGCATTTTTAATTTTATCAATTATATTAATACTGTTAACAAGAGATTTAGTAGGTATACAACCATAATTAAGACATGTACCACCTAATTTATCTTCCTCAATAATTAGAACCTTAAATCCTGCTTGAGCTGCCCTTATAGCGGCAACGTATCCTCCCGGACCGCCACCAACTATAGCTACATCTACTTCGTATGTTTTGTTTATTGGTTTTGCTATGCCAAAAGAATATGATGTTTTCTTTGAAGTGTTTTCTTCGGTTGAATTCTTGCTCTTAACTTCTTCTGATTTTTCTGCTGATACTTGACCTACAATTTGTCCTTTTTTAATTATATCACCTTCATCTATACTGAGACTTTCTATAACTCCATTATATTTTGATATAAAATTAACCGTACCTTTACCAGATTCTATTGAAAATATTACTTCATTTACTTTTACTTTGTTACCAGCTTCTTTATTAATTTTTCCAACTTTTCCTGATGTATCATGTCCTGATAATTTTTCTATTACTAAATCAAATAACATATAATACCTCCGCCTTCAAACTTTATAAATAAAAAGGAGCATAGGCCCCCTTTTAATAAATTAATATTTGGTCTTATTTAAAATCATTCTCAAATTCTTTGATGCACTCTTCTAATAATGTTACTGAATATGCCATAGAAGGTCCGCCACCAAAAGCTACAGAAACCATTGCAGCTTCAAGGATTTCTTCTTTTGTAGCACCTGCTTCAAAAGCTTTGTATGAATGGTAAACTATGCAGTATTCACATCTGCTATAGCATCCTATAGCTACACTTATTAATTCTTTAGCTTTTAAGTCTAAAGCTTTTGGTTCATAAGTGGTCCCTAAAAGACCCATAAAAGCGCCAACGTTATCAGGGTTTGTTTTCGATAAATTATCCAATCCACCTACAAAATTATTAAGTAGTTCTCTTACATTATAAGACATATTATACCTCCGAATTTGTTTGCTTACGCAATATTAAGCATAGCAAGTAATATGTTAAGTATAGCAAACAAATTTACAGTTGTCAAGAACATTGTTAAATAAATAATAATAAGATGCACCGAAATAATTTCCAGCGCATCTTATTATTCTGACACATTTATTAACATCTGCTTTAATACTTTATCATAAATCCTTAAATCTTCTTCACTAATTCCTTTTGTTAAATCATTATTGAATTTATCTCCATAAGGAATCAACTCTGAAATTAATTTACTTCCTTTTTCGGTTAGACTAATATAAATAATTCTTCTATCGGAATCATTTTTATTTCTTTCAATCAGCCCATCTCTTTCAAGTCTGTCTATTAGTCTTCCAGCACTTGAATCTTTTACATTCATCAAATTAGAAAGTTCCCTTTGAGATATAACTTTATTATTATTAACATAGTAAAGTGCAATCCATTGTATTCTTGTTATTCCTGTATTTTGCAGCCTTCGACCGAAGGCTTCTGAAATTTGTTTTGAAGTGATCTCAGCAATATGTCCCACTCATTTATCTAAATTAAAAAACATATAAAATCCTCCCTCCATATGCTTTTATAATGTAAATTATTATAATTTAAAACAAATATAACATACATAATTTTAAAAAGCAACTATAAAACTATACTGTAGATTTATGGACTATGAAAAAAGACGAAAAAAACTATTTATTTGTCCAATCATTTATGTATTGTTTAATTGACATAAGCATTTCTCTAAAGAAAGGAGAATCTTTTTTTCTAGCATAGAATTTTTTAGCAAAGTCAGGGTTTCCATTTTCTCTAGCTAAGAACATTCCATTAATAAAATCTTCATTAATTTCTGGATACTTATCATCGAAAACAACAAATTGTTTATCGAATCTATCACGTATTTGAGGATGTGTATCATAATTTCCCATTACTATCAATGTTGCTGGCATAGTATACTTTGGTAAATTAAATAGCTCCTTATGAAATTCATAGTTTTCCATTATATCACCTATGTAGCAAGTGCCAATTCCTAAACTCTCTGCAGCAATAACAGCATTTTGTGCAGCAATCATTGCATCTTGAATTCCAAGCATGAAATCATTAATAACAGGACCTTTATAATCAGAAAATGTTTCTCCTATTTTCTGTTGTTCAAAATATTTATGCCACTTATAATTATCAACAACAAATAATAAAGCTAAACTTGCATCTTTTATAAATGGTTGATCATCACAGCTTTTTGCTAACTTTGATAACAATTCTTTGGATTGAATTTTAATAATGCTATAATACATCATATTACCTGCAGTTGCACCACGCATTGCTGCTTCAATAATAGAAACAACTTGTTCATCTGTAATTTTTGTTTCGTTAAACTTTCTAATTGAAGCATGTGATTTTATTAATTTTAGAACTTCATTCATAAAAATACCTCCTAATGCTATCTAGTATTATGATACTGTAATTATGGTTTCTCTATTATTAAAATCTAATACCTGAGATCTCATTGTACCACCAAGATTTTCAACAACTAAATCTCCTAAAACTTTTAAAGCCATATTAAAATCATCGATTCTTTTTTCATCTACTAATTCAATACAAAGAAATGCATTTTTTGTGTTTTCTGTGAGCATAGTCCTCATGGCTTCTCTCCAATTCCAACATCTGCATATAGCACCAGCATCATCTTTATAAATTATTTCCCCTTCATATGGAGGTGCATTTTCTACAGTTCCTAAAGGAACAAATTGTTCATTTCCCAATGCTTTAGTCAGACGCATATCACCAACAAAGTCATCTATGTCTTCACCACCACATGGAAGACCATACCTTAATGAAATTGAATTATATATATTCACAAGAGGATTTATTGTGCCAATGTGATTTCCATTTTTCACCCTTTTTAATAAAGCTTCAATAGATGACCTAGCGCCTTTCTTTGTTTTAAACATCTGATATGCTTCTCTCCAAACTGCAACTGCAGAATTGCTGCTAAATTCTTCATTTTGGAAAAACTTTTGAGCCTCAATTTCTGCTTTGATTAACATCTCTTCATAAATTAATTCGTTTTTTACTGAGTTATCTATTCCTTCACAAATAATTACACCTATTTTTGCCTTTGGAAATAGAGACCAAAATTCTTCTTCTATTATAAATTTTTTCATTAAATCCTCCATTTTAAATTTTATGATATTTATATAGTCTTTCCTAAATTATATTATGTATCATTATTATTTTACTATCAATCCTAATAATTTGGCTAATTCAGCCGCTTGACTAGCACTAACGATAGCTCCTTTTAACTCTACACCTGATACAATTATTCCATCTATTTGGTTTTGTGTAAAGTCTATTCCTTTCATAGGTGTTTTAAAAAAACTTGTGTTTATAAGATTAGTATACTTTAATTCAAAGTTTTTCAATTTGCATTCTGAAATGTTACCATTACTTATGTCGCTTTCTAGTATATTTACATAGCTAAACTTTGATGAATCAAAGTTCGCATATTTAAAATTGCAATTTATTATAGACAAATGCTGTAAAATGCAGTTCTGTAGATTTACACCTACTCCCTTGCAAGAGAGAAATTCACATTTATTAAAATATCCATCATTAAAATTACTGTTAGAAAAGTCGCAAGATTTAAATATAACATCAACATAATCTGATTTTGATAACAAGCAATCAATAAACTTACAGTTTTCAAAAATAGTTTCTTTAAAACAAATTTTAGATAAATCAGTCTCATTAAGTGTAACACCTTTAATAAGTTTTTTATAGATGTCGCTATCTTCAATCTTTGATATACTAATTAAAGTCAATAAATCATCAATAATAACAAGTTCTTCTGTAATGTTAGGTTTTATGATTTTCATAATGTATTACCTAACCTTTTATCCATTTTTTACATTGTTCTATCTTAAGCAATGGGTCATAACCTTGATCTTTTCCCATATTACTAAGTATATCACAAGGAAATATTGAACATTCACCACAAAAATTAATACCTTTTCTTTCACAACAAGATTTAACTTTACATTCACTACCCCAAAATGGTATTTTCATATTAATACAACCATTACAGTTTACTTTTTCTTTTCTTTCGCAACTATTACAGCATACACCACAACGTGATTCAAACACCAACATTACCTCCACTATAATTTATTGATGAAATTATAAAATTCTTTTAAATATTTTTTACTATCATCTGATAAAGAGCTTTTTTTAACTCCTTGAATTGCACCTTCTAATGAATATAATCTATGAATACAAGCAGAATTATCTATTTCCCTAATTTTTAACCATGCTTGTGTAGCACCAATCTCCTGCAATTGTTCAAATGTTTGTATACCAACTTGATTTAGTTGTTCTTCAACTACCTTTCCGATATTTGGTAGTTTTGATAATTCTCCCATATAATATCCACCTCTTTTAAAAATATAATTTCTCATAAAGTTAGTTATTTTGCAGTATCTTTTAATATCTACTTCTATAGAAAATAAAAATATTGCTACTACTTCAGAAATTATTATACTAAAAAACATAAAAATGGACAAGTAAGATTTTGCAATACCATTTTTCTTCTTGTCCAAATTATAATATCGTTATTAATTGCCCAATGGATTATTAGAGCTTATAATAAATTCTACTTTTCCAAATGTAAAATTAACTGGAATTAGGTATGCATTGTCTAGATTTTTGAGATTCATATTATTATGTATTTGTTGGGGTTTTAGATCAAGCTCTAGACCTTTTTCATTAGATATATTAACACTGAATAAGCCATCTTGTAAATTTAAAAATTCTCCAACTGAAGCATTTACATATTCATTTGGTTTTGTAAAATTTTCATCTGCAAACCTTGAAGCTAAGTTAATATAAGATTTTTCCGTGCAACTTATAGCTACAAATGCTTTAAAATCTCCAGTTATTTCTTGTGTAACCAAAAAATCCGAAGAATAATTATGAATAAAGGAAGCTTCTAAAGGAATAAAATCATCTCCGATAAATCTTACAATATTTCTAAAAAGTAAAGAGATATATTCGCTATATAACTTTGTACTTTGTAAAGAATTAAAATTATAAAAGCGACTAACAATTTCATCTATTTTTTCACCTTGTTCAGCTTTTTTAGATAAATATTCTATTTTATTTTCATTTTTATAATCATTGATAGCTTTCTCGAATTTAGCATTAGTCATATATCCTTTATCAACAAGTGCTTGCCCTAAAGAAAGATATCCTATTTTTTGTGATGATAATAATTCTTCTACTTGTGAAGAAGTCATATACCCCATATCAACTGCAATATCACCTATTCTTTTGTCAACTGTTGCTTGGATATCGTGGACTTCATCTGTTTGTTCAGCAGTCATGTAACCTGCATTAATTGCTAAAACACCTAATTTTACTCGTGTTTGTTTGCTTATTTCTAATGCTTCTATTAATTGCTCGTTAGACACTATTTTATTATTTAACAAATAACTTCCGAAAAATTGTGTAAACATTTTCCCTCCTGCTGCCCTATTCTGGCTAAATTTATTATATTTGATTTTCCTTGTCAATATAATTCATGATAACTTTTTTAAAATGTCCTTCATCAATTGGTTTTTGAAAAAAGTCATAAGCTCCTAACTTTATAGCCTCTTTTAGCTTGTTGTTTGTCCCAATTGATGAAACAATGACAACCTTAGCATTTGAATCATGTGATATTATTTCCGAAAGTGCCTCAATTCCAGTTTTTACTGGCATAACAATATCCATAAAGACTAAATTTGGTTTTTGTTCTTTATAAATATCAATAGCTTGTTGACCATCAATAGCTTCAATTATATTGTTGCAGCCAAGCGCTACAATAATATCCTTAAATTTTTTTCTAACTAAAATAGAATCATCACAAATCAAGATTGTTAGTTCATTTAATTGCATTGTAAACCTCCCCTAATCATAATAAGTTTCAACTAATAAATGCTAGTGATTAATAAATTTCAATCACATAGTAAAACGATTTATATATTTACTATTTTACATCAAAAAATACTACTTTACAATACGTTTTGACAAAATTTTCTAAAATTTCAAAGTGTATTTTAAATTAATTATAATATTTATACCTATTTATTAATCGACGTAAAAAAATAGGATTATATAAATTAATATCATGTTAATATTTTTATTGAATAATTACATTAATTATAGAGATATTAAGATTAATGTTAAATGTTTAATAAATTATCAAAATAAATTTTAATATTGAAAGTAGGTAATGCAAATGAATATTTTAGAAAACTTAGAGCCAAAAAAAAGTATTTAGTTTTTTTGAAGAAATGACTAAGATACCACATGGTTCCGGTAATGAAAAAGAAATAAGTGATTATTTAGTTAATTTTGCAAAAGAAAGAAATCTAGAAGTAATACAAGATAGCTCATTAAATGTAATTATAAAAAAAAGGGCTACATCTGGCTTTGAGAGGGTCACACCTTTTATTATTCAAGGCCATATGGATATGGTTTGTGAAAAAAATAAAGATGTAGATCATGATTTTGAAAATGATGCATTAGAACTTAAAATTAAAGATGATTATATATATGCAAGCGGGACAACTTTAGGTGCAGATAATGGAATTGCTGTAGCATTTGGCCTAGCTTTATTAGATTCAAACGACATCCCACATCCAGCTTTAGAGATATTAGTTACTACAGGAGAAGAAACTGGTATGTATGGTGCTATTGGTCTAGATCCCAAATACTTAAATGGTAAAGTACTTTTAAATATTGATTCAGAAGAGGAAGGGGTATTTTTAGTAAGTTGTGCAGGTGGAGCTACTAATTATGTTAATATAAAAAATCAATGGGAAGAAAATGAAAACCCAGCTTTAAAATTAGAAATTAAAGGTTTGAAGGGTGGACACTCTGGAATGGAAATCATTAAACAAAGAGGAAATGCAAACAAAATTATAGGTAGATTAATCCTTGCTATAAGCAAAGAAATTGACATAAATATTGCACATATTAGCGGTGGGGCAAAAAATAATGCAATACCAAGAGAATCAGAGGTTGTATTAACTACTAAAATTACAAATATAGAAAAAATAAAGGCTATTGCTAATAATATGTTGGAAATATTTAAACAGGAATTTAAAGTAGAAGATCCAGATATTCAATTAGAAATTATAGAAACAAAAGTGCAAAAACATTTAACTTGTGAGGTAACTAATAATATTATAAGTTTCTTAAACTTAATGCCAAATGGTGTACAGACAATGAGCAAAGACATTGAAGGATTGGTGGAAAGTAGTTTAAATCTTGGAGTTATAGAGTTCAACGAAGAAAAAGTTACATTTGTTTCAGCAGTTAGAAGTTCAGTTAAATCTTTAAAGTTAGAAATATTAGAAAGAATCGAAGTTCTATCGAAGTTGGTTAAGGCGGAAGTAATTACTGATTCAAATTATCCCGAATGGCAGTATGAGCATAATTCTAAAATAAGAGATCTTTGCATAAAAACATATAAGGAAATTAATGGAACAGAACCTAAAATTGATGCTATTCATGCAGGATTAGAATGCGGACTATTAAAAGAAAAAATGAGTGATGTTGATATGATTAGTTTTGGACCAAATCTATACGATGTGCATACTCCACAAGAACATATGAGCATAAGTTCAGTTCAAAATGTTTGGGAATTTATTAAAAAATTATTGGCTAATACAAAATAAAAATCATTACATTTTTATTAAATTATTTTAACTTTATAGCTACTTTTAAAATTATAAACAGCAAAAGATATTTGAGAGATAGGAGAATAAAATATGAGTGAAGACAGAAAAAAATTATCTAATACAGCTTATGGCGATATTAGAGGTGAAGACTACATACCTTTTGTGCCAACTTCGGTTGCAATGCCAGAAACAACAGGATATTCAATTATATTAGGAGTAATATTAGCTTGCCTCTTTGCTGCAGCTAATACTTACCTTGGATTAAAAGTAGGTATGACAATATCAGCAGGAATACCAGGTGCAATAATAGCTACTGGAATATTAAAAGGAATGTTTAAAAGAAACAATATTTTAGAAGCTAATGTAGTAGCTTCTTTAGCTGCTATGGGCGAATCATTAGCTGGTGGAGTTATATTTATTTTACCTGCGTTAATACTTTGGGGATTAAAACTAAGCGTTTTTACAGTTATAGTTGTTACTATAATAGGTGGTCTTATGGGTGTATTCTTCATTACACCACTTAGACGATATTTGATAGTCGAAGAACACGGAGAGTTGATTTATCCGGAAGCAATGGCGGCTGCTGAAGTACTTGTAACTGGTAGTTCAGGAGGAGAAGGTTTCAAAACAGTAATGACTGGACTTGGTGTTGGTGGAGGATATAAACTCTTATCAGGAGGATTTGCACTTTGGTCAGAACAAGCAACGTACATTATTAAAAACTATCAAAGTACGATGATAGGCGCTGATACATTAGCTTCACTTCTTGGTGTAGGATTTATAGTTGGTACTAAAGCATCACTACTTATGTTTGGTGGTTCAGTCATAGCATGGTTTGCGCTTATACCCTTAATTAAATTTTTAGGTGTAGGATTAACTGTACCGCTGTTCCCTGCAACTAAAATTATTGCTGAAATGAGTGCAAGTGAAATATGGTCTAATTACATTAAGTATATAGGAGCTGGTGCAGTTGCTATGGGTGGATTCGTATCACTTGCCAAGTCTATACCAACAATTATAACAAGCTTCAAGCAAGCTATGAGTGGAATAGGATCTGGTGGAAATAAAGAAGTTAGCAGAATTGATTTAGAAGCACCACTAACTTGGGTCGTTTTAGCAGCAGCATTTGGTTTTGCACTTACATGGCTTCTACCACTTATAAATGGAGGAATTATAGGTGGAATTCTAGCAGTTATTTTTAGTTTCTTTTTCGCAGTTGTTTCAGGTAGAATGGTTGGAATAATCGGGGCATCAAATAATCCTGTTTCAGGTATGACAATTGCAACAATGCTATTTGTTACTACAATAATTAAATTAGCAGGTGGAGAATCTCAGGAATATATGAATAAATGTATTTTAATAGGTGGAGTTGTTTGTGTTGCTATTGCAGTAGCAGGTGGAACTGCACAAAGTCTAAAAACCACATTTATTATTGGTGGTACTCCAAGAGATGTTCAGTTAGGAATGTTTATTGCTCTTGCAATAGCGGGTGCTTTTGCTGCATTTGTTATCAATATGTTAGATTCAGCATATGGAATTGGAAGTGCAGAAGTAGCAGCACCACAAGCTACATTAATGAAAATGATAGTAGAAGGTATTATGACTGCTAAACTTCCTTGGACTTTGATAATTATTGGTGCAGCTATAGCTCTATTTTGTGAATTGGCAAGTATTTCAATCCTTCCAGTTGCACTTGGAATATATCTTCCAATTACTTTAAATGCAGCTATATTGGTTGGTGGTATAATTAGAGAAACAGTTGAAAGAAAAAATAAAAATAACAAGCCTAGAAGGGACGAAGTTGTAGAAAAAGGCACACTTCTTGCATCTGGTTTAGTGGCAGGTGATGCTCTAATGGGTATAGTAGTTGCTGGATTAGTTGCAGCTAATATAGATATAGCTTTTGGAAGAGGTTTTTTAACAAATATAACTCAAAGTAATTTATTTTCATTTGTAATGTTTATATTATTAGGCACATGGATTTATATGTTCTCTAATGTAAGAGATAGGAGCAGTAAAAGATGAAGACTATAAAAAATGATTTTGATACGAAACATAACTTTGTTTTGTTCGTACCAGAAATTAAGTATAAAGATTGGACAGAAAAAAATGGAAAGGTAACTTTAAGTTTAGATACTAATGATCCAGTAAAAAAATTCTTAGCATGGATGGTACACAAAAATCATAAGACAAATTTAGACTTAGATGACCGATGTTCTACCGTATGGAAGTATATAGACGGAGAGAGAACTATATTTGATATTGCTAAAATTATGGCAAATATTTATAAAGAAGATTTGAATAAAGAGCTATATAGGTTAGTGACATATTTAAAATATCTATCTAAACGTGGATGGATTAAATTTAAAGAATATGAAATATAAAATATTTAATAAATTAGTACTCTTAAGCTAATATTAGCTTAAGAGTACTTTATTTATTTCCTTTTTTCTTGAGCTAATAAAACTTTTAACTCAGGAGTACCTCCAGCAAGACCAACTGCATAAATTGTATAAGTGTAATTTTTATCTAATTTAACGTTAGGAACAGTTAACACTACATCATTAGAACCAGTAGGTGTTACTTTGAAACTATATGTTCCAGCTGGAACACAAACATAATTAGTTACTTCTTTATACGAAACATCTTCGAAAACTATTGAATCATCTGCTAGTTTTATATCAACAGCTGGTGCATTTGGTGAAAGATGTACAAATCTTACACAAGGCTCACCGTAGTTAGCAGGAATTATTGATTCAGAAATTTGGAATAAACTTATATCTGGTAAATTACCTATAGCAGCTAAATTAGTTACTGTTCCTTCAGGAATATATATATCTGTATTAATTACTGGGGTTGTTTTGTTTCCAGTAGGATATACTTTAATATTATAGTTTCCAGATGGTACAGGTAGATATTGTGTAAATTCTGAAAAAGCAAGATTTGATACAATAAGATCTCCATTTGCATATATATCAACTGCTGGTGCGTTTGGTGATGCATGTAAAATTCTAACAAAAGAATCCATCTGTCTAGGCATCATGCAACTCGCTATAAAACATGGATATGGGTAATAAAACATTTTAATAATCTCCTTTATATTTAAATTTATATATATACTTACTATATGAATTAAATATATAAAGGTGATATACTGATAAAATAAACTTAAAATTTTTTAAATAAATTATTTTATAGTTGTTATTTAACTGGAGCAGGGGCTTTTACAACTATAAGTTCTAGTTTTTCTTCATGAGTATTAGAGACATTCATTTTAGTGTTGAATGGAATTTTTAATATACTCCCTTTATTGTATTTATGAATTTCTTGTTTATCTAATCCTATTGACAATGTGCCATTTATTACAGTCATGTATACATTTGAGTTAGAAAAGTGTTCAGGCAATCCTTCCCCTTTATTAAATATCATGTGTATATAGTGTACATTTTCATCAGATATAAGCATTTCTACTGTTTTACTATCACTTAAAGTCATGTTATAAACTTCTTCTACCATTGTATGTTCCTCCTATTATTATAATTTTTTATAGTATATATTAAATTTATATAATTTACTGTAATATATGTTACGAATATTTACATATATTTTATTGCTTTTGCAGGACATTTTTCTATGGATAGTTTAATTTTATCAGTTTCATCTGATATTAGAATTATTTTTGTTGTATTTGCTTTTTTACCATTCATAACGAAATTTTCTGGTGATACACTTACACATAATCCACATCCAACACAAAAATTCTTATCTACATTTAGTACTGCATCATCTCTAGTAATTATATCATCCATGGGTATTTCGACCTTTTTTACCATTTTTGAAGTAATAATCGCCATTGTTATAATAGTTAATGAGGTTAAAACCCATCTTACTAACATAAATTGAGGTCCTAAAAATTTAGCTTCATTTGCAAGCATTGGAATTTTAATTACAGCCCAAGCACTTAATATGATTACTATATTAGCTACACTTGCTCCTTTTTTTATAAGCATTTTGCATATAGGAAATGCTGCATAAATCGGGCCCGCTGAAAAGCTTCCAAATAGAAATGAGAATAAAATTCCCTTAAAACCAGAATCTTCACCTAAGGAATTTTGAATTGTTTTTTTTGGAACCCATGCCTCTATTAGAGATGTTAATAAAAGAATTACAGGCATGATTATAAGCATCTCTTTAATATAATATAAACTATTGTTTAAAGACTGAATTCCCTTATCAGGCATGAAAATAAATAATATAATATAAGTTAATATGACTAATGATAAAAAAATATTGCTTTTTATTTTTTTAAATATTAAACTCATATGATTACCCCCATTATTAGCGCTATGATTATTGCAAATCCAAAGCTTAAACAATTTCTAACCAAAGCAAATTTCATACCAAATTCACGTTTTTCAAGAGGAAATGTAACAAATCCTACCATGGTTAAAGTAGTTAAGAAAGCCACTATTGGTACTATACTAGCACCAGCTTTAACTAATGAACCAACTAGTGGGAAAGCAACAAAAGCAGGTATTAATGTTATGCTACCTACAAAAGCTGAAACAATTGTTGATAATACAACATTTGATTGACCTAAATACTGCTTAATTGTTTCTGGTGGGATGAATGTAAGTATTAATCCTATTAGAAAAAGAATTCCTATTATTTCACCTATCATATTTCTCATCATACCACTTGACATTTTAATTGAACCAAAAGTTTTATTCTTATCTTTAATAATTGAACCTATAAACCAAGTTAGAGTTATTATCCAAAGACATATTGTAAAGACATCCATATATATTCTCCTTTCAAAATAGCTTTTCTTGTATTATAATTATTTAAATAATATAAATCAGTTACATAGGTTACTAATTTAAAATAAGGAGGAATTTTATGCTAGAATTTTCAAAAATACTTGAACATACAGATTTATTTAAAGGTATAACTGCTAATGATATTGAGAATATTTTTTTATCAGATTATTACTTGATCAATAAATATAATAAGAATTCTGTAATATATTTTCAAAATGAAAAATGTACAACTATAGATATAGTTTTAAATGGAATTGTTTCTATTCAAGGAATTGATGAAAAAGGAAATTATATTTCAATAAGTGATTTTACTATTGGAGATGTATTAGGGGGAAATTTGCTATTCTCCCATAAAAATTTTTTTCCTATGACCGTATTATCTAAAACAGATGTTACTATTCTTCGTTTAAAAAAGGATTTAATTTTAAATCTTTGCCAAAATAATACTAGATTTTTAACGAATTTCCTTCAATCTCTCGCAGATAAGACACTAATATTAACAGACAAAATAAAAACACTATCCTTTAAATCTATAAGACAGTGTATAATTGATTTTTTAATATATGAAAGTTATATACAAAAAAGCAAAACAGTAAAATTGCAAATGACAAAAAAAGACTTAGCCGAGAAATTTGGAGTTCAACGATCTTCTCTATCACGCGAACTAAATAAAATGAGAAAAGAGGGTTTAATAGAATATGACGCACATTCTATTACATTAATAAATGTTCAAGCTTAGTAAATATTATATTCCCAAAATTTTATTTTTTACAGTGTTATAATAGTTAAAAATCCTCTTTGATGTTTCAAAGAGGATTTGTTGTTTTACATATAATACTGTTATTAAATATTTTATCCGTTTATTATTTCTCCACCATTTACATGTATTGTTTGACCAGTAATATATGTTGAACCGTCTGATGCCAAAAATACATATGCTTCAGCTAATTCAACTGGCTGACCTGGCCTTTTAAGTGGTGTGTCTTGGCCAAACACATCAACTTTCTCTTTATTAAATGTCGAAGGTATAAGTGGGGTCCAAATAGGTCCTGGTGCAACTTGATTAACTCTGATTTTTTTATCAGCTAAATTAGCAGATAATGACCTTGTAAAAGAAGTTACAGCTCCTTTTGTAGATGAGTAATCTATCAAATCCTTACTGCCCCTAAATGCAGTTACAGAACTTGTGTTTATTATAACACTTCCCTCTTTTAGATATGGAACAGCAGCCCTTGTCAAATAAAACATTGAGAAAATATTTGTTTTAAATGTATTCTCAAGCTGTTCATCTGTTATATCTTCTAAATTAGTTTGAGGATGTTGTTCAGCTGCATTATTCACTAATATATCTATTCTACCAAAATGATTTATAGTGTTCTCAATTATCTGTTTACAAACAGTGCTGTCTTTTATGTTTGCTTTTAACAATAAAACATTACCCTTATAAGATTCAATAGCTTCCTTTGTTTCATTTGCATCATCGTCTGCAATGTTATACACAATAACAACATTACAGCCTTCTTTTGCAAAAGCAACAGATACTGCCCTTCCAATACCACTATCACCACCAGTTATGATTGCTGTTTTTCCCTTTAATCTCTCATAACCCTTGAAATCTTTATTGTCATATATAGGTTGCGGCTGCATTTTACTCTCTTTACCTGGAATTTGCTGAGTTTGTCCGTTGATTTCATCTGGTGTATACATATCTTTGTCTTTCATTTTTTCCTCCTGAAAATTATTGTTATATATAGTATTATCTAAACTGATGATAGTATTATATATTATAAAAAAATGCATTGGAAATAGTAACCAATGCATCTCTTGAAATTTTTTTAATTAATTTTTATAAAATTTATTTTTCTATAGTCATCCAATAAAGTTTCAAATTCTTTTAATGTCAAAGGTTTACTAAATAATATCATTTTGCTATATATCTGATTTGTTCATTACTAATATAGTAAACGTTTCGATATATTATATATTATTTAGTTATGTTTTCAACAGTTATGCTAGAATCGATATAATCATTTATATAATAATATTAAACCAACAAATTAATTGCTATTGTAGTATTTATTAAATGATATTTATACATTTCCTTCGTAAACATAAGTTAAATATGTTCTTGCAACTTTAGATAAATTGTAAATATCCTCAACTTGTGTTGGACTTTTATCCATCATTTGATATGTAGGAAAAAACCTTGATATATGAAGTGGCATATTTTTATCTATAGATGATAAAAAAGAAGATATGTTTTGTATTTCTTCTATACTATCATTTTCATCTGGTATTACAAGAGTTGTTACTTCAATATGGCAGTATTTTGAAGCGAGCTTTATGAAGTTTTTAACAGTTTCCAAATCTCCACCAATTTTTCTATAAAACTCTTCTGTAAATCCTTTTAAATCAATATTTAGTGCATCAATATAAGGTAGTAACTTTTTCATAGGTTCTTCTAGAAAACACCCATTAGTTACAACAACATTTTTTAAATTACTCTTTTTGGCTAATACAGCACAATCCATAACATATTCATATCCTATAAGGGGTTCATTATATGTGTATGCAATACCTATATTTCCTTCTTTTACTAAATCATTTGCGATGTTAATTAAATTCTCTGGTGTTATATATTGGGTTTTAATATCATCTTTTTTTGACATAGATATTTCGTAATTTTGACAAAACGAACACTTTAAGTTGCATCCAAAACTCCCCACTGATAAAATTTTACTTCCTGAATAAAATCTTTTGAGCGGTTTTTTTTCAATAGCATCAAGTGAAATACTTGTAACTAGGCCATAATTAATTGCAACAATTTGCCCATTTACATTGCTTCTGGCACGACATAAACCTTTATTGTTTTCTTCAATATTACAATGGTGAGGACAAATATTACATGTTATTTTACTCATTTATGTCTAACCACCTCGAATCTTTCTAATTGATAACTTTCATTTGAAGATATACCTGCTTTTTTAAGAGCAATACTAACTTGTTCTTCTACAGTATCGACTCCCTCTAAGTTTGGTAAAAGAAGTCCTCTTTTTTTCCCTTTTGTTACTATTACTCCATATCTTTTTACATCTAGTTCATTCGTTGATTCTATTGCCTCTGCTACACCAAGAACATCTACTGAATATTCCAATTTTTTTAACTCATTTTTGCTAACAGGATTGAAGCGTGGGTCTTCTAAACCTGAACTGATAGCATTTTGAATGATTTCATCTGCAATACAATTAGTTGTTGGCAAAATTGTACCAATACACCCTCTTAGTTGACCGTTTAATTTCAACGATACAAATACACCTGATTTATTAGTTAACATTTCATTTGGTAATTTATCCGTTTTTTCTATTATTTTTTTATTGTTTATATAACTTTCGAGGGAATTTCTTGCAAGTCTAACATATTCATCTTCTTTTTCTATGATTAAATTTAATCGTTCTTCTTCAATCTTATTATAAATTTTATCAAAATGTCTATTATCATCTATCCCAATTACATCAAATGATGCAACAGAATATCCAACTCCATATGGCCCTTCGTAAGAAAGTAGTTCGGATTTAACCGATTTTCCATCTAATGCTCCAGCCATTATTATAAAGGAGCGCAATCCACATTCTGCAGCAATTTCGCAAAAATCCTCATCAAATGTTAAAAGACGCATGAAATCGCCTCTAGACAAAGCTTCCGTCGTTTCTCTATCAAATATGGGACCTTCTTCTGCGAATCCATATGGACCCTCTTCTTTTAACATATGAGATAAGTCACCACTTGCAATTACTATGATCTTTCGATTTAGTTCCTCTGCAATTTTTGAGATACATTTCCCAAAGTTATAATGTTCTATAAATGATAATCTTGAAATAGAAATTCTGACAACATTATAATCCTTATAATATTTATCTACAAAAAATAGAGGAACCATTGTTCCATGGTCTAATGATTTGTTTTTTTCACCTAAAGTTCCGGCATGTATTTCTTCTTCCTCTGATAATTGAGCTAAATTATTTGCAAACTCATCATCATAATTAACTTCGAACTTCGTTTCAGTTTCACCAAATTCTCTAAAATTCCCACTTGCTTTTTTTCCAGGCGAAATATGTATGTAGTCTGAATACATTACGGAATGAGGTGAAATTATAACTATTGTTTCAGGTTGAATTTTCGCAATTTTTTTAGCTATATTATTGTAAGCTTCAATTGTTTTTTCGATTTTTATCTCTTGTCCTCTACCTATTTTAGGAATAATTAAAGGTGGATGAGGAACAACAAAAGTACTTATTATTGACATTTAAAAATCTCCTTTATAGATAATATTTATATTATTATAGTACCTGTATATTACAATTGTTATAGTTTTTCCTAAATACGTAAAGTTATTAAAGCCTTTCATAAAAAAGCCCTCCTTGTTATACATGAGTAACAATTTTAATAGGTGTATATATTTTGTGTTTTAAATACAGTTATTCTAATGCTTATCTATATAATCTTGTAATTGTTCATGCCAATGAACTGTATCATATATCTGTGGGTCAGTTGTTTCTCCCATTAGAAGATCCATCAAATGTCTCGGAGTTTTTCTACCAATATACATAGATTTGATACAGGAAACACAATATACACAAACATCATTGCAAGGCATCGATTCTGCTCTTTCTTTCATTTTTTTGTGAACCTGTTCAATAGGAAGCTTCGGATAAAAATCGTCTCCGCAACATATTGAATGTGTACCATGATTTTTTGTTTCCACTACATCAATGTTCATCTTTTTGAGGAGATTGCGTACAGCTTGATGTACCTGAGGTTTTTCACGTATAGGACATGCATCATGTACAGACATATTCAATCCTTTATAGTCAGGATATTGAAATGTATTCAGTTCATCAAGTACTTCCCAAAGAGAGATTGTTGAAATGCCTTCATATAAGTTTCTAAAACGCCTATCACAGCCAGCACATACATTTATTATTAATGAGCCTGATTCGAGTTGAGGATTATGTCTACAGCATATTTTGTGTAATTCAACCTCTCCGTAATTTTGATTCAAAAATATTAATATTTTATTTTCCATTTCAGGTTTATATATGCTTAAAGCACAACCTGGATTTAAATAGGTTTTAGTCATAGTCATAATATATTTCTCCTGAATAAACTAGATTTATTAAAGCATCTTTGGATAAATTTTGCTTTTATTTCATTATTTTATATATATCATATTACTTCTATACTACATAACACTCCTGTTAATCCATCATACTTTCCACCACACTTTACAGTATCAATATGTGAACCAATTAGAATTGACTTAGTTTTTAAGCGGTCAGGATTAAATTTAGCACGAACATTACCAACATCAATTATCATTTGAACCTCCATGTATTAATTATTTAAAAAGTCTATTGTAGCTTGAACAAAAATAGCAACTCCAGATTGAAGGTATTCTTCATTAATTGCAAATTTAGAGTTATGATGAGGATATTCTATACCATCAATTTCTAGTGGGTTTGATAAAAATATAAATGTTCCAGGGATTTTTTCTAAATAATAAGCAAAATCTTCGCCGCCCATAACAGGTTTATTAATCAAATGAACTTTATTATCACCAATTGCTTTTTTTGCGCTATCATATACTTTCATAGTAAATTTTTCATCATTTACAAGAGGTGGAGCTCCTTGAAAATAATTATACTCAACGCTTCCTCTAAAACTTTTGGCAATATTCTCGCTTACTTCACCTATTCTCTTTGCAATATATTCTCTAGTTTTTTTGTTAACTGCACGAGATGTGCCTTCTAAATATACCTCTTTTGGAATTACATTATATGTAGAGCCACCTTGAACTATGCCAATTGTAATTACACCAGGCTCCACAGGATCTAACTCTCTACTAATGATTTCTTGTAATCCAGTAATTATTTGTGCAGACATAACAATTGGGTCTCTGCTGCCGTGTGGATAAGCACCATGTGATCCTATTCCTTTGACTTTTAAAGTAAATCTATCTAAACATGCCATCATTGAATTGGTATTTAATAATGCATTACCTTCTGAAACTTCATCGGATATATGTCCTACGTGCATACCTATAATAGCATCAACACCTTCTAGTGCGCCGCCTTCAATCATTGGTTGTGCTCCTGCAGATATTTCTTCTGCTGGTTGAAATAAAAATTTTATAGTACCATTAAATTGTTCTTTTATTTCATTTATTACTTTGATTGTACCAAGCAAAATAGAAGCATGTGCATCGTGACCACAAGCATGCATATTCCCATTAGTTGATTCAAATGGCAAGCCAGTTTCCTCTTTCACAGGAAGACCATCCATATCAGCTCTCAACGCAATACATTTTCCGTTTCCTTTTCCTTTTATTGTAGCCACTATTGCTGATTCTAATCCTACGTTAGTTTCATAGCTGATTCCCATTTTCTCTAACTGATTACAAATATATTTGCTTGTATTAGGTAGATATTGACCTGTTTCAGGTATTCTATGCAAATCCCTTCTCCAACTAATAACTTCATTTGAAACTTCATGCGCTAATTTTCTAACATCCATAATATCCTCCTCAAAAGTATTCATTAAAATTATTATCTCATCTAAAGAATAGTACCATTTCCTGCCATTTCAATTAATCCTTTTTTCCTTCTCTTAATCCACCGTAAATGAGCCTCTATCATATCCAAACAACTCAGACTCCATTAAATTAGCTGGAATAGCACCACAATTAACAATAACAAATGTCTCGTTGTTTCTATTACTATGTTCGTGAATATATTTCGCTATGTAACTCTTACCATAACCTGTTTCACCCAGTAGAAGTATAGAAGATATATTATTTCTCTCATTTTTTCTTGGGTAGTTATATCTTTTGAAAAGTTGATTATTTCTACAATATTATTGTCAATATCAAACAAAGGATAACTCTTTACTAACAATACCTAACCTCCCGTTGTAGATTCCGATTTATCGATTTTCAAATCTAAAAAGCTAGAAGTTTTATACTAAACTTTATTTATTTCACTTTTAACTTGTAATTTTTAATAGTTTGTATATTGTATTCATTCTCATTCTTTGAACCTAACATTTTATAATGATAATTCAGATTTAAATGCTATTACCGCATATCCAGAAACTTTAACTTCTACTGGTTCATTGTCTTCTATCTTTACCTCTACTTCAATAATACCTTCTCGTTTTATAGCTTCACCCTGCTTAGCCTTAAATTTAATCAAAGAATTATTGTGTTTAATAAGATTATGATGTACAAGATATGCACCCAAAGGACCATTTGCATTACCAGTAACCGGGTCTTCATTAATACCTATTGCAGGTGCAAACATTCTGCCGTGTATTAAAATGTCACTATCCTGTGAATTAACTGTAAAAACATAATATCCATTGCAGTTAATAATCTTACTTAACTTAGAGAGTGCAACATAATCCGGATTCAATGTATTTAAAGTTTCTATACTTTTTATACCAACCATAACTTTAGAATGACCAGTTGAGACAATTTGAATTTCATAGTTTTCCAACAAATCACTATTTTTTATATTAAATGCCGTTAAAAGTTTTTCCTTATTTATATCATCAATAATATCTCCGAACTCAATTTTCCCTTGAGTCATAACGATTTTATAATCTTCATTTTCCTTTATAACATCGACAGGTAAAATTCCAGCACCTGTTTTATGATACACTCTAGAAGTATCCAGCCCATTTTCTATAGCACGTACATAATGAGCTGCAATAGTAGCATGTCCACAGATTGGAACTTCATTTGTAGGAGTAAAAAAACGTATATGTAGATCATATTCATTACTATTTGAAGAAAAGATAAAGGCTGTCTCTGAATTATTAAGTTCTCTAGCTATTTTTTGCATATCATCATCAGCTAGCCCATCGGCATTTGTAATTACCCCCTGCAGGATTGCCTATGAGTTTTTCTTTTGTAAATGAATCTACTTGATACAACTTATATTTCTTTGTCATAATTTACCTCCCAATTATATTATCCGATTTTACAATATTATATAACTGTATGTTCTTTAACATCACCATATAATAAATATTTACTTGCAAATCCTTTAATAGTATTATTTATTTCAATTATATAGTAACATTTAACCAAATTCAATCTTCAATATAATAAACTTTTTCAAAGACCTCAAGTTTAACTAATAACACTTGAGGTCTTCTAAATCCTATTGATAAATTATTAAACATAAATGTATAGAAGCTTAGCTATTGATATTTATTATGAGTGTGATATAATAAATATATTAATGCTATAAATTATGATATTAATTTAAAAATAATAATATTGGAGGAATAATTATATGAAAATTGCGTTACCATCTTGCCAGAATAACATTGATGATCATTTTGGCCACTGTGAATATTTTACTGTTTTCACTATTAATGACGATAACAAAGAAATAACTGCTCAAGAAACTATAGCTTCACCTGCAGGATGTGGCTGTAAATCAAATATTGCACAAATATTATCAAAAATGGGCGTAAAAATTATGCTTGCTGGTAATATGGGAGAAGGTGCAGTTAAGGTACTGAATAACGCTGGCATAGAAGTATTACGTGGATGTTCAGGAGATGTTAAAAGTGTAGTCCTTAAATGGCTCGATGGATCCTTAGTTGACTCTGGTGACTTTTGCCATGAACATGAACATGGGTGTCATAATTAATGTTAAATAAATTATATTACAAAAAAGTATTTCATTTTCTAATTTCAGTTGATAAAAAAACCTCAAGTTGCACAAGTATCACTTGGGGTTAATTTAATTCATTATAAAGCTCTTTACGTCTATATTGTAAAAAATAACTATACTTCATTGATTTTCTTTCTGGACTTCGAATTTCGTTAATTTCTTTTTTAGGTAAATCTACTATAAGCATACCTTCCTTTTGTGAGAAATCTTCAGCCAACAAATCTCCTTTTGGGTTAATTACTAAGCAACCACCTGCAAAATTAACACCTAATCCGTTAGTCCCAATCAAATTACATGATGCAATAAACACAGAATTGTCGTAAGCTCTTGCAGTTAAGTATTTTAACCAAATTTGCCTTCTATCAACAACTTTATCAGGAGATGCGAATGGAGTAAATATAATTTCAGCCCCATTTAAAGATTGAATTGTTGAGATTTCAGGAAAATGTGTCTCCCAACAAATTTGGATAGCAAAATTACATTGATCCATTTTAAATACAAGGAATTCACTTCCTGAACTAAATGAAGTTCTCTCGCTTAACCCAAGATGAGTTTTGCGGTATACAAAGCTTCTTCCTGTATTTAAGCAAACTAGTTGTGTTATATAAGGATTTTCGTTATCTGATTTTTCTATCATTCCTGTTATTATACTTATATTATTTTCTACTGCTAAAGACCTTATTTTTTCAGATATTCGTCCTGGAATTTGTTCTGCTAATTCTTTTGCCTTATTTTTATTATAGCCATGAACTGATAATTCAGGAAAACAAATAATCTGTACTCTTTTTCTTCTTGCTCCTTGAATAAATTCTTCAATTTTATTTATATTTTCTTCTGTTTTTCCTACAATTGATTCCATTTGTACTAAAGCAATTCTTATATTTTCCATAACTTCTCCTGAGATTGAAATACTATTCTATTTTTTCCCTTATTAATATAGTGCTTACTTATTACCAATCATTTATAATAAGTGTTAGGTATTTTTTGATGAAATATTTAATAACTAATTAACTTTATATTTATACAGTGTCTAATCAGCATAGAACTACATAATAAAAAAGTTTAGTTGTTTTATAGTACATTTTCAATAAATATTCTAACAACTTCTTTATCAAATTGGGCGCCTGAACATTTTTTTAGTTCTGCTATTGCTTCCTCTTTAGATTTTGAACTTTGATATGGTCTCTTTGATGTCATCGCTTCATAGGAATCGGCTACGGATATAATCCTTGCTTCTAAAGGAATCTCTTCACCCTTTAAACCTTCTGGATAACCAGCCCCATCATAACGCTCATGATGATAAAGTACAGCTTCGGCCAGTGATACATATTCATCTACTGATTTTAAAATTTGATAGCCTGCTTCCGTATGTTTTTTTATTTGATTAAATTCTTCTTCTGTCAATTGCCCTTCTTTATTAAGCAAATTATATGAAACTGTAATCTTTCCAATGTCGTGTAATATGCCAGCAGTTTTAATATCATAGATTTTTTTTTCACTGAGATTCATAGCCCTGGCAATTGCCTCGCAATATTGAGAAACCATTTCTGTATGGATCTGTTCCTGATCATACTTAAGATTAATATTACGTAACACGGTCTCAATTGTTTCACTTCTCATAATTTTACCATGTTTTATCTTGTTTTTATACATAATGTTATCAGCTTCTTTTTCTATATTTTCTATATCTTGTTCAATGTTATATTTAACTGCATAGCCAATAGCTAAAGATACGATAACAGAATCTAACTTAATTATAGAGCATTCTTCACCAATTCTTTTTTTAATTTTTTCAGCTTGTTTTTCGTCCGTTTTTGGAAGTAGTATAATAAATTCATCTCCACCAATACGACCAATTATATCACTTTCTCTACAAACTTTTCTCATAATATTAGCTGCTACTTTTAATAATTTATCTCCCATTTTATGTCCAAAAGCGTCATTAGTTAGTTTAAGCCCATTAACATCTAAAACCATTACAGTTAAGGGCAAATTCTTTTCTGAATCCAATCTTTTGATTTCATTTTCAATATATCTGCGATTATATAAACCAGTTAGGTAATCATTGAAACTTAAATACTCTATTTGCTTTTGTTTGTGTCTTTTTTCCGTGACATCCCTAAACACAATTACCATTCCTGTTATTTTTCCATCACTATCTTTTATAGGAGCTGAACTATCTTCTATAGGTATTTCGATACCAGTTTTGGATAGTAAAATAGTATTATTTATTAATTCCGTATTGTATTCAGTTTGTGAAACCAAATCTATAGGATTGTCACATTTTTTTCTGGTGAATTCGTCAATAATATTGAATACTTTTTCTAATGGCTTTCCTAAAGCCTCAGTTTTCGACCAGCCTGTAAGTTGTTCGGCTACTTTGTTTATTATCAAAATATTTCCAAAATTGTCGGTAGAAATAACACCATCTGCAACAGATAGTAATGTAGTTTCAAATTGCTGTTTTTCTATATTAAGAAGCCATTCAGTTTTCTTACGATTAGTAATATCATCTAGAATTATGGCAAACTGTTTTAGTCGTGGAGAATAAACCGATACACTGAAATGCTTATCTAGTTCATGTGAATATGTTTCATATTGATAGGATTCTCCTGTTAGTGCAACTTTTCCAAATTTTTCAATCCAATGCTTTTCCGAATTATTAGAAATATCTAAGACTGTTTTTCCTATTATATCCTTTCCATAAAGACCGGTAATTTTTTCATAGCT
>CAXXFT010000010.1:0-66061 GCA_963675125.2 uncultured Sedimentibacter sp.
ATTGTTTGCTCATTAAGTCTAAAAGCTCTATCTAAACTTAAAAAAGCAAAAGCACCACACATTGCCCCAGCAGAAACTATTGGAAGCATGGCTTTTCTACCACCAGCTAACACATATCTAAATTTATCTAATTTAGGAGTTGCTAAAGCTGTAAATAAAACCCATCCTGTTGAACCTAAAGTCATTACCCAAACTCCACACGCAAAGGCTGTAGCACTCATATCAGGTCCACCTAAGGTAACTCCCATTGCATCTGCTGCAAATCCAGCAGCCATCAACTCAAAAGCTACAGAACCAATATAAGATAATCTAAACCAGGAGATTGGTCCTCCCATAGCTACCAACAATGAAACCATACCTGCAAGTATTGCAAGAGAAGGCCCTATAGAAGCCGTTTAAACTACTTTTTACTGCGCTTTTAATCTGTGCATCTGTGATATCAATTTTTTTACTAACTGTTAATGATTTTTCTTACAAAAAGAGCTGATTGAAATACTACTAGTGCTACACATAGTCCACATGATAACCAAAGAAAGGGACTGTTTGCAATTGCCATATAATCCATTTATAAATCCTCCTTATTTTATATTTTAATCAATATACTATCAAGTTTACTGATTTAAAATTTTAGCAAATAAATACCACCAATCTCCAGGTCTTATTACAGGAATACTCCAGAATCCAATAACAACACCTTTATAAGGTGCTTTTAGCTCTTCAACTTTATTACCGAAAACATCTATTATTTCAGCTAGCACTTCGCCCTCTTCAACTATATCATTTTCACTTTTAAATCTTCTTTGTATACCACCATTATTTGCATGTAAATAATGAAGCTCGACATTCATGAAATTTTTATTTTCTTGAACTTCTTTATCCATCATTTCAATTGATGACATAACATTAACTATCCCATCGCAACAAATTTTAACATTATTTTCTCTGTTTTGCAATCTGTCACAATGTGAACCAACTTCTGGC
Organism: uncultured Sedimentibacter sp.; assembly: GCA_963675125.2. Classification (GTDB taxonomy): domain Bacteria; phylum Bacillota; class Clostridia; order Tissierellales; family Sedimentibacteraceae; genus Sedimentibacter. The sequence goes on from CAXXFT010000010.1 coordinate 982, forward strand.
AAAATGGTAGGAATATTGTACAAATCCTTGTATACTATAGAAGTTACACCATCAAATGGTAGGTTTTGCATCTTCCAAGTATAATTTACGTTGAAAGCTTTGGCCATCTCATAAGTTTTTTTACTAACATCATCATCTCCTGAAAGGTAACCTATAATAGGTTCTAAATGCAACACATCTCCGCCTCCATGAAACGTTATTACATAATCAACATTTTTTACAATACGGTTTAAATATATATTAGCTAATCTTTGAGTAATATACTTACTGCTATCTCCAGGAAATATTCTGTTTAGGTTTAAATCATCAGTAATTGAAGATCTGCTAATATTGGCAAACGCCTCAAGATTTAATGCAGGTACTCCTATGAACGTACCAGAAAAGCTATTTTCATCAAGGGTGTTTATAAGACTAATTATAGCTTCTGCACCCTCATATTCATCACCATGTGTGCATGCATCAACTAATAACGTAGGACCTTCTTTTTTACCTTTAAGGATTGAAACTGGAATCCTAAATTTAGAACCATCTGGTTTTATTCCAAAATTTACATATCCATCTGTTCTAAATGAATTACTAAAAACTACCTCATCTAATTTTATTTTTTCTTTCAAAATACACCATCTCCTTTTCTATCTAAATATAGAATCATATATAAGCAAGTATCATGCCAAATATATAAAGTTTTTTTAAAGGCTTATAATTCAAAGGTTTAATCTAATCATATCAATATAACAATAAATACTTTTTTTATATATAGTTGTAGAGGGATGATTATTGGTTGTTTTAGATATTATTTCATCCATTAAAATTTTTACTAAAATTTTATAGATGAAAATTTAGTGTTTAAATGTTTGTAAACTTAGTATATAATTATATTATAAATTTTTCAGGTATAAAAAACTTAAATAAATTATTCAAGGTGGTTTTCATGAAAAAGATAAAAGTAATTGCAATAGAAAAAGAAGCTGTAGAAAAGTACGTAAAAAAACCTAGAAATATTTTTTAAGGAATATGCAACTATTGATGGAATAAGTTTAAAGGAACAGAAAATAGTTGAAAAAGTAGACGCTGATATCATTGTAGTATCTAACCAAGTTATTTTTAATTATGTTATGGACTTAATTCCAAGTAATTCACAAGTTGTATATATAAATATAGCATTTTATAAAGAAGACATAGAAAAACTAAAAACAATACCCGAAGGAACAAAAGCACTATTAATAGATTATAATGAATATATGGCAATTTCATTGGCAGCATTAATGAATGAATATGGTATAAATCATATAGCTCTTGTACCTTTTGCAATGGATATGAACTTAAAAAATATCAATGATTTTGATATGGCAATTACTCCTGGTTTATTTGAACATGTACCAGAACATATTAAAGAGGTAATAGATATAGGCTATAGAAAAATAAACATCTCAACTATATCGAATATAGCATCTAATCTAAAAATTAGCAATTTTAGATTGAATAAAAAAATGATTGAATATTCTGAAGAACTTTGTGATAAAAGCAATGTAATAACTGGTATTCTTAGAAATTTAAATGAAGATCAAATTCATATTGATGCTATATTAGAAGGCATTGATGATGGAATTATTATATCAGATAAAGATAACAACATATTGCATTGCAGTAAACATATTTGCAGTTTATTAAGTAAGAATAATTCGGGATTCTTCCCATTGTCCCGACGAAGTACGTTCCATATGTTCCAAGCTTCTCAAAATGAAAGAAGTTGAAAACTATTTTATGAAAATTGACAATGGACAAGTTAATGTTGTAATAACAAAAAAGAATTTAAATATTCACAATGGAAAAGATTAATTCTATCATAGTTATAAAAGATGCAGAAAAAATACAAAATATCGAAATTGGAATTAGAAAAAGTCTTTCATCAAAAGGTTATTTAGCGAAATATACTTTTGATGACATTATATATCAAAGCAATATTATGAATACAATTGTAGTTCGAGCTAAAAAAATAGCATCAATTGATGCAACAACATTAATTTATGGTGATACAGGAACGGGAAAAGAATTAATTGCTCATGCCTTGCACAATAATTCAAAAAGATGCAATAATCCATTTTTAGCAATTAATTGCGCTGCTATTTCAGAAAATCTATTAGAAAGTGAACTTTTTGGATATGAAGAGGGTTCTTTTACAGGTGCAAAAAAGGGTGGAAAAAAAGGCTTATTTGAGTTAGCTCATAATGGAACTTTATTTTTAGATGAAATAAGTAATATATCACAACAATTACAAGTTAAACTATTAAGAGTACTGCAAGAAAGAGAAATTATAAAAACAGGAGGATTAAATATAATTCCAATAAATGTAAGAATTATTGTAGCTACAAACGAAAATTTGGAGGAATTAATAGATAAAGGGACCTTTAGAAAAGATTTATACTATAGAATTAATAATTTTACAATAACCCTACCTTCTTTGAAAGATAGAAGAGAAGATATCCCTCTGCTTATTAAATCTATTATGAATGAATATAAATCAAACAAACAAATTGATGATGAATTAATGAGTTTTTTGATAAATTACAAATGGCCAGGTAATATTAGAGAATTAAAAAACTGCATTGAATATATTATTTTTATGGGCGATAAAATACTTACAACTAATGATTTACCTCCAACAATTAGTGTTACAAATAATAGAATTATTGAATCTAATGAATACAATGAAAATAATTTAGGTGAATTATTTAGTGATGAAAAAGAAATTGTTAATAAAATTCTAGAAATATGCAAACACAGAAATATAGGAAGGCGTGGTTTGCACAGCTTGTTGGTAGAATACGGCTATAATATATCCGAATATAAAACAAGGCAAATATTAGGCTATCTAAAGGATAAAAATCTTATTTTTTTTTGGAAAAGGACGAAGTGGAATAAATTTGGTTAAAAAATAATAACATTATTTAAAAATTTAATTATCTCAATTTTATAATGCATATAACCAATAAAATGAAAATTTATCATTGAGCAGCCACAAGGTTCTTCTTGAAGGGCAAAATGCAAAAAATGCAGTGGGTACTTTCCCATTGCATTTTTATATTTAAAACTCATTGTATAGTTATTAATTTATTTGAATTTCTTTTGCTTTTTCTGGATTGAAATCATTTTTTAAGTCATATATATTATGTGAAGTAAAATCTCTTAGTTGTCTATCTCCTAATGAATAACATCTCATAAATCTTTTTGAATCTACAGTTGTCCAATGTTCAGCGTCCCAAGTTAGATAACCATCTTCATCTGTCACTTTATCGTTAAGTATTAAATCAACTTGTCTGTTTTCATTTGACATTAAGTTTATAAGGCTATCATAAGTTACTTCTATTTCTACTTTATTAATCAAATCATAAGCTTTCATATTATTAATCTCCAATTCTTTTTTAATAATATATTTTAAATTTAAACTATTGTTTTTTTAATTCAAATATTCAAATTCTTCTTCATTTTCATATATACTCAATTCATATTTTAAGTCCTCCAAATTAGACTCATATTCTTCCATAGAAATTTGATTAGAATATAATAAACTATCTAATTTGTTTTTCCCATCTTCATATATGAATATTTCTTTACAAGGCCATATAACATTGCTTTTAATACTTTTACTATTTGATTTTTTTATTTTTATATCAATTTCATCATCTAAAAGCTCCACTATTGTACCCATTAGATAAAACTTATTGATTATGATATTGTTTTTTTCAAATATATTTCGAACTAATTTAATAAATTTAAAATGTTTCTTTTTAATTTCATAAAGTACATCTTCATTTAAACTATCATCAATTAAATCTCTGTTATAAAACGAAGCAACAATTGTCATATTCTTTATCCATGTCAAGTTCTTCAAAATCTATTTTTTCTAATATTTTTTGTTCTATATTTTCGTTTGTAATATTAATACCTAATATTTTTAATTCCATTTTAATCCTCCTATCCTATAGGACAACCAAGACAAAATGATATATCCTAACTGAGTTTCAAATAATCTAAATATTTTTTAATTCTAGCTTCATAACCTGACTCTTTAGGTTCATAATAATTTGTATTGTTTAAATTATCTGGCAAGTATTGTTGCTTAACATAAAATTTATCATAGTCATGAGGATATTTATATGAAACTCCTCTATTAAGTTTTGTTGCTCCAGAGTAACTTTTATCTCTCAGGTGAGATGGTATTTCTAGAGAATTTTTATCTGCATCAACCATTGCTCTATTAATGGCAACGTATGAAGCATTGCTTTTTGGTGCACATGCTATATATATAGCTGCTTGAGCAAGAATTATGCGCCCTTCAGGCATTCCTATTATTTCAACAGCTTTAAAAGCATTTACTGCTACTTCCAAAGCTCTAGGATCTGCATTTCCAACATCTTCTGATGCACATATGATAATTCTACGTCCTATAAATTTAGGATCTTCTCCACCTTTTATCATTTTTGCAAGCCAATATACAGCCGCATCCGGATCTGAACCTCGCATACTTTTTATAAAAGCTGATATGGTATCATAATGATTGTCACCGTTTTTATCATAAATAATTTTTTTATTCTGTATACATTCTTGTGCAATATCATCGTCTATCTTGACGATTTCATTCTCATCAGGTAAAGTTGTTTCAACGCCTAGTTCAAGTGCACTCAAGGCTTTTCTTATATCACCATTTGAATTATCTATAATTATGTCAAGTGCTGACTCAGTAACCAGAATATTTTTATCTCCATATCCTCTTTCTTTGTCTAAAAGTGCTTTTTTCAATACACTTTTGATATCATCATTTGTTATTTGCTTAAATTCAAATACCAATGACCTTGATATAAGTGCTGGATTTACTTCAAAATATGGATTTTCAGTTGTAGCCCCAATTAATATTATAGTTCCATTTTCAACATAAGGTAACAAAGCATCTTGTTGTGCTTTATTAAAACGATGAATTTCATCTATAAAAAGGATTGTCCTTTTATTATAAATAGATAATTCATCAACTGCAAAGTTAATCTTTTCCTTTATATCTTTTATCCCGCTAGTAACTGCATTTAAGGTAGTAAAATTATTTTTAGTCTTTTCTGCTATAATTTTAGCTAAAGTTGTTTTACCTGTTCCAGGTGGTCCATAAAAAATTGCAGATGAAAGTTTATCAGCTATTATTGCTCTGTTTAATATTTTTCCTTCACCTACTATATGTTTTTGGCCAACAAAATATTCTAAACTTAAAGGTCTCATACGTTCAGCTAAGGGACCCCTTTTTTTTATCGAATTTTCATACTGTAAATCAAATATATTCATTATATTTCCTTCATAAATAATTATATTTATTTATAGTTTTTTTGCAACTGTATATTTTATTGCATTATTTTCCATTTCTTTTTTATCATAGTTTTTCAAAATAAAATATGACAAGCCTAAAGATGCAAGTCCTGATAAAGCAGATATTAAATCTCTATTGGTATTATTTTTAAACAAAAACATACAAGCAAAAATAGTTCCTAACATTATTACAAAGGGAGTTCCGTATAACATAAATATATGTTTGAACATCACTTCATTTTCTGTAGATATTTCAACGTAATCACCAACTTTTATATCACTTGTTACTTCAGTTTTTATTACAATACCATTAACCTTGCATGCAGAAGAACAACTTTTACAATTATCTCCACACATAGAAACTCTTTTAACTAAAATAGTAGCCATATTTCCATCTATTCTCTCAATTTTTCCTACTTGTTCCATTATAACACTTCCTTTCTATGATTCTAATGTATAAGTAGTTTTTATAATATTATATATATTTATTAATGATTAGGGCAACCACAAGGGATTGCCCTAATCTATATTATTATATATACTATCACAGTAGTGAATATATTATATCACAATATAATTTTTTATTCTACAACATTTATACCTAATTCTTTTAATTGTTTATCAGATGTAAAAGCTGGTGCTTCCGTCATTAAACAAGATGCACTTTGTGTTTTAGGGAATGCTATTACGTCTCTTATATTGTCACTGTTTGTTAACATCATCATTAGTCGGTCTAATCCAAATGCTAATCCACCATGAGGCGGTACTCCATATTTAAATGCTTCTAATAAGAAACCAAATTTCTCATCTGCTTCTTCTTGTGTAAACCCAAGAGCTTTAAACATTCTATTTTGTAACTCTCTATTTGTAATTCTTATACTACCTCCACCTATTTCATCGCCGTTAATAACAATGTCGTAGGCTTTAGCTCTACATGAACCTGGGTCTGATTCTAGTTTATCTAAATCTTCATCAACTGGTGCTGTAAACGGATGATGTTTAGCAACATATCTATCTTCTTCTTCACTGTATTCAAATAATGGAAAATCAGTAATCCATACCATTTCAAATGTATTTTCATCTATTAGATTTTTATCGTGTGCAATTTCTATTCTCAATGCCCCTAATGCATTGTTTACAACTGATTCCTTATCAGCAACTATGAAGGCTATATCTCCCTCTTTTATATTAAGTGATTTCATCAATGCATTTATTTCATTTTCACTTAAGAATTTGGATATAGGTGATTCTAATACACCATTTTCAAATTTGAACCAAGCTAGGCCTTTAGCACCGTAAGTTTTAACAAATTTCTCAAGTTTAGATATTCCTTTTTTAGAGAAGCTTTCTGCTGAACCATCAATTTTAACACATTTAATTATTCCACCATTCTCAAGTGTTGATTTAAAGGCATTAAATTCAGTATCTTTAAATATTTCGCTTATATTGTTTAACTCATATCCAAAACGTAAATCTGGCTTATCACAACCATATTTATCCATTGCAACTTGATATGACATTCTCTTAATAGGAAGATTAACATCTATATTTCTAACTTCTTTAAATATTTTTTGTATTAATCTTTCATTTAACTCTATTACATCTTCTACGTCTACAAATGACATCTCAAGGTCTAATTGTGTAAATTCAGGTTGCCTGTTTGCTCTCAAATCTTCATCTCTAAAACATCTAACTATTTGATAATATCTATTCATACCTGAAACCATTAATAGTTGCTTAAATAGCTGAGGTGATTGTGGCAATGCATAAAATTTACCTGGATTAACTCTACTTGGTACTAAATAATCCCTTGCACCTTCTGGTGTAGGCTTAGTTAGAAATGGTGTCTCTATTTCATTAAACCCATTATCATACATAAAATCTCTAATAACTTTTGAGGTTTTACTTCTCATTAGGAGATTTTTCTGCATTGATGGTTTTCTTAAATCAAGAAATCTATATTTTAATCTCATTTGTTCTGAAACATCATCATTATCTTTAATATAAATTGGCGGAGTTTCTGAACTATCTAGTATTTTTAACTCTTTTATATAAACTTCAATCTCGCCTGTAGCCATGTCAAGGTTTTTTGACTGTCTTTCACGAACTTCTCCTTTAACTGCAACAACAAACTCACTTCTCAAGCTTTCTGCTTTTTCAAATGCATCATTGTTGTAATCAGTATCAAATACAACTTGAACTAATCCAGTTATATCTCTTAAATCTGCAAATATAAGTCCACCAAGACTTCTTCTTTTTTGTACCCATCCCATAATAACGACTTCTTTGTTTACATCATTCATCGATAAGTCGCCACACATGTTAGTTCTTCTGAGTTTTCCCATTGTTTCCATAATTGTATCCTCCGATTTTTAATTAATAATCGATTTTTATCAAAAAAATAAAAATCGCCCCGATATAGGGACGAGAATAACCCGCGTTGCCACCCTACTTGGACTATACAATAGTCCCTCTCAATTGTTGTTGCATATACTCGAGGTGTCTTCATCAAAGTTTAATAACAGGCTCGCACCAACCCTATCTCGCTTAAATTACAACTAAATGATTACTCTTCCTCATGCAATATTTATTACAATAAAATTATCACACAAAAATTTATTTGTCAATATTTTTTTCTTTTATAATTACTTAATAATTAATGAAACTAAAAAAGACAGCTTCAATAAAAAACTATCTTTTTTACTTTATATCAACTATTATTAACTAAATCATGTAGTGTTTTAAATGTATATCCTTCATCTTCCCATTTAGTTAATAGCTCATCTAATATTTCACAATTTGTTTTAGATGTGCTATGCAACAATACTACTGCACCAGGATGAATTCGTGGAATTAATTTTTCAAAAGCATATTCTTTTGTTGGTTGTTTATTAACATACCAGTCGACATATGCCAAGCTCCAAAAAATAGTCTTGTAACCTAATTCATCTGCCAGTTTTAAATTGTTTTCATTGAACTTGCCTTGTGGAGGTCTATAAAACTTAAGCATCTCTTGTCCTGTAGTACTTTTGTACAACTCTTCAAGAGAATTAATTTCTTTTTTAAATGATTCCATGTCAGAAATTTTAGACATATCAGGATGATTATATGTATGATTTCCAACAATATGACCCTCTTCTACCATTCGTTTAACTAAATCTGGCTCTTTTTCAATATAATTTCCAACTAAAAAAAACGCAGCTTTAACGTCATGTTTTTTTAAAGTATCAAGTATAGAAGGAGTATATCCATTTTCAAAACCAGCATCAAAGGTTAAGTAAATGACTTTTTCACCCGAGTCACCAATGTAATATGAATTAAATTTCTTTAAATGATCAGGCGTTGCATTTCCAACAGGACTTTTTCCTTTATTTTGAAAACTAAGTCCCCAATTAGTGATTTCTGTCGAAGCAGAAATTGAAATATTAGTATAAACATTATCTAAGGCAAAAGCTAATGCAAACAGTAATATAAAACACCCTAATACAATTTTTATATTTTTCCATTTAATAGATATAATCAAACTTTCCACCACCTCTTATATATTAATATAAATATATTTAAGTGGTACTTTTAATATACCAAATTAATTATATAATGGTGTATTTTTATATGATTGCTTTAATAATTTAATTTCTTCTCTGTGACCAAATAAATCATTTGGAGTTTCCAAAAAGAATGGTAAATCACACAACTTAGGGTGATTAATAATTCTAACAATAGCATCATATCCTATATGACCTCCTCCAATTATTTCATGTCTATCCTTATGACTATTAAATGGATTTTTGCTGTCATTTAAATGAATCGCATATAATTTATCTAGTCCAATAATTTTATCAAATTCATCTAACACTCCATCTAAATTGTTTACTATATCATAACCAGCATCATATATGTGACATGTATCAAGACACACTCCTAATTTATTAGTAAGCAACACGCCATCCATAATCTCTTTTAATTCTTCAAATGTCCTGCCTATTTCCGTTCCCTTTCCCGACATTGTTTCAAGTAAAACAATTGTTGTTTGTTCAGGTTTTAATATTTTGTTAAGTGCATCAACAATATATTTAATTCCTATTTTTACGCCCTGCTTAACATGACTTCCAGGATGAAAATTATAATAATTATTAGGCAATAATTCCAATCTTTTTATATCATCTTCCATTACTTCTAAAGCAAACTCTCTTGTTCTTTCATCAGCAGAACAAATATTTAGTGTATATGGTGCATGACCTAAAATTTCAGCAAAATTATTTTCTTTCATTAATTTTAGTAACTTTTCAACATCATTTATGTCAATATCTTTGGCTTTACTTCCTCTTGGATTACGAGTAAAAAACTGAAATGTATTGGCTTTTATTTCAATAGCATCCTTACCCATTGCTTCAAAACCATTTGATATTGATAAATGACAACCTATTTTTAGCATTTACTTCCTCCATTACTTTTTCTTCTTTAAAAACTCCCACTTTGTTTCAGATGTTAGTATACCTATAAATATTATTATGCAACCTATAAACATGACAATTGTAAATGGATCGTTTAAAAAAATCACAGATAAAAGGGTTCCAAAAACAGATTCGAGGCAAAGTAGTATTGATGTTTTCATTTCTGATATATATTTTTGACACAATACCTGCAGCCCGTATGCTATAATGGTACAAAAAACAGTCAAATAAAGTATTGACAGTATTCCCATTAAAGGAAATTCGGTTGGAAAAGGCTCTAAAACTAATGAAAAACCAAGTCCAATTATTCCAGCTATTATAGTCTGTAAAAATGTCAATATTATTGGATCCATCCTTTTTACTAAATACCCAATTACAGCAATGTGAGCTGCATATAAAAATGAACTAAATATTGTAATTAAATCACCTTTATTAAAACCACCTGGGCCATTTACCGTCAGTAAATAAATACCAATAAGTGTTAAAACAGCTGCGACAAAGTTATATGCATCCGGCTTTTTTTTGTATACTATCCAATATAAAAACGGTACGATAATTACATATAATGCCGCAAGAAATGATTGTTTCGCAGGTGCAGTATATTGTAGACCTACAATTTGTATTAAATATGCAAAATAAAATATTGCACCACAGAGCGCTCCACCTAGTAATTGCTGTTTTGTAATAGATAATATCCTTTTATTCAAATAAATTCCTATAATAATTCCACCTAATAAATATCTCGACATAGCGAGAAATAACGGAGAATAATATGTTAATGCAACTTTTCCTATTGGAAAAGAACTACCCCATATCAAGGCTGTCATAAGTAGACCAATTTCATAAATCAATTCTTTTCTATTTGGTTTTTTTGATAACTTATTTTCCACTATAAGCACCCCTTAATTAATAATATTTCATACATTTAGTGTATTATATACATAGTATCAAAAATGACGATAATTTACAATACAATTATCGTCATTTAAATATTAATCTATATTGCTGATTTTAAAACAGCTTCAATTTTATCTAAACTTGGAACACCTTCATGAATCTTAACTCCATCCACATAGAAAGTTGGTACATAATAATAATCATGAGTTTCAGCAATATGTGCATTTTTTGATTCTTCAATTTTTTCAATTTGAACATTTTTATACTCTGATTTTTTTTCTTTTAATACGTCTATCATTTTAAATGCTTTCTTACAATGTGGACAGCCCTCTAAATAAAACATAGTTACTCTTTTCATTTATTTTACTTCCTTTCATATTTATTTTAAAATGACACCTATATAATATCATTTTATATTTGAAGTAAATCCTTCTTTTTTTCTAATATTTCATTAATTCTAAAACTATACTCTTCCAATCCTTTAAAATTATAAACTGGTTCATGTCTATTACTATCAATGAAAATTTTACTAGATACTCCTGCTCCACAGGCAAGAATTGTCTCTATTTCCTCTATTATAACAATATTATATATACTCTCTTTATTATTAACAGCGTAACCGATATTTTCAAGATTTCCTTTTATATTCTTTTGTCTATATAAATAGTACGGCCTATACCCAAATTCTGTACATTTTTTATCAACTGCATTATGCATAGATTTTAATAATTCATATTCTTTAGAAAGTTGCTGGCAATTATTTTGTTTCAAAGTAGAACCCTTTTTATATGACAAAGAATGGACTGTAATATTTTCTGGACGAAGTTTTATTATTTCAGCAATAGTATATTCTGCATCTTTTTCATCTTCACCTGGCAATCCTAATATTATATCCATATTTATTGAATTAAAACCAATACTTCTTGCAAGGTAATATTTTGCATGTATATCTTCTACACTATGTTCTCTTCCAATGGCATTCAATGTATGATATTTCATAGTTTGAGGATTTATACTTATTCTAGTAACATAATTATTTTTTAAGCAAACTAATTTTTCTATCGTTATAGTATCAGGTCTACCCGCTTCAAAAGTTATCTCTTTAATCTTAGATAAATCATAATATTTTGCAATTGTTTTAAATATTCTATTGATCTGTTCTACATTAAGAATCGATGGAGTTCCCCCACCTATATAGATAGAATTTAAATTTAAATTCTTTTTCAAAGAAAACTCAATAGTTTGTTCAATCTCATATAACAATGTATCTAAGTATTTTTCTATTTGAAAATTTTGGCATCCGATATATGATGTAAAAGAACAATAACTGCATTTTGAAGGGCAAAATGGTATTCCTATATAAAGATTATAATTTTTTATATTATTCTTCTTATTAATATATTTTTCTTCAGTTCTTAATACTTCCCATAAAAGTTTTATTTTATTATGGGAAACCTCGTATGTATTTTTTAATATATAATTTATTTCATCTTCTGATTTACCAGATTCTCTAGCTACAAATAAAATTTTAACAGGTCTTACACCTGTTAAAATTCCGTAGTCTGGGTTTATATTATAATATTTTTTCATAACTTGGTGCATAGATTTAACAATCAAAGTTTTTTTTAACTTCTTGTCGTTTTTCTTTTCTAAAACTATATCTTCACTGCTAAATTTAGACTCAAACAACAATTCATTATGGAAATACAACTTTGCATATCCAATATATTCATCATTATATTCTTCTAAGACTGAAAGCAATCCTATGCCTTTATTATACTTTAGTTTATTTTTATCTATTATTTCGTACTCCGTATTTAAATCAAATATACGAAGTTCATTTCTAGATTCATATTCATAATTATGTCCGACAAAATAAAAACTGAACATTTTAACTCCTCTAACATATAATTTACTAACTCCTTAAAAATGGGTTACCTATTTTTTCCGATTCTATTGTAGTTGGAGAATTATGTCCTGGGTATACAATTGTCTCATCATCATATTTAAATATTTTATTTCTTATTGAATCTATTATCTGATCAAATGATCCTCCAGGAAAATCTGTCCTACCAATTGAATGGTTGAAAAGAGTATCACCAGTCATCATTATATTTTCAACTTTAATAGATATACCACCTGGTGTGTGTCCAGGAGTATGGATTATCTCAAACTCCAAGTCACTAAGAATTATTTTATCTCCATCTTTAAGCTTAACATCCGGGTTTATTGTAACTTCTTTTCTAAATAATATCTTTGTAAGATTTATATTGCTATCAACCAATGCTTTAGCATCATCTTCATGAATGTAAACTGGAATATGATACTTATCAATTAATTCTGAAACAGCACCTATATGGTCTCCATGCGCATGAGTCAATATTATCATCTTTGGAACTAGTTCTAAATCTTTTATTTTATCGTCTATTCTTTTAAATTCTGCACCTGGATCTATAATTGCAGCTTCCTTCGTTTTTTCACTTCCTACAATATAACAATTTGACATATAAGATCCTACTGCCATTGCTTCAAATATCATATTTTCCTCCTAAAATGTTTTTTTGCTATCTAATAAGATTGTAACTGGACCATCATTTACAAGTTCAACTTGCATATCAGCACCAAATCTACCTGAGCTAGTATTTATCCCTTGTTCTTTCATCTTTTGTATAAGCTTTTCATAAAGCGGTATTGCTTTTTCTGGACGTGCAGCAGCTATAAAGCTAGGTCTACGTCCTTTTCTCGCATCGCCGTGCAAAGTAAACTGTGAAACTACTAAGATACTACCACCTACATCTAAAAGACTCATATTCATTTTATCATTTTCATCTTCAAAGATTCTTAGATTTGCAACCTTATCACACATATATTCCAAATCTTTTTCGTCATCATTATCTTCAACACTAAGCAACAATAATATTCCTTGGTCTATTGAACCAGTTATTTCATTATCTACTGTAACCTTTGCGCATTTTACTCTTTGTACTACACCTCGCATCAATTCACCTACTCTTTACTTCTTAGTTCTAAAAACTTCTAATACACCATCTAATTTTTTTATTTTCTTAATTAAATCAACTAATTGTTTAGTTTCATTTATCTCAAAAGCTATATCAATAATAGCAATCTTTTCTTTGTTTATTCTTAAATTTAAAGATGTTGCATTAAGCTTTGCTTCAGCATACAACCCTGTTAGATCTTGCAAAAGCTTAGGTCTATCTAAAGCTTTTATTTGTAATTCACTAATAAATGTAGCTTGTTTTCCCATGTCCCATTCGACTTCAATGAATCTTTCATCTTCTGAACCGTTCAAATCATGTATGTTAGTACAGTCAGCTCTATGAACTGAAACACCTCTTCCTCTTGTAATAAAACCAACAATCGCATCTCCAGGTACAGGATTACAACATTTTGAAAATCTTATTTTAATATTATCTACACCCTTAATTACAACACCAGATGCATGTTTTTCTGATTTATTTGAATATTTTTCAGGTATTTCACTGTTTTTTTCAAGATTCTGTATTCTTTCTAATTCAATTTTATCTTTGTTTTTTTCTAGATAAATTTGTTTTAACCTATTTACAACTTGATTTTCAGTAATTCCACCATTTCCTACAGCAGCATACAAATTGCTCGAAGTATACATATTATATTTATCTGCAACTACCTTAACCCAATCTTCTTTAAGTAGGTCAGACACTAACAAACCTTGTTTCTTTATTTCCCTTTCAATTTGCTCTTTACCTTTATCAACATTAAAATCTTTATCTTTATCTTTAAAGAACTTTCTAATTTTAGCTTTTGCTTGACTACTTGCTACAATTTTTAACCAATCCTTACTTGGTCCTATACTTGATTGTGAAGTTAAAATTTCAACTTGATTTCCAGTTCTTAACTTTGTATCCAATGGGACAATTCTACCATTAACTTTAGCCCCAACACATTTATTTCCTATGGCACTATGAACTCTATACGCAAAATCAATTGGTGTTGAACCTTTAGGTATATTAATAACTTCACCGTTAGGCGTAAAGACAAACACTTCATCTGAATATAAATCTATTTTTAATGACTCCATAAATTCTTGAGGGTCATTGGTCTCTTGTTGCCATTCAAGCATTTGTCTAAGCCAGTTTAGTTTTTCATCAAAATTGTTTTCTTCGCTAATTCCTTCTTTATACTTCCAATGAGCTGCAATACCATATTCAGCAGTTCTATGCATTTCTAAAGTTCTAATCTGAATTTCAAACGGTTCTCCATCCGGGCCTATAACTGTAGTATGAAGAGATTGGTACATATTAGGTTTAGGCATTGCGATATAATCTTTAAATCTACCAGGTATAGGTTTCCAAAGTGTATGGACTGTACCTAAAGATCCATAGCAATCCTTAATATTTTCTACTATTATCCTAACAGCAATCAAATCATATATTTGATCAAATGATTTATTTTTAAAATACATTTTTTTATAAATGCTATATAAACTTTTTGGTCTCCCCTTTATATCTGCTTCAATTCCAGCCTCAATAAGTCTCTCTGACATAACTGAAATTATCTGATTTATATAATCTTTACGTTTTTCATTTTTTTCTTCGATTTTCTTTGAAAGGTCTTCATAGCCTTGAGGGTCTATGTATTGTAGGCTTAAATCCTCTAATTCCCATTTAATAGAAGCCATACCTAACCTATTAGCTATAGGGGCATAAATTTCAATTGTTTCGATTGCTTTCTGTTTTTGTTTTTCTGGTGACATGTACTTCAGAGTTCTAATATTATGCAAACGGTCTGCGAGTTTAATAATTACTACTCTAATATCCTTGGACATAGCAATAATCATTTTTCTAAGAGATTCTGCTTGCCTTTCCTCTTTGTTTCTGTACTTTACTTTGCTTAATTTAGTAACGCCATCGACCATATTAGCAATTTCTTCGCCAAATTCTTTTTTTATTTCCTCATAAGTAATACCCGTATCTTCTACAACGTCATGCAAAAAACCCGCAGCAATAGTAGCTACATCTACATGTAAATCAGCCAAAATCAAAGCTACATTATAAGGATGTATGAAATATCTCTCACCCGAAAGTCTTATTTGAGCATTCGTGTGAGCTGATTCAGCAAAGTTATAAGCTTTAATTACAACATCTATATCAGCATTAGGATTATATGATTTAATTTGTTTGATAATATTTTCTAGCATCTTAGTCACCACTATTCCAGTTAAAGATTATTAATAATTTTAATTATATTTTACAAGAGACTCCACTCTATATTTCGAAAGTTTTTCTCTACCATTTAAATCCACTAACTCAATTAAAAATCCAAGTCCTACTACTTCTCCACCAAGTTGTTCAACAAGTTTAGCAGCTGCTATCATAGTTCCACCAGTAGCTAACAAATCATCAATTATTAATACTTTTTGACCTGGTTTTATAGAATCCTTGTGTATTTCCAAAGAGTCTTTGCCATATTCTAATTCATATTCATACTTTATTGATTCGGCTGGTAGTTTACCAGGTTTTCTAACAGGTACAAAACCTGTTCCCAATAAATATGCAAGAGGTGTTGCAAAAATAAATCCTCTTGATTCAGGTCCAACAATTAAATCAACATGCAAATCCTTAAATTTATCTGCCATTTGATTTATACATTGTTTTAGCCCTTCTGCATCTTGAAGCAATGTTGTAATATCCTTAAAACTTATTCCTTCTGTTGGAAACCCTTCAATAACTCTAATTTTATCTTTTAAGTCCATTTTACCCTCCGAATAATATAAAAAATCATATAAATATTAAATTTTTCTTTATTTTTTAATATATAAGATATCTTCTTTTAAAACATACTCTATATTTTCATCTTTCCTTAATATGCAAATTACCTCTTCTTCAGTAGTTTTTATATTATATAAATTATTTAATTTTTCAACAAATTTAAATATATCAGTCTTAATTATCTTTGATTTAGATTTATTAATTATAGAATTAATAATTTTCATTTTATTTTCATCTATATCACAATCAAGTTTGTTTTTTTCTTCAACATTTATTAAAACTAATTGCAACTTTTTATTTCCTCTAAATTCATTTTCATTTATTGAAACAATCAAAGATGATGGCTTGGTTAAAATTTTTTCTAATAATCCTATTTTACCAAATCCAATCACAGGAATATCATTATCATAACCACCAATTTTAAAACTTAAATGATTGCCTATCTTTCCTACCCTCTTTAAATCTTTAACAACTGCTTTTTTTAGAGCAAAAATTGGTTTTTGATTACCATGTCCAAAAGGTTCAAATTTATAAATTTCATCGTAAAGTCTATAAGTAATATCTTTACTTTCAATATAAGAATCTACCTCTAATTCTTTAAACTCTAACTCATTTAACACAATTTTATCAATATATTTATTCAATTCATTATAAAGTTGGTTGATATTTTCAACGTTTAAAGTTAATCCAGCAGCTAGTTTATGTCCACCATATTTACATAAATATTGTTCAACATTTTTTAGAGCTTCGTATATATTTAGATAATCTAAGCTTCTAGCAGAACCTTTTCCAATTCCTTCTTTAATAGAAACGACAATTGAAGGCTTTTCATATTTTTCTGTTATCTTTGAAGAAACAATACCAAGTACTCCTTCATGCCAATTTGCACCATATACTAAAATTATGTTTTTTTTGTATAATGAATCCTCTTCAATTTTTTTTATAGCCTCATTAAAAATTTCTGATTCCGTTTGCTTTCTTAATAAATTTAATTCTTCTAATTCTTCAGCTAAAATTTCTGCCTCATATTCATCTTCTGTAAGCATTAATCTTATAGCTTTTTTAGCTGAACTCATCCTACCAGCAGCATTTATTCTAGGTGCTAGTATATACCCAATGTGGTATGATTCAATAGTTTTATCAACAATACCAGCTTTTTCAATAAGTTTTTTTAACCCAATAATTTTTGTATCATTAATTAATTTTAAACCATTATAAGTAATTATCCTGTTATCACCTATTAAGTCCACTATATCTGCTATTGTGCCAAGACATGCTAATTCTAAAAGCTTATTTTCTACATCATTTATTTTAAGGTAACTATTTAAATGTTTCAAAAATTTAAAAGACAGTCCGGCTGCACATAATTGCTTGTTTTTAGACGGACAATCCTTTTGTTTAGGATTTATTACTGCATATGCAGCTGGTAACAAATCACCACATTGATGATGATCCAAAATAATAACTTCTTTATTTAAATTATTTATTTTGTTTATTGCATCAACCTCTCCTATTCCGCAATCTACAGTAATGAGCAAATCAATTTCTATTTCATTCTTTGTTATCTTCTCTATAAAATCATGGCTAATGCCATAACCTTCATTTTCCCTTTCTGGAACATAATATGAGATACATGCTCCAGCTTTTTTTAAGAGGATCACAAATTGACTTATTGATGTAACACCATCAACATCATAGTCACCATAAACTAATATTTTTTCTCTATTATTTATAGCTTCTATAATCCTTTTGCAACCTTTCTCTAAATCTTTATATATTTTAGCATCTTCAAAAAATTTAAAATTCGGATAAAGAAATTCATTTATGTCATCAAATGTTTTTAGCTGCCTATTTAAAAGAATTCTCGAAGAAATATGAGTTAAGTTAAATTTTTTACTTATTATTTCTATTTCTTCATCACTATAATTTTTAACTATTGGCTTTACTTTTTTCATCGTTTAATTCTGAACCAGTACCTTCTACAACTACTTTCTCAATTACAGATTCATTATCTTTTAACTTTACAGAAAGATTAGAAATCTTATCTGCCTGTAAATTGTTTTTTTCCTGAAGTTCTGAAACTTTTAAAGACAGAGCATTGTTATTGTTTTTAAGAGTTTGAATTTCCGTTTCCATCATTTTTACGCTGTTTTCATACTGAATTTTTTCATTTTCAAATACTTTAATTTTATTTTTTAGTTCTTTTGATTCAGACACCTTTTTTACCTGTCTAAACGCACCGAGCGCTAGTACTATAATAGCGCCAATTATAAGGCAAACCATCATAACTACAGCTAAAGGAGTTTTCAACTGAAAGAAAAACAAATCGACTACTACCAAAGCTCCATTTTGAATAGCAAAAATAGCAACAATTATCGAAATAATTAATACAAGAATAAAACCAAGTTGCATAGTTACTCTCCTTTCTGGGGGAAATATTTTTATTAGGTATATTATACTACACTTTAGTATATATTTACCACTATTTTTTAATTTAAAACCATACTTTTATTGAATTCTGAAATTATACTTCATCTTGTAGCTTAGCTTTTATCATTATAGAACATTCTATTCTCTTTTTTTCTAGTTCACAGCCTACATTATACGGAATATTAAAGTCTTTATTAAAGTTATATGCATTTGCATGGCATCCACCACTGCAATAATATTTTGCCCAACAATCCTTGCATGTAGGTTTATCATTTACAGAAACATTTCTAAACTTATTAACTACTATATCATTAGTTATTCCATCATTTACATTACCTATTATAAATTCAGTTTCCCCAACAAATTGGTGACAAGGATAAAACTCTCCCTCTGGTGTTACTGCTATATATTCAGTTCCTGCACCACATCCTACCGAACGCTTATATATGCATGGACCTCCATCTAATTCAATATTAAAATGGAAAAAACTAAACTTTTTATCCTTATGTTTATAATCATTTACATACATTTTCGCAAGTTTTTCATATTCTTCTTTTAATGTATTTACATGTTCTTCAGTCAAAGCATATTTTTCTTCAGGTTTTGTAACTACAGGCTCAACAGATATATGCTCAAACCCTAACTCCCTCATATGTTTTACATCTTCAGAAAAATCAAGATTATATGCAGTATAAGTACCACGTGCAAAGTAGTCCTTTTCTTTTCTATTAGCAACTAATTTTTTGAAATTATTAACTATAACATCATAGCTACCTTTATCATTTAAAGTTTTTCTCATTTTATCATTAACTGATTTTCTACCATCAATACTTAAAACTACATTGTCCATATTCTCGTTAATATATTCAATTATTTCATCATCAAGCAGAACTCCATTTGTAGTGATAGTAAATCTAAATCTTTTATTATTATCTTTTTCTAAAGATCTAGCATAGTCAACGAGTTTTTTTATTACATCAAAGTTCATTAGTGGCTCTCCACCAAAAAAATCAACTTCTAAATTAACTCTGTTGCCAGAATTTTTCACAAGGTAGTCAAAAGCTTTCTGCCCTACTTCATAGCTCATTAAACTTCTTTGTCCCTTAAAATTACCTTGTGATGCAAAACAATATTCACATTTTAAATTGCAATCATGCGCCATATTTAAACACATTGCCTTGACTACTGGTTTAATTTTATTTTTTATTACAATTTCGTCTGTATAGAGCTGTTTGTTTTCTATTAGATATTTTATTTCAGAAATAGCTTCATCAACCGTTACTTGTCCATATTTATTGTAAATATTCTGAATTTTATCACTTGATTTAAACCCTTCGTCCACTAATAAATCATATATAATTTCATCTACAATATGAACTAACCCACTGTTTGTATCTACTACCCCATACACGTCATCAACTTTAAATACATGTATCATTTAATTCATTCCTCCAAAATTTAATTTATACTTATTAAAAATAAATCTACAATATAAAAAGTAGTGGCTTTAGCCACTACAAATTTATTTATTCTCGCACTTTTGATTTCCTACTGTACAAGAAGTTTTGCATGCTGATTGACAAGAAGTTTGGCATTCTCCGCAACCCTTCACACTGATATTTTCCGTCAATTTTGTTTTGTTTAATGTTTTAATATGTATCATAATATACCTCCTAAATCAACTTTATAAATTATAGCATTTTTGGAAGTCATTTAAAAGTATTTTTTTTCATTTTTTTAAATTAACTCCAATAACACCTCCAAGTATTGAAATTGGAAGATATATTAGGTGCATAAGCATGCTCATATCTGTAGAGTTTTTTAATAATAACCTTAATAAAGAAACGACTGCAAAATATACAACCCATATCTCCACACCTCTTATAAGTCCTCTCTCATGGGTACTTCTTGAATACAACAAAGACACAATAAAAATACAAAGAGGTATAAGAATACTATAACCCATTTCAATTGATTGATTATTTGAAAAAAAGTATAAATAAACTGTAAGAATTAAAAATGTAACTAATATCAAAATAATTAAATATAAAGAATATTTCAATAATGCTCCTATTTTCATAACATAGCCCCCCTAAATTATTACATTATATTTATATTCATAAAACATGAAAAAAGAACATTAATTTAAATAACCATTATATTAAAAATACAATAAATTATCTTTACAAAAAAAAATACAAATGATATAATTTCAATAACAACCATTATTGGTATATAATACTAAAGGGGAGTAGTTTTAAATTTTTAGTCAACATGCATGAATTATCTTAATAATTCTGGCTAAAAATCTGCCTAGGTAACAAGACTTTTAGTATATTTTTTATTATTTGATAAAAGATATACTAGAAGTCTTTTTTTAACTACAATGTTATAAATTTTAAAACAATAAGGAGGGCAAAAAATGTACTATCAAAGAAGTATAGAGGATACATATTTAAAAACCGAAACAAATCAAAGTACAGGTTTATCTCAAGAAGAAGCAAAAAAGCGTTATGAAGAAAGTGGACCAAATGCTTTAGTAGAGAAAAAACCCAAAACTAAAATCGCTATGTTTATATCGCAATTAAAAGATACCATGATTTACATACTATTTGCAGCAGCAATAGTTTCAGCTATTTTAGGAGAATTTAGTGATTCAGTAATAATTTTAATCGTAGTTCTATTAAATGCAACCATAGGTATGATTCAAGAATCAAAGGCAGAACAGGCACTCGAAGCTTTGAAAAAGCTCTCAAGTCCATTCGCTGCTGTAAGACGTGATGGAAAGATAATAGAAGTTCCTGCTACAGAACTAGTTGTTGGTGATATTGTTTTATTAGAAGCAGGTCGAATCATTCCAGCTGATTTAAGACTTGTATCATCTATTAACTTAAAAATTGAAGAGTCTGCACTAACTGGAGAATCTGTTCCTTCTGAAAAAGATTGTAACTATATTGCAACTGAGGAGATTGGTGTTGGCGATCAAATTAATATGGCATTCTCATCCACTAGTGTAGCTTATGGTAGAGGTGAGGGTATCGTCGTTCACACAGGAATGAATACTGAAATTGGAAAAATCGCAACATTAATAAGTCAATCATCAGATGAAATGACTCCTCTTCAGAAAAGACTTGAAGACTTAGGAAAACTTCTTGGTATATTAGCAATAGTTATATGCGTTGCAATGTTTGGAATTGCAGTTGTTCAAAAACGCGATATAGTTGAAATGCTTTTAACTGCTATTTCTTTGGCCGTTGCAGCTGTTCCAGAAGGGTTACCAGCAGTTGTAACAATAGTTTTAGCTCTTGGTGTTCAAAGAATGGTAAAAGTAAACACAATAGTAAGGAAATTACCGTCAGTTGAGACTTTAGGTGCAGTAAGTATAGTTTGTTCAGACAAAACAGGTACACTTACACAAAACAAAATGACCGTTACAAAAATTTATTTAAATAACCAACTAAAAGATGTAAATGAACTATCTTTGGAGAAAGATAATTTATTTATAAATGGATTTGTACTTTGCAATGATGCTTCTACTGCTAATGGTTCTAGAATTGGCGACCCAACAGAAATTGCTCTTTTAGATATGGGAGCTATATTAGATGTAACTAGAGAAGGGCTTGAAACTACAAATCCCAGAATAAATGAACAATCATTCGATTCAACTCGTAAAATGATGACAACAGTACATAAAACTCAGGAAGGTAATATTATTAGCTACACAAAAGGGGCTATGGATATAATTCTTGAAAGATGTAACAAAATTATACTCAATGGAAAATTAGAAGATATAAATCAAAATCATATAAAAAATATTAAAGATGCTGCTACTGAAATGGCAAGAGGTGCATTGAGAGTTTTAGCTTTAGCTATAAAAGAAAATGATGATTCTGCTACTGAAGAAAATCTTGTTTTTACAGGTTTAGTTGGAATGATAGATCCTCCACGCCCTGAAGCAAAAGATGCAGTAAGTGTTTTTAAAAGTGCTGGCATTACAACAATTATGATTACTGGTGACCACAAAGACACCGCTCTTGCTATTGCTGAAGAACTTGGAATTGCAGATAGTGAAGCTCAATGCATAACAGGTAGCGAACTAAATGACCTAACTCAAGAAGAACTAAATCAAAAAGTTAGCAACCTCCGTGTTTTTGCTCGTGTATCTCCTGAAAATAAAGTTATGATTGTAAAGGCTTTTAAATCCCATGGAAATATAGTATCAATGACAGGCGATGGTGTTAATGATGCTCCTTCTCTAAAATCTGCTGACATAGGAGTGGCGATGGGTATAACTGGTACAGATGTTGCCAAAGGTGCAGCTGACATGGTTCTTACAGATGATAACTTTGCAACTATTGAACGTGCTGTTGCAGAAGGTAGAAATATTTATGAAAATATAAAGAAAACAGTATTGTTCCTTCTTTCAGCAAACTTCGGAGAAGTTATATCTATGTTTACAGCAATTGTTGTAGGTTTAGCAGCGCCACTTCAAGCTATACATATCCTTTGGGTTAATTTAATAACAGATTCACTTCCAGCATTAGCACTTGGTGTTGACACCAAAGACAAAGATATAATGAGACTTAAACCTAGAGACCCTAAAGAAAGCTTGTTTGCAAATGGTGGAATGATTTTTACACTTTACAATGGTTTGATTATTGCATGCATCACATTAGGAGCATTTCTATATTTTCCTATACAGCATCTTATCGCAGATGGAACTCAAGTTACATTAGATTCAATAAAAACTATGCTATTAAGCGAAAATGATATTATGCATGCACAAACATATGCTTTTGTAACCCTCGGTACATCACAATTATTTCACGCAATAGGAATGAGAAATACAAATAAATCCTTATTTAAAATGAATCATTTTGATAATAAAGCTATGATTTTAGCATTTATAATAGGTTTGGCTCTTCAAGTAGCAGTTACTGAAGTTCCTATTTTAATAGAAGTTTTTGAAACGGTACAGCTTTCATTAACAGAATGGATAGACTTATTGCTATTATCAATGGTACCATTAGTATCACATGAACTTGTTGTATTAGTAAAAACAATCATTAGAAAAAACAATAACTAATATGAAAAAAAGGAGCTAGCACATAAGCTTTGCTCCTTTTATTATAGCTATTTTTAATCTTCTTTTTTATCTTCAGTTACTTCAGGTAATTCTTCTACAACCTCGTCAGATTTAGAGCCTTTTCCCTTTTTAGTAACACTACCTATTGCCCATTTTGAGAAATTGATTCTTTGTTTTCCATAAGCCATTTCTAAAGTAACTAATTCATCATTTACCTTAACAACCTTACCATGGATCCCACCAATTGTAATAACTTCATCACCTTGTGATAGGCTATCTCTCATAGCTTTTACTTCTTTGTCCTTTTTTTTCTGCGGTCTAATCATTAAAAAGTACATCGCACCAAATAAAACGACCATCATAACTATACTTGTTAATTGTTGTGACATAGTGCCTCCTAAAATTTAATTAATCTTGTCTAATATCCATAATTTTCATAGAACTCTTTTTTAAAGTTAATGAAATTATTTTCCTCAATACTTATTCTAATACGTTTCATCAAATTAATCAAGAAAAATAAATTGTGAATTGTGGCAAGCCTTGCCCCTAAAATCTCATTTTCATTGAAAAGATGCCTCATATACGCCTTAGAATAATTTCTACAAGTATAACAGTTGCAATTAGAGTCTATTGGTGAAAAGTCTCGCTTATACTTTGCATTCTTAATTGTAACCTGACCTTTACTTGTTATAAAGGCCCCATTTCTAGCCATTCTAGTAGGCAATACACAATCTGCCATATCTATACCCCTCTCAACTGCTTCAAAAAGGTAATCTGGACTACCTACTCCCATCAGATATCTTGGTTTATCCTTAGGAAGTAATTCTACTGTATAATCCATTACTTCGCACATAATATCTCTGGGTTCCCCAACGCTTAAGCCTCCAATACCGTAACCTGGAAAATCAAGTTCAGTAAGTTGTTTTACACTCTCTTTTCTTAAATCTTCATACATACTTCCTTGAACTATACCAAACAAAGCTTGATTTTCAGTATTCTTATGATATTCCTTACATCTTTTAGCCCATCTAGTTGTTCTTTCCATAGAATTTTTAGCATATTCATATGTTGCAGGATATGGCACACATTCATCAAAAGCCATCATGATATCAGAACCAAGGCTATTTTGAATCTCCATAGATTTTTCTGGACTTATAAAATGTGTAGAGCCATCCACGTGGGATTTAAATTCAACACCTTCTTCAGTTATTTTTCTTAGGTTACCAAGACTAAATACTTGAAATCCACCACTATCAGTTAATATTGGTCTGTCCCAATTCATAAATTTGTGCAACCCACCAGCTTCTTCTATTAAATCATGACCTGGTCTAAGATACAAATGATATGTATTACCTAATATTATCTGTGCTTCAATATCTTTTAATTCTTCAGGAGTCATAGCTTTTACTGTTGCCTTTGTACCAACTGGCATAAATATTGGCGTTTCTATATCTCCATGATTTGTATGTATCTTACCGAGTCTAGCTTTACATTCGGAAGATTCTTTTATTAATTCAAATTCAAACATAATTCACCTACTCTTTATTTTATTATCATTGCATCACCAAAACTGAAGAACCTGTATTTATTTTCAACAGCCTCATTGTATGCATTCATTATATTTTCTTTACCTGCCAAAGCGCTTACAAGCATAATTAGTGTAGATTCGGGCAAATGAAAATTTGTAATGAGTGAATCTACAACTTTAAAATTGTAACCTGGATAAATGAATATATCAGTCCATCCACTTTGCGCTCTTACTAATCCTTTGTCATCTCCAATGGTTTCCAATGTTCTTGTACTCGTGGTACCAACAGAAATTACCTTATTTCCATCAAGTTTTGCCTTGTTAATTTTTTCAGCTTCACTCTCTGAAAGTTCATAATATTCAGAATGCATTTTATGGTCTAGAATATATTCAGATTTAACTGGTCTAAATGTTCCTAATCCTACATGCAAAGTTAATTTTGCAATATTTACGCCCTTATCTTCTATCTTTTTTATAACTTCATTATTAAAATGAAGTCCTGCAGTTGGTGCCGCCGCAGAACCAGGATTAGCAGCGTAAATAGTTTGATATCTATTTTTATCTTCTAATTTTTCATGTATGTATGGAGGCAGAGGCATTTCGCCTAATTGGTCCAAAATTTCTTCAAATATACCGTCAAATTCAAACTCTATTGTTCTATTGCCATCATCATGAACATCAATTATTTTTCCTGAGAGCAAGCTATCTTTAAAAATCAACTCTACTCCTACTTTTGCTTTTTTTCCCGGTTTAACAAGTGTTTCCCATTTTTTACCGTCAATTCTTTTTAATAACAACAATTCAATGACAGAGCCTGTGTCTTTTCTCACTCCAAACAACCTAGCTGGTAAAACTTTAGTATCATTAATAACAATACAATCACCTTCATTTAAATAGTCAACAACCTCATAAAAATGTTTATGTTCTATTTCTCCGGTAACTTTGTCCAAAACCAACAAACGAGAATGGTCCCTGTCCTTTAATGGCGTTTGTGCTATAAGTTCTTCTGGTAAGTCATAGTAAAAATCACTTGTTTTAGAATTTATTTCTATCATTTAATAGTAACTCCAGTATAATAATATTTTAGTATTTCTTCATATGTAAAACCTTGTGTTGCCATTTCTTTTGCTCCATATTGGCTCATACCAATGCCATGTCCCCAACCTCTACCACTGAAATTATACTCAGAAGTATCATTGTTTTGAATTGATATTCCTGTTTTACTAATAAAGGCTGTACTGTTTTTATTTACGCTTGTAGTTTTTGTACTTGAAATTAAATATTTCCCATCAATATTACCAGTATCTAATGATTTAGAAGAATCCTCCTCTTCAAAGGAACTAGTATCTTTATTATCAATATCCACAATTACATCTAATATACCACTACCAGTTTCAGGTTCTTTAGAATTATCTAAATTTATACCAAGTTTTGCAAATGTTTCGTTTGTAAAATAAAAAAAGTTACTATTTTTAATTGTAAACCATGAACTTAATAAAAAGTCATAACCAAGAACCCTTCTCACATTTTCTTTCTTATATGTAATTTTACCCTTATCAGTTAGAAATATGCACTCTAAAACCCTGTAATTCTCAGAAACCTTAGATATTTCAATTCCATATAGGTCGTTTATATCATTACCATCTGCTTGAAGCTTTTCAATAATATATTCCCTTGTAGCAACCTTATTCCATTCAGTTTGTGGAGAAATATTAGAATATTCATCCTTCACACCTCGTAAATAAGGTAAAGCTTCAAACCAAATATTTTCAGAGTTTTCCGTACTTCCACCACTAGATGAATGAAAAAAAGCTTGAATTAATTTATCATCATAGTATATCTTTTGTCCTTTAGTATCGTCTACCGCCTTATTAATATTCTCATATTCACTAGCATATCCTCTATAAACTTGACTATCTTGATTATCCTCAAGGTCATATCCATAATTTGACTTATAATTTAAGCATGACATAGCATATGTCCTAGCAGCTAATACTTGAGCCTTTATCGCCTCTATTGGCCATGACGGAATAATTTCATTTGGAACAACACCGTATAAGTAGCTTTCTAAATCTACATAATTTATAGATATAAGTTTTGATTCATCAATTATATAAAATCCCATCAGTCCTCTATATGGTTTTTTATCAATACTAATCATATTAAATGATAAATTGCTGTTATATGATGTAAAATAAATATTGTAATTATTGCTGTACATAAGCACTACCTTACTTTCATTGTTATAAACAACAATATTTTTATTTTCACCACAAAGTATTTCACTATCTAAATTGTTATTACTAAGTTTATTAATAGTGTCAACAGCAGAATTTTCATCTATATAAGAACCAACGCTTATTTCATATCGTTCACCATTGTAATATGGATAAAAACATAAATCAACACTTTTTTCCAGATTTTTTATTTCTACTTGGGTTTCATCAAAAGAATCAAACTGCTTATTCTTTAATTTGACGTGATAAGGACCAATTATTGGGTTTTTTAATTGTACATTTAAATTATCATCATAATATGTATCTATTAAGAAATTAAGCTCTTTATCTAATTGAAATAATTCAACTAATTCATTGCCACTTTTCTCATAAACATGAATATCATCATAGCCTTTTAACATTGCATGTTCATTATAACCTCTAGGAGATCTAATTCTAACTCTAACATAAGTATCTGCATCTAAACCAAAACATATACCTATGGAAAACAACAATAAAACTATAGCAACTATCAAGCTTTTAGCAATTTTTTTCATATCTTCACCCTTCAAAATTCATGCCGATTTGGTTATTATTTTCATTTTCAACTTTATCCTTATTTACATGCCTATATCCTAATTCAGTTACAATCCTGCCTCTAGGAGTTCTGTTAATAAAACCTATTTGCAACAAATATGGTTCATAAACATCTTCAATTGTACCCTTTTCTTCTCCTATGGATGCGGCAAGGGTTTCTAATCCAACTGGACCGCCTTTGTAATAATCTATAATTGTATTTAATATTCTTCTATCTAATTTATCCAATCCAGTTCCATCTATTTCTAACATTTTAAGAGCTTTATCCGCTGTTCGAGTATCTATTATACCATCACCTTTAACTATGGCATAATCCCTAACTCTTTTTAAAAGCCTGTTAGCAATTCTAGGTGTACCCCTTGACCTTCTTGCAATTTCTTCTGCACCAGTTTCATTAATTTGTATATTAATTATACCGGCAGATCTTAATATTATTTTTTTCAAATCTTCTGTATTATAAAAATCAAGGTTGCACATTACGCCAAACCTATCTCTAAGAGGTGATGCAAGCATACCAGCTCTTGTAGTAGCTCCTATCAGAGTGAATTTAGGCAAATCAAGTCTAATAGACCTTGCAGACGGACCTTTTCCTATAATTATATCAAGAGCATAATCTTCTAGTGCTGGATACATTATTTCTTCGACACTTTTATTTAATCTATGTATTTCATCTATAAACAAAACATCATTTTCATTTAAATTAGTAAGTATGGCCGCCAAATCACCAGGACGCTCAATCGCAGGTCCTGAAGTAACTCTAATATTCACACCCATTTCATTAGAAATAATATTAGCTAAAGTTGTTTTACCTAGACCAGGAGGCCCAGACAACAACACATGGTCTAAAGGCTGATTTCTCATTTTGGCAGACTCTATAAATATATCCAAAGTTTCCTTAACCTTATCTTGACCTATGTAGTTAACTAACTTTTGCGGGCGCAGACCTAATTCTATATCCTCTTCCCCTTCATTAAGGGTACTTACGATAATTTCATTTTCTCTATCTATCATCATTTCACCCTACCTGTTAATGTTTTTTAATAATTCCATTATTATTTCATTTTCTGACTTGCCCTTAATGTCAATGCTCTCCAGGGCTTTTTTTGCTTCAAACTGAGTAAAACCTAAAGCAACTAATGCATTTATTACATCTGATGAAGATTCTTTATCACTGTTTGTTGTTGATACATATTCATCTAATAAATAATCATCTTTATCTAATGATTCTATAGTTCCTACTTTATCTTTTAACTCAAGAATTATTTTACTTGCAGTTTTCTTTCCTATTCCCGGCACCTTAGACATTTTTGTTGAATCATCTTTTAATATTATTGCTTTTATAGTATTAGTATCATATGTTGACAATATTGAAAGACCTGCTTTTGGACCTACACCACTTACTGAAATTAGCTTTTTAAATATATCAATTTCTTCCTGCTTTAAAAATCCATAAAGTGAAAGAATATCTTCTCTAACATGCATATAAGTATATATTAATAATTTTTCGCCCTCTTTTATCATATTTAAAGTACTAAAAGAAGTGTTTATAAAGTAACCTATTCCATTATTATCAACTATTAAATAATCTAGACCCTTTTTTACTATTTCACCTTTTATAAAACTTATCATAAGATAATATCCTCATTTGCTTTCTAATATTTCTCTATTTTAAATTTACTTGCATATTTTAATGAATGAGCATGACAAATAGCAGCAGCCAATCCATCTGCTACATCATCGAGTTTTGGTATTTCATCAAGCTTAAGTATTATTTTAACCATTTCTTGTACCTGTCTCTTTTCTGCTCTTCCATAACCAACTATTCCCTGCTTTATTTGTAGTGGTGTATATTCATAAAGTGGAATACCTTGGTTTACGGCTGCTAATAAATGTACACCTCTAGCTTGTGCTACAGCTATTGCAGTTTTAACATTCTTATTATAAAAAAGTTCTTCAATAGACACAGCTTCAGGCTTGTACTTTTCAAATAGTTCAGTATAACTATCATAAATTATTCTTAACCTATTTGGAAATTCCTCACAGCTATTTGTTATTACTGCACCATATTCAAGAACTTCAAATTTATTTCCTATGTAATTAACGACTCCATATCCCGAAATCGCAAGACCTGGATCTATTCCAAATATTATCATATTATTCCTTTAATTAAGATTTATTAATTATCTAATTTTTCCTTATAGTTCTGTAATTTGTTCAACAATTGCAGTTAATTATATCATAACTTTACTATTTTGTTAAGAAAAACTTATTTAATAATATCCCCTACACATACTAAATATTTTACAAACTAATTGTATAAAAATATCCAATTAATACAATTAAAACTGTTAATTACTTTTTATTCTAGTATTATAAACGTTTTTATATTGGCACATTTTATGCTATCTTTTAAATAAGTGTTAATATTTAAGGTGGTGATGTATATTGATTGTATAATCTGAGTATTTATACATTAAAAAAAATTATACAAAGGAGGATTATGATTATGTTAAAAAAGAAAAAGCTTTTAGTTGTTTTTTTAGTATTTTTATTTGTTTTTAATAGTGTCCCTACAGCTTATTGCTGTAGTATTGCAGGTGTTATAGGAGATAGTCTCACTACAGATGGTAGACCTATTCTTTGGAAAAATAGAGATTCATGGGGCTCTACAGATTGCTGGAAAACTTATGCTTATTATTATGAGGCTAAAGATTCACGACCTTATGAAACTATTGACTATATTGGTATAACAGATCCTGATTCTAAATGGACAATTTTCCATCGCGATCCTAAGAGTACCAGTGATGAAGTTTCTAATGAAAAGGATAAGATTGATGATAATTCTAAAATTGTTATTGGACCTGGTGTTCCAATTACCCAAACCTTTATAACTCCTTGGGCTGGAGCAAATACGGAAGGACTTGGGTTAGTGCAAACAGCAGCACATACCCTTGAGAACAGTTTATCTGGTGATCAGGATTCAATTGGTATAAATAACGGAATGCTTAACCATCTTATTTTATCATCATGTGATACAGTTGACGATGTCGAGCAGTTACTAAGAGATACAAATAACGGCTGGTCTCATGATTGCTCAGACGCAAGAAACACCAATGCCTTAATAATGGTATTTGATAAATATGGTCAAATGGCAACTTTCGAAGTAACGGGTACTGATTTTACTAGAGATAATACAGTAGGTACTGATTATGGAACAACTATCGGTGATACCATATATTATAATAATAGCAATTTACACACAGATGATAAAGATTCCACTAACCCTATTTCTTGTTCAGGATTTGATTGGAGAACAAATTTTTCTAAAGTAAATTATACAAGAAATGATGGTTTTCAATTTTTTGTTGATAATCACAAAACTATTGTTAGTAATAATGAAGTAGTAAATTTATCAGCACCTTTTAGTGATGGTATAGACGATAGAGAGGATTCTACAAGTTCAGTAAAAAGGTGGACTAGAGTAGGTGCTAGAATGGATGACAGTGAATGGAGTACAACTAATCCTAACTTACTTTTTGATTATAAGTATTTTATTCAAAAGTATGTAGGATCATATGGGATTCCAAACGAAACTCCTGGTGAAAACAATTACTATGAAACATTGTCTCGTTCTATAGGTGAATTACCTACCTATAGTCCTACTAAATCAACAGGATGGCATTTAAATCGTTTTGTTACAACTTTTAGCGTAGTTATTACAGGAAGTAAACCTAGTGACCCCGATGATGGTAACCTTACAACTATTTGGGTTGCTCTTGGAGAACCAGAATGCACAGTTTTTATTCCGTTATTTCCAAGTACTGGTGAAGTTCCATCAATTCTAAGCGATATGTATTCCAGCAGTAATGCAAAACGACATCAAATATACAACTACACAAATGATGATTGCCTAGGTTACAGCGATGGAAGAAATATTTCTCATGATGTATATCTTAATTTTCTATTAGGTTCAACAAACAATTACTACGGAGAAGGGGGCATACAACAACCTATTTTTCAATTAGAAGATAATGCATTTTCATCATATGATTCTTTCTGCAACACAGCCAGAACAAGATTAAGCAACGGAACAATGACAATGGAGGAAATTATATCTGCATTAACCAATTATCAAAATGATATTGTAACTATGATGAAAACCCACTATACAAATGGAACAACTGGCTCTTCACCATTGTTAAATCCAATTAATTATCTTGGTCCTCCTGAAGATCCTTTTTAAATAAGTAAAGCAATAAAGGCTGCATTTGCAGCCTTTATTGTTTATAATATTATTTTATCTATCATTTCACATAGTCTTTCTATAACTAGATCTGTTATTTCTTTTCCAAGTTCTATGCTTGCCTTCGTAGAATCTCCTAATGCCCCATTTTCGGAAACTTCATAAAAATCCCAATACACTCCACCATCTTTTACAATTCCTTTATCTTTATATTTGCTTTCTTCCCTTATTTTACCTTTTTCTAATGATTCTTCTTTAACGAGCCATGGAGCCAAATACCAGCTTTGTGATGTTTCTGCTTCGCAAGCATGCCCTCTTATCTTTGAACAGTTTTTTTCATCCAATAAATCCTTTACTAATCCTGAACCAACTCCTGACCAATACGCATCTATATTATATTCCATTTTTATCTTTGTTAATACTGTACCTAAAGCAAATCTATTTCCTCCATGCCCTGTAAGATACAGTATTTTATTTATACCATGCTGTTTCAAGCTCCATGCAATATCCATCAAAATTGAAATATATGTATCAGGTCGCAATGTAATCGTACCAGGGAACTTCATATGATGAGGAGATATACCATATCCAACAGGTGGACAAACCAAGGCATCACTTCCATATTTCTCTCCTAGCATTTTAGCTATCTCGTAAGCTCTAACCGTATCTGTAGCGAATGTTGTATTTGGACCATGTTGCTCATAAGAACCTGTAGGAACTAATGCTACTTTTATATCATTTATATGCTTATTTAACTCTACCCATGTTAATTCTTCTAAAATTAATGCTTTCATTTTTACTTCCTTTCAGTTTTTAATTTTAAGTCATATTCTCATGAAATTTTATTTTTATGCAAATGACAAAGTACAAAATGCCCTTTTTCAATTTCAACTTGCTGTGGTTGTTCTTTTTTACATATATCCATACATTTTATACACCTTGGGTGAAAACTGCAGCCACTAGGCGTATCTACAGGATTTGGCGCTTCCCCTTTTATCTTTTGTAAACTTATTTTAAAGTCTGGGTCAGGGTTAGGTACTGCTTCTAACAAAGCTTCTGTATATGGATGACATCTTTTTTTGATTAGTTCTTCCGTAGGCGCAATTTCAACAATTTTACCTAAATACATTACTGCTGTATAATCACTTATATACCTTATTAAAGAAAGATCATGTGATATACAAATAGCAGCTAAGTTTCTTTCTTTTATCATTTTTCTTAATAAACTTAGTATTCCTGCTCTTATAGAAACATCAAGCATTGATACAGGCTCATCAGCTATAAGCAAGGAAGGATTTAATATTAATGCTCTTGCTATTGCAACTCTTTGCCTTTGACCTCCACTCATTTCATGTGGATATCTCTCTAAATATGTTTTCGCTGGTTTTAAACCGACTTCTTCAAGTATATCTTCTGCTATTTTCAATTGCTCTTTATAATTACTACCTATTTTATGTATAATTAGTGGTTCAATTAATACATCTTTTATTTTAAACCTTGGATTCAAAGATTCATAAGGATCTTGGAATATCATTTGAGCTTTTTTCCTAAAGGCTTTTAACTGTTTTCCTTTTAAAGTAGTTATATCACTACCTTCACATATTATTTCACCCTCTGTCGGTTTATAAAGTCCTAAAAGAAGTTTAGCGGTAGTTGTCTTTCCACATCCTGATTCCCCAACTAAGCCTAATGTTTCACCTGGTTCCATTTTTAAATTTATATTATCTACTGCTTTAAGAATTTTTTCTTCTGCAACTATTTTATTATTTTTGACTTTTACACTAAATTCTTTTCTTATATTATTTGCCTCTAAGATATACCGATTTTCATACAAATTACTCATATTGTCACTCCTCAATGTTTTCTTGCAACCATGTTTCTTGTTGACTTGCAAGCACTCTTAATTTTTCTCTTTCTTCTTCACGATGACAATAGAAGAAACCTTCCTTTATATTTGTTATTTTGGGTTGTTCCATTAAACATTTTTCTATAGAAAATGGACATCTATCTTTAAACCTACATCCTTTTATTTCATAAAGTAAATTTGGAGGAGTTCCAGGTATTGAAATAAGGTCTTTTTTCTCTCCGATAAGACTCGGAAATGCATTTTTCAATCCCATAGTATATGGATGATTAGGTTCTTTAAAAACTTGTTTTACATGACCATATTCAACTATTTTACCACCATACATAACCGCAACTTTTGTACAAGTTTGGGCGATTACTGACATATCGTGAGTTACTAGTATCATAGAACCCTGATAATTTTCTAACAATTTATTTATTCTTTCTAGTATCTGTGATTGAACAACTACATCTAAGGCTGTAGTTGGTTCATCTGCTATTATAATCTTAGGATTTAATGCTAATGCCATAGCAATTATAGCTCTCTGCTTCATACCTCCACTATATTGATGTGGATAGTCATTTAATCTTCCTTTTTCTAAACCTACAAGTTCAAATAATTCCTCTGCTCTTTTATATGCTTCTTCTTTTGATATTTCTTTATGTGCTTGAATAGCTTCAACTATTTGCCAACTAATTTTATAAACAGGATTCAAAGAGTTCATCGCACTTTGAGTAATCATAGAAATATCTTTCCATCTTTTTTTTCTCATTTCTTCTTTTGTGAATTTTAATAGATTTTCATTTTCGAAAAATATCTCTCCTTCAGCAACAGTCCCATTTTGAGGCAATAATCCAATTATACTTTTAATAAGAGTGGTCTTTCCACATCCAGATTCTCCAACTAAACCTAAAATTTCTCCATCTTCTATACTTAAAGATATTTTATCTACAGCTCTAATATTTCCTTCTATAGTTTTATAATCTATACTTACGTTATTCAATTCTAATAGTTTCATAGTTATTACATTCCCTTCACTATTCTTATCTAATTATCGCTCTCTGAGCTTAGGATTAGCTATTTCTTCAAAAGCTCTTCCCATAAGATATCCTGACAATACCAAAAGTGTTATTGCTGTTCCAGGTGGTATCATCCACCACCATGCTTTAAACATAGCTTGAGAAGAATAACACGCATATAATATTTTCCCCCAACTTACCTGAAGAGGATCTCCGAATCCAAGGAAACTTAAACTTGATTCCGTCATTATTGCTGAAGCCATTGTTGTTGAGACATATACTAAAGATAATGGCATAACATTTGGAGCAATATGTTTATATATAATCCTCCAATGACTTGCACCACTTAATTTTGCAGCCTCGATAAAAGTCCTATTTTTCAATGATAATACTTGTGACCGTATTACACGAGAAGAATTTCTCCATGTTATAAGCACTATTGCAAGTATTATGTTTTTAATTCCTGGTCCTAAAATCGCAACCAAAATAAGTGCAAACGGAAGAAAAGGTATTCCATATACAATATCAACTATACGCATCATTACATTATCTAATGTACCGCCAAAATATCCTGCTATAAGGCCTATATTAGTACCAATAAACACAACACAGACCGCAGATATTACCCCTACTAGAACTGCTATACGAGAGCCTACTATTAAT
Source organism: uncultured Sedimentibacter sp. (assembly GCA_963675125.2). Classification (GTDB taxonomy): domain Bacteria; phylum Bacillota; class Clostridia; order Tissierellales; family Sedimentibacteraceae; genus Sedimentibacter. The sequence continues at coordinate 37,081 of CAXXFT010000010.1, forward strand.
TGTGAAAAAACATCTCTACCCATCCATGTAGTACCTAACAAATGTTCTTTAGAAGGTGGTTGGAGCCTTTTAACTCCTCCATCACTATCATATTGTATTTTCATTGGATCATAGGGAGCAATGCGGTCTGCAAAAACTGCAATTATGACAAAACTTAAAAATATTACAAGACCTACTATTCCTACTTTATTATTTCTTAACATTCTTAATATTTTATTTGCTGTTATCATTTTCAGTCCTCCTTTAATCCAATGCTACTCTTGGGTCAAGATATGCATATAATATATCTGCTATTAGGTTAAACAATGCAGTCATAACACCTATAAGTAAAAATGCGGTTTGAGCAAGTGGATAATCTCTAAAAGATACCGCTAGAACTATTTCTCTTCCCATTCCTGGCCATCTGAATACAGTTTCAATAAGCACTGATCCACCTATGGCAAATCCTGCCTGAACAGCAAATATTGTTACTACTGGCAATAACGCAGTTCTCATTGCATGTTTTCTCATTATTCTTTTTTCCTTTAATCCCTTTGCCTGCGCTAATTCTACATAGTCTTCTTTAATCACCTCTAACATTGATGTACGCATAACAAGTAATGGCGTAGCAGCTGAATATAACGCTGCAGTTATTGCTGGTAAAATAAGATGTTTTAGAAAGTCAAGGTTAAAATATTTCTGTAAAACATTACTAAATTGCATACCTGGTGTATTCATTCCACCTAACGGTAATATTTTTAACTTAAAAGCAAATATAGATAATAAAATCATTCCTGTCCAAAATATAGGTGCACATCTAACTATTAATGCTATTATCGTTCCTATTAAATCAAACTTTGTATTTCTCCTCCATGCCAAGGCTGCTCCTACCATTATACCAACAAAGAAAGCAATTATTAGTGACGTAACCATAAGTATCATTGTGTTTAAAAATCTTTCAGCTATTACTTCTAATGCTGATTTGCCATATTGAAAAGAGTTTCCAAAATCCCCCTTTAATAGGTTCTTTAAATAAATTACGTACTGTTGTCCTATAGGCTTATCTAATCCATAATGCTTAAGTAATAATTCTTGAGACTCTCTATCTAGACCAGAATCTATGAACATGCTTACCGGATCTCCTGGCACTACTCTAAATAGAAAGAACAATATTGTTACGAGTACAAACAACGTAAGTAACATTACTAATATTCTTTTGGTTATATATTTTAATAGTCTCATTTTAACAACTCCGTTTTATGTTAACTATATTTAAAAGATTTTTAAGAAGCGGGTTTGAGCCCGACTCAGATTGCTTACAAAGTAAGCAAGATGACAGGTTTTTGACAAAGTTCAATTTCAAGGCGCGAAAAAATGGGCAACCGCAACGTATACGTAATACGTGAGGATTGAACATTTTTGAAGCAACGAAGAAATTGGGGTTTGTCATAAGCCTGAAGCGGGCTTTAGCCCGCCTCACATATTAATCTAAATACTCTAGTGGTACATAATTTTCAGGGAAATATAATTTTCCATTTTCATCCCATCTAAATCCAACATCCTCTAATTCTTTTCTTGCTTGATCCATGTTATAATCTATTTTCTCTATATCAGGGTTATGCCAAGTTTCATTAATTTCTGCTACTACAGAGTATGCCTTTAATGCTCTGCCTCCAAATACAACATCCACTATAGCCTGCTTTGGTATTGCCAATGTTAATGATCTTCTAACATGAACATCATTAAATGGTGCTTTTCTCATATTATAATGCAAAATATAACTACCTTGGTCTGCAATTTCAACAGTTTGAAGATGATCTGAACTTGCTACTTCTTCTAATTCAAGAGGAAGCATATTATTTCCTGTAATATCTATTTCTCCAGACTTTAGTGATTGCACTACACCAAATGATTGTGTAAATGGTATTCTTAAGAGTCCCTCAACTTTTGGAGCAGAAAAATGTTCTTTGTTTGCAGTTAGCATAAATTCTTCATTAGGTCTCCAATAATCGAACATGAACGGTCCACTACCGATTGCAGGTAAGTTTTCCCATGAAAGTATTCCTTCGACTCCTCTTGCCTCATATTCTTCTTCCCATATATGCTTAGGAAGTATTCCAACTAAAGCTAATCCATTAGATATAAAAGGTGCAAACGGTTCAGTAAGTTTGAATCTCAATTCATTTTCTCCAATTATTTCAACAGAGTCTAGAGCTTTAATCTTTGATAAATAATATGGTGAACTAACTTCTTTCGCAAAATCAAATGTAAATTTAACATCTTCCACAGTCAAAGGTTTTCCATCATGAAATTTTACATCATCTCTTAAAGTTACTTCTATAGTAGTATCATCTATAACGTCGTATGATTCTGCAAGCCATGGAACCACTTGACCTTTGATATCTACTCTAACCAACGGATCATATATTAGATTCAGCATATATATATCTTGACCTGTTTTTGTAGTAAGTGGATTTAATAATTTTATGTCAAGAACTGAACCAAATTTTATAATTTTATCATCAGTCTTAGGTGTTACATTTATCCAGTTCCAAAAACTATATAAACCTTCACCCATTGCCGGTACAACGTTTTCGTATTTATCTTTATTATATACTTGAGTCAAAATTCTATGTGCTATTGGAGGCTGTGGAACATCAGAAGCTAGTATTTTTTGCATTTCTGCTGATTTCTCTATTCTTACCGATGTATCCATATTAGTAGCAAATTCTTCTGCTAAAGCGTCATATTTAGGGTTGTTATATCCAGCAACATTGTACCCACCTTCTTCACCTTCTCCTGAATAATTCATTGTATAAAGCCAATGAAATGGATCTATCCGTTCAGCTTTACCTCCCCATTGAATCATAAAAGCATCATGTTTATGTCCAGCCATACCTTCAGATGACATTGTTGCCCATTCCATAGTAGTAATGTCAACATCAAATCCCAACTCTTTCCACGAATCAGCAATCATAATTCCTGCTTCGTACCTTACAGGATCATATGTTTGTGAAGTAATCCACATTTCTAATGTAGGAATTTTATCTGCTTCATTAAATACTACAGGCTCTTCTTGAACTGGTTGGTTATCTATTGGTTCTGAAGCTTTTTCACATGCTACAATGTTAAATGCCATTGCACAAACTAATAATACTACTAATATTTTTTTAATTTTCATTTTTCTCCCCCTTACTTTTTATTAGATTAACAAAATATTTAAGAATTTCAATTTGTTCGTCATTACGTTCAGCCATCATTTCTGGATGCCACTGAACGCCAAATATGGAATCAATACTTTCGTGTACTATCGCTTCTATTAAATCATCTTCATATGACCATCCTACAGCCTTTAACCCTTTGCCGATTACTTTGATTGCTTGGTGATGAAAACTATTAACATTAATTTCATCTCCCAAAACACTATTGAATATGCTACCTTTTTTAAAATATACACTATGGCATGGTTCGTCAGGAGTTGCTTTACTTCCTGAATGAGCAATATTTGTTAAATTATCAGAATATATATCCTGATATAACGTTCCACCAAAATATATATTTAGCATATGAAACCCTCTACAAATACCGAAAACTGGCTTGTTCTTATCTAGTGTTTTCTTCAATAAATCAAGTTCAAATCTGTCTCTGTCAGCCACTATTTTCTTGCATCCTATACGTATACTTTTATCATATAGCAAAGGGTATATGTCAGGTCCTCCAGCAAGTATAAGTCCGTCTATTTTATCTGTAATATCCTCTATATAATTAGGACTTCTTATTACAGGTATTGCTACTGGTACTCCTCCCGCAATTTCTACTGACTTAAAATAATCCATTGTTGACATGAGCATATCTTGACCTTTGACTCCTCTTGGTCTAAATCCATCAACTTCATATGATTTTACAAAATACGATGTAATACCTATAATTGGCCTCATGTTAACCTCCTTTCTTGTTATACAAAATTAATAAGCAATTTGTATGCCAATAGTTTTAAGTGTATAATTCATTGTTTTATAAGAGGTTTACTACTAATAATAGGCTAAATAATTAATTTAACTGTAATAATTGCGTTATGTTTATACAATTGTTACAATTCATCGATTTTATTGATTCCGTTTTGGGTTATCTTTGTACCCCCTCTGCCTATTCCTATCTCAACATAGCCATAATGTTCAAGTATTTTAAGATAATTTCTTACTTCTTGTTCACTCATGCATACATTCTGTTTTTCCAACTCAATAGACATATGTTTTCTACCTATCTTTTTCTTTTGTCTATAATAGTTATATAATATTTTTAAAATTATTATATATATCTCTTCTTCAGAATACACCTTGTTATCTTCTGTTTTACTAGAAACCATGTGGAATTTTAAAACATCTTGTTTTTCAATATTAGATATTGGTATATCATTTTTTTCAATAACTAGTTTCTCTAAATTAGCAAAGTACTCAACATAATTTTTAAGTTCTCTAATATTTCCATCCCAAGAATAAATCTTAAAAAAGTACTCAACTTCGTCAGATAAAGTAAATTTTCCTTTATATTTTTTTCTATAATATTCAAAGATTTCAAAGATATCGTTATCCCGTTCCCTTAACGGAGGTACATTTAATGGAAGTACGCTCAATCTATAATACAAATCTTTTCTAAACTTTCCTTCTTTAATTTGCTTTTCTAAATCTATATTTGTAGCAGCAATTATGCGTACGTCAATATGCATCACATTATCGCCACCTATTCTCATTACTTCCTGTTCTTGTAAAACCCTAAGTAATCTATTTTGTAAATGTATTGGTATTTCACCAATTTCATCTAGAAAAAGTGTTCCCCCATGAGATATTTCAAACAATCCTTGTTTTCCACCCTTTTTTGCTCCTGTAAACGCTCCTTCTTCATATCCAAATAATTCACTTTCAAGTAAATTTTCTGGAAAAGAAGAACAGTTAACAGCAACAAATTGATTGTCTCTTCTTTTCGAATTATTATGTATTATGTGAGCAAATATTTCTTTGCCTGTACCACTTTCCCCAGTAATAAGTACAGATGATTCTGACTTTGCCATCCTTATTGCTATTTGCTTACATTTTTTTATTTCTTGACTACTTCCAATAATATCATTAAGAGTATATTTAGATTTATGACCCTTTCCCATTACCATTTGCCTATGTTCATGCATTTTTCTTTCTACATCGCTAAATTTTTTTAGTATGATTATACCACCATTATTTAAACCTACCTTTTTAGCAGGAACAATCGTTGCTATTATATCATTTTGATTTATTTTTAATACTTTTTCAATCGTATTTTGTACATTAACCTCATCTTCATTTATAGATAATATATCTTTAACTTTTTCTCCTACAATTTTTTGATAATCATTCATTATTAGTTTATTAGCACTACTGCTACTATCCTTAATAATTCCACTTTCATCATATATTATTATTCCTTCATTTAAATTTTCAAATAGCATATCTAATTGATTTTCTAATTTATAATTTTCTGTAACTATATATCTTATTCCATAATTAGCAGAAATAGTTTCATTACAATATTCTAATATTTTCTGTTTATATTTTTCCTTATTTAAATTTAAATTTGTTATAATATTTAAAATTGTACTTACATCTGTAACTCTATTACCAATATCTATTATAGTTTTGACTGAATTTGGTATAATTTTCACTTCTCCTGGAGTAATTGCAATATCTAGTTTGGGAAATTCTTTTATATCCGGGTAATAAGGATACAATTCAATGTCTTTCCTTCCTATATTATATAGAAGCGAAATTGTTTCTGTTGCAGTACTTGGTCCTACATTTACAAGTAGTGCATTTGTTCCGACAGGTAGATCCTTTATTTTCTCATATCCTTTTTTACTTAATGTAGTATTTATCTTTATTATTTCACAATCTTTTGGAGCGAATTGCTTAACTAAGCGAAATATTGAATATGTAGATATAAGAATTAGGTCTGCATCAATTTCATTAATAATTTCATGTTTCTCTATACTACTAACTTCTATTTCTATAGTTCCATTGAAAAAATTTTCAATATCTTTCTTATATCCTTCAGCTATTTTCTTATCTACTGAAACGATAGTGAGCTTTATTTTTTTCATAATTACCTCCATTGCGCATCCCCAAATAGAATTGCTTATTTTTTATTTAAATAATTATTCCCCCGCCAAGCACCTCATCACCTATGTAAAATACAGCAGATTGACCCGGAGCTGGAGCTCTTTCAGGTTTCTCAAACCTTAATACAGCTTTGCTACACTCTTTGTTAATAACATTGCATTTTAAAAAATATCCCCATTGACAAAGTTTAACTTCACAATATATACTTTGTAATTTTTTATTGTTTTCGTTTATATATGTTACATTTTCAACCATTATTTCATTTTTATATAAATTCTTTTCATCACCAAGAACTATCTCATTTGTTTTATTATTTATTCTAACAACAAAAAGCGAAGTATCACTTTTAATTCCTAACCCTCTTTTTTGACCAATTGTATAATTATATATACCCGTGTGTTTTACCAATATACTTTCCTTCTAAATCAACAAAATTACCTTCAGTATTTATTAAACCACATCTTTTTTTTATAAATTTACCATGGCTCATATTGGTTATGAAACATATGTCTTGACTATCTTTTTTTCTAGAAGTTTCTGGAATGATTTTTTTAACAAGTTCTCTTACTTCATTTTTATTTTTATATCCATTTAACGGCAATAGTACAGAAGATAATTGATCTTGATTTAAATGATATAGAAAATATGATTGGTCTTTTCTTTCTATATTACTTTTATATAAATGAAATTTCAAATCCTTTTCATTATATTTTATATTTGCATAATGTCCAAGAGCTAAAAAATCTGCGCCTAATTCTTTTGCCTTTTCAATCATCAAGCCATACTTAATTTTAATATTACACATTATACATGGATTTGGTGTTTTTTCCTTCTAAATATTCACCTACAAATTTATCAATAACTTCATGTTCAAAATATTCTTTAAAATCTACAATATAGTGTTTTATATTTAGCATTTTTGCAACATACTGAGAGCTACTAATATCAAATTCATCAAATAATTTCATAGTAATTCCAAATACGTTATAACCTTGTTCTTTTAAAATATATGCTACTGCCCCACTATCAACACCACCACTAAGGGCTACTGCAACTTTTTTACTATTGTTCAAAATAATTTCCTCTTTCTAACAAAATCATTAATATAAATACATTATACATCAAAATATATGCATTGAAAACAATATAATAAATAAAAGCCACAGCGATTATACGTTATGGCTCATATTTTAAAACATATAGTTTAAATTTTTATTTTTTTAGCATCTTCTATTTCTGCAACAACGTCGATTGCAGCAGCATCTGTCTCTCCTGCATCCGCAGTTGTTACATCTGCCTAATCCAAACCCTAAGGCTAGCCAAGGTATTACACAGCAAAACATATCATCATTCCTTTACTTTGTGGCTTGTATATATTCTATTCATTTCTAAAAATTATGTTACATTATTTCTTATTATAATTATAATAATGCTTAAAATTCAATAATAGCCACTTGTTATTTATTTACATTTATGTTACAATTATATATATTTTTAAAAACATAAATGCGAAATTATATAATTTGACTTTTTTATAATATTATAGTATTTGAAAGGAATATATTATGAATTCTATTATGACTATGCAAAAACAGTTTAAATTAAAAGATGAAATACTTTTATACCGCTTAGATAATTTATTACCTAAGTTAATGAAAGAAACTAATATTGATATGTGGATCGTTATTGGTGATGAATATAATGAGGGACCTTGTCTTAAAACATTATTACCAAGCACCTTTTTCCATGCCAGAAAGAAATCGTTATTTATCTTTTCATATGATGGTGAAAAAATGGAAAAACTAATTGTTTCAAAACCTGATTTCACTATAAGCAACTTTTATACACCTGTTCTTTTAAAACCATCTAATTTTGACTTTGAAACATTTTATTCTAGCATTCGCTAGAAACTATAATCTTGAAGAAATAAGAAAAATGCCTATAGAAGATACCTATGAATGTGTTAACAGAATTATTAAAGAAAGAAATCCAAAAAATATTGCAATTCAAACTTCAGATACAACTTCTTTCTCTGATGGTTTGTTCACACACAAACTATATAAAGTTAATAGAATGCATAGATGATGATTATCGCAAAAGAATTATTTCAGGTGAAAATTTAACTATAAGATGGCTAGAAACAAGAACACAAATGGAAATAGATTTAATGAAACAAATCATTGAAAAAACAAGAGAAATTATAAAACTTTGCTATTCTAGAGAAGTTATTACTCCTGGAGTTACTACAATTGGCGAGGCAAGATTCTTTCTTATGGAAACAGCTGTATCAATTGGTATGATTCCTTGGTTTGATGCTACCGTGTGGATAAGAAGAAAGGGTCACCCACATATTGAAGATGATAATGCCATTATACAAAAGGGAGACCTTTTACACTGTGACTTTGGTGTTTGAATACTTAGGTCTTTGCTCTGATGTTCAAGAAATGGCATATGTAAAAGACGAAGATGATGACCAGCTTATTTACGAATATGAACATATTCACAAACAATGTCAATTGCTTCAAGATGTTGTATCTAATGAATTTATTGCTAATAAAACAGGGAATGAAATACTTAAAGCTGCACTTGATCGTGCTAAAAAAGAAAATATTAAAGGTGCTATGATTTATACTCACCCAATCGGAAACTATGGCCACGGACCTGGTCCTACAATAGGATCTTTTGCAAATCAAGTACATGTAGAAGGACTTGGGGAATATCCTCTTCATGAAAATACATTTTATGCTCTAGAGTTATGTGTTAGACAAGAAGTTCCATCTCTTGATAACATGACTATTCTTTATGGCCAAGAAATTGATATATTATTTAAAGATAATAAGACTCACTATATAGCTGGACGTCAAGATAATTTACATATTATTTAATCACAAAAATAAGAATCCTCAAAACTAGACTGGTTTTAAGGATTCTTTTATATTAAATTAATATTCTACTTTTATATTTTTTTAATTATTTTCTATTTTACACAAATTGCGTCGATTTCAACTTTTACATCCTTAGGTAATCTTGAAACTTCTACGGCACACCTTGCAGGTTTATGATCTGCGAAAAACTCTGCATATGCTTCATTTATTATTAAAAAATCATTCATATCTTTTAAGAAAATCTGGCATTTAACAATATCTGTTTTTTCATAACCTGCTTCTTTTACTATAGCTTCTATATTTTTAAGAGATTGTTTAGTTTGTTCTTTTATGTCTTCACTTACCAAAACCATTGTTTCTGGAACAAATGGTATCTGACCTGAAACATATAAAGTCCCGTTCACTTCCATTGCCTGAGAATAAGGACCTACTGCAGCTGGTGCATTTTTAGTACTAATTATTTTTTTCATTTTTTTCTCCTTTTATTTTTAATAATTTATATACAAAAACAACTTGCCATATGTTCTTCACCATATGAGCTTAATTGTGGTCTTTGTGTCTCACATTTTGATATTGATTTTTTACATCTACTATAAAAAGGACATCCTTTTGGTGCATTAAGAGGACTAGGTATTTCTCCTTCTAGTATTTTTCTATTCATTCTATCTCTAGGATCACCTTTGCTTATCGATTCTATTAAAGCTTGTGAATAAGGATGTAGTGGATTGTTGAATAGTTCATCAGATGTTGTTATTTCAACAACTTGACCCAAATATAAAACTACGATTCTATCACTTATATGTTTTATTACTCTTAAATCATGTGATATAAATAAATAAGTTAAATTAAATTCAACTTGTAACCTTTTTAATAAATTAATTACCTGTGCTTGAACAGATACATCCAATGCAGAAACAGATTCATCACAAACCAAAATTTTAGGATTTAACATTAATCCTCTTGCTATCGCAATTCTTTGTCTTTGTCCGCCACTAAACTCATGTGGATATCTTGTAAGTATATCACTAGATAGACCAACAACATCCAACATTTTTTTTACTTTATCAAGTTTTTCTTCTTTCGTATAATTACCACTAAAATTATCTATTGGCTCTAAAATAATATCTTTAATAGTAAGTTTTGGATTCATCGAACTATAGGGATCTTGAAATATAAACTGCATATCTTTTCTTAACTCTCTGAGCTTATTTTTGTCATACGATACAATATCTTCACCTTCAAAAATGATTTTTCCACTTGTAGGATCATCTAATCTTAGTACAGCCCTACCCAATGTACTTTTTCCACAACCAGATTCTCCTACTATTCCAAGCGTTTCGCCTCTATATACATCAAAAGTAACATTATCTACTGCCTTAACATAAATATTATCTTCTTTTTTCAATTTCTTTTCTACTAAAAAATGTTTTTCTAAGTTTTTAACACTTAACAGGATTTCCTTAGGCATTAGAATTATCTCCTTTCATATTATATAGATGACATTTTACCATATGTCCATTAATATCTGTATCTTCTGGTGCTTTAGTTTTACATATATCCATACATTCACTACAACGTGTATGAAAATAGCATCCTGAAGGTCTTTTGTTTATTGAAGGAACATTACCAGGTATAGTCATAAGTTCTCCGCCATCGCTGTCTAGTTTTGGCATTGCAGAAATTAGTCCTTTAGTATATGGATGCTTTGTATTTTCAAAAATATCTACTACATTTCCTTTTTCGATTACCTGCCCACAGTACATTACAATAACGTCATCAGCAATATCTGCAACTACATTTAAATCATGAGTTATAAATAATATCGACGTATCTAACTCCTTCTTCAAATCATCTAACAACCTTAATATTTGAGCTTCAATAGTAACATCAAGTGCAGTAGTTGGCTCGTCAGCTATCATTACCTTAGGTTTTAGGACTAGTGCCATAGCAATCATAACCCTTTGCCTCATACCACCACTCAGTTGGTGTGGATACTGTTTTATTCTTTTCTCAGGTGATGATATTCCTACTTTTTTTAATATCTCTAAGGAAATCTCATAAGCTTTTTCCTTTGGCATTTTTGTATGAGCTCTTAATCCCTCCATAATTTGATCACCAACTCGTAAAATTGGATTAAGAGCAGTCATTGGCTCTTGAAATATCATTGAAATTTCTTTTCCTAATATTTCTTCCTGCATTTTCTTTTCAGGCATTGAAATTAATTCTTTATCACCTAAAAAAACTTGACCATTTGTAATTCGTCCATTTTGTGCTAAGAGTCTCATTATAGCAAGTGACGTAACACTCTTTCCACTTCCAGACTCACCAACTATTGCAAGTGTTTTTTTTCTTTTTAGATCAAAATTAATATTTTCGACTGCTGTAAAAGTACCGCTTTCAGTTTTAAACTCTACTGATAAATTTTTCACTTTAATAACTGTATCCATTATATATGCTCCTTCTATTGTTTAGGGTCAAATGCATCTCTAAGACCATCACCTAAAAAATATATTCCCAAAATTAATAGAAACGTTGCTGTTCCTGGTGGTATCCAAACCCAAGGCATATTTTTTAATACTAATGTTTTTTGAGCATCAATTAGCATATTTCCCCAACTTGGTGTTGGTTGTTGTATACCTACACCAAGAAAACTTAATGATGCTTCCATTAATACAGCTTGAGCAGTACCAATTGTTATTTGAACCATAATTGGTGCAAGTATATTTGGTAATATGTGTTGAAATATAATCTTGGGTGTTTTAGTACCACATGACTTAGCAGCCATTATATAATCAAGCTCTTTTACCCTTAATACTTCGCCTCTAACTAACCTTGCGGTATTTGTCCATCTTACAAGACCTATTGCCCCAATTACAATCCAAACAGATGGTTCCATAATTGTTGATATAGAAATGAGTAAAAAGAGAATTGGAAATGAAATTACAATATCAACTAATCTCATTAATATGTTATCAATTAATCCACCAAAATATCCTGCAATTAACCCTATAATAGTTCCAATAATAGTTGAAATAATTACAGCTGAAAATGCTACTACTATTGTCACCCTTGCACCATAAACAAGTCTAGTAAAAATATCTCTGCCTAAAGCATCTGTACCGAAAATATGTGAACTACTAGGCGGTGCATACGTATCGTACATACCTGTTCCATCTTTCATAAAAAACTCAGTTGGATTGCTCGTAGCAATAATAGGCGCAAATATAGCCATTAATATAAAAAACACTGTAATAAAAGTACCTACTATAGCCAATTTATTTCTTTTAAATCTCTTAAAAGCTAGATCATAAAAACTATTTTCATTAAACATAACTCTCTCCTTTAATTCCTAATACGGGGATCTACAAGTGCATATAAAACATCCGAAAGCAAATTACCTACAAGTACTAGCGATGCAGTTATAAGGTTTAAAGACATTACAATTCCATATTCTCTATCATTTATAGCTTGTATGCCAAGTTGTCCCATCCCAGGCCAATTGAAAATACTTTCTGTAATATAAGCACCGCTAAATAAAAATGGAATTGATAGACCGAAGATTGTAACTACAGGTATTAATGCATTTCTTAATGCATGTTTATAGACTACTATTTTATTTTTTAAACCTTTTGCTTTAGCTGTCCTAATATAATCCTCTTTTAATATATCTAACATATTTGATCTAGTAAATCTTGATACTGTTGCAATATTTCCTAGAGAGAGAACAATTGCTGGTAAACAAAGATGAACTATTACATCTTTGAAGTATGCAAAACCCGAATACGCTGCCCTTAAATTTACCATACCTCCAGCTGGCAACACGTCTAGAATAAATGCAAATATATAAATTACGAGCAATCCAAAAAAGAATGATGGAATTGACACACCAATTAATGAGAATATGGCAAGAGTATAATCCACTGAAGTATTTTTCTTTATCGCTCCAATGACACCAACAGGGATGCCAACTATAAAGCTTAGAATAAATGCTGAAAGTGTAAGAATAATAGTGTTAGGTAATCTCTCAAAAATTAAATCTTTTATGTTATGATTACCCTTATATGTATAACCCAAATTGCCATTTGCTATTTCTTTAATCCATTTTCCATATTGCACATACCATGCATCATTTAATCCCATAGCTTCTCTAGAAGCTTCTAAATCTTCTAAACTAATATTAGGATTAATAAAATTTGCTAATGGGTCCCCAGGAGATAGTTCCATTATCGCAAATGATAATATTGTAATTCCTATTATAACAGGAATTGATTGAATTAATCTTTTAATAATAAATTTATACATTTTAGGCTCCTCTACTTTATAAAAACTAATTCTTCTTGTCTTTTACTCAAAAATTTCACCCCATCTTTAGTAACTAATACATTCTCCTCGGATATTATTGCTGGCCCTTCCTCAATTAAAATAGTTGGCTCAATAGCAAAAACCATTCCTTCTTCAATTTTTCCGAATATACTTGACTTATATTGCTTTTTATTTGGAGCTAATGTAACACCCCCGTCATGTACTTCTCTGCCAACTTGATGGCCTACCGCATGGAAAATATTGGGGTAACCATTGATTAATATATGCTCCCTTGCTGCCAAATCTACATCAAATCCTGTTGCACCAATTTTTAGCGCCGAAACAGCTTTATTTATTGCTTCATATATTGTTCTGAATGCTCTTTGCATATCTTTTGATGGTTCCATTTCACCATCTTTTGCTATATAACAAGTTCTTGCAATATCTGAACAATATCCATTATAATCAACAGAAAAATCTATAATGAGATAATCACCTGGTTTTATTTTAACATCAGACGGTGGCCTATGAGCAATATTATGAGTCATAATAATAGGTGGAGTTAATTTCCTTGTAATCCCATTTACAACATTTCTTTTTGCTAGTTCTTCAACAAATAATTGTCCTACTTCTACTTCTGTCATTCCTACCTTTAATTTCTTAAATACACAATCATAAATTTCTAATGTTATGTCAATTGCTTTTTGAATGTATGCTATTTCTTCACTTGATTTAATGCTTCTGAGTTTCTGTAAAAAGATTTCACTAGATACTATTTTATCTTCATAGCCATCACCAATAGCCTTTACCAAGTTTCTATAAGCTCCTACTGTAAGACCATCAGCAAGATAATTATTCATCGAAAAGTTTAATGCTATTTTGATAGGTTGAATTTTATCAATTACCTCTTTTAATCTAAATGCAAATCCCTCAGAAGAGTATTTCACAATTTCATCAAAAAGCCCGCTTTCCTCTACATCTTGAAAGTCTATAATACTTATGACAGCAATAGTTTTTTCTTTTGTAATAATTAAAGCAGCATCTCCAACTATAGATACATTAAACATAAGAGGCATACACAAGTCGCTTCCTTCTATAGTCTTGATAATCCAACAATCAATACCTTCTTCTTTTAAATATAGCTGAGCTTGTTTTATCTTTTCAAAGTTAATTTTAAATTTCTTATTAATTTTCAACACCTCCTAAACACCCTACAAAGTCCATATATATTTCTGTACCCTTAATAATTGAATTTCTATCAATACGTTCATTATTTTGATGAACTAACCTAATTACAAGTTCAAATGGTATAATTTTATTAACAGGTGAAAATCCATATACATCAGATTTTGTATCTCCAAAGAATCTTCCATCTGTTCGTCCAAGAGCATATATAGGAAGAAGTTTTGCACCTTCATATTTTTCCTTTACTATTTGAGATAATAATTCATAACTTATATTTTCACAACTACTTTCAAATCCTTTAGTAAAATCTATAATCTCACAATTTACATCTAAACCTTTAACTAATTCTTCAATGATTCTTTTTGCATCTTCTACCGTTTTATATGGCATAAGTTGAATTGAAAAATCAAACTCCATTTTTTTAGGTAGTACATTTATTTGCTCACCTAAATCATATTTAGGTAAAATAAATTTATCATAACTAATATAGTTTTCAAATTGTATTAACATAGGATTTGTTATTTCCTCTGAAAAAGAGCTTATAAATTTTCTATACACAACACTATCATTTTTATTGAATTCGTATTCTGTAAGTCTTTTCATAAATTCAACAAATTTAGCAACCACAGAATTGTCAGTAGGCATTGATGTAGCACCAGGGGTTCCAGTTATATTTACCCTAACGTTACATCTGCCTTTCTCCCCAACTGTAATAACGTAATAAGGAGTGCTTCCATTCTGTACATAAAACCCACCACCTTCATTTATTACAATACTATTTTTAAACTTATCTTTATATTTTTCTATTACATCTGGCATTCCAAAAGCACTGCCCTGCTCTTCATTTGCAGTTGCAACAAAGTAAACTCTTCTATTTAATTTGACATTTTTATATCTAATCAAAGTAGCTAAAGCCATTGCTGTAAGGTGCTTTGTATCAAGTGTTCCACGCCCATATATCATTCCATCCACTTCTGTCGCACTAAAAGGCGGATATAAAAAACCTTCATCATCTGCTGGCACTACATCTAGATGAGAAATAAATAAAATTGGTTCTAGATTGGTTTCTTCTCCTATATAAGCAACTATATTAGTTCTTTTTTCTTCTTTTTCAATTACATCATAATTGATTTTCTCTTTTTCTAAGATACTTACTAAATAATCAACTGCCTCTTTCTCATTACCAGGAGGATTTACAGTTTTAATTTTAATAAGGTCTTTAAAAATATCTACAATTTGATCATCACTAAGCATATTTAACTCCTTACTAAAAATAACTGTAACTGCCTTCTACTAAGAACCCTATTGCAGTCTTTTGTTACTACTATATTTTCTTCAACTATAAAACTTGGAAGACCATCATCTTGAATAACAGTAGGTTCTATTGCATATACTTCATTTTCTCTAATTTTGCCTTTAACACTAGGTCTGTCTTCTCTATAATAACTTAAAGTTGTTCCTCCATCATGCACTCTTTTACCCAATTGATGACCTGCACCATGTCTTATTGTTGGATAACCAGCTTCTTCAATTATTTTACGTCCAAGATTATCTGCTTCAAAACCTTTCATTCCAATCTTTATATTGTTAATCATCTCAGTTACCGCTAGAACAGCTGTATCAAAGCCTTTTTGAACATCTATAGGTGCAGATTGTTCTCCATCTTTTAATACATAAAAACTTCTAGCTACATCTGAACAATAACCTTTATAATTAACACTAAAATCACAAATAAGAATATCACCTTTACATAAAATATTATTTTCATTAGGAATTCTATGTGCAAGACCACATCTATTTATACAAATTAAAGGATATGAGTAAGCTGAACCAAAGGCATTGACTACATTATATTTTTTCATACCCTTTACAAACAACTCGCCAATTTGTGTCTCGCTCATCCCTACTCTTATTTCTTCTGCTACTTCATCGTATATATCACAGGTTATATCTACAGCTTTAGCAATTTTATCTATCTCGCTAGTACTTTTTATACTTCTAAGTGTGCTTATTATTTCTTCACTTGATATTTCAATTTCTTTCAGTTTTTCATTTCCAATTATTTCTGAAAGCAATAAATATTGTCCCATTGTTAATCCATCTGATAGATAATCATTTTGTGATATATTAAGTGCTAATTTTTTAGGTGAAATTTGATCGAATATTTCCTTAAACTCTATATTAAAGTTGTCCTTTACTGTAACAATATTAAATATATTAAACTTTTCATATGCATTTGCATCTGTCTTTCCAGTAAGAACAATATGATTTCCACTTTTATTAAAGAAAATAGCAGTTTGTGCTACTACGTGCATATCTAAAAAAAGTGGCAAAACTATATCTGAGTCTTCTCTTGACAGGACAAGTAACGTATCTATATCTTTTTCTTTTAACATTTTTTCTAATTGATAAATTTTATCCACTTATTTATCCTCCAACACATAACTATTAAAAACATAATCAATTGCTTTTGTACAAAATTCAATCGACTTTATAGATATTCTTTCATCAACCCCATGTATTAACCTTATAATATCTGTAAATTGTTCTTCTTTCACCAATGGTGCGAACCCAAAAACATTGCATCCAAGTGGCTTCAGAAATCTGCCGTCATTTGAACCGGGAGTAATGAATGGGACCAATTCATCTATATCAGCATCTTGAGTTTTAATTGAGTCCTCTAAAATTTTAACAATTTCATGATCAACATTTGATTCATAACCCTCATAAAATCTATCTACTTTGTACCTAACAGGTAAAGTCTTTAAATTCCTATCTAAGGCATCCAGAAATTCTTCTTTTGAAATAGACGGTAGAAGCCTGCAATCAAAATGTACAACTGATTTTATATCTGGCTGTAACTTTGGATTTCTAGATCCACCATTTATAATACTTGGTGTGATGAATGATTTTGACATACTCTCTACTAATAATGCTACTTGTTTATTTGTTTTTTCTTCAAGTATTTTAATCATTTCATTATAATCTCTATCTTTTACTCCTGACAATTTTTCCAATAATCTTTGAACTGTTACAGGGATACTTTTATCAAGTCTAAGAGATGTAATTTTGCTTATAACTTCTAACAACACTTTCTCATGATACAAATCAGGAAAATAATCACTTGAATTTTCCTTTTTTAATATTTCTACCGAGAACCTACATACTGATTTTTGTCCAGTTTCATACAAGTAATAACACTTATCTTCTACAAATAATGAAAATCCTCCACCCTCATTCAAAACAACTTTATTTTTTAATCTTTCTTTAAGTTCGTTATTCTCCATGAGCTTTGAAATTCCAAACTTACTACCACATTCTTCATCAGCCGAAAAAACAAATACAATTCCCTTTTTTAATTGTTGCTTTTTTACGGATAATTTAGATAATGATGATAAAGCTGCTGCAATAAAATACTTCATATCAAGTGTACCACGACCATACATATATCCATCATTAATGTCTGCACTCGTAGGTGAAAAAGACCAATCTTCTTTATTAGCCATAACAACATCTAAATGTCCTAATACAACTAAATCATCATTTGTTTTAGGTCCAATAGTTATAATAATGTTACCTCTATTTTCATCAGTTAAAATAACCTCATAATTAACCCCTATTTCATCACAAAAGCGACTAATATAGTCAGTCATGCATTTTTCATTTCCTGGTGGGTTTTGGGTGTCTAAATTTATTAAATCTGATAAGATTTTCACAGTTTCCATTTTAATCTCCATAAAGGTTCTACATCGAAAAAAACTATCGATGTAGAACCTATATATTTTATTTTAAATACCAATTATATGAATTCATTGTATAACCATAACCAGTTGGCTCAAAACCACCTAAATCACTTCTAACAACTACAGTTTCTTTTGATCCTGCATAAGTAAACCAAGGAAGGTCTTCTGTTATTTGTACTGATATTTTTTGTAGAATTTCTTTTCTTTTTTCAAAATCAGTTTCTACTGCTTGTTCTTTAAACCATTGATTAACATCTTCATTTTCATAGTGATAGAAATTCCAAGATGGATTATCTACAAAATACTGAGCATATTCATCTGGGTCAGATTCTTGAGAGAATCCAAGAAGATAAGCTTCAAAATTAGAATCTGTTGCTAATGTACTTTCATCATAAGTAGAATTATCTGCTTTTACGTTACCTTCAGCATCTGATTGTCGTAATAAACTTTGAATTAATGCACCAAAATCTAATAATTTTGCTGAAACTTTTACGCCAGCCTGTTTCCATTGCTCTGTTAATATTGTTGCTGCAGCTGTGTTTGAAGAAGCATACAATAGTTCTATTGAAAGCACCTCACCATCTTTCTCATAATAACCTTCACTATTAAGTATGTAGCCCTCTGCTTCTATCATTGACTTTGCCTTTGACAAATCGAAATTATATTGGTTGTCATTAGGGCTATCTCCCATACTTCCTTTTGGGAATATAGAATCATGAGCATATCCGTTTTCACCATAAACTGCATCTACAAGTGTTTTTTTATCCGTAGCATATGCAAGAGCTTGTCTGATATTTTTATTAAATACAGGCTTATCAATTTTAGTATCTTCTGCTCTACCAGGGCCAACTCTAAATCCTACATATGAAACACTATCAATTGGATAAGAATATATTTCTACATCATCATTTCCCTCGAAAGTAGCAATTCCATCTTTATTAACTTTTAAAAGGTCTATTTCGCCAGTTTCTAATTGAGTAGTTAAAGCTACTTCATCACCAAATTTAACAATAACTCCGCTAAGTTTTGGAGCACCTAAATAATACGATTCATTTGCAGAAAGTTTAATTGAGATTCCTACATCCCAACTCTCAAATTTAAATGGTCCTGTTCCTATAGGTTTTAAATTAAATTCAGCTTCCTCTAATGCAGCAACATCATATTTTGCAATTTCATGTTGTGGTAAAATAGCAAAATATAATCCAGGTAAAAATGTAGCTGAAGGCTCTTTAATTTTTATTGTTACGGTCATCTTATCTTCGCTTAATGAAATACCAGAAATGCTATCAGCCTCTCCTGAGTTAAACTCATCGTAACCTACGATTAACTTTGTTCTTTCAACTCCACCTGTGTAATCAGGGTGAGAAATAAGTTCAAAAGTAGCTACTACATCATCACCATCAAAAGCTTCACCATCATGCCATTTAACACCCTCGTTAAGAACAAAAGTATATGTCATTTTATCTTCAGATAGCTCAATAGATTTAACTAATTTTCCTACAATCTCTCCATTTGCAGACGGCTCAACAAAGTTATCAAAAATTAAATTAGTAACAACTGAATCTTGTCTACTCGGGAAATACAAGGGATTAAGTGTACGTGGCGCACTAGTGCTTCCTATAATAAGCGAGCCCTTCGCCAATTCATTTTGCTCTTCTACATTTGTTCCTTCTTTAGCGTTATCTACTGGTTTTGCAGCATCTTGACCACTACATGCTACAAGCGTGATTGCTAAAATTATTACCAAAATCAATAAAACTGTTTTTTTCATTTTAATTTCTCCTTCTCTTATTTTATTTTTTATTACTTTTTAACCAATTTTCTAATCTATCAAGACCTTCTTTCAATATTTCAAAAGAAGTTGAAAAGCATATTCTTATATGACCTTTTGCACCTGGTCCAAAAAACTTTTCATTCCCAGGAACTATAGCTAGTTTTGCTTCTGATAACAATCTTTCTTTAAGTTCATCCGAATCAAATCCAGTCCCTTCAATATTAGGGAACAATAGATATGTTGCAAAAGGTTTATGACAAGTTATACCTGGCATATTGTTAAGTCTATCGACTGCATAATCTCTATTTGTTTTTAAATATTCAATAAATTGTTCTGTCCAATAGTAACATTCGTCAAGACATGTAATTCCAGCTATTTGTGATAATGTTGAAATCCCTCCTGCTGTAGTCATTACATTAGAGGTCTTTACTATTTTATTAAAGATTTCTGTGTCATGCGCATAAATACACCCTGCTCTCAATCCTGCAATTCCAAAACCTTTTGAAAAACCAAAAACACTCAATGTTTTTTTATTTCTATCAGCGCCTAATGAACAAATACTTTTAAATGGTCTTTCACCAAAAACAATATCCGACCATATCTCATCATTCATTATCCATAAATCATATTTTTCCGATAAACTAAGAATATGATCTAAATCTTTTTCAGAATAAACTGCTCCAAGAGGATTATGAGGATTACACAAGCAAATCATTTTAGTTTTTCTAGTAATATAGCTTTCTAACTCTGATAAATCAATATATCCATCTTTTAATTTAGCTGGAAATAAAACTGGTACTCCACCAGCTGCTAAAGTCGATTCTCTAAAAAGGTAATCAACAGGATCAAAAATTATAACCTCATCACCTTCTTTTAACACTGTTTCCGCTACTATGTACATTCCTCTAGCCACACTGTCTATAGGGAGAACTAGTTCCTTAGACACGTGCTCGTTTTTTCTCTCATTAAGAGATTTTGCAATTGATTCTTTAAAAGACTCTAGTCCAGTATGAGGTGCGTAAGAAAAATAACCGTCTTTTATATATTCTGTTAGATTTTCAACAATTTCCTTTGCAACAGGAAAATCAGGATCTGCTGCTGTGAGTGGAATTACTCCTTCTTCGGTTTCTGCCCATCTGTAATTATAAGCTCTTTTTTTTAGAACTTCTAAATTAACATTTTTGTTATCAAATATATTATTTTTCATAAATAAATTCTCCGTTCGATATATTTAGAACTATTTTATAGTCTAAACAGTATTTTTTTATTTTTAGTATTATTGTATAAAAAAGAAAACCTTTTTATATTACTTATATTAATTACTTTTATATTAGATTTTTCTTCTCTATAAGTTCAATAATTGAATTTTTAATTTTTATAAACGCATTTTTTGCATCTTCATCACTCTTAAAACACCCTGTAACTATACGTAAATGACCTTCCCCGTTTTTACCGTAAGGACTACCTTCATTTACTAATACATTGCCTTTTTCTAAAATAAATTTTGCAACTTCCTTGCTTGTACCAACTTTAGATACATCAATCCATGTTAATATGCCACTTTCAATTGGAGTTAAATCAACCAAAGGAATGCTTGAAAATATTTCTTCAGCTATTTTTTTTCTTCTTTCTAAACGAGTATACATATCTTTTAAATGCTCTTCATCTTTCAGAGCTGCAATTGCACCTATTGAAGTTATTGTTGCAGCAGCACCTATAATATTTACAGCACTTCCATATAACACATCTATAATTTTATCGCTTCCATACACATAACCTATCCTGAATCCACTTAATCCTATACCTTTAGAAATTGAACATACTGTAAGCATTCTTTCCCACATACCTTCTATAGTAGCAGGAGACACAAACTCAATATTATCATAAATATGATCTTCGAAAGCCTGGTCAGATATTAATATTAAATCATTTTTTATTATGAACTCACATAATTCTTCTATGGATTTTTTTCTAAACACTGTAGTGGTTGGATTGTTTGGATGAGTTATCACAATCATCTTAGTTTTTTCTGTCAACCTTTTTTCAAATTCCTTAATATTTATTTGATAATTATCTTCTTTAAAAATTGGTACAGGTACTGTAACCCCACCTAATAACGTTGGATTAAGGAAATTGCTTGGATAACTTGGGTCTATTACCATTATCTCATCACCCTCATTTATAAATGGCATCATAGAAAATATCAGCCCTGAATCCGAACCTGGAGTTACTATAACATTGCGGCTTGGATTTATGTCAAGACCTGTTCTTTTATTAATTTTTTTTGCTATCTCACATCTAAGTTCAAAATCACCTATCGGCATAGAATAATGCGACGGAAATCCTTTTTCTATTGCTTGAACCATTACTTGCTTTACACTATCTGGTATAGATGGGTCTGGAAAAAATGGGTCTGCCCATGCCATTATATCTACACCTTTTTCTAAAAGCTTACTAACACCATCCCCAACATCAGCTTTTGAAACTTCTTCAAAAAGTCCACCATTTAAATTCTTGAAATTCTGATTCATTTTTTTCTTAATATTCATCTTACTCACCACCTTTTATTTCTTTCAAATATCTATACATTGTTTGTGATGATACATTTAAGGCATTTGAAACCATACTTACCGCACCTTTGAAACCAAAAATACCTTTATCATCCATTATTCTCACAATTTCCTTTTTTTGATCTGCCTTCGCATTTATTAAAATTGAAGAATTATCTAAAACTACTTCTTTTATTAAATTTTCTACCAAATCAAACGTTTTTACATCAAAATTTTCCTTTGACATTTTTATGATTTCAGAATCGTAATTCTCTTCTAGTACCAAACAATCATTAATAATATCTTTTGCATGTAACAAGTCTGTTATATCAATGTTTACACATAAAAAACCAATAATATTTTTCTGTTCATCTCTAATATAATAAGTTGAAGAACGCAATACAATTTCATTATTTTTGGCAGTACCAATATAATTAATAATAAAATCCTTTCCTTCATCTTCTCTTTTAGAAATTATTTCTAGAGCAAAATCTGTTATTCCATCACCCACACCTCTACCTGTTAGGGAATTTACAATATGCACAATGGAATGATCAAGATCTGAAATATCATGCACTATCACTTCACATTTTCTTCCATTAATTGCACCTATATAATCAGCTATACTAAAATATCTCTCTATTATTTCCTTATTTTTATTTGAATATGTTTGAATTTTATTCACCACCTTTGATAAAATGAGAAAAAATTAACATTTTTTCCTATTATGAGTTTTTTTTATTATATATTACCTATTAATCTTTGTCAACAAGTTATTGTATTTTTTTGAGTTTTTATGATTGATATGTAAAAATGAATTGAGTATACCACGTTTTTTTGTGCATCAAATTCAAATCATGGCATAACTTAATCCATCATATATTTAATATTCAAATATAATTTCTATCTAACACTTACTAAATCTACAACCTATTTCTCTTTATTGCGTTCATAGCATCATAATATCCTAACTCAAATGACTGTTTTAGTTTATCTTGGTTAAAATTTAGTGTTCCATTTAGGAGATTACCTAAATATCTTGATGGCTGAATTAAAGTCATTTGTATTGATGGGTATCTTCTTATAATACTAAAATAGTTCACTCTTTCACAGGATATTACAATAATTTTTCTATATCCACTTTGATAAACAGGATATATTGGTAAGTTATCATTTACACCTCCATCAACAAAGTATTGGTCGTCAATTATAACAGGTGTATATATAATAGGAAGCGCTGATGATGCAGACAAAACTTTTATAATAAAATCTTTATTGGTATTTTTTAAATTAATATACTGTGTAAATCCTGTCTTTCTACCTTCGTACCAATCAACAGCTGGCTTTAAAAACCTCCTATCTTTGGGTATTTTAGTTATATTTACTACTGTAGCATAAAAATCTTTTTCAGATTTTTCTAAATTTTCTATATTTAATTCATTTAATAATTCAAGCATTCCATCTCTTGATAAAATACCATCAAAATCTACGTTTTTGCCTTTTTTTATTCTATCTATTATTTGCACAATATCATTATAATCAATTCCATTAGCCATGAATCTTTTTTGCAAATCATAATTTAACCATATTTCAGCTGCACTCTCACTGTCCATCAATTGTATTAATGCACAATTTATTGCTCCGATTGAAGCACCGGAAAATATTTTTATATTTTTATTTATTCCATGTTGACACAATGCATGCCATGCACCTATTTCATATGCACCTTTAGCACCGCCTCCACCTAGAACTAAACCTATATCCGACATAAAATCACCTCTGTACATTTTATGCATTTCTTAATATACGGTTAAGACAAAAATTATATTTTATTATATAATGCATTGTGATATAATAAATACATCAAGACAAGTCTTTGTCTTGATGTATTTATTGAATCGTTGTGATGCAAGCCGTTTTCTGGCTTGCTTTATGATATAATAAATACAACTAATGAAACAAAGACATACGTCTTTGTCTTGATGTATTTATTGAATCGTTGTGATGCAAGCCGTTTTCTGGCTTGCTTTATGATATAACAACCATAAATCTATGATTCGGAGGATTAAATGTTTACAAAAGACAACAAACTTAAGCGGTTTGATTTTATATTATTATTTACAACTATTATTTTATGTTTATACGGATTTCTTATAATTAAGAGTGCCACTATGAGTCAGGCTATGGGTAGTGATAGATTTTTAAGAACACAAACTATAGCATTTGTACTTGGTTTAATTTGTGCTCTTATATTAGTGATTATTGATTATAACCTGTATGGAACATTCTACCTACAAATTTATGCACTTTCAAATATTCTTTTATTATATGCTTTGATAAATCCTGTAAATGCATCTGAATGGGGTGATGTTAGAAGTTGGATTAGTATAGGTCCTGTAGTCTTTCAACCATCAGAGGTCGCTAAATTTGGTGTTATTATATCATTAGCAAAATATATTGATTTAAATAAGGAACATATAAACGAACCATTAATTCTTTCAAAAATTTTAATTTTTGCTTTATTACCTGTAGGGCTAATATTACTTCAACCCGATTTAGGTACCGCACTTGTTTTTATATTTTTTATTGCAGTAATGATTTTCGCAGGTGGGATAGACTATAAATATGTAGCTGTCGTTTTAATTATAGGTTTAATTCTTGCCGTTATTGCCATCGGTGCTTTCTTTTATATTATGAAAGATTACCAAGTAGGAGATAACTATCAATTTGACAGAATTGTTACTTTCGTTTACCCTGAACTAGATCCAACAGATACTGGATATCAGGTTATACAATCCAAAACTGCAATAGGCTCTGGATTACTCTATGGACGTGGTTTGTATAAAGGTGTTCAAAACCAACTTGGTTATCTTCCAACAAAAGAAACTGATTTTATATTTGCTGTAATAGGTGAAGAGTTAGGTTTAATTGGCGGGACTTTCTTACTTGTACTATATGCAATACTCTTATATAGGCTCATAAGAATTGCTAAGCACACAACAAGCATGTTTGGATCTTTGATTGCTACTGGAATTACTGCAATGCTTTTTTTTCACATCTTTGAAAATGTTGGTATGACAATGGGCCTTCTACCTGTAACTGGCATTCCACTGCCATTTGTAAGTTCTGGTGGAACTTTTATGTTAGTTAACATGGTAAGTATAGGTTTATGCCTAGGGGTAGGCATGAAGAGAAATAGCTTTGATTTAAATGAATTTTAGAACAATGGATTAACAATAGAAGAACAATGACTGAGCGATAGGTGAGCGATTGTTTTAATTCAAAAGAGATACGCATAAAATGCATATCTCTTTTATAACAATTGTTCCTCTATTGTTTTTTTATTGTTTATCTACTCAAAGCAACTTCCACCTATGAATTCTCTCAATATAGATGTATATGGAATTGCTCTTTCATTTTCTATATTTTTAAAATAACTCAAGAATTTTAATAATCTTTGTTTTTCAGGATAATATTGACTACCCTCTCCGATTTTTTCAATCAATGGAATAGCATATTTTTTTAACACACATAATTCGTATACAAGCGCTGAATTAAATATAGCATCTGCATTTTCTTGAAATGGGAATATATACTTTTCTGCGCCTTTCACGACATTGTCCCAAAGTTCAAGAGTTTTAAGTGCATCATTACCTCTGTGTGTGTTATCTCTAACTATTCGTCTTATTAATCTTAAATCAGATGTTGCAATCCTATTATGATTATCGATGTTAAGTTGCGTTAATGCACTAATATATATTCTGAACTTATTTTTTTGAGGTATATTTTCTGTTAACTTATCATTTAAACCATGTATACCTTCTATAATAATTATGTGATCATCAGTTAATTCTATTGGTTTCCTTGTGAATTCCCTCATTCCAGTTTTAAAATTGAATACAGGAATTTGCACAGGTTGACAAGTCATTAAATTTAAAAGTTGCTCATTAAAAAGTTCCAAATCCAATGCATCTATTGTTTCATAATCATAATCCCCATTTTCATCAAGTGGAGTCATTTCTCTATTTACAAAGTAATCATCTAAAGACAATGCATAAGTTTTTTTGCCATTTACCCTTAATTGAATTGATAACCTTTGCGCAAATGTTGTTTTCCCTGAAGATGAAGGACCTGCTATCAAAACTATTTTTATATTTTTATCCTTAGTGATTTCATCTGCTATATATGCTATTTTTTTCTCATGGAATGCTTCGTTTACGCGTATCATATCATCAATAGTATTATCAACTATCTTATTATTCAGTACACCTACACTCCCGATATCCATTATCTCCCCCCAATCCTCTGCTTCCTTAAAAACTTTAGAAAGTTTATTTTGTTCAATATATTCAGGAAGATTAAAATTGTTTTCCTTTGTTGGAAAAATTAAAATTACACCTGGGAAAAATAATTTCAAATCAAATTTTTCTATTACATTTGTGTTAGGAGCAACATATCCATAAAATGTATCATAGTAACCATCAAGTTCATAAACCCTAATATATTCAGAATTCCAGTGTTTTAATAGTTCAACTTTATCCTGCATCCCCTGTAAAGCAAAAATATCAGTAGCCTGCTTCACACTTAGTATTTTTTTATTAATTGGAATTTGTTTATCAATAATTTCTTGCATTCTGTTCTTTATTTTTTTTAAATTGTCTTGACTTAAAGGTTTTTTAGTTTTTATTTCTGTATATAAGCCTCTATTTAAAGAGTGCTCTATATTAACATTTGCGAAATTAAAAATGTCTTTACAAGCCTTAATATATATAAAGCAAAGTGTTCTTATGTAAACCCTCTGTCCATCATTATCATTTAAATCAAGGAACGTAATTTTATCATTTTCATTATAGATGTTTCCTATAAGTTCCTGAAGCTTATTATTTACCTTCACTGCAAGAAACCTTTTATAATTTTCTTTGTCCATTCTTTTTGCTAAATCATAAAATGATTCCCCTTTATCAACCTCAATTATATGACTACACTGTTTTATACTTTGCACTTCTATTTTCATGAAAACCTCCATTTTATATTTTTTATTAATACTATAAAATATATCTTTCATCAATATGTGATGTTATTTCTTTTCCATTTAGGTAGCTTAATTCGTCCACAAATCCATTTAGCAAAATTTTATATGCATGTAGAATTTGATATTTTTCATTATCTCTTTTACCATACTTTTTATCACCTACAACAGGATGACCTATAGACGCTAAATGAGCTCTAATTTGATGGGCTCTACCAGTTTCTAGTTCTATTTCAAGCCATGTAAATTTACCCTCTCTTTTAATAGGATGTGCATATGTAATTATTTTTTTAGCATTTTCACTTTCTTCTTTCACTATTTCTACCATATTTTTATAATCATCTTTAATCATAAAATCTTCAAGTTCTAAATCCTTTAAAACTATTCCGTGAACTTTAGCTTCATAATATTTTTTTATATTTCTTTCTCTTATTGCTTTATTAACTTGCTTAACTGACTCATAATTTTTAGCAGCAATTACAAGTCCAGAAGTATTCTTATCCAACCTATTACATACAGCTGGTTTAAATGTAAAACTTATATTTTTCTCTTTTGCATCCAAATACATTTTAACTTCATCTACTAAACTTTTTTTACTTGTTAAATCAGGTTGTGTACTAAGCCCAACTGGCTTATTTACCACTAGTATGTTTTCATCCTCATACACTACTTTAAAATGAATTGCTGTTTGTAGCAAATTTTTCTTTTCTCTAAATTTATCTATAGTTTCGTCAGACAAATATATTTGTACCACATCATCTTTTTCTAAAACTATTTCTGGTTCTACCTTAGAATTATTCAATTTTATGTTTTTTTTCCTTATCATTTTATAAATAAAGGCAGAATTAGCTTTATTAAGATATTTTTTAAGGAACCTATCCATTCTTTGCCCAGATTCATTGCTTGTAATTATTATCTCTTTCATATTTGCTCCAATTGTTGTTTATATTTTTATAACCACTTTTTTATAATTACTATATATTATATTAATTAAATTTAAATTAATTATCTGTATTATAGCAGATATCATCACAAAAATAAATAGAATTATACCATCCAATAATATTATATATCAAAACATAAACCATTATTAAATAACAGATGAAAATATTTACATAATTTTATTAAACGTATATATTGTATCAATACCATTTTTGTGTTAATATATTATGTGGTAACTATTAATTTGTCGAGGTGCTTCAAAATGAAAAAAATAATAAACACTATTAGAGACTTTTTATATATATTAACTGACTATGGATTAATAATAACAGTAGCTGTTATTATGGTAGCAGTACTAGGCTGGAGATTTAATATCCTATTTAATAGAAATATAGATAAAGAAACACTTGCAGTTATTCCAAATGACGTTCAAGTAGAAGTCCCGAT
>CAXXFT010000011.1:0-117529 GCA_963675125.2 uncultured Sedimentibacter sp.
TAATACGGGAAGCTCAGACAATGGCACGTATAGATAGAAATATTTTAATAATAGGAGAAACAGGCATTGGAAAAGAAGTCTTTGCTCAAAGTATACATAACTACGGTGACCGTAGGAAAGAGCCATTTGTTCCAGTAAACTGTGCTGCCATCCCAGATAATTTATTGGAAAGTATTTTATTTGGAACCACTAAGGGTGCATTTACTGGAGCTGTATCTACTCCAGGGCTGTTTGAAGAGGCTGGAAATGGCACACTGTTTCTTGACGAGCTTAACTCTATGCCAGTGTCAATGCAAACCAAGCTATTAAGGGTATTACAGGAGAAAAAGACTAGACGTGTTGGAGATACTAAAATGTATTCTGTTAACTGTAGAATTATAAGTGCTATAAATGAAGATCCTAAACAACTCATGGAAGATGGAAGATTAAGAGCAGATCTTTTCTACAGAATAGCACCACTCAGTCTGTATTTGCCTCCACTACGAGAAAGAAAAGGTGATATACTAAAGCTAGCAGAATATTTTATAACTAAATACAGTAACCTTATGCAGAAAAAAATAATAGATATGGACCAACAGTTGAAACAGACTTTACAGGAATATAGCTGGCCAGGTAATATCAGACAGCTGGATTTTGTAATGGAGAACCTGGTTATTAGATGCCATAACAATAATACCCTGACAGTAGATAATATGCCAGAATATTTAAAACAAGACTTTATGAAAAAGAACAATAGCAATACAAACAATAAAATTATTATAGATGAAACAGACTCATTAAACG
This sequence comes from uncultured Sedimentibacter sp., assembly GCA_963675125.2. GTDB lineage: Bacteria > Bacillota > Clostridia > Tissierellales > Sedimentibacteraceae > Sedimentibacter. Next base: position 784 of record CAXXFT010000011.1, read on the forward strand.
AAGCCATAGATACCTTAGAAAAGCAACTGATACTAAAAGCTCTAAACGAATGTGACTATAATGTTACAAAGACAGCGGAAAAACTACATATAATTAGACAGAGTCTAAGATATAGAATGAAAAGATTAAATATACCAAATAAGAAAGATTAAAAAGTAGAATTAAAAGAAAAAAATTGTTCACTAATTTGCACAAATTTTATCCCTAAAAAATGTTATAAATTTAAACTTTTTTAAGTTTTTTATAAATTTTTGGATAAATTTTGTGCTTTTTATTATCTATTTACTTATAAATATAGGCAAATTTGAACGATTTAATATTGGCATGTTTATTGCTTATTATTAGTTTCATGATAAAGCTATTGACAGCAATGTATTATTTACACTAATTTAACTCGCTTTAGATTAAGAAAAAGTAGAACTTTATCTACAAACTAATTAGGAGGATTAATATGTCTCAAGTAAACTCAACAAAAGATTTAAACAGAGTACTAGGAAGAAAAGAACTTCTGTCTATAGGAATTGGACAGACAATTGGTTCTGGTATCTTTGCATTAACAGGGATAGGTATTGCAATGACAGGTAGATCTGCAAGTTTATCAATGTTAATAGCGGCATTATACGTTATTTTAATGACAATTCCAATGTTATTTGTAAGTGGTACAATTCGTATGAGAGGCGGAATGTATACACAGATGGGATTGCTTTTCAGCAAAACAAGTTCTGGATTTTTTGTAATTGTACACATACTTGCATGGACAGCATTAGCTATGTATGCTATAAGCTTTGCAGACTATTTATTAGCTTTAATACCAGGTTTGAACAAAACACTTGTAGCATTTATAATTTTAACGGTATTTTACATAACTAACCTATTCGGCATACAAGGCGCAGCCAAAGTACAGAACTTAATGATGGTAATTATGGTAATTGCATTAACACTATTTATTTGTTATGGGATTCCACAAGTTAAACCTACATTTTTTCAACAACCTGGTTTTATGACTGGTGATATTAAATCTGTCCTATCCGCTGGAGCTTTATTTACATGGACTATAGGAGGAGCAAATGTTGTTATTCACTTAGGAGCAGAATGTAAAAATCCAACAAAAGATATACCATTTGTTATTATTGTAGCTACACTTATTATATCAATATTATACGCAGGTATGTCTGTAGTTGCTGCAGGTGTACTTCCAGTAGATGTAGTTGCCGGACAGCCACTTACACTAGTTGCAGCAGAAATTTTACCTAAACCACTATATGTTTTCTTTATAGTAGGTGGAGCAATGTTTGCTTTATCAACTACACTTAATGCTGCTTTAGGATGGGTTACAAAACCAATTTTACAGGCATGCGTAGATGGATGGTTCCCTAAAAAATTAGGTGCTATAAGTAAAAAATACAAAACACCTTACGTTATTCTTACACTTCTATACCTTGAAAGTTTAATTCCTATATTCTTTGATGTACAGATTTCAGTTATAGGCAATATGGCGGTTATACTTAATAACGTATTGTTTGCTATAATCTGCTATTCAGCTGTAAATATGAAAAAGGTTATACCAGAAATTTGGGCAAACTCTAAATTCCATGTATCAGACAGAACATTAACTATATGGAGCTGGGTAGGATGCCTTTCAACTATGGCTCAGACTTTACTATTATTTAGCAACTTAAAACCATGGGAAATTGTTGGAAATGTAGTTATATTAATTGTAGCAGTTACTTATGCACACTTTAGATTAAAGTCAGGCAAAGTTAACATGGAAATTAGTTACGAAGAAGCATAATAAATAAGTTTCAAACGCAATCATAAAGTAATCTACTTTAATACATATGATTGAACATCAGTTACAAAAAATTAAATATATGCTTAGAACACTAAATAATAGTTCTAAGCATATTGTACAAGGAGAAATTACATGAAAAAATTTAAACACCTGTTTAGTCCAATAAAAATAGGTTCAATTACACTAAAAAATAGAATAGAAGCTGCCCCAATGGCAATAGCAAACCATACTGCAGAAGGATATCTCACAAGTGAAAATATAGCAGTTTACGAAGCTAGGGCTAAAGGTGGAGCTGCACTTATTAATATGGGAGAAGCACAGATTGATCATCTTACAGGTATATCTCATGAAATGCTTTTACCGTTAGAAGATCCAGGAGTTTTACCATCACTTCTGGCTGCTACTGATGCTATTAGACGTCACAACGCAGTATCATGTATAGAACTGGTTCATCCAGGAACACGTTCAAACCCTGATTACTATGATGGACCTATGTGGGGACCAAGTGCAGGACCAGGCCACTTAGGCATAGATTATTCAGAGCTTGATGAAGAAACAATCAACTATATAGTAGAGAAATTTGGTGATGCAGCTGAGATGGCTAAACTCGGTGGAGTTGATATGATAATGATCCACGGTGGACATGGATGGCTATTACATCAGTTTTTATCACCCTTAAACAACAAACGTACAGATAAATTCGGTGGAAGTTTAGAAAACAGAGCTAGAATTTACTTAATGGTAATAGAAAATATTAGAGAGAAATGTGGTCCAGATTATCCTATAGAATTAAGAATGAGTGGTACAGAATTAGTAGAAGGTGGTTTAACATTAGAAGATCAAGTTGAATTTGTTAAGTTACTTGATGGAAAAGTAGACTTGTTCCATGTATCATCTGGAACATTCCATGTTCCAGAAACTAATCTTCACATGTTCCCATCAATGTTCTTAGAAAAAGGATGCAACGTATATCTTGCAGAAGCAATCAAGAAAGTTGTTAAAACACCAGTAATTACTGTAGGTGCTTTAGGTGATCCAGATATGATGGAACAGATAATAGCAGAAGGCAAGGCAGACATGGTTGGTCTTGCTAGACCATTGATAGCTGATCCAGATTTACCAAATAAACTTAAATGCGGACATGACGAGGATGTAACTCCATGCCTGCGATGTGAGTCATGTATTAGTGAATCATTTGTACCTTACGTTAAGTACGCATCCAAAATAGTTAGATGTACAGTAAACCCTACATCATACAGAGAGTTTGCATTACAAAATATACAACCAGCTAAAGATATTAAAAACGTATTAGTAATAGGTGGAGGTCCTGCTGGTATGGAAGCTGCTATTACTCTTTCTGACAGAGGACATAATGTTACATTATGTGAAAAAACAGATTCACTTGGTGGCGCACTTAAATTTGCTAAGCATGTATCTTTTAAAGAAGATTTAGAAAAGTTTATGAATGTTTTAATAAGCAGAGTACAAAAGAGAAAAATCCATGTTATGTTAAATACTACTGCAGATGAAAAAATAGTAGAAATAGTAAAACCAGATGTTATAGTAGCTGCACTAGGTGCTGAATCCATAGTTCCAAACATACCTGGAATCAACAAAGAAAATGTAGTTATGGCTGTTGGTATGCATGAAAAAGCAAATACTATAGGTAATAATGTTGTAATCATTGGTGGTGGACTAGTTGGATGTGAAGAAGGTCTACACCTAGCTTCTTTAGGCAAAAAAGTAACAATTGTAGAAATGAAAAAAGAAATCGGAAGAGATGCACCATATTTACATAGAGAGGCTGTTTTACTAGAAATGAAAAAATATGATTTAGAAGTAATTACAGAAGTTGTATGTAAAGAAATTACTGATAATGGCATAGTTGTAACAGATGCTGATGGCAATGTTAAGAACATTGATGCTGATACAGTAATAGTTGCAGCAGGACTTAAAGCACTTGAGTCAGAGGCAGAGAGCTTCAGAGACAAAGCAGATTACTTCTGGAGAATAGGTGACTGCTTAAAAGCTAGAAAAGTATATGATGCCATGAGAGAAGGCTATAATGCTGGAATAGATATTTAAATACAAAACACATGGAAGTAGATATGTAAAAGTATCTACTTCTCTTTGGTGCCTGTCACGGGTGTCTTTTAGACATTTCTTACTATTCTCTTATTAAGTTTTCTTTTTTAAGTTTATGAATTCTGATTAGCACAGAACCCTCTAATGAAACAAGAAGCAATGCTAATAGTACCATCCATTGAGCTATAGAACGTTGTGAACTATATCCCCCTAAATAAGATTTCACGTTTATAAACGCAGCTACTATTTCAAGAATCATAACCGGAAACAGAAATCTAAAGATCCTTTTATAATGATTAATTTTAGATCCTAAATCAGAGAATAAATTAAATGATCCATCCTTCGTCTTCTTTTTAAAATACACCCATTTCAAATAAGAGTCAACCATCTCAATATCTGCATCTTTCAAAAATTCTATATATTCTCTGCTTTTTGAACTATACGGCATATCATCGAGCATTTGGATTCTATATGTGTATTCATTAGGTTCACAATCCTCAAACTTATAGAAACAAGGAAAAATATATCGTTTCATTGCTTTCCCTTGTGATGACATAAAGTTAAGCCACTCTTCCTCTTTTTCATGTTGAGTCGCTAAAAATAATTTTGCTACTATGTTTCCCATACTCACTTCCTCCTAACAATTTCCTTTCCATTAGTAATAAGTTCTTCTAGACGCTTTATTTCTTCTTCAACGACATATTTTCCAGCTTCTGTAATAATATATTCTTTCTTCCTTGATTTATCTTCTCCAGGTAGTGCTTCAATCCATCTTTTTTTCCACTAGTGTATTGATTGCACCATACAATGTTCCTGCTGCTAAAACAAGTCTTCCATTGCTCATGTGTGTTACATTTTGGATAATTCCATACCCATGCAACGGCTCATAAAGCGAGAGCAATATATAATATACAGCTTCTGTTAATGCTATTGACGCCTTAATTTCCATAATTAAATCCTCACATTTTAAATTATTTATGAATTATATCTTCAAACGTTATATCGATTCATGTTATATCGTGTACCGATATATTAATTATAACGTCGACCGACATATTTGTCAATATAATAAAATTAAAAAATGAAATTAGCATATATTAAAATATTCTGATGAGGTAGATAGTATTTTCGAATAAAAAAAGTCCCATGTTACTAACATGAGACTAATAAAATCATACAATCCTTTTATTATAAAAAAGTTATTCTAAATTCGTATATATTTATAATCATTTAACAGCGTATCAGGTATATATGTTTTTTCTCTATTTATTCCATACTTATCAAGTCACTTATAAGAAACTGATGTATCAATACCAATAGTGTTAGTTTCCTCATCCCATGTAATACCAAAATTCATATCTTTTGCAACATCTCTTAACTTAAAATAATTATTTCCATCAACATTATAAGCTGCTAAATTTGCTATTTTACCATTTAAATAAATTATTGACGATGTAGGATTAGCTACTTTCTCTAAAATCTCACCCGTTACTGATAATTCTCCACCTACAGGAGTATAAGCTTTATTCAAAGTTAAGGATATAGCATTAACTTTACTATCCCAACTAATATTAAACTGTTTTGTCGTGCCGTTTATAGCCTGTGCTATATCACGAAGCTTAAAATAATTATTATCATTGATGTTATATGCTGTTATCTCAATTTCATTACCATCAACAAGTAACTTTGATGAGGTTGGTTTTGCTTTTATAACATTTTTTGCTACAACTGGTTCTTTTTTTACTAATCTAGTTGCAGCTTTTTTGTCCGATTCATCAGGCAATACTTCAATAAGCCATATGTCACCTGATCCATGAAGCCCCTTTACATCAATATCTTTAGAACTAGTTTCACCTACTACCTTGTAATTCCCATTGATGCTTTGGTAAATATCATACCCCTCTTCAAAACCAGTTCCACCCATACACTTATTCCATAACAAATTGCCACTACTATCTAATTTTACTAACCAAACATCTGTGTCAACACCATTACCGCGTCTATTTGTAACATCTCCGTCCCTAGAAGTAATTTCGCCAACTGCAATATATCCACCATCTAGCGTTTGAATAATATCAGTTATTCGATCATCATAAATGGCATTTGATCCACCTAGTGTTTTAGTCCATACAATCGACCCTTTATCATCTAACTTAACAACCCATCCATCATTCTCTTGAATTTCTATATATTTATTACGTTCATTATCTCTATGATAACCTACTACATCTCCGTCGTTATTGGAATCTGTTTCTGCAGCAAATATATAACCCCCATCATTGGTTTGTTCAATAGAATTCGCTAATTCATGGTAACTTCCGCCATAAGTTCTTTCCCAAATGATATTGCCATCTTTGTCAACTTTAATAACCCACACATCACCTGCATGTTGAATATTATTTATGTGCCTAGCATTTATGTCACCATCTGTTGAATGAGTTTCCCCAAGAATAATATATCCACCGTCTGTAGTAGCCTTAATATCTCTTCCATAATCATAGCCACTGCCTCCAAGGCATTTCTGCCATACAATGTTCCCATTTCGATCTAATTTGAGCAACCATAAATCAAGTTCTCCATGATTACCAACGACATCTTTCCCCTCACTTATAGTGCCTATTGCAATGTAGCCACCATCATCGCTTTCTACAATATTACTCATCCCTTCAGACCAATCGTTGCCACCATAAGTAACTTCCCATTCAATTTTGCCATCTTTGCTAAGTTTAGCAAACCAACAATCAGCTTCTGGCAACCTATCTGTTTTCAAAAATGTATTTCCACATAGTATATATCCATCGTCTTTCGTTTGATATATACCACTGATATTTCGCGATGGTGTATCATCAAATCTTGTTTCCCACTCGATTTTATATGATTTATCATACTTAATAATACTTCTGTGTGATTCTGTTTTAGTAGGAGAATTATCTATCATCTCAAGCACAACATATTCACTTTTTGATAGAATTATTCCACCATCTCTCGTAACAGTACTTGCCCCATAACTATCATGATGGCTACCGCCAATACACATTTGCCAATCAATTTCAGGTACAGGAACAACAGAAGCATAAGCTGCCTGACTAAAATTCCCACATAAAAAAATATTCACTGATAAAACGATTGCTAAAATTATTGTTCCTGCATTTTTTGTTCTTTCCATAATCCTCTCCCATTATAATATAGTCATAACATAAAGCTATGCGAACTTATTGCTTGTATCAAACATTATGTTGTTCTTCATTTAGTTTGATGGCCACTAAAGCAAACCTAATATTCCTTTATTTTACATTATACCTAATGTTTTAACTTAACGCAATAATAAATGGAGTTCATATCAGTATGAAACATCAAAAAATGCCAAACCATTTAAATGGCTTGGCAAATCTTATCGTTTAATTTTTAGTAATTAGTGCCTGTCACCGCAAGTCGATGGTGTCTGTCTTCGTGCCCGTCATATCATGTATAAAGGCTATATCAAAAAAACATGTATGCAACATATGCCTATAATAATAATAATAATAATAATAATAAGATAAACAAGTTTATTCATCAATCTTTCTCAAGACATCATTTATTTCTTCAAAAACTTTTAAAGCAATCCAAAATTCTTGCTTTTTATTCGTATAGAGCAAATCTTTGTGAATACTTTCATATCTGTTCTTTATTTGTTCATCAAATCTGTCTTTCCAAGATAGAAAGTCATACTCTTCAAGAGGATTATAATTTTCAGGTATATACCTCTTTTGCAAATAAAACGAGTCTGTTTCTTTTGTCAGTTGAACTATTTGCTTTAACTCTTCACTGTCCTCGAGAAATTTTTGTATTTCTGGCATCTGAAAAAGTTTTACTGTATCATATATATGTCTAACTTTCAAAGGCAAAGTTCCACAAATAGCATGGCGTTTCACAGAAAAAATTTTATCAATAAAAGTCCTTTTAATTTCTAAAACATTTACTTCTATATCAACCAATTGAAAATCTTTTATTGCTTCTTCATTGCCCAAGTAAATCAAGTAATCATGAATATAACTTCTGAGCTTTTTCTTACTATATGGATGAGGTCTTACACTAGAGCCAATTTCCAATTTGATTTTCTCAGTGTCCTTAAACTCATCACGAAACCATACATATGAGCTTTTATTGCGATTGTTACGTTCACCTTCAACAATCTCAAACTTTGCTTCCTTGATTAGGCACTCTTCTATTTTTTTAAGCCTTCTGTTAATTTGCTTATCACTTAAGTCCTCTTCTGGCACATATGTTAAATCAATGTCTTCTGAAAAACGTTCAATTGATCCTGGGTAACATTTACTTAAAGAAGTACCTCCTTTAAAAACAACTTCACTTACATATTCACTTTCAGACAGACTCTTCAAGATCAATGTGATAAAATAATCTCGTTTCACTGCATTCTCTGGAATGCCTACGTGCTCGCTTGTTAATTGTATAAGCTCCTCAAAGTCATCATTGTTTTGGTGTAATAGCATGTAATTCCTCCATGTTAATAGTATTGTACCTTGAAGTACCATTTAAGTATTTTGACAAGGAATTCTCAACGTTATAGTAATCCAAGATAGTTTTCAGAGATGCAATTGTGTGTTTTTTATAATTCATTGATTTCATAATTTTATCTAATATTTTTTCATCATAATGCGAGATTGATTTTTCTAAATAACTTAGAAGACTTTTCTTATTCAAATCCTCAATATTCATATATTCTTGTAAAACTTCAAGAAGTTCAACCATTTTAATTGTACGGTTGTCAAAATTTAAATTTGCTTTCTGTATTTTAATGTTCTTAACCGTTTTATTTTGCTGCGTAATCTCTGAAGAATATGCCGTCACTACTTTTGAGATTTGAGTTGTTAATCCGTATTTATTAAAGAGTTGATAACCAATGACGACACCTTTATTTCCCTTTTCTCCAAGATAATATTCTAAAATATTTTTCTCACTAGGCATAATCACTCCATATTTACCTAGTTTAGGTTTGCAGTAAATACCTTTCGATATCCTTTTTAGACTACCTTCTTGCGTCATTCTCGAAACAACTTTGAAGAAGGTAGGTTCCGGTATATCACTAAATTTTTCATTATACACTTTTTGAGCATCTATTATTTTTAATGCTGGATAATAATTTACACTATTCATAATTCTTGTTCTGTGACTCATCGATTCTCACCACCTTATTAATTTCTATCTTAAGACTACACCTCAACAAACATTTTGTCAAGTTTTTTTTAATTTAACTTGACAATTTCATTTCAAAACATTCTTCTGTCTTAACTTTGTAACTTTAGTTTATAATTTTTTTAAAAATTATATCATTATAAGAAGAAGTTATTCTAACTTTCTTTATTCTTATTCTTTCCAAGTTTACTCACAATTATATTATTTTTATTACTCCTAGTAAATTTATATTTCTTTTAATATTTAATCTGACAACTTTATATAATATTATATGTCGCAAAACCTATGTTTTATTCATCCTCCAATAAATCAAGTTATCTTTAGAACTACCTATGTTTATAAATCAAGCAATTTTATATACAATATTTACAGACAAATTGCTATATAGTATATAGCAATATATTTTATCAAAATAAGCATTTAATAATAATTCATTGTTTGTAATAATAATCATAACACAAATGTATGAAAGATGCTTAAAAGGACACGAAAGAAACTCTTTTTTAAGCCTAATTCGAAATAATCATTGAAATTTCAGACATATTTCATTCTTGAAAAATTTACACATATTTATACATCAGTAGCTGGCAAGCTATCTTAAGCGCTGTATAAGTTAAGAAGAAGCTAGTCAGCCCTGCTTTATTAAAACAAGTTAATGGTACCTGTGAGTGTTAAATAACTCAAGTTTAATTAATTAATGAACAAATTTAGTCGATGAAACTATTGAAATTTCAACTAAAAATAACTAAATCGATGGTGCTTGTCACCATCGTCATTCTCACGGACATTCTCACGGACAATTTTTATAGGAAAATTAACCTTTAAAAAATTCGGGCTAAATTTAAATATGCTTCGATCATAATTTTTTAGTATTCTTTGAACACCAGACCCAAGTTGTTCAACTAACTTAACATCTTTAAAAACTCTCATAAGTTCTTTGTTCCATGGGGCTGAAATACCTTCAAAGAATTCTTCTTGACTTAATTCTTGTGGCAAACCTCCAGATGATGTAATAACAAATTTATCTGAAAATATTTCAAAAACCGGTTGTATTCCATTTGAATAATCATTGTGGATAATTGCATTTATGACAGCTTCTCTTAATGCGGTAGGATCTAAAATACGCTTTTCTTTCCTTACAGTTTTTGTAATTTCTGTAATCGTGTTGAATTCAAAAGAGAATTAAATACACTCTTTTTTACCATAGTTGAATCTTCCTTTATTTTACATTATACCTAATGTTTTAACTTAACGCAATAATAAATGGAGTTCATATCAGCATGAAACATCAAAAAATGCCAAACCATTTAAATGGCTTGGCAAATCTTATCGTTTAGCAACTAGCTAAATTGTATGGCTATTTTCTTTGATATATTTGTTTATAAAATATAAATCAAACAGCAAACGGTTTGTCCCATAATTTTAGTTTCTGGCCTAGACCCATCTTCAATGCTTTTTCATATATCTTTGAAGCAACTGCAACATCTTCAATCCCCATACCTACAGTATTAAAATAAATTGCTTCATTTTCACTTACTCTTCCAGATTTAACACCATTTACAATCTCACCTATTTCAGCTGAAATCCCGCTGTCATCTATCATTTTTATTTTATGCATAATAGCCAAGCTTTCAACACCTCTGTGCTTTATTTCCTCCCAGTCATCCACTATCCTCTTATCAAACTTCATTATAGCATCGAATTCACATTCATGACTACCTACATGAGAATATAACACACCAGGTTTTATCCAGTCAGCCTTAATTATTGGTTCCTTTGTTACAGTAGCAGTTATAAATATATCTGCTTCATCAACAGCATCATATGCACTTTCACATACTTTTATTTCCTTACCAATCTTTGAGGACATTTCATTAGCAAATTCAACAGCTCTCTCTTTAGATAAATCATATATCCTAATTTCTTCAATATTAGGATGCACATAATTTACAGCTAAAAGCTGTGTTCTATTTTGAACACCAGCACCTATTAATCCTAAAACTTTAGGATTCTTTTTAGACAGATATTTTGCAGCTACGCCTGTATTTGCCCCAGTTCTCGCAGCACTTATTGCAGTACCATCCATTACAGCAATAGGAACTAACGTATTCGGATCATTGAGTATTACTACTGCATTTGCCCTTGGTAAATTGTATTTAAATGGATTATTAGGTGAACTTGCTATCCATTTTATACCTACAGAATTTAAATTTCCACCTATCCAACCAGGCATTGCATTAATTCTACCCTTTATACTTTCACTATCCAAGTCACCCCATCTGAGCACACATTTAGTAGGTAATACATAATCCTTTTTATCATGAAGACTAAAAACTTCCTCCATAACAGGAACTATTAGACTCATGTCCAAAGCACCTGCCCTTATAACATCCTCCTGAGATAGAAACAATACTTCTCCATTATTATTCATTATATAAACTCCTTTCATCTTCTATGTAATTAATATAATTAACTCTATGCTTGAGCTTTGTTACTTTTAGGCAAATGAATCCATTTGCATACAAATGCTAACAAAAATAACCCCGCTATTATTGCAATCCATATACCTATAACTTTTAACGCACCCATTTCCACTACGAAAATCGGCATGAGAGATGTTACAAGACCTCCCCCTATAAACGGACTAAACAAAGGTCTCTCAAAAGCAAAAGCTTTTGGTGCATTCGTTTTTAGATCAGGATCAACAATTCTCAACAGTAAAAGTCCAACGGCCAACACACCTGTCAAAGCACCAAATTCGGCTATTCCTCTTTCAAACCAAGCATCCTTGAAGAAAATCCTTGCTAAGAACCATGTTGACAATATCATCACAGCCAACACAGAACCCATCATTATAACCAAAGGACCTGCATATGCTACTACAACAGGTATTTTAATAGATGCAACTGCACCCGCTACTAAAAAGTCAAGCGCAAGACCTTGCAGTCTCTCTATACTTTGTCTATTTATCATATAGTCAGCTCTAAATTTTCTAAATACAATTTGAATAATCAATCCACCTATCATTGCTATAGGAAACAAAGGAACTGAACTTAATTTTGGATGAATCATTTTTATTCCATAAAGCATGATACTTCCAAGTACAATTGACAACCCTATTAAACAAGCATGAAACGCAAATGGTTCAAGAGAATCACTCAATATGACACTTTTAGCCACTGACTTCTCTTCTTCAGGTCTTAATACACCTGATAAATTCAATGTCTTTAAATGTGATGGAGATATAATAGCTTCACAATAACCCTTTCTAACTGCAATATTAATTAATGTTACACCAAATATAATCCCTGACAGAAGTCCTATTGTTGCTGAAGTAAGAGCTAAGTCTCCACCCTCAGCAAATCCCAGATTAGCATAAAGTTCGCCCATACCACCGGCAGTTCCATGTCCACCAGCCCAGCCAACTTCAACTATTGTTCCAATTAGAGGATTTATTCCCCATATTGGTTTTAAAATGAGCAATGCTATTCCAAGACCTATAACCCATTGAAATCCATCAATAATCCACGCATATGTCAGTTGTGGTCCTGCACAATCCCATATATCCCTGAGCTTTGGAACAACTGCTCCAATAAACACACATGCAAACACTATGTTAATCAGATTACCAGGCAGTATCCTCCATATACTCATTATACTTTCTGGCACAATTTTCAAAGCACTAGGCCCTAGTATCAAACCTATGACCCCTCCTATTAAAGAAGCAGGCAAAAATAATTTTTGAAAGAGTTTAACCTTTACCCTCAAAAACTTACCTATTAGAATTAATCCTCCGAGATAACTAACACACAATATTAAATTTAACAAATCAGCACTTTTCATTATTGTATCCCTCCATAATTTCTAAGTTCACTAACTGTATTAATTCCATAAAATACAGGCAGCCTGGATTTATCACACAACCTCCTAGCATTGTTCAAACTGCCAATATAATCATAGCCTGTCCATCCTCCAAGATTGTCAATTACTTCATTAATCATCTGCACTTCAACATCTACCAAATCCGCAAGAGATTTGGTTACAAGTAACCCATATGGTACATCTTCTCTTATATATCTACATTTATAATCCGGGGCATTTAAACCGTTGTTTAATTTCACAACAGGAACTTTTAATCCCTGATATGCTTCATTAGAACAAAACATCCTTTCCAGTGATGAATTATCCTTTATCAAACTTCCATATGAATTTTTAAGCCAGTCTTCAATACATAATACTTTCTTGTATTCTACATCTGGATTTATTATGCTTAATTTGTAAGCAACCTCATGTATTTCCTCGGAAATGGCATTTAAAATACCTGCTATCTCTTCATTAACACTTTGATAAAACAACGGTATATTGTCATCTTCGAAATAGACAAATGGATCATTTTTAAATAATCCATACATAATTCCAGGGTGAAATATTTGACCTATGTTTGATAAAGTCAAGGTAATCATACTTTTGACCACATCAATTTTTAGGCTAAACAATTCCTCTATTAATTTAAGAGTTTCCTGTGAGAATTCTCTCGCAATAGAAGAAGCCTGCATTACGTCTTTGGAACCCTTAATTTCAACACTACTCCCAAATTTTAATGTTCTACATGCCCAAGGAAGTGTTTGAAAAGCAACTACTTCTACTCCTGGCATAAGTGAATTAATTTCGAATTCCAATCCTCCCCTAGATGGAATAAAAATAACTTTGCAACTTTTAGGTATATATTTTTTGATATTACTTATGATATTTCTGTGGGCAAAAGCTGGAACTATCACTATGATCAATGAAGAACTAGGTATTACCTCCTGAGGATTGGAAGTTATACTGTTTAATTTCAAACTATTCTCAAACTTTTCATTGGCAAACAAAGATAGTCCTCCGCTGTCATGGTATGCTTTCCTAAAATTATCAATCTCAGATACTAGCGGACTGTAAATATTTACGATGTAACCTTTACTTGACAGCAATGCAGCACAAGCGTGTGCTCCATTACCGCAACCGCAGACTGTTATATTGAAACTGTCCATTATTACCTCCACAATTTTTGTTATTCATAATTCATATAAGTACCGTATATGAATTGTTTAAAAAATTGCAAGCCGACTTTATAACGATATATCGTTATAATCATAGTATAATTCTAGCTGTTTGTCAACGATTAATCGGTAACTATTTTATTAATATTTTGTTATACTTAAAAAAACGCTATGCGGGGGTATGTTATGACTATAAAAAAGGCAATTTCACAAAGAATAGTACAACTTTGCGAAGAAAATAATATAACCATAAACAAATTATCGACAATGGCAGGAATAACTCAATCAACACTGAACGATGTGGTGTATGGAAAGAGCAAAAATCCTACTGTTAAAACTATATATTATGTTTGTTTTGGACTTGGAATAGAATTAAGAGATTTTTTCGATTCTGATTTATTCAATGACATGACTGATAATTAGGAGTTTTTTATATTCTCAAAAGAAGTTTTTGCCAATCTTGTCAGAGCATTACGCATTAAAAAAGTGTTAGTCAATCTGAGTCAGGAAAAATTATCGGACTCACTTATACTGCTATAAGCGATATTGAACATGGTAGAAGAACTACTACTATATAAAAATTAGATGCATTAGTAGACTATTTTGTTAGTATTTTTAGAGTAACCTAAACAGAAATATCTGCAGATTATCTAATGGGTATAACTGATAACTCGGAGGTTTCTAAATAATAAATTAAGTTTGAATTGGAAAAATATATAGAATTTATTAAAATTAAAAGATAATCAATGCACACAAAAAAAGCATTCATACATTACAATATGAATGCTTTTTCTTATACCAATGAATTATAAATAATTACCTGATCATTCTTCTATGTTAATAGCATTTGTTGGACAGGAATCATCTGCTTCTCTAGCTTCACCTTCAACTTCCAATGGAACCGGATCTGCAATAACTGTTGATATTTGATCCTCATCCATCTCAAACACCTCAGGACATATATTAGCACAAAGTTCACATCCAATACATGCCTGTCTATCAACTGATGCTTTCAAAATTTTTACCTCCTATGTTAGATTAATATGTTTATACTAGTATACCTATATTATACAAAATAAATCATTATTACTAACAATAACTCACTTATTATTATTTATTCCAAGCAAAGTCAGAGCATCAAATTTGATAAGTTACAAATTGCTGCTTTTCTTTAAAAAGCATTCATAAGTTACAAGTGGACGCTTTTTTGACCCTGAACTATTATAAAAATTATTATAATTATTGATTTACAATATAAATTGACCACTGGGGAGTGATAACAAAAATTTGGACTTTCTATGCAACAAGACCAAGTTTTTGTCTATACTCATACGGGCTAAATCCACCTAACGATTTTTTAATTCTCTTTTCATTATACCATCTTATATATCTGTCTAGCAAATTAATAAAATTGTCAATGGTTACATCCAACCAAGAATTACAATAAAACATCTCATTTTTTAATCTTCCAAAGAATCCTTCGCATGCTGAATTATCTGGAGAGCAACCCTTCCTAGACATTGATCTAATTAGTTTAGCATCACTCATTCGTTTTATCCATCCAGGCCATCTATAATGCTCTCCCCTATCACTATTATGCCGAATTCGGCATAATTCAGATCATGGTACACAATTCACAAATAATCAATATAAACAATTAGCAAAAAACAATAATATTAATCCCTCTATGTCTAGGAAGGGAACGCCCACAGACAATGCAGTAATAGAGTCATTTTTTTCTACATTAAAGAATGAATGTGTAAATCGCTATATTTTTAAAACAAAGCAAGAAGCTATCTATGCAACTCAAAAGTTTATAGATTACTATAACTATGGACGAATCCAATTGAAGACCAAACTAACTCCTAATGAAACAAGACAGCAAGCTGCTTAACAATTATTTAAAGATTAGTAATTTTTGTTGTACAAACTTTTAATCTATACAACTCTAATTCTTAATAATTTAACCAGTAGCATTCTTCATTTACCTATATTTTCCATTTTATATAGTTTGCCCTTATATAAGATTCAAAATAGTGGACAACTTTTAATTTTTTTATTTAATATCACATTTTATGAATTCTATTACAGTGACTGCAATAGTTTTATTTGGCTATTTTTTTCTTGTTTTTTATGTGTCCATTTTTTTGTAGCAGATCAATATTACCTTACCGTCTACCCCACCCAGCTAACCTTCACCTTTATTGTCGTCCATTTTCAAATGTTAGTACTCGGCAGCGATGATTATAGGTGGAGAAGTCAATAACTAAATAACTCAATGCACGGCACCGTTACCTCACTCACTTCTAATCCTCAGCCAGTTTATTGCAATACTCACAATCCCACCCAGCTCGCCTTTATACTTATATGAGGCTCTGCTCTTTGGTGGTTAATGGGTTGAGAACTTAATTATGTTCCACCGTTTTGGTTGCTGTCCCCCAACATCTAGCTGAGCTACCATTTCTTCGGCATGTGGCTCGGTTAATCTATACACATATTCTCGAAAGACTGTTGTGCGGTCTTTAAATCCTCTAAAGTGTCAATATCTATAGCATACTCTCTAGGTATAATTATTGGAGATGTATTGTCATTTAGACTAACATATTTATTAGTGATGTCGTTAATTCTATTAATGTATATCATTCCATTTACTCTATAATATTTAGGTAGATCTTGTCTTCTAACTGTCGAGTCTGTATCCAATATTTTAACCAAGTTATTTTCACTGTTTATTGTTCGCATAAATATCGGATGCTCTTTAACTTCAGAAACACTCACAGCGGACTCTTGATTTTCATCGATAAAACTGATTAATGCGTTTTCAATCATATAACTTCTTCGCAAAGGTGATGTTGGTTGCAAAAGAATTAGCACTTCATATCCATCTTCAATTAGCTTGTAGTTATTAATTTCATATCTTATTACATCGTATAAAACTGCTGTATCATTTGATAGTTCCTCTGGTCTTAAACCCTTTATTTCAATATCATATTTTTCAGCAATATCACATACTTCTTTAGAATCAGTAGATACTATAATTTTATCAATTAGCTTAATTTTTTTTGCCTCTTTTATAGTGTGCTCTATTAGTGGAATCCCATTTAATAAGGTAATATTTTTATTAGGTATTCCTTTGCTTCCTTTTCTTGCTGGTATTACCACGGCAATTTTTTTATTATTGTACATAAAATTCACTCCATTTATGATTAAGTAAATTAATAGAGAGGATATGTAGAAATTGATATAAAACAATATCCTCTCATAATTAGTTATTCCAAATTAAACTTTTTTGTCCAAACTCCAAACTTATCTTGTTCAAATAGATCCTTGTTATACCACTGGTCAGCAATTTCCCAGAACTCTTTTACTGTTATTCCTACAAAATCACAATAGTCATCAAGTACTTTTTGGTCTAAAATATGATCACGCTCATTTACTAATTTGATTGCTTCTTCTCTGTCCATTTTCCCAGCTCTAATATATCTAGATGCCATTTCAGTGGTACTGGAATGTCCAAATTTTGGATACTTAAACCATTGATTAGTTAGATAACCCGGACTGTCTATTTGATTATAATTCTCAATTGTATTTTCTCTAACCCATTCATGTTGCATATGCCTAAAACCATGTCTTTTAGCCACTTCGTAATTGTGGTGGGAATCCCATTTGATGAAGTAAGACAAATAAATTGGTTCTAATTTTGCATTATTCATATCATCAATGGAAGGTTGCTTTATACTATAAAGGTCTTTCATAGAAATCCCGTCTTCAAGCCATTCATTCCAATCAATCGGCTTAACAACATCATTTCCAAATATTCCTTTAGCAGAATATGTTTCTTCCTTTTGAGCTCCACCATACTCATAATTTACATTTTCACCGTATACAAGCAGTTCAATCCCCATTTTCATACACAAGTTAACTGGTGCTGCGTATATAGCTGCATCTACATACCAGGTCGGTGAACCTAATTTTTTCAACCCTTTCAATAACATTTTCTTTCCAACTTTTTTATTCATAGAAAACGTAAGAATATCACAACCAAATGCTTCAGAAATATTAGCTTTATTTGCTCTTCCTGTCTCAGTCCAACTCCAGTTATCAACTGAAATGAGCAATGGATTCATTCCCATCAGTTCTTTCATTACATATACTTGAAAAGTTGAATCTTTACCCCCAGAAACTGCAATGGCACAATCATAACCATCTCCATTACACCCTCTATACTTATCACAAAGTTCTTCTAACTCTTTGTATCTCTTGTCCCAATCTGTATACTCTTTTTTTTCGTAATTATTACAAGCTTCACAGACACCATTTTCATCAAATTGAATACCAGGTCTAGTATTTGGCATTACACACTTTTTACAAAACTTAATTTCTGTTGTCATTTTCTTAACCTCCAAAATTCATTTTTAACCAGTTATTGAGTTTCACATATTCCACTCTTGCCTTTTCGTATAGATCTTCTTTGACTTGATTAGATAGGTCCTCAAATCTCTCTTTTTCATTCAAATGTTCTCGTATTTTATCTTTTAATACTTCTGCAACCCCCTCCTTATTTACTTCTACATATTCATGTGAGTTAATATCCTTATACAAATTAGATATTTGTATATAATTAACTAATCCAATTACATTTTTCTTCAAAGCATAACTACAAACATTTGAATGAAATCTCATGCCAAGTATTAAGTCGACTTGATTGTATAAAGAAAAAATATAATCATGACCTTTATCGCCAATTAAGTACGGAGCCACTTTAACATTAACTCTTCTAATCTTATCATTAATATTATTGATAATATCGTACGATGTTTTTATATCTCTAAATATGTGGGGAACGAAAATGAAATTCAAACTATTGTTAGATTCAAAGCTTAGTTTTTCAATAACCTTTGCAAATTCTTTTGTAAAAGACTCATAAGTTATCTTACCATCAGTCCCAGGAAATCTAACTTCTGGCATATCACCTGCCACATTTATTAGAATATTCGTCTTCTCACCCTCTATTTCAAAGTGATTGAGATTTGTAACATTTGTAAAAAATCCTCCATCTGGTATTTCAACTATTTTGTTCTTATATCTATTTGCGTAAATTTTTTCAATATTGCTTAATGCTCCATCATTTCTAACGCTCACAAAATATTTTTCACTATTAGTCAAATAGTCCATAAAAATTCTGAATTTCTCTATGTTCGCTTGTGGAACTCCTTGACCTAAATCACACCCCAATGAGTAGAATAAAATGGGTGTTTCTATATTTTGTAAATATTCAAGACCTAAATCAATAGATGTACCTGTCTTTGAATTTTCAACCCATAACTCAAAGTAATTACCACCACCAATCATTACTAGGTCATAAGAATTTGCTTCATTAACAAAAACTTCTGAGTTAAAAATCCATTCTTTCCAATAAAACTCTCTAATTTCTTTTCTTGTTATCTGGAATTCATAATCTAAAAACTGGTTCCTTAAAAATTCAGAACCTTTATGATTTGCATTATCTCCAACATTCCCAATAAAACTCGCCACATGTAGTACTCTTAGTTTCTTTTTCAATTCTTCCTCCTCCAATCTCTACTTCAGTTCGAATAGAATAACTAAACAATATCCTTAAACACCTTTTGCCTTGGAGTATTCCATATTTTTTCATCTTCAATAGCAGCAAGAAAATTTTTTCGGCTATTTCCATCACCAAAGTAAGTTGTTCTATAAATAATTCTCTTTTGATTTGCTATTTCAATTGCATTAAGAATTTGTTCTTTTGAATCAGAGGTATTAATAATTGACTCATAGCAAAATCTATTGCTTTGTCTAGATCCAACATTAACACTTGGTAGTCCGATTACAGGTGCTTCATGAATTCCAGCACTTGAATTCCCAATTATAAAACTTGCATTTCTTAGCAACTCAATAAAAAACTCAAAGCGAATTGATGGATACCGCTTTATATTCTTAAGTCCGTTAAATCTTTTATACTCATCTAGAATAATATTATGGCCATGATCATTATTTGGATTAATAATAATATAATTTTGGCCACTCTCGATTACAGCACTTACAAGTTGTTCTACTTTTAACTTCAGCTCGTTGACTTCTGTTGTTACTGGGTGGTACATCAATACTGCATACTTTTTGAATTGTATGTCATATCTTTCTTTAATTTTTTCTATACTGATACTTGGTTTTTGAAGAATAATATCAATATCTGGTGATCCTATGACGAATATAGATTGCTCATCTTCTCCAAGTTGCATAAGTCTATTCTTTGCATCAATGTTTGAAACAAAATGTATATGAGCTAATTTGGATATTGAATGTCTGATAGATTCATCAATTGTTCCAGATAATTCTCCACCTTCAATATGAGCTACTAAAATGTTATTTATAGCCCCTGATATTGCGCCTGCTAATGCTTCAACTCTATCACCATGAATAATTATTAAATCTGGTTCTAGTTCCCTTATATACCTGCTAAATCCATTTATTGTGTTTGCCAATACCAAGTCCATCGGTTCTTCAATAATTTGATTCATATAAACTTGAGTATATTGAAATCCATCTTTCAGTATTTCAGATTTTGTGTCTCCAAATTCTTTAAGTGTATGCATTCCAGTTATGAAAATATGACATTCAAATCTTTCATTCTCTTCAATTGCAGACATTAAAGGCTTCATTTTGCCATAATCTGCTCTAGTTCCTGTTAAAAACAATATTTTTTTCTTCATTCATTTATACCGCCTTTATTCAACATCAGCCCATGATAAATGTTCATCTTCACCAATATCTCTTGTAGCTTTTTTACCGATTATATCTTCATAATTTTCTGCTTTAATTTCCCCAATACCAGGTCGCTTAACCCAAATATTATCTTTTGACAATCGCTCTCCCTTAGATAAAGGTTTAATTGTCACTACTGTTGCAAATGCAAAATCAATTGTGACTTGTTCTTCCTTTGTTGCTTCTTTCTTTCCACCACGCATCTTGGCAATTTCAGCCGAACCATTTATTAATTCAGTTAATTGATCTGGTGTCATTGAACAAACAATATCCGGACCCGTACGATCTGGTCTATCAGTAAAGTGTCTCTCAAGTATAGACGCTCCAAGTGCAGCAGCGGCTAAGCATGCATTATTGTTAACAGTATGATCTGATAAACCAATGACTGCCTTTGGAAACGCCCTTTGTAATTCTTGCATTGCACCTAATCTTACTAACTCCGGTGGAGTAGGATACAGATTTGTGGTATGTAGTAATGCATACTGGACATCATGTCTTTCTAAAATATTAACAGCTTTTCTTACGCTTTCTATATTGTTCATCCCAGTTGAAACTATCATCGGCTTGCCAAAAGAAGCAATATGATCTAGCAATGGATAATTATTCATTTCCCCTGAGCCAATTTTATATGCTAGCACATTCATTCTTTCCAATCTATCAGCCGCTGCTCTTGAGAATGGAGTGCTTAAAAAAATCATTCCTTTTGACTCAACATATTCCTTTAGCTTTATCTCATCTTCTTCAGATAGAGCACACCTTGACATAACATCATATATTGATACATCTGTATTTCCTGGAATTACTTTTCTTGCTTCTTTACTCATCTCATCTTCGACTACATGAGTTTGATGCTTTATGATTTCAGCACCTGCTGTATGCGCAGCATCCACCATTTCAAAAGCAGTTTCTAAGCTTCCCTCATGATTTATTCCAATTTCTGCAATAACAAGTGGCGAGAAATCTTGTCCAATTTTTCTAGTCCCGATTTGAATACTAATCATTTGATATCCTCCATTCAATTAATTTAATTACTTTACTATAGCTTTTAAGTTCCAAGGCATTTCCCATGATTTATGAGACAAATACCATACAAACAAGAATTTAAACAGATAAGTAATTGTTGTTGCTTGTGCTGCTCCAATCGCGCCATAAATTTTGATAAAATAATAGTTTAACACTATATTAACTATTGAGGTTATGAAAGTTACCATGGCTAAGTACTTAGTTTTTTCAGCATAAAATATATAATTTACAACCATAAAATACATCCCCTGAAACGAATATCCTAACGCAATCCAAATAACATAAACACTTGATTCTTCAAAGGACTTTCCTAAAAATAATTTAAGAAAATATGGTGCCATCATTCCAAGTAATATTGCAATCAAAATAATTGATACAAAATATATATAAGTAAATTTCACAATATTCACTTTTGTTTTATATTCATTCTTCTTTAAGCGCTCATATAGCCATGGGACATAAGCGTTATTAAAAGACATTGCTAATATATTAATTATCGATCCCACTTGGTACCCAACAGTATAAACACCAGTAGCGCTTAAACCTACCATATTTGTAATAAACAATCTATCCGTCATGGATATTATTGACCCCGACAATGCATGGGGTACCAATGGAACTCCGTATCTCAACGCGTTTACAATATACTCTTTGTTAATATTAAATTTAACCCATTTGTTTTTTATTAAATAATATATTGCAATACCTGAAAATATAATGGTTGCAATAAGTTGTCCATATACTCTCCCCTGCCATCCTAATCCGATACTAATTACCAGTACAATACTTAATCCAATATTTGATAAACTCTTAAATATATTAAAAAAACCATAGTAGATTGACTTCTTTTGTACTTGCCAAATTGTCATAATAATATTTATTACAAATTGACAGAAAGAAAAGACAACAACCGTCCATAACATCTGTACAGGAAAAGAAGTTATATTAGCAATAAGGCCTGCAAAAATATAAAATATGACACCAACCATGCTACTACTTAATAAGAGAATCCCAAGTGCATTACCAGTGTATGACCAAATATCAACCTTTTCTTGATTGTAATATTGCCTCGCTATAGCACCATGTACATTTAATCCTGTAAAGGGAGCAATGAGAGTAATTAACAACGTGAACATGGAAACCATTCCATATCCTTCTGGAGAAAGATAGCGTGTTAGTATTGGAAGCATAAAAAATGGTATTGACACATTAATTATATTTGTAATTGTGTATATTCCTGTGTTTTTTAATAGACTATTATCTAATAGTCTGGTTATGTGATTTTTCATCTAAATAACTCCTAGCTCTAAATAAAAACAACTTAGATTAATAAAATTTCTTAATTGTGAAAATTATCTTTTTTAGCAGATTCATTTTTTCTCTTATTCAGTGTCGTTTTGCTGGAAAATATAAAGTAGTAAATTAACGGATCAAACACTCCAGGAAAGGCAACAATATCAGTATAAATTCTAAGAAGTATGGTTAAAAACAAAATAACTGATAAGACATCTTTTAATCGAAAATAACTAAATATTGATATTAATATGTTATAAAGCACTATTATTAATCCTAATAATCCATAATAGGCATGGATTGTTAGATATGAATTATGCAAATTATAATTAAAGTAATAAAAGAAACTATTCTCTTTTATAGGAACACCTAGAAAGAAATTTAAGATACTTTTGTTAAGTTCATTATAATACTCTTTTGATATTAAAGCTCTTGCATTGTCTTCCATCCCTTGGAGTGTTAATCGGTTAATAGATTTAGATATATTATCAGTCAAATTATTTACAAATATTGAATCAAATCCTAATATATAAATATTAAAAATTACAAGCAAAACTATTACAACAGTATAAGCAATATTTTTATTTCTATTTTTTGTTTCAAAACTTTGACTAATAATTCCAATTAAAAGGGCAGATGAAGCAATTATCCCTGACCTTCCCATTGCCCACAGAGATACTAAAAACAGTAGTAATGCTGGTATATAGCTGATTTTTAGTGATTTTTTTTGCAACGAAATATATAAAAGTACAGTCTGAATTAACATAGTAACAGATATTAAGTTTCTGCTAGCACCATTATAAATTATATTTGGGTTTGTACCAGCAAAAATATGGTAGGTGAAAAACAAAACATGAATATAGAATGAGGCATACATAATTTGGGGATTAATTTTATATTTATATAAAACTAAAGCTAATCCTATATATTGTAAATTAAACAAAATTCCTAAAAAACTTAAATTATTAGTGTGAACATTTGTTATTATCATTAGGAAATATAGTACACTTAAAATAACAACTGGTTTTTTATCTTTTCTCTGAAATTTCAACAATAGAAAAATTGATGAAAAAGCAATACCCATTCCTATATAAAAAACGATTTGACTTTCTATTACATAATTTAATAACCTGGTAAAATAAAAACTAATTAATAGTATTGATGCAATTAAGTCTTTTGACGGTTTTCTAATTGTAAGCCTCATTTCTCTTTTCTCCTACTAAAAACAAATTTTAAATCTTGTATTTCTTCTAGGAAATTTATTCTTTGATCATATGAAAATTGTTTTTCACAAGTATCAATTTTTTCATGTAAATTTCTAGATGCTTTATAATTCTTATAAAGCTTTGAAAATGTGATTGCTTCTACTTCGAAGATGGTTGGTATCGAAAAAATTGATGTTGAAACCCCTCCTAGTAATACTTCAGGTTCCAATTTAAGATAGACTTGTTCTGCATCAATCTGCAAATCTAATATTTTTACATTTTTATTTTTTGTTATTTCCTCATCAAAAGAAAAATTCACATCATTAGGATGCTTTTTAATATAAATCTCTTTTTCACTATACATCCTTATTTCTTTGATAAGTTCTGCATAAAAACAAGTTATATCTGAAATATCCATTAGATGATTATCCAAATCTTTTAATATAAGAATTTGATTTTTCTTAAATCTATTATCGATATTATTTGCATATTTTGAATGAATTTTAAAAATTTCACTTAATTTTTTTGATACATTCCTATTTGTTATTAACTTCCTATTATTTGCTGTATATAAATTATACTTTATGAAATTATATCCCTTTGCTTTTAATAATAATAGTAAAAACTTCTTGAAACTTATCTTAGTTAGATTTTTAAAATATATGAGAAAATTCATTTTTATACTTGAGCTTTGCATTAAAGACTTAACAAAATTCATCTCTGATATATAAGATCCTAGCCCTTCATCCAGACTAACCATTATTACTTCCCTATAATTCTTTATATTTTCTAAATAATTAAATACTTGTATATTGAAACCATATGGTGACAATAACCATAATTTTTTTGAATTCTTTCGATGAATTCTTAGTGCAATTATAATTGAGTTTAGAACATTAATATTCGATTTACTCTTAAAACTATCAGTCTTCATATTAGTTAAGTAATCAACATGAACCCCATCTAATTTAATAATCATATTTTCTTTTATTCTTATACGAGATTTATTTTCAATATTACTTTGAGGATTTATAATAATAATTCCTTTAAGATCTTTTGCATCCCTTTTCATAAGCAAGAAACTATACAAAATATTTAAATGCCACCCAGAAGAAATATTGGCAATAAAATCAATCTCATTAGTGTCTACTTCTTCAAAATAATTAAACAGCTCTTTATTAGAATAAAAATATTTCATACAGTGTTCGCCATCCTTTACTTAGGTGATTCTCCATTTATAAAAAATTTTTTAAGAGATTGTTTCCAATTTGGTAACATGAAGAATGAGTTGATAATAGAAGCTCTTGATAATCTAGAATTTTTGGGTCTTTCAGCTTTTGTTGGATATTCATCAGAATTAATTGGATTAACAACTATATCGAGTCCTGTTTGTTTAAATATCTCACAAGCAAAATCAAACCAACTACAATACCCCTCGTTTGTTGCATGATAGATACCGTACTTATCTGTTTGGATCATTTCAACTAATAAAATAGCTAAATCATACGTATTTGTCGGAGATCCAATCTGATCAGCTACAACAGAAATTTCCTCTCGTTCTTTACCTAACTTGAGCATAGTTTTCACAAAATTATTACCATGAGTTCCAAAGACCCAAGAAATTCTAACAATAAAATAGTTTTCTAATAGCTTTTGTACTTGTATCTCGCCTTCATATTTTGTCTGTCCATAGAAATTTATTGGGTTTGGTTTGTCTGTAACTTCAAAAGGTTTATCTCCTTCTCCATCAAAAACATAATCAGTGCTGATATAAACCATCTTTGCATTTATTTTCTTACACGCTTCAGCTACATACTTTGTTCCTAGAACATTGACGGAATAACACAATTCCTTTTCATCTTCTGCTTTATCAACTGCAGTATAAGCTGCACAGTGAACGACAATATCAGGGTTATAATCACTTATAACCCTTTTCACTTGTTCTTCATTTGTGATCTCTAAAGAGTCTCTATTTGTACCTAGGTATTTTATACCTTCAGATTCTAAACATTTTATTACATCATATCCTAATTGACCATTTGCACCTGTTACTAGAACTTTCATTAGTTTTCACCTGCTCTATCACCATACATCTTCTCATAGTAATTTTTATAATCACCAGAAATTATGTTTTCCCACCACGAACGATTATCTAAGTACCACTTAATCGTCATTTTTATACCTTCATCAAATAAAGTTGTAGGCTCCCATCCTAACTCTATTCTTGTCTTTGATGGATCAATTGCATAGCGCATATCATGACCAGCTCTATCTTTCACATAAGTTATCAACGATTCCGGTTTCCCTAATTCATTTAGAATTGTCTTTACTACTTCTAAATTCGTTTTTTCATTGTGGCCACCGATGTTATACACTTCTCCCACTTTACCTTTATGAAGTATGAGATCAATAGCTGTACAATGATCACCTACATAAAGCCAATCTCGAACATTCTCACCTTTCCCATACACTGGAAGTGATTCATCGTTAAGTGCTCTCGATATCATAAGGGGAATCAATTTTTCAGGAAAGTGATACGGGCCATAGTTATTTGAACATCTGGAAATTGTGATTGGCAAGCCGAATGTTCTATGGTATGCCTGTACCAATAAATCTGCTGATGCTTTTGATGCTGAATAGGGAGATGATGTATGAATTGGTGTTTCCTCTGTGAAGAGCAAATCAGGTCTATCTAATGGTAAATCCCCATACACTTCATCTGTTGAAACTTGGTGGAATCTCTTTACTCCATACTTTCTAGAAGCATCCATTAGCACTTGAGCACCTAAGATATTTGTTCTCAAAAAAATACCTGGATCTTCAATTGATCTATCTACATGAGACTCCGCAGCGAAATTAACAACGAAGTCAAATTTTTCTTCTTCGAACAGATTATTGACAAGATCACGACACGTGATATCACCTTTAACAAACTTAAAATTACTGTTCTTCATTACTGGCTCTAAAGTAGATAAATTACCTGCATATGTTAATGCATCTAAACAAACAACTCTATATGATGGATGCTCTTTTAGCATATGAAACACATAATTACTTCCAATAAATCCTGCTCCACCTGTCACTAATACATTCATTTATCATTCCTCTCTTTCAATAAAACTTGAAATTTGCGTCGCTTTCTTTTAATAAGGGTGCATTTAAATCTTTATCTGAGAGAATTGGACTATCTATGCCCCAAACTACTCCTATTTCCGGATCATCGAACCTAATACTTCTGTCATTTTCAGGTGAATAATATTCGTCTACTTTATACTGTACTTCGACATCGTCGGCAAGTGTCAAAAATCCATGAGCAAAGCCTTTGGGTATTAAAAGTTGCTTTTTATTCTCTTCTGTCAATTCTACAGCAATCCATTTTTTATATGTAGGGGAACCTTCTCTCAGGTCTACAGCTACATCCAATATTTTACCTTTGGTACATCTCACAAGTTTTGTTTGAGCTTTAGGATTAAGTTGAAAATGTAGTCCTCTTAATGTGCCTTTTTGTGAAGAAAATGAGTGGTTGTCTTGAATAAAGTCAATGTGAACTCCAAGTTCATTAAACTTCTCTTTGGAGTATGTTTCTGTAAACCACCCTCTATGATCTCCAAATACTTTTGGTTCGATTATCAAAACGTCTTCAATTTCTGTTCTTATAATATTCATTAAGTTACCTCATTTCTAGTAATGAATTTTTCCTTCAGCTACTTTCTTTAAATGCTCTCCATAGGGAGATTTCCCATATTTCTCTGCAGATACTAAAAGAGTTGCTCTGTCTATCCAATTATTTTGGTATGCTATTTCTTCAAGTGCAGAAATTTTTATGCTCTGTCTTTTTTCAATCATTTGAATAAACTCAGCAGCTTCAACTAAGCTATCCATAGTACCAGTATCTAGCCAAGCAAATCCTCTTCCTAAAAGTTTTACACTTAGAGTACCATCTTCTAAATACATTCTATTTAAATCCGTGATCTCTAGTTCGCCTCTATGTGACGGTTTCACTTTTTTAGCAAAATCAACAACTCTATTATCGTAAAAGTAAAGCCCCGTTATGCAGTAGTTTGACTTAGGACTTTTTGGTTTTTCTTCAACTGAAATAACTTTATCTTCGTCATTAAACTCTACAATCCCAAATCTTTCAGGGTCATGTACATAGTATCCAAATATCGTAGCTTTTCCGCTCCTTGCATTATCAGCCGCTTCTTTGAGGATAGGAGTAAATTCATTGCCGTAATAAATGTTATCTCCTAATATCATAGCAACATTGTCAACTCCAATGAACTCTTCCCCTATAATAAACGCTTGCGCTAATCCATCTGGTGATGGTTGTTCAGCATATTCAAGATTAATTCCGAACTGACTACCATCACCGAGCAACTTTTTAAAATTCGGTAAGTCATGTGGTGTTGATATAATTAGAATATCTTTAATACCTGCTAACATAAGAACTGATAATGGATAATAAATCATAGGTTTATCATAAACAGGCAACAGTTGTTTGCTTGTCACCATAGTTAATGGATATAGCCTTGTTCCTGATCCCCCCGCTAGTATAATACCTTTCATATTCAATACCTCCATGATATGGTTAGTAATATCTCTTAATATGATAATTAAAACTCTTTTTTCTTAACTTTTGGATAATAAACCATAATTGACTTTCTTACTTCATTTTTTTCGTTATTATCTGAAACACTCATTGAACCATCTTCTTTATGAAGTACTTCAATTGATTTAGTTAAATGAGAAATTACACCATGTCTCTTTAATAAATGTGCTAAATATGCTTCTTCTGCAAACAAAAACATTTCCTCATCGTATGGTAGACCAATTTTCTTTATCACTTTTTTAGAAAAAATAACGAAACTACCATGTAATGCAAAAACTTTAAATTGCTTCTTGTTAGATTTTATAAAATACTTCAAAAATATTTCTCTGATAACTTTGTTAAGTGCTATCCCTAAATACACTATTATTCTTTCTTTTATTAAGTAACCTTTATATATTAACCATTCAGAAGTTCTATTGTTAAATAGCCAATAAGGATTTTGATATTTGCCCATTTTAGTAGTAATAATTGGTCCTAAAACTAAATTGTCAAATTTAGTTATTTCATCTACATTAAACTTTTTTATTTCTATATCAGGGTTTGATATTATAATAAAATTATAATCGTAATTCTGATTAGCATATTCTATTCCCCTGTTATTTCCAAATCCATATCCTCCATTGGGAACATTAATGAAATCGCAATCTTTGTCGAGCGCAATCTTTTGGCATTTTTTCATACTTTCATCATCATAATAATTATTAACAACAATTATTTTGAAGTCTGAATTAAATTTATTAATTGATTGTATTAAAGAAATCAAATCCTCTGTGTTCCTATATACAACTACTACATAGATAATCTCATATTTTTTCATAAACCCCCCACAATTCTTGTTAAATTGTAAGGACAATTAATCCCTACTAAATAAATCTCTTGTATAAACCTTATCTACTACATCCTTAATCTCATCAGACAACCTATTTGCCACAATGACATCAGATATTTTCTTAAAATCATTTAAGTTTTTTATCACTCTTGAGTGGTAAAACTCATCCTCTTTAAGAGCCGGTTCATATACAACTACCTCAATCCCCTTAGCTTTAATGCGTTTCATAACACCCTGAATAGCAGACTGTCTAAAGTTATCTGAGTCCATCTTCATAGTTAGTCTATAAATACCTACGATCTTAGGATTCCTCTTAAGAATCATCTCTGCAATGTGGTCTTTTCTTGTTCTGTTTGCCTCTACTACCGCCCCCATTATGTTTTGTGGGACGTCTTGGTAATTGGCTAAAAGCTGCTTTGTATCCTTTGGTAAACAGTACCCGCCATAGCCAAACGAAGGATTGTTGTAGTGAGTGCCTATTCTCGGATCTAGACCTACGCCTTCAATAATTTGTTTTGTATTAAGCCCTCTTACCTCTGCATAAGAGTCAAGTTCATTAAAGAAGGCCACACGCATAGCAAGATATGTGTTTGCAAAAAGTTTAATTGCTTCCGCCTCTGTCGCATCTGTATAAAGAATCGGAATGTCTTTCGTAATAGCACCTTGAGCTAAAAGTTCAGCAAACACTTTCGCTCTTTCAGATTGTTCGCCAATAACAATCCTTGTAGGATAGAGGTTATCATGAAGAGCTCTTCCCTCTCTCAAAAACTCTGGTGAAAACATTACATTCTTTGTATCAAATTTTTCTTTAATTGATTCTGTATATCCAACAGGTACAGTAGATTTTATTATCATTACCGCATCTGGATTAATGGAAAGCACATTAGCAATAACTGCTTCAACTGTTCTTGTATTGAAGTAATTTTTCTCTGGATCATAATTTGTAGGCGTTGATATTATGACATAATCAGCATCTTTATAAGCTTCATAATTATCTGTAGTTGCTTTTAGATTCAGTTTCTTTGTTGCAAGATATTCTTCAATCTCTGGATCAATGATTGGAGACTTTTTGTTGTTAATCATATCAATTTTTTCTTTGATAATATCCAGAGCGATAACTTCATTATGTTGTGCTAAAAGAACTGCGTTAGATAATCCAACATAACCAGTTCCAGCTATTGTTATTTTCATCTCAATCCCCCTTATCTCGTACTCTCAGCTTTTTCCCAAAAGGGCTTAGCTTGACCAGATAAAATTCTGTAAACACCAACCCATTGAGCTACTATCGTTACGGTGTAATAGTATATTAGTGTCAAAAGCTTATTTCGTGATTTTGTTATCATTCTCACTAAAGCAAGAGAATAAAAAAGAGTTTGTCCAATAAATGCTAATAAATAAAACCACGATTCATCAAATAATAATATACTTGATATTAAAACTAAAAGATGAGCTATCCAAAGTGTATATCGGCAGGTTCTGTGCCCAAAATAGAAATATGAAAACCATTTGTATTTAAAGACGTTTAAAATTTTAATACTTGGAAGTATTGCATTTAGAATCGTTCTATTCATTCTTACTTTTCTTCCAAACTCATCTTCGATATTCTCCCCAGCTTTTTCATAAGCAATTGCATCATGATTACTTATCGCTCGTTTATTATTCAATGCATAGAATAGTGGCATCGATGCATCATGACAATTAATGGGATTAAAATCAAAATAGTCTTTTGTCCGACACGCATACAAGGCCCCATTGCCAGCAGTAATTGTATAAATTCTTCCTTCAATATCTCTGATTGCTAAGTCGCTATCCCAATAGCTAGCTTCTGCATTACTTACATCACTAGCATCTTGATTTACTATAGAAAGCTTACCTGAAACATAAGCAATTTTTTCGGATGTGAATGCTGCCATTAACTCCTTTACTGAATTTTTATCCATCATAGAATTTGCATCTGTCATCACAAGATATTCAGTTGTTACCGTCTTTTGTGCTTCATTCTGAGCATTCGTTTTTCCCATACGAGCTTTAACTTTATAGAGTCTTATGTTGAAATCAGGGTGAGAAGCTATAAAATCGCTAACAATCTCATTAGTTTTATCAGTGCTATTATCCGATGAAACTAAAAATTCAATTTTGTCTTTCGGATAATCAAGCTTTATAATGTTTTGAAGTTTTTCGCAAATTACTTTTTCTTCATTATGCGCTACTACCATTACTGTTACTGTTGGTTGGTGAGTATAGTCTTTTTTTAATTCTTGTAATTTTATTATCTTACTAATAATTTTTAAAGAAAGAGGGTAGCCCAACATAGCCCAAACTATAATGAACGCACTCAAATAAAAAAGAATCTTTATAGTTATGTTCATTCGATTTCTCCATTCGCAAATTTTTCTAGAAAACTACTTAATCAAAGTCTATATGCAGGAAAAAAGGAGCTATCATTTCTAAATTCTATCTCTCCCTCTCTCAGTGCAACTAATTCATCATACATTTCTTTATCAAATACCTTTTTCCCTATGGAAAATAATGTATCTGGATTCCTGTTAAAAGATTTCTTAAACTTAAATAAACTATCTTCCTTACTGCCTAACCCTCCTCCCAAGTGGAAAGTTCTTATGCCATTCTCGCTACCCCAACAAGCGGCTTCATACAGTAATAAATTCATAGAAGCCAGTTTTTGATATTCTTTATCCATGGCTGAAAGATGGTAGTGCATTTGATTATTTATAAAGATTATCATGGACATCGAAATGATTTTTTTGTCGTATACTGCGTAAAAAATTAAAGAATTATATTTAATATCATTTAAAAAACTTTCATAAAAATCATTTTCAAAATAGTAATAATCTGTAGCATCATCTTTATCCATTGTTCCATTGTATATTGGGATAAAAGAATCGATTAACTCTTGATTCCTCCCCCAAAATATTTCTACACCTGATTTAATTGCTTTTCTAATTTTATTTCTATTTTGGCTACTAAAATTCTTCCAAATTTCTTCTTTTGACTCCAAGTTAATTGTAACTGTCCTCCCTAAATCTGTTATATCGTATAGTTGTGAGGATCTAGTCGAATTACTTAAAACAGGATGAAATCTTACAAATTCACTTACAATGCCATTATCTTTACAATACTTTGAATACTCTTCATCGAGGCTTATTATACTATTATCAACCAATGTCCCCTCAATCAAAAATCCACCATAACCATAAGGTGTTGAAATATCGAAGATTATATTATCTCTAATCTTGCCTTTGAAATATTCAATATTGGCTACATCTCTCTTCATTACTGCATTAATTGCTCTTATATTCTCATCTTCATAGTAGAATAAAATTGGCTCTCCGTCACCGTGAATTTGAAATGCTTTTAAATAGCCTGATAAATAGTAAATATCATGGTTTTCAAAACTCTTAACTATGCTATCCCATTTTTCATTCTCATCAATATTAATTACTTCAAGCATCCTACATCCTCCTTGAGAGATTTCTTAAGGTATCTTCTCTCCGTTTCATATCCTAGCTTTTCGTAAAGCCCTATTGCAGCTATATTCTTCTCAGTAACGAATAGATCAATGGTATGAATATTTAAGGTGTTCGCCATTATTTCAATTTCATGCATCAAAAGTTTCCCAATTCCCTTTCCTTTGTATCCATCTTCTATCATTATCTGATTTAAATGCAATCGCTTCTCCTCAAAATATTGGTGAATATAAACCCATGCAAATCCCACTAATTTGAAATTATCAAAAGCTCCAATAAGATGTGCTTTATCATTTATTATAAACTCACTTAACTGTGAAATTTTTTCTTCACACATTTGCTTACAATATTCCTCAGTAATATCAAAATTCAAATAGTAAATACTTTCTAGTTGTTTTTTTATGACTGATTTGTATTTGATAAAATCATCATGTTGTAAGGTTTTTATCTTCATCATTTTCGCTCCTTTCAACATGCAGGTCTTTCAATGGTGCTTGGTCAACAATTGTAATATCTTCTCTCTTTATTGCTTTAAGAAATGTCTTTAGAATAATATTTAAATCTATCAAAAAGGTTATATTCTGTACATATTCAACATCTAGTCTTAATCTACTATCCCAGTCGAGATTATTTCTACCGTTAATCTGTGCCAATCCTGATAATCCTGGTCTTACTGTATGTCTTAATTTTTCAGTATCTGTATAATATGATAAATACCTTTCCAGTAACGGCCTTGGCCCCACAATACTCATATCTCCTTTAAGAATATTGAACAGCTCCGGAAGCTCATCCAAAGAAGTTGATCTAAGCATCCTACCAAACTTTGTTAATCTAACACTGTCTGGAAGCGGCTCCCCAATCTCATCCTTCTCATCAGTCATTGTTCTGAATTTGTACATGGTGAATATCTTCTCATTCAGCCCCGGTCTTTTCTGCTTAAAGAGCACCGGACTACCTAGCTTCAACCTAACAAGAACTGCAACAATTATAAGTACCGGACTTAAAACAATAATTGCCATCAAAGACAAAATGACGTCCATTGGTCTTTTGAGAAATCTTCTATATATGCCTTTTTTAACTTTTACTTCTTCTTTCACTTCACTCTGCATCTATTAGCACCTACTTTTTATTTAGACCACAGTCCCTTTATAATCCCACAAATTCTCTCAAGATCTTCGTCCGTCATCTTCGTATCAGATGGCAAGCACACACCATTCTCAAATAACTTCTCACTCACATCTCCACCGACATAATCATACTCAGCGAAGAATGGCTGCATATGCATCGGCTTCCAAACAGGTCTTGACTCAATGTTCTCTTTCTCAAGAGCTTCCATGACATCCAAAGGTCTTACATTCCCCTTCAACGTCATCACGCTTAACCAGTAATTCGGTTCATTCCAGTCATTGATAGGCATAAACTCTACACCTTCTAAATGACCAAGTTCTTTCTTATAAAACTCAAAAATATACTTCTTCTTAGCTACTCTCTGACCCAGCACTTTAAGCTGGCCTCTACCAATCCCTGCAACGACATTGCTCATACGGTAATTGAACCCTAATTCGCTATGTTGGTAGTGCCTTGCTGCATCTCTGGATTGAGTAGACCAAAACCTAACTTTCTTGATCTTCTCTTCATCATCAGAAACAAGCATGCCACCACCAGAAGTAGTGATGATCTTATTTCCATTAAAGCTAAACACACCATATTTACCAAAGGTTCCGGTATGTTTTCCTTTATAATAAGTACCTAATGACTCAGCAGCATCTTCAATCACTGGCACATTATACTTATTACATATCTCCATGATCGTATCCATATCAGCTGATAGTCCATATAAATGTACAACTAAAACAGCCTTCACCTTATCACCATATTTCTCGAAAGCTGTTTCTAATGCTTTAGTATCCATATTCCATGTTTCATAATCACTGTCGATAAAGACGGGAATAGCGTTCTGATAGATGATCGGATTGGCTGTAGCTGAAAAAGTTAAGGTTGGACAAAATACAATATCTCCTTCACCAACACCAGCAGCTTTAAGAGCTAAATGAATGGCCCCTGTTCCAGAAGTCATAGCTGCAGCGTGTTTTGAACCAACTCTCATAGCAAGTTCTTTCTCAAACTCATTTACATTCGGTCCAAGTGGTGCTACCCAGTTTGTATCGAATGCTTCCCTAACATATTGCATTTCATAACCTTCATCACTCATATGTGGTGAAGCAAGCCAGATTTTTTTATTTTCATCCATTTACTGTCATCCTTCCTTATCATCCAAAGTCTATGTATTGTGTATCGTTGCTACTCTTGTATCCAATTTATCTAAACCCAGCATACTTCCTTGCCCAATCTCCCTTAAACAAACTTATGATTGTCCTAAAAAAGCATCTAATATCCATCAAAAAACCTATATTTTCAACATATTCACCATCAAATCTAGCCTCATCTTCCATGGTCAGTATATCTCTACTATTAATCTGTGCCCAACCAGTAACTCCTGGTCTAATGCCATTAGCACCATTCAGATATCTCGCATCAATCAAATCATGCTGATTAACAAGAGCTGGCCTTGGTCCAATTATTGACATCTCACCTTTGAGGACATTTATTAACTGAGGTAATTTATCTAAGGTTGTCCTTCGTAGAAACTTACCAACTCTAGTAATGTACTGGTCTGGATTCTCGAGGAGATGTGTTTGGATACCCATAGGAGTATCTATTGTCATAATTCTAAATTTCAATTTAGTAAAATGGGTCTCATGTATTCCTACACGCCTTTGTCTATAAAGTATCGACCCTCTTGAGTCAATCTTTATTGCAATAATTAAAATCAAATAAACAGGTGATAACACTACAAGACCTAAAAAAGAAATAACTATATCAATTAGTCTTTTAATCTTCATGTACATATCATATTCCCCCATAATTGAAACTAATTTTAAGCACTTTCAACGTTAAAAACTCTATAAGCCATCTCATCGTCTTTATTTCTATGTACTGCTGGTTCAACAGATTCTTCACTTTCTACTATATACTGTTCTTCATTTTGTTCATTTGGTGTATGTTTATATGTAGGAACTAATAGTTCTATTAGTTCTATTACCTTTTCTATATCAATATTATAGGCTGCACTTTCTAGTTTTTTTATATCTTCAAATAACATCTGTATGTTGAACTCTGTTGGTTTTTCTATGAATATCTTGTCTAAGTTTGTTTTAATTTGTTTACTGCTATCACTTATCAGAAGTTCTTCGTACAGCTTTTCTCCTGGTCTCAGTCCTGTGTACTTTATTTTGATATCTTGGTTAGGTACTAGTCCTGATAGTCTGATTAGGTTGAATGCCAAGTCTTTTATCTTGACTGGTTCGCCCATATCTAGTACAAAGATTTCTCCACCTTTTGCAATTGCTGCTGCCCTCATAACTAATTGTACGGCTTCTGGTATAGTCATGAAATATCTAGTTATTTCTTCATGTGTGATTGTAACTGGTCCACCTTCTTTTATTTGTTCTACAAATAGAGGAACTACTGAACCATTGCTACCTAGGACATTTCCAAAGCGAACAGCTACAAAATCTGTTTTGCTATGATTGTCATAAGACTGTATTATCATCTCACAAATTCGTTTGGTAGCACCCATTATATTAGTTGGGTTTACTGCTTTGTCTGTTGATATTAGAACAAATTTATCTACATTGTATTTATCTGCGACTGCTACTGTATTATATGTACCTATTATATTATTTTTTATTGCTTCTTCTGGATTTTTTTCCATCAATGGCACATGTTTATGTGCTGCTGCATGGAACACAATATCTATATTTCTAGTCG
Source organism: uncultured Sedimentibacter sp. (assembly GCA_963675125.2). Lineage (GTDB taxonomy): Bacteria > Bacillota > Clostridia > Tissierellales > Sedimentibacteraceae > Sedimentibacter. The sequence goes on from CAXXFT010000011.1 coordinate 37,954, forward strand.
AGAATATCTTATCTAATTTATTTTTATCTCTAACTGAAGCAATTTCTACTTCTATGTTTAATTCGTTTCCATATGTTCTAATAAGTTCCTGTTGTATGTCATAGGCATTGTTTTCATATATGTCTAAAACTATAATTTTTTTTGGCGAATATGATGATATCTGCCTGCATAGTTCTGAACCTATTGAACCGCCACCACCTGTTACCAATATTGTTTTGTCTTTTATGTATTTTTTAGTCAAGCCGCAATCTAGTATTATTGGGTCTCGCCCCAAGAGATCCTCGACTTGTACATCTCTAATTCTTGCTAATAGATTATTTTGATTGTTGTCGGCTATTAAGCTATATATTTCGGGTAATATCTTTAGTTTACATTTTGTTTTCGAGCATATGTCTAATAGACGATTCTTATTCTCTTTATCTATTGATGGTATAGAGATTATTATTTGCTCTATGTTGTATTTTTTTGCCATATATTCTATCTTGTTTGTATCTCCAACTACAAGAACCGAGTTTATTTCTCTTCCGATTTTAGTTTTATCATCATCTATTATACATTTCACTAAGTACTTGTTCGGATTGTTATACATTATCTCATTTAATATACTGGCTGTTGCTTGTCCTGCTCCTATTATCATTACATTTGTATGTTCATTTGTATTGTTAGTGTATCTATTTCCCGTGATAAGTATTGCTCTATATATTATTCTAACTGATATAGTACAGAAGCTTGAAACAGCTAGCACTATAGGGACTACATAGTAATAGAGATTTATTCTAAATAGTTTTATGACAACAAAAAATAATACATTTGCTAATATTGAAGCTTTTAGGCAACGAAATAAATCTTCTATACCTGAATATCTCCACATATTTTTATATACATTCATAGATAAAAAAGTTCCTATATATATGATTGTATATACTACAAAAGTACTATTAAAAACCTCTATCTTTATTGATTTTAACCCTGTTATAGCAAATGGAGTAAAATAAGCTCCTATAGCTATACAAACATCTATTAATATAGGTATATATTTACGATGTCTGTTCAGAACTGAATATAATTTGTAATATGAATTATAGTTTAAATTAAACATGACTCGACCCCTTAAGTGGTATCTAAATGAATACGACTTGTGCCTTTTTAAATCAAAAAAAATAAACCTTCAGCGACCGAACCATCATAGTTTAGAATACGTTTCAAAACCTTAGACTTCATGTTTTGCGTCCTTTTCTTTCAAAAAGTTTGCCTTTTACAATTATATATCTTTTAACACAATTTATATATTCAATTAATTCCCCCAATATTATTTATTCAATATGTACCCTAACCCTTAATTCATATTATATCACTATTTGTTTAATAATCAAGTAATTCTTTAAATTTTAACTACTTTTTTATTTTTCCAATTGCATAATTTAAATAAACATTTCTTAACTAAAATAATTTGTCCCTTAGGCACTTAATATTTAGTTATGAATCAAAAGGCCATTGCAGAAGCAACAGCCCTACTTTACTAAATCTTAAACTTCAAAATAATTGCTTGCAACCTTTCAGCTAAGCTTGCCAGTCCTTCGCTAGCACTTGCTATTTCTTCTGCTGATGCGGCTTGTTCTTCAATTGATGCTGTCGCTTCTTGAGTAGCAGAAGAATTTTCTTCTGCTATAGCAGATAGATTCTCCATTGATATAAGTATTTGACTCCTCATACCTTCCATCTCTTTTCCAGAATCATTCAATTGTTTCACAATTTCCTCAGTTTCTTTCATTGCTTCTTCAATTAATTTATATTTATCTTTGCTATTTGTTACACTCTTAGTTTGTTCATCAGCGATTGCTAAGACTCTTTCCATTGTTTTAACTGCATTATGTGTATTGATTTGTAATTCTTCCACAACTGCATCAATTTCTTTGGTTGATAATGCTGATTGCTGGGCTAGATTTTTAATTTCTTCTGCCACTACTGCAAATCCCTTTCCTGCATTACCCGCTCTTGCAGCCTCAATTGCAGCATTTAGGGCTAAAAGATTAGTTTGTTGTGCTATAGTAGAAATTACACCACTGGCCTGTCCTATCTTGCTTGAACTATCATTTGTTTTCGCTATAACATCCTTTATTTCATTTGTTGCTTGGTTACTTTCTACGGTAATTTTATACAAATTCTCTATTTCGGCCAATCCTTCTGTTACCACTACATTCACTTTATTAGTGCCAGAATTTAGTTGCATCATATTAGCTTGGTCTTTTTCCATAGTATGCCCTAATTCATAAGATTTTGACACACATTCTTCAGTGTTTTGTGCTTGGTCTTCTGCACCTTTTGCTATTTCCTCTACAGTTTGAGATATTTGTTCTGCAGCTGTAGCAGATTGCTGAGAAGCGGCATTCAATTCTTCTGACGCTGCCATTACCTGCTCTGAATTACTACTAATTTCATTAATAATCATTCTAAGACTATCGATTATACTTTGCATAGATTTTGCTAAATCTCCGATTTCGTCTTTTTTCTTTAGATACTTTTTAGGGACGTCTTCTGTAATATCTAAATCTGAAATTCTTTGAGAAGTTTTTACTGCCTTAATAATAGGGTTAGTTATTGAGTGGCCTATTATAAATGTAATCACAATACTTACTGTTAGGACAAAAACTAAAACCATTAAAATCTTATTTACCAACCCTGGTATTGCTGACAAAACTTCATCTTTATTAGCAGTAATAACAAAAATCCAATTAGTGCCTTTTATTGGTGAATATCCTGCATATAATTCATTTCCTCCGTAGGAATAGGTACCTGTACCAGTTTTTTCTGTTATAATTTTAACAAACAGCGTTGCCAACGACCTTAGATTTTCATCTGTTTTTACACTTTCTATTGGATTAAACTGATTTAATACCTTTTCTTTGTCAGGATGTGCAACTGTAGTTCCTTCGTTATTAATTATGTATCCATATCCGTTTTCACCGAAACCAGTGTCATCTGCAATGGCTCTAAGTGCATCCCCGTCTCTTCTCCCAACTAATGCTCCTACAACTTTACCGTCTCTTTCAATAGGAACTGCATACATTATAACTACACTATTTGTAACCCGACTTACTATCAAGTCAGATACATTGTTTTCACCTCTTAGTGCTTTTTTTACATATTCTCTATCTCCCAACTGACTTATAGTTCCATCGGAATAATAGGCAGTTCCATCAGGCTGAACTACAGCTATATCTAAGAAGTTAGTATTTTTTACTTGTTTTAGTAATATAGGTTTCTGAATATCCCAGCTCATACTGTCCATATTATGACTCAACGAAATCATTTCAAGAGTTTTTATTTGAGTATCGATTCTACTTTCCGTTAATTTAGATGCATCTACAGTCAATGAACTGAGTGTTTTTTCTGCTTCACTGGTAACAACTTTACTTGATGTTTGAATAGAAATATATCCTAGTGATAAACATGATACTAAAACTAAAATTGTAAAGCAAGCAATAAGTTTCCCTTTTATCCCATTAATTCTAATTTTTTTCATTGCAAATCCTCCGACTATTTAGTGGTTGTTTTAATCTGACACTTATTTCATATAAACGTTTTCATTAAAGAGTTTCTCTTATAATTATTATATTCCCCCCTTATTTTGTAAAAAAAATTAGGCAACATAACGTCGCCTATCAAAAAACTCTTTCTTAATTGGCAACCTGACTATCATAGTTATTAATAACGTTAGACTCACGGCTTTGCGTCTCCATCTTTCAATGAATTTGCTATTTACAATTATTTAATATTTTATTGAAATTTACCATAATTATATATTAAAATAGCTAAATATGTCAAATCCAAAATTAACCACCATTATAATATCATCGCGATTGACTATTCTATTTTTTAAAAATTTAGTAAAAAAGATTTTTTTATATTGCCATAGAAGAAAATCACCTGATTATACTAATAACAAGTGATTTTCAACTTTATTATATTTTATTGTGGGGGAAATAACTTATTTTATAAAAACGCTATAAGTTGAAAGAATTTGAGTAGACTACTAACAGTAATTAATTCTTTTTATTAAAAAGGTATTAAATTAACAAACAACGATTCCCTACATTTTAAAAACGCAGCTTTTCCTAATAAAGTATCTTTAAAAATTCCTGCATCTTTTAATACTCCAAGAAAAACTTCTGCAATTTCACTGTTTAATATGTCATTTATATTTTCATTAGTAATCCGATATTTATTATTAATCATTTTAGCAAAGCTATAGTGCTTATTTAATTCGCTGTTACTTTTTACGCCTTCAATTTCATGGTTAATCAAATAATTTTTTAACAATTCCATTTCCTTTTTTAGTCTAGAAGGCAAAACAGCTAATCCCATTACTTCAATTAGCCCAATGTTCTCTTTTTTAATATGATGATATTCTTCTCTTGGATGAAATATCCCATATGGCTTTTCTTTAGTTGTTCTATTATTTCTTAAAACCAAATCTATTTCAAACATTCCATTTCTATACCTGCATATAGGTGTTATGGTATTGTGCACCTCACTACCACTATGTGAAATTAAATCAGAGTTTTTATCGCTATATTCTACCCACTTTAAATAGATTTCATAGGACGCTTCTACTAAATCATCAACGTTCTTCCCTTTTAACCTTATCACACTCAGTGGCCAATTTAAGGTAAATGCTTCAATGTTATTTTTTAATGTAATACGATTTTCTTCTTTTGCTTTTTCCATGGCAAATTTATAATTACCACCTTGGAAGTGATCATGACTAAGAATAGACCCTCCAACTATTGGCAAGTCAGCGTTTGAACCTATAAAATAGTGTGGAAACATCCTAACAAACTCAAACAATCTTCTAAATGTATTTTTTGTAATCTTCATTGGTTCATGTTCTTCTTTAAATACTATGCAATGCTCATTATAATAAATATATGGGGAGTATTGCAAAAACCACTTTTCACCTAATAATTCAATTCCTATAACTCTATGATTACTTCGAACAGGATAATTTATTCTTCCACAATACCCTTCATTTTCTTTACAAAGTAAGCATTTAGGATAATTTAACGATTCCATTCTTTTGGCCTTTTCAATTTCTCTTGGATCTTTTTCCGGCTTAGACAAATTAATAGTCAGGTCTAAGATACCATAAGGTGTTTCATATGTCCATTTTATATCTCTTTCAATTCTTTTTACTCTTATATAATTAGTGTTCTTTGCAAATTCATAATAATATTTAGTTGCCTCTATTGGAGATTCTTTATATCTCTTATAAAATTCTCTTTCTATTTCTGACGGCATTTTAATAAGCTGTGCCATAACTTTAGTATCAAACGCATCTAATGCATGAACGCTATCGTTTTCTACCCTATTATTCTTAATTGCCCATTGTCTAATATTTTCTAAAATAAGCTCTAGCTCCCTATTAGAATTACATGAATTCTCAGGCTCATTGTATTCGTTCAATTCCAAAACCTCTAGCATCCTATTTGTCGCATATATTATATCCCTTTTTTCTATAAGTTTTCTTGCAACAGCATATTCAACTAAATCTTTAATTTCTATATTTATATCTATCATTTTATCACCTGCTTAATATTTACATTAAAGACATTTCTGTATCCTTATCAAACAAATGTATTCTCTCTTCACTAAAACGTAATTTTACTATATCATTTGTTATGTAATTTTCCTTGCGATCAACTCTAGCAATAATAGAATTACCTTCAATATTTAAATAAAGATATGTTTCTGCACCTAACATTTCGGAAATATCTACCTTAGCTTCAATTATATTATTATCCAAAGCTTCACCAGATTCATTGTCACAATATACATCCTCAGGTCTAATTCCCACAATTATTTCTTTACCTACATAGCCACCATTAAACAGCACCTTTGTTTTATCTCTTGATAATTTTATATTAACATGTCCAATGACAAGATAGCATTCTTCGTTGTTACCTTCAACCTTTGCTTTAATAAAATTCATCTGAGGACTACCAATGAATCCTCCAACAAACACATTTGCAGGATGATCATATACCTCCTTTGGGCTCGCTGCTTGTTGAATAATTCCGTCCTTCATTATAACTATCCTATCTCCCATAGTCATAGCTTCGGTTTGGTCATGTGTTACGTAAATAAATGTTGTTTCAAGTTCATTATGTAATTTTTTTATTTCAGTCCTAGTTTGAACTCTTAGCTTAGCATCTAAATTTGATAAAGGTTCATCCATTAGGAACACTTTAGGATTCCTAACTATAGCTCTTCCAAGTGCAACTCTTTGTCTTTGACCTCCGGATAGTGCCTTTGGCTTTCTATCTAACAATTTTTCGATACCAAGAATTTTAGCAGCAGCTAATACTTTCTCGTCTATTTCTGTCTTTGATAATTTCCTCAATTTTAGTCCAAATGCCATATTATCATATACTGTCATATGAGGATATAATGCATAGTTTTGAAACACCATGGCAATATCTCTATCCTTAGGAGGAATTTCATTAACAAGAGCATCTCCTATATAAATTTCTCCCTCTGAAATATCCTCAAGTCCTGCTACCATACGTAGACTCGTAGATTTACCACACCCCGAAGGGCCTACTAGCACAACAAACTCCTTATCTTCAATTTCTAGATTAAAGTCTTTAACAGCAATTACATCCTCAGAATATTTTTTATAAATATTTTTAAATATTACCTTTGCCATATTAGCACCCCTTTGCTTCATAATTGACTTCTTGAATTATTTTAGTACCATTTCCGATTCCAGTTATATAAAAAGATGCATCGTACCCAATTTTTTGTTTATAGATTAATGAAACTTTATTAATAAAATCTTCTACCTCTTTATTTTTTACTAAAGCAATAGCACAACCTCCAAAACCTGCTCCTATCATTCTAGCTCCAATACAACTATCAATACTATTTGCTGAATCTACTATGGTGTCTAATTCTTTTCCTGTTACTTCATATAAATTTTTAAGCGAATTATGTGATTGTTTTAATAAGGTTCCTAATAATGCAATATCTTCATTTTTTAGAGCCTCGCTTGCTCTTTTAACCCTTCCGTTTTCAAATACAACATGTTCTGCTCTATTTCTAATTCTTTCTTCCTCAATATGTACTCTGTATTTATAAAATTCACCTTCTGAAAGTTGACATAAATTTTCTATAGTTTTATATTTATTAATAATTCTCAAAGCCTCTTCGCATTCTCTTCTTCTTTCATTATATTTAGAATCATTTAATTCTCTTCTTTTGTTAGTATTCATAATTACTAATGTGTAATTCTTTAAGTATAAATCAATGTATTCATAATCTAATGTATTACAATTTAATAGTATACTTTTATTTTTTTGCCCCATACCAACAGCAAATTGATCCATGATTCCACACATAACTCCTATAAACTTATTTTCAGAGTCCTGGCACAATTTTACCAACTCAACTCTATCAATCATACCATTATTAAATAATACACTAACCATCTCTCCAATTAAAAGTTCCAATGATGCCGATGAAGAAAGACCTGCTCCGTTAGGTATATTACCACTCACCAAAATATCCATTCCACCTATTTTGTATCCTGCTTTGAAAATATGGTAAATTACTCCTATTGGATAATTAGCCCAACCATGTTCTTTCTTATATTTTAAGTCTAATACTGAAGTTTCAACTTTTAAATCTATATTTTCAGAGATAAGCCTTATGACATTGTCATCTCGTTTTCTTACTACACCGTAAGTACCCAAAAGAATAGCACAAGGCATTACCATTCCGCCATTATAGTCTATATGCTCGCCTATTAGATTTATTCTACTGGGAGAAAAGAAAGCATAGCATTCCCCTTCACCATATATTTTTAAAAACCTATTTTTCAAGTTGTTTATGTCCATACGCTTCACCTCTACGACTCACTAATTTCTATGTAAATTGTCCAATTTTTTTCTTCCAAAGGCAGTATCTTTTCATACTTATTATTTTGTTTTGCCAATTTCAAGCTATCATAAAATCCATTAGAAGGTTCTAATGCACAATTATATTCACCTTTAAAACCACCCTTAGTAATCCAAATACCAAGGTATGGGGTTATATTTTTATCAAACTTAATCATATATTTAAATCCACAATCTTTATAGTAAAGGCCACAATTTCCGCTCTTTAAATCATCTAATATATAGAATTTATAAAACATCTTATCTTTATATTTACTTAAATCCAATAAATTTTCAATTTTTTCATCTATAATCTTATTATTAATAACATCCAAAATCCTGTTTGTACCTTTTGGAAGTATTATTTCGGTATTATCATTAAAATTATTTAGTCCGTGAAGAGCCCATAGATAGCTATGTTCTTTTAAAGAAGTATTCTTAACTTTATAATCCATTCTAATTGATTTATCATTTTCAAAATTTATTTTCTTTTCTAATTTCAAAGGCAAACTAATCAAGTCTACTTTACCGATTAAGGCGTCATCAACAATTTCTACTTTCCACGGTAAACTCCAAACATCACCGTGATCAGGAATTACACAGCCATCCTCATAAATACAACTGTCTATACTAGGTATCATTTCATCAAGTCCAGATGTATCAAAATCGCTAAAGGAATCATTAAAATTAGGAATAGAATATTTTAAATCAGTAGGTTGAAATAAAAATTCCTTGTTTTTATATGTTAAGGATGCCATTTTAAATCCTATTTTTGGAATAACCTTTAGTTTGAGATTGTTATTCTCCATTGTAATACAATCTACATTATAATGCTTATCATAAAATATTTTCATTGTTATTCACCTGATTATTTTTACCACAACTTTCCCTGTAGATAAGTTTAGTATCAAATAAAACTTTATCCACCTTTAATATTTTATTTCTCACCATATACAATATTTCTTTTGCTGCTTTTTGCCCAATATATTTCATATTCAAATCTACAGTTGTTATTTTAGGATTGCTTATTTTAGATATGATTGTATTGTCAAATCCAATAATTGAAATTTCTTCAGGAACTCTAATCTTAGCATTATTGCAAGCATTTAATATACCTATAGCCATGAAATCATTACATGCAAATATGGCTGTAGCATCATGCTCGTTTATTAACCACTTACTAATAATATTTTCTGTTTCTTCTATTACATTTAAGGTATTTCCTTTACCAACAGAAATAACCTTTGAATAATTCAATTCTTTTTCTTTAATAAAATCTCTATACACTCTTTCCTTCAAGTCATAGGATAAACTCTTATCCCCTCTAGCAAAAAGGATATTCTCATGTCCTAATTGTAAGAGATAATTAAATGCCTCTTTAGTTCCTACTTCTTCGTTATATGAAATGAAGTTTAGATTATATTTATCCGTCATACCATTGATAATTATAGTGGGAGTATGCTTGCTAATTCCTTCTAAATAACCATTTTCAAGATTTTCTACACTAGGGTCTAGCAATATTATGCCATCCATATTTCTAGAAATAATATTATCAATAACATTTACCTCGTTTTCAGGGTTTCCATCTGTTGTAAATAAAGAAATAATAAATCCCTCGTGAACAATGGTTTTATTTATTTCTTCAACAATTGTAGGGAAGAAAAGATTCGTAATACCAGGAACTACAACCCCAATATTGGAAGTAGTCCTTAAAATTAAGCTCCTAGCAATTTGATTAGGTTTATATCCTAATTCTTTTATAACCTTTTCAACTTTTTCCCTAGTTTCTTTTTTTACTGGATAATTGTTATTCAAAACTCTTGATACTGTTGTAGCAGAAACTCCTGAAATTCTTGCAATATCATGTATAGTTGTAGCCATATGCTCACCTCATGTTTAGAGAAACAACCTCTACAGAGGTTATTTCTCTTGTATTTTATTCGCCAAAACTATTTACTAAAGTATTTTGCAATTCATCTAAAGTTGTTTTAACGTCCTCACCTTTTATTAAAATTCTTGCTTGTGCATCTCTAACCTGGTCAATAGCTTCATCAAAGTTTTCAGTATAGTTTATTTTAGGAACATCATTACTAATATCTGCAAAGAATTTCCATAGTTTTTGTCCGCCAAAATACTCTAACTCTTTATCAAATATTGGGTCTTCATATGCAGGTTTGTACGATGGATATAACCCATATTTACTAAATGCATTGATTTGAGTTTTAACATCTGTCATAGCAAATTTAACAAATTCAATTGCTGCTGCTTTGTTTGGTGCATCTTCAGGAACTAATACGTTTGAACCGCCGTTTACAGCACCAAAGCTAAGGCCTTCTTCTATTGCTGGTAGTGGCATAACTCTCCAATTACCTGCACTTTCTTGAACTTCATCTATTAGTGTACCAGCCCACCAAACTGCAGTTGGTACAGTTGCTATTTTTCCTTCTTTTGTAGCAGAAACTAAACCATCCCAATCTCCATTATCATAGGTTATACCAGAATCGTATAGTTTTTTAAGTGTAGTTGCTGCCTTTATTCCATTTTCACTATTTAAAGCTACTTTGCCTTTTTCATCAAAGAAATAGCTACCAGTTTGCTCATATAGCATACCAAGGAAGGTTGGGTTTTTAGAAGCAGCAAGTGGCATCATCTTAACGTCAATAGCTTTCATCTTTTCACCTTGTTTAATAAAATCATCCCATGTTTTAATATCTTCTGGATTTATACCTGCTTGTTCAAATAAATCAACTCTATAAAACAAACCTGATGGTGCACCATCCCAAGGGAATCCAACTATTTTACCATTTGAAGTAACTTCAGAAATCTTCACAGGAAGAAAATCATCAACATTAACATATTCAGTTAAATCTGCAAATCCGTTAGGAAACTTAGCTGCAAAAGTAGCTACTCTTTCGCCTTCCATTGTTACAACGTCTGGTAACCCAGTTTTGCTTGCTAACCTAGTTATAAGTCTGTCATATACTTGATCTGTACCCAAATCTTCAATTTCAACTGTTACATCTGGGTGAATTTTATTAAACTCTACTGCTGCATCTTCTAATGACTTAGCAGCAACATCCCAACTCCAAACTACGATCTTTCCAGATAGTTCTTCTGATGTATTAGCAGGTGTAGTATTTTCTTTACTTCCACAACCAACTAAAGAAACCATTAGTACTAAAACCAATAATAAAGATAAAAATCTTTTCATTCTTACACTCTCCCTTTATATTATATTTTAAATGTTTATCCACCAAAAAGATAGTAAACATTTAATATACTACTCGTTATTATTCCTTGACAGCTCCACCCATCAGCCCAGAAATAAATTGTTTTTGAAACAATAAAAACATAATTAGAATCGGAATTGTAGATATAGTAGCACCAAGCATCATCATTCCATAGTCCTTATACATCAAACCATCTAAAGAAGCTAATGCAACTGGGAATGTATACATATCCTCTGTGCTTAGAATAATCAAAGGCCACATAAAGCTTCCCCACTGAAACATAAAATTATATATACCTAAAGCTCCTAAAGCTGGTTTCATATTTGGTAATACTATCTTAAAAAATATAGGAAATTCTCCATATCCATCAATTCTAGCAGATTCTATTAACGAAGTTGGGAAAGACATCATATTTTGTCTCATCAAAAATATTCCGAAAGCATTTGCTAATGCAGGAACAATAACAGCTCTAAATTTATCTGCCCATCCAATAGCAGTCATCATAGTAAACTGCGGTATATATAATACCTGAGCTGGAATCATCATAGTACCCATAATTAGTGCAAAAATAAGATTTTTGCCCTTGAAATCAAATTTTGCAAATGCATATCCAGCCAATGAATTTATTATCAGAGTAAGAGCTGTATAAACAATTGAAACAAATAAAGAATTAAACATAACTCTTCCCACATTCATTTTATCCTTTAGGTTAGCCAAATTTTCCATAAGGTTTGAGCCAATGCTTAGTTTAGGCGGTATGCTTAGTATTTCTCCCGTTGTTAATGTTGAAGAAATAAACATTAAGTAAAAGGGAAATAGGGAAATTAAAAGTGCTGCTATTAAAAACAAATAGGATAAAGTTTTTGTCGACTTAGACGCTTCGCTAGGCTTTCTATTTTTCCTCATTAATCTTCAGCCTCCCCTATTTTAAATTGCAAGTATGATAATACTGCTATAATTACCACAAGAACATAGCTTATAGCTGCTGCATATCCAAACTTGATATATCTAAAGCCGTTGTTATATAAGTAATGTGCAATTGTAATAGTGGCACCATCAGGACCACCCTTAGTTAAAATATAAGATTCATCAAACAACTGTAGCGTACCAATTGTAGAGGTAATAGCTGAAAATAATATAATCGGCTTCATTAGTGGTAGAGTTATCATCATGAATTTTTGAAATCTATTTGCTCCATCTATATCGCTTGCTTCATAAATCTCGTGTGGTATCCTCTGCAAACCAGCTAACATAATAACCATATTATATCCTGTCCATCTCCATGTGATTGCAAGCATTATAGATATTTTGGAGCTAATTGGACCGTTAAGCCAATCTATTCCCTCAATACCTAACAAATTCATCAAATAGTTTACCAATCCATACTCATTATTAAGTAAAAGTTTAAATACTAACGAATATGCTACCAAACTAGTGATTGCTGGTAAAAACACCGATACTCTAAATATTGCTTTAAATTTTAAAAAAGCTTGATCTAGTAAATATGCTAGCAATAATGCTAAAAACACCATAACTGGCACCTGAATAATTAAGTAAATAAATGTATTTATCAAGGCCTTATGAAATACTTTGTCTTTTGCTAAATTTAAATAATTATCAAATCCAACAAAGTTATATTCACCTGCTTTAAACTCATAAAAGCTTAGTAAAAAGGATTTAATAATTGGATATATTATAAATATTGAAAATATCAATATTACAGGAAGCAAAAAATAATATGGTACGCTTTTAGAATTAGGTCTTAAATTTTTTAACAACTTATTCATAACTCCCCCTAATACTTTATTTTTTCGCCATAGATTCCAAAAGGCGATTCTAATTGACTATAAAATGGTCTAAATCTAACAGTAAATCTAAAGTCCTCAGGTTTCAAACTATATTCCTTTAGCGGTACTGGACCACAACTATTACTACCTAGTCCATGATGCTTATAATCAAGATATAGGCTTATAAAATCTCTTTTTATCAAATCAGATGTATGTTTTGCATTTTCAATATCTTCTTTGGTATAATAATTTGTACTAAAGTTGATGACATCATCATCTGTAGAAAAGAATAACCCTAAACCTCTCTCATCTTTCATTGCAAACCACTTTACGTCTGTTCTGTTACCATTTTCTTGAGGATATACATAATTAGTAAACATATCCTCCACATTACTTTCGTAAAGTCCTATAAGATTGGCTGATTTACTATCTGCATAACTCTCTCCTGGTCCTCGTCCATACCATGTAACATTTTGCATATGAGAAGGTAATCTCATTTCAAAACCAATCCTTGGAAAGGATTCTGGAAGCTTCCCTTTTGGATTTCCCTTAGTCTCTAAGACAACATCCCCATTTCCATAAATCATATAATTTTCTTGAAGTTCAATAGCCCAATCTCCATTTGGAGGTGAAACATACTTTTGCACTTTTATATTTACAAAATTAACTTCAGATAAAACTTTAATATTGTCAACTCTTATGAGGATATTGTTCAGTCCCTTTTTCTTCCATTCAGCTACAACATACATATCATTATCAATTGGAGCTCGCCATAAATTAAATTTCGGACCTAACTCCATAACTTTTGTTCCTTCAAAAACAAGTTTAGAAATTTTTGCTTCTAACTTATCAAATTCATATTCAAAATTTATTCCATTTATAAGAACTTTACTAGCGCTCTCAGCAACTGATAACCTACCAAATTTTGAAGTATCAAGAACCTTATTTATATTATTTGCAAATGGCAATTTGATTTGATCCCAAGTAATAATATGACCTCTATTTGACCAAAGGTTATCGAAATCTGTAACAATCTCAATGTAAAGCCATAAATCAGTATATAAATCATAATATTTACTATTATTTATAGGTAAAGTTATAACTTCACTATGATAAGGAATTATACTTGGTAATGAAATCTTGTTACTATCTAGGATTTCCCCGTCACCCATCAACCTATATAACAAACTAAAGCGTTCTAAGGTAATAAAATCATACAAATTCTTAATCCTAATCTTCCCATTTCGAATATCTTCTTCGGTTATTTTTATAGGTTCAATTATTTTTTTATATTCCAGTAGTGCAGGGCTTGGTGTTCTATCAGGCATAACGAGTCCATCACAACAAAAATTCGAATTATTTGGAAAATCACCAAAATCTCCGCCATAAGCAAAGTATTCTTTGCCATCTTCAGTAATTTGTCTAAGACCATGGTCTGCCCACTCCCATATGAATCCACCTTGAAGTCTCTTATATTTATAAAATATATCCCAGTACTCTTTGACCCCACCAGGACCGTTGCCCATTGCATGACCAAATTCACATAATATATGTGATTTATCCATATTTTCTAATTTACCGAACTCCTCCATTTTATCATAACTTGAATACATGGAACTCATTACATCAACTACTTTGCCTTCTCTATCCTCTTCATAATGTACAAGTCTAGTGTTATCTCTATTGTGAATCCATTTTGACATAGCTTCAAAATTACAACCAAAACTTGATTCATTCCCTAATGACCACATTATAATTGACGGATGATTCTTATCCCGTTCTACTAATCTTACTGCTCTATCAATATAAGCTGATTCCCATTTTGGATCGTTGGTAATCATATCATACTTCCCAATGGCTTCAAATCCGTGACATTCTAAATCGGCTTCAGCAATAACATAAAGACCATATATACCACAAAGCTCATAAAACCTTGGATCATTTGGGTAGTGAGATGTTCTAACTGCATTTATATTGTGTTGTTTCATTAACTTAACATCCAATAGCATGTGTTCATATGATACAACCCTTCCTAAATCAGGATGAAATTCATGTCGATTTACTCCTCTTAACATGATAGGTACTCCATTAACTAAAAAATTTCCATCCTTTAATTCGACTTTCCTAAATCCAATTCTTTGAGATATTACCTCTATTAAGTTATTATTAGAATCCTTTAGATATATAAGAATTGTATATAGATACGGTGACTCTGCACTCCATTTTTGGGGTGTTGAAACATAAATATTTATATTTGAAGTAGTATGTTCATTTTCCTTTATTCTTATATTATCAATGCTATCGTTTGCAACTAGATCATCACCATCAAACACTTCATATTCAATTTTAAATCCTTCTATTTCTTCATTAGTTGTATTCTTTATTACTGTCTCAATATTTAAAGACCCATTATTATATTTTTCATCTAAATCTGTTTTTATAAAGAAATCATATATATGTATAGGTTCTCTGGCAATTATGGAAACATCTCTAAAAATTCCTGATAACCACCACATATCCTGATCTTCTAAATACGAACCATCCGTCCACTGATAAACTCTTACTGATATTGAATTAATATTATCAACCACTACAAAATCAGTAATATCAAACTCAGAAGGCATCCTGCTTCCTTGACTATATCCAATGAATTTACCATTTATCCAAACATGGAATCCACTATCAACCCCTTCAAATCTAAGAATGATCCTTTTACCATTATCCCAGCTCTTAGGAATATTAAATGTTCTACTATAACATCCTGTTGGGTTCTTAGATGGAACCTTAGGTGGATCAATTGGAAAAGGATAAATCAAATCAGTATAATGAGGATATCCATATCCCTGTAATTGCCAATTTCCAGGTACACTAATATCGTCCCAATTTGATGTATCAAAATCACCTTCATAAAATTTCTCAGGAGAAAGCTCTGGATATTGGGAGTAATAAAACTTCCATGTACCATTTAGTAATATATAGTTTTCTTTTATTTCTTTGCTTAACTTTAAAGCATCATTCTTATTATTATAAGAAACAAAATATGACCTACTATCTAATCGATTTCTATGTAAAACATCTAAATTATCCAAATCGTTAAACATAAAGCATACCTCCATTTTATAGAAACCGATTTCTATATAAATAAAAAAATATTCTTTTTATAGAAAACGATTTCTATTCTTTTTAATATTATACATCCTATTTTAATAAAAAACAATACCTATTTTATTAATATTTAATAATTTTAAGTTTAGAGGTAATATTTTAATAATATATCATCGGGTATATTTTATTTTGGTATGTAATTAAAAATCCTATTTCATTGAATAATATATCTCGTTGTTCAACTTAAGGGGTAAAAAACTTTTAATAAATAGAAAATTGTGGTATTTTTTTTAACATTATTGAGCTATAATATATATTGTAGTATGTAGTTATAGTGATGTTAAGAATTTTAAAAAGGAAAAAGAATAGATAATAAGATTCTTATTATGAATGGTGTATTAAAGAATATGATGACATTATCAAATTTAAAAATTAACAATGAATAAAGGAGGATATAATAATTTGTTAACTGTAAATTACAATAATATAAGCAAAATTTATGACCAAGTAAGGAATGAAGAATTAGTAGTTGTACAAGAACTATTGTGTGAAACTGAATTTTCAAAAGAAACAACAATATTAGATATAGGCTGCGGAACTGGAAATTATACAAATATAATTGAAAAAATAACAAATGCTAAAGTCTACGGGTTAGATGCTTCAGAGGGTATGCTTGAAAAAGCCAAAATAAAAAATAGCAATATAACTTTTGTATTAGGAGATGCTTGTTCAATACCTTTTGAAGAAAATTATTTTTCGCTAATTTACATGACAGATGTTATACATCATATACCCGATATTGACAAAATGCATTCTGAAATTTCTAGAGTATTAAAAAAGAATGGTAAATTGTGCATAATAACTCAATCACATAGACAAATAGACAAGCGATATATGTCTGAATTTTTTCCAGCAACTGCAATAGTAGATAAAGAAAGATATCCAGATATTGAACAAATAATTTCTAGTGCTAAAAAAAATAATTTGAAATTCATTAAAGAAAATACAATAGGTGAGGATCAAGAGATTGAATTAGGCAAGCATTACCTTGAATTAATAGAAAAAAAGGGATACTCAATGCTTCATTTAATTTCTGAAGAGGAGTTTAATACAGGATTACAAACTGTTAAAAATAAAATGATTAATGGTAATATTTTTAGAAAATCAGCAGGTGATACATTAGTTTGGTTTGAAAAACAATAAAATACACATTTATATCTATTTGGTAAGTCATCATAGAACAAGGTCAACCAACGTAAAATCTTGGTTGACCTTGCAAAATATTTTTATTATTTCCACTGTCTATTTGACAGGGGGCACTTCAAATTAATGAGTAATTTTTAGTGCTATATATATTTATGGAGGGGAATTAACTTATTATTAATCCAATAAATTTGGTAAGAACAACACTGTTTGTGGAATATAAGTTATAATTAATAGAATTATTATTAATATACCTACCATCGGTAGTAAATCCCGCATTTGTTCTTTTAATGATACTTTTGCAATGGAACCAGAAACGAATAGACACACTCCAAGTGGTGGTGTACACATTCCTATTGTTAAGTTTACTGCCATTATTAAACCAAAATGAATTAAGTCAACATCAAATGCTGTAACTAATGGTATAAATAATGGTGCGAATATTACAAGTGCACTTGTTGTATCTATAAAAGTTCCTGCTATAAGTAAAATTATATTTATAACAAGTAGTAACATTATTTTACTTGAAATTGCTGAACTTAAATATGCACTAATTTGTTGTGGTATTTGATTTACTGTAATAATCCATGTAAATAGTGATGCAAATGCAACAACTATCAATACTTGTCCTGTAGATTTAGCGCAGTTAACAAGTACTTGGAACATATTTTCCATCTTTAATTCTCTATATACAAACATTCCTACTACTATAGCATAGAAAACTGCAATAGCTCCTGATTCAGTAGCTGTGAATTTTCCACTCATGATTCCGCCAATTATTATTACTGGCATTAAGAGTGCAAGAAATGCATCTTTAGCTGATTTTAATATTTCTCCTGTAGGAGCCTTTGTTTCTCTTCCTTTGTAATTACGCTTCTTGCCTACATAATAACTATAAATCATAAGTCCTAATCCCATTAATACACCAGGAACAAAACCACCTATAAATAATTTACCAACACTTACGTTAGCCATAACTCCATATAATAAAAGTGGAATACTTGGTGGAATGATTGGTCCTATAGAGCCTCCACAGGCTAACAGAGGTGCACTAAATGTATTTTCATATCCCTTTTCTTTCATCAAAGGAATCATTATGCCACCTATTGCTGCTGTAGCTGCTATTGCAGATCCTGTAATTGCTGCAAAGAACATACATGCAAGTATACTAACCATGGCAAGTCCACTTGGGAAATGTCCTATTAATGTATCTGCGAAGTTTACCAGTCTCTTTGACATACCGCCTTGAAACATCAATTCTCCTGCAAACATAAATAATGGAATTGCTATAAGTGCGATACTATCAGCACCTGTAAACATTCTTTGTATTACTACCATAGGAGGGAATCCACTTATAACTACTCCTCCAAGAGATACTAGTCCTAAAGAAAAAGCAATTGGGGTACCTATAATAAATGCTAAAAATAAAAATAATATCATCGTCATATCAAATTACCTCCCTTCACTATTGCTGTCTACTTCATTAAATGTTTTTATTTGTCCAAATATTTGCTGTATCATATAATAAAACATAAATGCTGCACTTGTTGGTACACTTAAATAATAAATAGACATTGGAATAGGCAAGTATGGAGCATTTTGAGTTGAACCAGTCTGCATAAAGTTAAAACCAAAATATATTATAAAAACAAAGAATAAAAGCAATACTACATTAATTATTATTTCAACAATTTTTCTCATTTTAGGTTTTAATGCAGTTAAAAATACATCAACATTTAGATGTGCCTTTTCTTTTAAGCAATATGCCGCACCCCAAAAAACCAAATATACAAAACATAATCTAATAACATCTTGACTCCATGCTAAGGGAGTTTTAAATATAAATCTTGAAACCACTTGAAGAAAAGTAACAATAAATAATAATAAAGATGTAAATGCCATAACCATCTTCAAAATACTGTCTACTATCATATTAGCTGTTTTCAATTGACGTCCTCCTCTTATTAAATCTCAGGATGCGATAATTTTATATCGCATCCAATTATAACTTGTAAATTTTTAACCTGTTATTTTCCTAATTTATTCATAATCAATTCAACTAGTGAAGGATCAACTAATTTTTTAACTTCATCTAATTTATACAATCCTTCTGTAGCTTTAACAAAACTATCTAAGTCTGCTTCTGTAACTACCATTCCTGCATCTTTCAATTGTTGTAAATACTCTTCTTCTTTAGCTGATACCGCTTCTCTTTGTCCAGGTATAGCTACTGCAACTGCTGCATCAATATATCCTTTTACTTCTTCTGATAAACCATCATAAAAATCTTTGTTCATTATAATACTTTCTGCTGCATATGTGTGACCATCAAGTGTTAAATATTTTTGAACTTCATTAAATTTTGAAGTTGCTATTGATGTTATAGGATTTTCTTGTCCATCAACCATACCTTGTTGTAATGCAGTGTATAATTCGTTAAATGGAACTGGAGTTGCTGTTGCTCCTAATTTTTCTATTAATGCAAACCAAATTGGTGCTTCTTGAACTCTGATGCTTAATCCTTGCATATCAGCTGCTGATTTAACTTCTTTTACATTGTTTGTGAAATGTCTAAATCCTAACTCAACAAATCCTAAGTGTTTAAATCCTTGCTCTTCGAATTTAGGAGCTAATTCTTGTTGTAAAGTATTGTCAAGTATATCATATGCTTCTTCTTTATTAGCAAATAAATATGGTATAGATAATACTTGAATATCTGGAACCCATGCTGGTAAAGCACCATCAGATGTAACTACTGTCATTTGGATAGTTCCTAATTTAACACCTTCAGCTGCTTCTCTTTCTCCACCTAATGAACCATTAGGGAAAATTGTAGCTGTTACTTTTCCATTTGACACTTTTTCTACTTCATCTTTGAATATTTGTGCTGCAATAGTTGATTGGTGATCTTCGTTTCCTACTGTAGCAATTTTAATTTCTACTGCTTTCTCTGTTGGTGCAGGAGTTTCTGAACCTGCATTATCTGTAGGAGCTTGTTTCTCTCCACAACCTACTAAAACTGTAGCCATCATTGCTAATACTAATACTAAACTAATTAATTTTTTCATTTATCTTTCCTCCTCGCTTATTGCAATAATATTGTAATTTAACTCTAATTTTCTATTTAGTTTTTCGTCTATCATTTCACATCTAAAATTGCTTCCATATTTAAAACCATCTAATGCCGGAACTGTTCCAGAGTATATAACGCTGTTTTCTACATCTCCCACTCTTTCTCTTAATTCTTTTAAGATTGTTTCTACTGGAAGTATGTCAGCTAATGAACCATTTTGATATATAATCTCTTTGCCATCAATTGTTTGATATGATATAAGTTTTATTTCATCCCAGTGGTCTTTTACTTCTTCATATGGCCACATGTTGTATCCTATTGGTTTAGGACATACTTGCTTTGATTTTGGAACGCTAACGCTTTCTAACTCTCTGTCTGTATGGTCACTACCAATGCCTATATAAGTATTTCCTTCGGAAAGTATTATTATGTATTCTACTTCTCCGCAAGTTTTATATCCAACAGCATGAATATCACTATCTTGTGTTAATATAATGTTTGAGCATTGGAATATAGTTGGTATTTTTTTTGGTGCTGGTACTCCTAGCTCCTCTTCTAGTTCTTTGATATGCTCCATTGTTTTTTCAATATTTCTTCCAGCATATCCAATTGCAAAGAGATTGCCATACTTTACTTCTACGACTTTACTTCCACCAATTGTGTTTAAATTAAACTTTATAGTACTCAATGTCATCCTCCTAGTTGATCTTGTATAATTTAGGGTTTCTATCTCTATAAACATTTATGGTATCTCTAATGTTTTTTTATAATATTTAAATCTATTTCTCCATTAAGTATAACTTCACTATCGTTTCCTTCTGCTATTATTTCACCGAACGGGTCTATAATTGCTGAATGTCCTGCAAATTTAGTTTCATAAGCTGTTCCACATGAATTGGTACATACTACAAACATTTGGTTTTCAATGGCTCTTGCCATATTTAATATTTGCCAATGTTTTAATCTTCTATCTGGCCATTGAGATACTACAAACAATACCTCAATTCCTTGTAACGATAATGTCCTTACAAGCTCAAGGAATCTAATATCATAACAAATTATTATTCCACATTTTACACCATCAATTTCAAATGTAACAACATTTTGTCCCCATTCAAAATACTTTTCCTCACCCATATTAGTAAATAAATGAGTTTTATCATATTCTGCAATGCATTCTCCAGATCTGTCGAATGTAAAGGAAGTGTTGTAAATCTTACCATCTCTTGAATTCGCTACAGAGCCTGCTACAATATTTACATTCAATTCCTTTGCTAATGAACCAAATACGGCTTTAACCTTTTCCCCATTTTTATCACTTAGATTTTCTAAATTTTCTTTTGGGAAAAATCCTGTATTCCACGTTTCTGGCAATGTAATTACATCGGGCTTGTCTTTTGCTGCTTTTCTGATTAACTCTTCAGCATGCTTGAAATTATATTCAGGATCAGCAAGTAACATATCCATTTGAACTACGCTAACTTTCATATTTGCCTCCATATAAAATATTGATTGGTATTCTGTATTTGGTATATGGTATACCAAATACAATACAATTATTTATAGCACATTTATATGAGGTTGTCAAGAAATTTGTAGTATTTTTATCAATCATGAATTTTAAAACATTGCATTTTAGCCATTTGTTCGTCACAAATTACAGATTTTAAAATATAAAATTAGTTAATATTTTAGTTTTTACCTATTAATTTATTATCGTTTTTAGAATTATGATTATATATATTCGCACTTGTCTGTTGCATATGATATTCCATATCTTGTTTTGCAGCTTTTATATCTTTTTTTATCATTGAATTTAGTACATTTCTATGCTCTTGTAATGTACTCTTATTTCTTTCAGGCTCTCTTAATGCCTTTATTCCAAAAAATCTAATTATATCGTTTATGTTTCCTAATAGACTAATCAGTATTTCATTTTTACTTAATTCATAAATTTTTTCATGAAATTGTCTATCAAGAATCATAAAATCTGTTGGATTATAGTCTATAATTGACCTTTCTTGTTTATCCAAAATACTATTTAAGTAATTTAAATCTGCTTCAGTAGCATTATTAGTGGCATCTTCTACCGCTAAAATTTCGAGAGATTTTCTAACTTTTAAAACTTTTTCTACATATTCCATGTCAAAGGTTCTAACAACTGCTCCTTTGTATGTTTCTATTAAAATCCATCCATCGCGGTTCAAAAGTTGTAATGCCTCTCTTATAGGTGTCCTACTGATACCTAATTCCTCTGATAATTTTCTCTCATTCAATATTTCTCCCTGGGGAATTACTCCAGTGATTATATCTTCTTTTATTTTTTCATATACTTTAAATTTATATGACTGCTGTTTTTCTATCAATCCATATCACCCTTTTCAATTTAATTGCATTTTATATACTAGTATTACATGAACTAAATGTCAATATGTATTTTTTAAAAAGTTAAAGTGTCTAATAACAAGAAGCTTAACTTCTCATATACTGGATTATAGCATATATTTT
The DNA here is from genome assembly GCA_963675125.2 of uncultured Sedimentibacter sp. GTDB lineage: Bacteria > Bacillota > Clostridia > Tissierellales > Sedimentibacteraceae > Sedimentibacter. Next base: position 60,794 of record CAXXFT010000011.1, read on the forward strand.
GTAATTTTGTCTAGTTTATCTAATTTTGTAATAATTTATTTATTCATAGATTGTTTTTTAAGTCAGCTGTCCAAAATGTTTAAATAGAAAAACTTTATGCCACTAGACATAAAGCTTTTTGTTTACAATTATTTAACAGTAATAGTCTGTATTATCTTATTAAATTATTCATCCAGTTTCTTTTTTTATAAATTATATAACCATATATGCATATAATCAAATTACTAAAACTCATCGAAAACCATATTGCTTCCGAACCAATTGAAGTAAAGTATTTAAAGAATAATATCATTGGCAATCTTACAAACCATAATCTTGAAATCTCCATTGCCATAGCATATTTAGTTTGTCCTGACCCTTGAAACAATCCCTGAAAACTACTAAATATACCCATTAAAGGCATTGAAAATGATATATACACAAGATAAGTAATACCCTGATTTATAACATCTATAGAATCTTTTGATTGCATGAAAAAATTGATAATGCGTACTCTTTGCCATATTAGAAACACACAGCCGATAATTCCAATGGCTGAAGTTAATAAAATCGATTTTTTAAAGCTGTCTGTAGCACGTTTATAATTTCTAGCACCAAAATTTTGTCCAACTATAGATATAATTGCTGTACTTATCCCCAATGCAGGCTGACTAATTAATGCCGTAATCCTATTAACCATTCCGTAAGCTGCCATAGTTGAAGTTCCATAAGAAACTATAAATGTATTCAAAAAAATAAATCCTATTGCTGAACCTGACTGACCAATAGCTGAAGGGATTGCGATTTTTAGACTTTTTTCTATAACTTGCCTATTAAATTTAAATTTTTTGAAATTTGGTTGTATTATTGATTTTCCTTTTAGTAAATAAATTCCACAAGCCAATGCTAATAATACTTTCGATATGATTGTTGCAATAGCAGCTCCACTTACACCCATATTAAAATTAAATATTAAAATAGGATCTAAAATAGCATTTATAACAGCACTTATCCCGCTTAATACTGTCGGAACCACAGAATTACCTTGGGAATTCATAATTGCATTAAATATGAAAAAATAAAACATAAATGGCAAATCTAAAAAAGTAAGTCTAAGATATAATGTACCATAGTAAAGCATTTTACCTTCAACACCCATAATTTTAACTATTATTCTACTAAATACAACTCCAAATAACATTAATATAGTACCGGTTGCTATACATAACATAATTAATTGACTTGCATACTTATTTGCATCATCCTTCTCATCTGCACCTAACAGCTGAGATAAAATTGCAGTTCCTGCAATCGAAATCCCCATACCAATCGAAATAAATAAAAAGTTTACCGGCCATACAAAAGTTGTTGCAGCAAATTCCAAAGAACCAATTTTGCTTATCCAGAATCCATCAACCAAGTTATATAGTGTTTGAATTAGATTATTAAATATAATTGGAAATGATATTAGTAAAATAGCTTTATATATGTTTCCATTCAAAATTGTATCTTGATTGTTTTTGAAATTCATACAGACTCCCCTTATGCAAATTTAATTACAAAATACTTAGATTCATTAGGAAAAAAGTTGATATTAGATACACCAATCCGTTTATTAATAACAATTAATCTTAAGTTAGCCTTATAAGAAGTCAGATAATTTCAACAATTATCTGACTTCTCTGCAACTCTAGTTAGATATATTTAGAGCTAACCCTTTTGTAGATATGGAGTTATTTGATTCATCATTTGCGATTGTTATTATTTTTTTAGTGCCATCTCCTAGTGCAAAATGAATTTCATAGGACTGCATGTCCCCTTCAAAATATCCAATCCATTTAATAAAGCTTCCTGCTTTTATATTTTTTAAATATGGTTCGTAGGTATTTTGCTCTTCTCCCATATTAAGCTTTTTTACTTTTATATCATACATATTGCTTGATACCCACATTGGTATTACTGTGGTTGTTATAATACCATCATAATCAGCCCATTCTGAGTCTACATCTAAATATAGATTTTGTAAATAAGATTTATCTTTTACGTATTGTTCTACATCATCAATTAAGAAAAAAGCCTTAAAATCATCGTCACTTCCCTTGATATCTGTAATAATAGTACTTTCATCTGTATCATATAATGCATTTGATTGTGTACCTTCTTTTAGAACAACTTCGGAATTTTCTTCGAACGAACCTTTAGCATCTTCAGGTTCGAAATACATTGTATAGATATTTAAATCCTCATCATAAAATTTCACATATATAGCGTAGTTATTTGCCTGGTCATTTGTAGCAGAATTTGAAATTTGAATAACTGTATCTGATAACTCATCGTATTCTTTTATAGATTCATAATTGCCTTCAGTAAATAATCTGATTTTTCCAACTTGAACATCATAAATTGTACCAAATATTGCAACATTATCTGTTTCTCCACCTAATTCAGCATCTACAGCTACTACCTGTAAATTTTCTAACCCAGGTCCTGAATAATTTTTTAAAACTCTTTTTTCTGGTACTTTTTTATCTGGATTTGTTGTTGTATCTATTTTAGTATTTTCTTCAGTATTTTCAGATGGAGTTAAGTCAGATTGACTTTCTTCTATTAATACTACTGGCAATACAACTTCCGTCTTCCATTCGTTTCTCAACGTTTCTATTCTATCTGATTCTTCTACTAAAACTACTGGATAAGTTTCTTGAGATTCAAATTTATCATCTGAATTATTCAAAACGTCTGTATATGTTTTTACATACTCAAAGTAGTTTTCCTGATCAGTTGAATATTCTGAATACCTATCCATCAAAATATCATATATTTCCTTTTTCACTATTATGTCAAATCCCATATCTTCAATATTGCCATCCATGGCGTAGTATTTCTTACACAAAACGAAAAAATCATCTTTTTTAATTTTTTGTGCCGCTAATTTGGCAGATTCACTAATGCTGCCTGCATAAATTATATTGGTTTTAGAGTCATATATTCCATCATAAAGCCAATCCACATGTTCAATTACTATAGGTGCAGGTCCTTCTTTTGGTTTTAAATTAATAAATTCACTATAAAGCAATGATCTATCAGAGATTTCTTGAGCTAAATTTTTCATGTATGATGTCTTTGATTCGTCACTAAAACTATTAAAATTGTCATTTAAATAATATACAGCATTTTCTAAACCATCTACTAAGTACACTTCGTCAAACGTTTTCGGTTCATTTTCTTTAGAAGCATTAGAGGATACTTGCTCTGATTTAGCCTCAGTATTATTGCACCCTGTTGATATTGTAATAACAATTAACAAAATTGCTATTAATATTGAACTTTTCTTCATTCTGTCCTCCATTAATTTTGTTTTAAATAACTCTATCTAAATTATGCTACATTAGCTAACCAATATTTGTCAAGATTTTTTTATGTAATACAGGTATTTTATATCTTATAATCCTATTAGATTGTTTAACATAAAATTATATTTATATGGCATAGTTAGTTATTGTATTCCATTGGAATTTAAAGATAAGAAAAAACCTATTTCTATTGGTACCATAGAAATAGGCCTTATAATATTTGTTTAAATTATATTACTCTTGTAAAGCAAAACAACAAAACATCCTAACTCCAATTAACAAAGCATCCTCATCAAAATCAAATTTTGGATTATGCATCAAATTTACAAATCCTTTTTTTTCATTTCTTGCTCCTATCCAAACAAAAGCTGATGGGATTTTTTTGAGCAAAGTATGCAAAATCTTCTGCCCCCATACTTGATTTTTTGGTTTCGATTACATTATTTTCTCCAAGTACATTTATAGCAATACCTTTAACAATATCCATTACTGTATCATCGCTTACTAACACTGGTAGTCCGTGCAATATATCTAATTTGTATAATGCTCCTGTATACAAACATATACCTTTTAGAACATTTTCAACACTTTCTAATACGTATTTTCTGCTTTTTTCAGATTGACATCTAATAGTACCACTTAATGTAACTTTTTCTGCTATTATATTTTTAGCTGAACCTCCGTTTATAGTTCCTATTGAAAATATAACCGGATCAAAAGGGTCTGTTCTTCTTGAAATAAAGCTTTCCATTTCATTTATGAATTTTGATGAAATTGATATTGCATCAATAGCTTCTTGAGGAATTCCTGCATGCCCTCCCTTCCCTATAATTTCAATGACAAATTCATCTGTTGAAGCTGTTAAACTTCCATATTTTATAGGAATGCTTCCAAGTTCATATTCTGTAGTAATATGTTGACCATAAATATACTTAATTTTAGGCAAAAGTCCATTAGTTTCTAAATCTTTGAGCATTATTCTTGCACCACCTAAACTAGGACCTTCTTCAGCTGGTTGAAATATAAGTAAAATATCATATTTTAATTTATCTCTATTATTATTTAATATTTCTGATGCTCCCATTAGCATTGCAGTGTGCCCATCATGGCCACAAGCATGCATTTTACCAAGATTTTGTGATTTATATTCAACATCATTTAATTCATCTAAATTAAGTGCATCAATATCTGCCCTCAACGCAATTATTTCGCTTGTATTACTGCCTCTTATAATACCCATTACCCCTACACTTGAAGGGATTATTTCTATTTTATTTCTATTTAAAAATTCTGTTATATATTTTTCAGTATTCTCAGTTTCAAAACCTACTTCAGGATGTTTATGAATATATCTTCTGTATGAAATAAGTTTTTCTTTTATATTATCTATCTCTTGAAATATCTGATTCAATTATTTCACTCCTAACAATTTCTAAAATGGTCCGTAATTTATTGCAATTGCTCCAAACACAAATACAATTTGTAATATAAAGCAAATTAAAAAATATGGTAAAATCCATTTATAGTATTTATTAATAGGCACTTTTGCCATAGTACATGCTATAAGCACAAAACCTGTAGGCCAAAATATATTTGAAAATCCATCACCAAATTGAAATATCAATACTGCAACTTGCCTATTTATTCCTATTAAATCTGCTATTGGTATCATGATTGGCATTGTTGCTGCTGCTTGACCTGATGCAGATGGTATAAGGAAATTTATTAAGTTTTGCAATACTAACATACCTACGGAACTTGCATATAACGATAAATTTTCCAACGCGCTTGCAGCAGAATATATAATAGTATCTATAATGTTTCCTTTTGTTAAAACAACTAATATACCTCGTGCAACTCCAACTACTAGGGCTGATACAACACCTTTGGATAATCCAGCAACAAGTGTATTGGTAATTTGATTAGCATTCCACTTATTAGCAATTCCTACTAATATAGAAACTATAATAAATATTGCAGCTATTTCATTTATGTACCACTTAAGTTTTATTAATCCAAATGCCATAATTCCAATACCTATAAATAGTATAAATATTGAAACTTTTCGTTCTGTTGTAAATGGTGTCTGCATTCTTTCTTCATCAATTTCAACATCTGAGTAATCTAAACCTACTACTATACTCTTTGAAGGATCTTTTTGGATTTTTTTTTGCATATGCCAGTACATAAACAATAGTAATTGTAGTCATAACAACTAATACTAATACTCTATATCCTATTCCTGAAAAAAGAGGTAATTCTGCAATCGTTTGAGCAACTCCTACACTAAATGGGTTAACAGTAGCTGATGAGAATCCTACTCCAACAGGAAGCAAAGAAATTCCAAGAGCAACTAATGCATCATACCCTAAAGCTAGACTAAGTGCCAAAAAAACAGGTATAAATGCTATAATTTCCTCATATGACATTGTTCCAGTGGATGCCCATGCAGATAATACTATCATTATCATAACCAATATAGCTGTAGCGTATTTTGGTTTTGCTTGAGTTTTTCTAACCATTAATGCTATACTTGCATCTAAAGCACCTGTTTTTTCAATAAGATACAAACAAGAAAAAGCTGAAAAAATTAAGAACGTTATGTTAGAAGCTTGAATCAAACCTTCTATCAAAGCTACAAACATTTTAAAAGGGTTTACAGGTGTTCTTTCCATATAAGTAAATGAATCTGGATCAATTACCATCCTGTTTGATGCATCATCTAACACTCTTTCATACTGGCCTGCAGGTACTATATACGTAAGTATGCAAACAATTACTATTATAGCTAATAAAATAACAAAAACATGTGGGAACTCTCTTTTTTTCTCTAATACTCTTTTACTCTCCATTTATATCCTCCTGGCAATGATTTGAAACGTTTTCTCGCGAGTTATAAACGCCTATATCATAACAATAAACTATTGAGTTGCTCCAATGTCAATAGTTTATTTTGTATTTTTTTCAATTTATTGGTATATACACTTCATAATAATCACAATTATTATGAATATTATTTTTGAACGAAATAGCTCTAAGCAATACAGGACCATCTATTTCTAAACATTTTTGTTCAACATATTCTCTTATTTTAAGTATAGCGCTGTAATCCTTATTTGTATAAAATTTCACTACTGAAGTCAACCATTTTTTTGGTTTAATTATATTAAAATCCTCATGAGGAAAATCCTCTTTTGCAATTAATTCTTCTTCATCTTTTAAACTTAATGCATACTTATAATATTTTCTACTTTCTTTAATATTATTATAAAACATTTCTGATAAAAACAGCTCTTTATCTATACAAAAAGTAAACAAAGGTACATGCATCATAGTCAAATTTTGAAAATAGGACATATTTTCTATTACTGAACCATTAGGTTCTTCAATTTCCCTGTAAATTATATTCGGATTTTCTGATATTTTTATAACATCAATATTTTCAATTGCATTGTTAAAGCACTTCCTATAATCGTTTATAACACTCTTTAGTTGCTGTAATTTTTTTATTTTTTCCTCAATTCTTCTCTCATGATCTTCTATTACACTAGCAGCATATTCTAAAGAACTATCGTTTAACATTGTATTTATTTCCTTTAATGGCAACTCTATGTTTTTCAACTCAAAAACATATGAAAAACAAATTATATCACCTCTGCTATAATATCTATAATTATTATTTTTATCTTTACTATTTATATTTTTATAGTAAAAAAATATAAAATTACTAGGAAATAAATATTATAGGATATAATTATATTCTTAATATTTTGTTATATAATATTTAAAATTCTACTCTCCTAATACTTTATCAATGACAATTGTTATTTTTCTTTTTAGATTACTCATTTTTAAATATCTTATGTTTTTTGTTTTTTAATAATTTACTTAACTACATACCTTTTCTCTCTTGAACTATTGTAATAATTTTTAATCATTATGTCAAGCATAACTCCTGAAATAAAAAACTGCATTCCTACCATAAATAAAAAAAAACTCATCGTAAACCAAGCAGAATCAGATAAAGAAACATTATTAACTATCTTCAAATAAATAGTCCATAAACCACTAAGGCCTCCAAAACCCATAACCACAAGTCCAGTAATTCCAAAAAGATGTAATGGTCGCCCGCTAAACTTCTTCCAAAACCATATATAAAACAAGTCAACTAAACCTTTGAAAGACTTCTTCCAGTTATACTTTGTACTTCCATTTACTCTACGTCTATGATTTACTTTTAACTCTCCAATTCTTGCTCCTTGCCATTTCAAAAGTGCAATTATATACCTATGCATTTCCCCTGTCAATTCCAAATCTTCAATATATCCTCTCCTATAAACTCTTAATGTACATCCACTATCATGAACTCCATCAGATGCAAAAAAAGAACGAAGAAACTTTGCAGCTTTTGTAACAATTAACATCCACAAAGGATCTTTTCTCTTATACCTCCATCCTGCAACAACATCTAACTTTTTCTCTTCCAACTTTCTCAACAACCTAGAAATATCTCTAGGATCATTTTGCAAATCAGCATCTAAAGAAATAATAATTTCTCCTTTTGCTTGTCTAAACCCAGCATCCATGGCAACACTTTGTCCATAATTTTTTCTCAAATCTACAATAATAACATTTTTCAAAGACATCATCTCCTTTAGAGATCCATCTCTTGAGCCATCATTAACCATAATAAACTCCCATGATCCACCTAAATTATCCATTACTTTTTTAACTTCTTCATAAAGTTTTACAATATTTCCTTGCTCATTAAATATAGGAGTAAATACTGAATATTTCATATAAAATCATTACTCCTAAGTCACTTATAAATCTATCCCAACCTATTACCTAACTTTAGAGTCCAAATAAGTAATTTTATAAAATATATTAGTTTTAAACTATTATGAAAACAATTATACTAGCAGGAGGATCCGGAACTAGATTATGGCCTCTTTCAAGAGAGTATTTCCCTAAACAGTTTCTAAAACTTGAATATCTTAATAATCAATCTCTTTTTCAATTAACTTTCAAAAGAGCAATGAAAATTTCAGACCCAAAAGATATTCTTGTAGTAACAAACGACAAACAAAAATTTCTTGTAATGGGTGCAATTAATGAATTAGAGATAGAATATTCAGAAGAAAATATAATAATAGAGCCTGAGGCAAAAAATACTCTTCCTGCAGTAATTTTAGGCATGATCTTTGTTGATGACAAAGCAGTAATCTTTCCTTCGGATCATATGATTAAAGATGAATCAAACTTTCTAAAATCATTAAAAAAAGCAAAAGAACTTTCAAATGAATATTTAATCACATTCGGTATAACTCCTTCCTCCCCACACACAGGATATGGATACCTAAAACACAATAATGGCATTGTTGAAGAGTTCAAAGAAAAACCTAATGAAGAAACAGCAAAAAAGTACATTCAAAATGGATATTTGTGGAATTCGGGAATATTTTTGTTTGACAAAAAAGTTTTCATAGAAGAACTAAAAAAGACAAATCCACAATTAGAAAACATAGAAAAAATTGAAGACAGTAGAGAACTTTACAAAGCTCTACCTTCAACATCAATTGATTTTGGAATACTTGAAAAATCTCAAAAAATAGCAACAATCCCTTTAGACATAACTTGGAGTGATTTAGGTTCATACGATTCAATTCACAACACATTTGAAAAAGATCCAAACAATAATCTAGGTTCAGAAAATATAATCTTCATAAACTCAAAAAACAATCTTGTTTATACCGATAAAAACAAAATAACAAATTTATATGAAGTATCAGATTTAATTGTAATTGACACGGACGATTCATTATTCATCTGCAAAAAAGGAAAATCAGAAGGAGTAAAAAATATTGTAAATTTTCTAAAAGAAAAAAATGATGAAAGGTTAAAATTTCACACAACTGTATATAGACCTTGGGGATCTTACACAATTTTACAAGAAAAAAATAATTACAAAGTAAAAAGATTAATAGTTTTTCCAGGCAAAATACTCTCACTACAAAAACATAAATTTCGTTCAGAAAACTGGACAGTTGTTAAAGGAGAAGCATACATAGTAAAAGGAAAAGATGAAATAACACTAAAAGAATCAGAATCAATATATATACCAAAAGAAACTATGCACAGAATAGGAAACAAAACAAAAGAAAATTTGATAATAATAGAAACGCAAACAGGAACATATCTTGGAGAAGATGATATAGAAAGATTTGAAGATGAATATGGAAGACAATAAAACACTTTTATTATTTGATGTTGATGGAACACTAACAGCACCAAGAAAGAAAATAACTGAAGAGATGATTGAAACACTTCAAAAACTAAAAACTAAACCTAATACAAAAATTGCTTTTGTAGGAGGTTCAGATCTACATAAACAAGAAGAACAATTAGGAAAAGAGAACTTCAAACTATTCGATTATATGTTCCCAGAAAACGGATTAGTAGCATATAAGAATCAAGAACAATTTTTGAAAGAAAATATATTAAATTTTTTTGGAGAGGAAAAACTCCAAGAATTCATAAACAAAACTTTATCATATCTATCTCAATTAAAACTTCCCTAACTTAGACTTAACTTATTCAATTGGAGGACAGATAAGTTTTGATGTTTTTCCAAAAGGTTGGGATAAAACCTTTTGTCTTCAACATTTAGAAAAAGAAAACTTTGAAAAAATATATTTTTTTGGAGACAAAACATTTGAAGGAGGTAATGATTGGGAAATCTACACAGACAAAAGAGTTATTGGAATCTCAGTTAAAAATTACAAAGAAACAATTAGAAATATTAAAGAGTTATTTTATTTATAAAAAATATTTAAATCTTCCCACAGAACTTGTAACTAAATCAATTTGTAAATCCTTATATTTAGAAAACTCTTTTAACATATATTTAGTTGCATTAGCAGCGCCACCTCCTAAAGGAGGAAACTCATAGTTTAATATTAGAACTCTCACTTAATATTAATCAAGAAGTATTTTTTTAAAAAACCTTCTATTAAAACAAAATATTAAAAATAAGAACTTAATCTCGTAATTATATGATTAAACCACATGGAAAAAGTGCACTTGTGAATAGGTTCAATCCTAATAAAGATACAAGTAGTTTGAACTCAATTGTAATTGAAGATAGATATATCAATGATTGTGAGATGATAGGAATTGGAGCATATTCCCCGTTATCGGGATTTATGACACAGGAAGAGACAAATTCAGTTATAGAGAATATGAGACTTCCGGATAATACACTCTGGCCGATTCCAATTACACTTCCTGTAGAAGATAACGTGGCAAAGCAACTGAAAGAAGGACAAGAAATCGTAATTAAATCAAAAGATAATGAGGAAATTGCAACGATGGAAATCTCAGAGATATTTAGACTAGAAAATAAAACAAGATATTGTGAAAAGGTTTTCAACACGTCAGATATAAATCATCCAGGAGTTAAGGTAATTATGAATGCACCAAACAACTTTTTAGCAGGAAAAATAACCCTTTTGAAAACTCCAAGAAGAAAAGAAATTAGTGAGTCATATTATCTTACTCCTGAAGAGACTAGAATTGAGTTCGAAAAAAGAGGATGGAAAACTATAGTTGCCTTTCAGACAAGAAATCCAATACATAGAGCACACGAATATATTCAAAAATGTGCTCAAGAATTTGTAGATGGTCTTTTAATCCACCCTATAGTTGGAGAAACTAAAGAAGATGACATCCCTGCTAATGTTAGAATGAAATGCTATGATGTTCTTGTAAATAAATATTATTCCACAAAAAATACTATGGTCTCAGTTATGCCTGCAGCAATGAGATACGCAGGACCAAAAGAAGCAATACTACATGCAATAATTAGACAAAATTATGGATGTACACATTTTATTATAGGAAGAGACCATGCCGGAGTGGGTAACTACTATGGTACATACGAGGCGCAGGAAGCATTATTAGCAGTAAAAAGTCAGTTAGAAATAACTCCATTGCCATTTGAACACGCATTTTTTTGTCAGAAATGTGGAAATGTGACATCACAAAAGACTTGTCCACATGACTCAAGCTATTATATACATTTATCAGGAACACAAGTAAGAAAAATGTTAAGTGAAGGTCAAAGACCTCCTTTAGAATTTACAAGAGAAGAAATTGCAGATATTTTAATAGATTGGGCTACAAAGAAAAAAAATTAAATCAATTCTTTTTCTACTAAAAAATCAATAATTTTATCCACAGATTCATCAATTGTCATTTCATGAGTATCAATTTTAAGATCAGGATTTAAAGGTTCTTCATAAGGATCAGAAATCCCGGTAAAATTCTTTATAACACCTTCACGAGCTTTTTTATATAATCCCTTAACATCACGATTTTCACAAACATCTAATGGTGCATTAACATGCACTTCAATAAATTCATTAGAATCAACAATACTTCGTGCAAAATCACGCTCTTTTCTATAAGGAGATATGAAAGAAGAAGTAACGATAACTCCTGCATCAACCATTAATTTGGCAACTTCAGCAATTCTTCTTATATTCTCTTCTCTATCCTGAGCAGAAAATCCTAAATCTTTATTAAGCCCATGCCTAACATTATCTCCATCAAGAGGATATGTATTCAACCCTCTCTCATGCATCTTCTTCTCAAAATGTTTTGCTAAAGTAGATTTGCCTGAACCAGAGAGACCTGTAAACCAAATAACAAATGAATGATGACCATTTTTCTCTCTTCTTTTATGTTTATCAATTAAAAACTCCTCAATAACTATATTTTCTGTCATTAAAAAAAGTTTAAATCATTGTATTTATAAGTTTTTTTAAGAAAATTATCTATTGATCTTTTTAGGTCAATAGTGAACATTGTAATATTAATTAGCAAGTGCTAATATATGATGATCTCCATTTGGTATTAATTATAGAAATTCTCTCTGTGTTCTATTTTAATTATTCAAATTAATAATTCATTTTTATAAACTGAATAAGAAATTCTAAAAGAACCAACTCTAATTCTATAATCAACTTCAGAACTTGATAGTTTTTTATAAAGCTGAGAAAATGGATTAACTCTTAATTCATCAATAATTCTAATGTCTTGAAAATCATATAAATTTGAAATGTTTTTAAAGTTTATAAATTATCTTAAATATTGCCAATTTTTGGCAGAAATAGATTATTCTTGAAGAATCTCACAAATCTGGTCCAAAGAAAGAGAATTTAGTTTTGAGAAAGCAAAAAGTTTTTTTCCTAAGTCTTTTAAAGATGCCCCAAAGTGATACAAATTACTATCAATTATTAAAAATCTGTCATGAATAAAATTAATCTTTTTTATAGAGATTTCACCATATTGATTATTGAATTTTACAATATCAAACTTTAAAGTTTCAGAAATCTCTTTCGTATATATAGTTAATTCAATATTAAATCTTTTTTTAGAAAATAAAATTAAAACACTTTCATCAATGTAATTATCAATAAGTATTATCCTATTTTTAGCTTTTCTTACCAAATCTGAAACAAATACATAAGCGTCAAAAACTTGACCTTCAAAATATATTCCTTCTTGTTTCTCTAAAATTTTATTATCTTCTAATAAATCAAATATATCTCCAATCAGATTATTATGTTCAAGTAATTTAGTTTCAATTTTGTCAAACCTTGAATCAATTAAAGTCTTTTCTTTGAGAATTTTTCGCATTAATACAAATGCTCTCATTATATTAACATTAATTTCTATTGCTTTTTTACTTCTTAAAATTCCTGCGAGCATTGCAATACCTTGTTCTGTAAAAACATAAGGGAAATATCTCCTACCTCCATGTTCAGTTGAAGTCACAAATTGTGACCTCAAGGAGTCTTTTTCATTAAGTTGAAACATAAAATCCTCAGGAAACCTATCTAAATTTCGTTTTACTGCTTGATTTAAAACTTTAGTTTCAATTTCATAAAAATTAGCTAAATCACTATCAAGCATAACTTGAACGCCTCTTAAAGTATAAATTTTATTTTTAATATTATTAGTTATTAAATCCATAAATTATAATCAATCTGCATCTTTAAAAATAATTTTAACAAAATTTATCCGAAAACAAGAATTATTTCAAAAAAAATTAATTTCTCTTACCATTAACAATAACGGATTTAACTTTGTATCTATTCTCAATGGAAGTGTTGTAATAAGTTCTTACCATTAAGTCCATTAATATTCCAAAAATAAAGAACTGAATTCCTATCATAACTAAAAACCCACTCATTATAAACCATACAGAGTCTGAAAGAGAGACATTTTTTACAATCTTAAGATATCCGGTCCAAAATAAACAAAGAGCACCTATAAATCCAAATCCCATACCAGTAACACCAAAAAGATGTAAAGGTCTACCACTAAATTTCTTCCAAAACCAGATATATAATAAATCAACAAATCCTTTGAAAGATTTTCTCCAATTATATTTTGTAACACCACTAACTCTTGCCCTATGATTTACTTTTAACTCTCCTATTTTTGCACCTTGCCATTTTAAAAGAGCCATAATGTATCTGTGCATTTCTCCCCATAATTCTAAATCTTCAATAAATTCTCTCTTATAAACCCTAAGAGTGCACCCGCTATCGTGCACACCATCTGATGCAAAAAAGCTACGTAAAAAACGAGCAGCTCTAGTTATAACAAGCATCCATAAAGGATCTTTACGTTTGAATCTCCATCCTGCAACAACATCTAACTTTTCATCATTTAACTTTTTCAAAAGCTTAGGTATATCTTTAGGATCATTTTGAAGATCTGCATCTAAAGAAATTATAATCTCCCCTTTAGCTTGTCTAAATCCTGCATCCATTGCAATAGATTGACCATAATTTTTCTTTAAATCAACTATAATAACATTTTTTAATTTCTTCATCTCTAACAAAGAATTATCAGAAGAGCCATCATTTATCAGAATAAACTCCCAAGAATCTTTTAAAGAATTCATAACTTTAGAAACCTCATCATATAAAGGTTTGATATTTTTCTCCTCATTATAAATAGGACAAAAAACAGAATATTTTACCATTTAATTGAAACTTAGTTTACTTATTTATAAAATTACTTATTATTAAAATCAAATAATATTAAGCATAATAATGAACAGAGTATTTAAAGTTCCTGATTTTGATAAGTACGCAAACAAGTTATTAAACAAAGCCGAAATTGCTGAACTAAACAAATTTATTATATATCTTAAGATTAATTCAAATTTAGGCAAACCCTTAGGATATGATTTTTTAAGAGAAAAAAAGATTGGAGGAAAAAGAGTTTATTTCTTAATATATAAGGAAATCTGTCTTATACTACTTGTAGCTTCAAGTGATAAGAAAACTCAAAAGGTAACTATTGAAAATATTAAATTATACTTAGGAGAATACAAACAATATGCATATAATTTATATCAAAAAATAAACAATTTCTAACATTCAATAACTCGTCCTTCTTTTAAATCTTTCAGACCCTTTCTAAATTGTTCTACTACTTCCCAATCAACATCTTTTGCATGAGATTTTAAATAATCGTATTCAGCACGACTTATTGTTATTGTTTCCATAATATAAATAGAACTTGAATATTTATAAAATTACTTATTTATTTTACACAATCAAAGACTTTTATGTTATAAGAATTATAACTTGTTGTACAATTAGATAATATCTCTCTTAAAAAACTAGGTTTTATCTTCCTATTTGCTTGCTCATCAAGTACAAATATATATTCAGTTGGTATTTGAGAGGAATTGTAAATTATAGAGGAGTTTGTAAAAGTACTTCTACCTGTTTGATTATTTATTAGAAATGAACCGGGCAAACCTGAGATAGAATAGTATATTAAATAATCTGCCCCTTTTCCATACCAAAGAGCTCCAGGAGACCAAGTTGTAACTAAAGGTGTTGTATAATTTTGATTAACTACAAATGTATATGCTCCTTTATAATCTGCTAGAGGCATAGAAGAATCATAAAGAGGCTCTTTAATTCCATTAAAATCAAAAAGTGTTCCTGAATAGAAAATTAAAAATAAAATGAAGATTACTAATTTTAAATGCAATTTTTCAAATAAATAAGCTACATAAAATAAAAGTCCAAATAATGCAAAATAAACATATCTTGAACCAAAAGTCTGAATGAAAAATATGCCAAAAAAAGGGATAGCAAAATACAAAAAGAAAGAAAAGTTAAATCTGAAATTTTTATACAAACTAACAATAAACCCAAGTATAAAAAAGGCAAATACAATCCAATACTTAAAAACATAATCTATGTAAGCATTTGCATAAACTAAGTATCTTAATGAATTTATAGAGTTTAGTTTCCCAGATAATCTAAATATAATATATAACATAAAAATTATTCCAATAATAGATATTATCCAAAAATACTTATTTTTTAACAGATTAAATTTTTTCTTAAAATCAAAATTATTAATTAAATAAATCAATATGAAAAGAGGAACTATTATATATCCCATAAACTGGAGATGCATTGCTAGTAGAGTTGAGATGAGTAAAGATAGTAAATCCTGATACCGTTTTTTGAAAAATCTCTCTTTTAAAATTATAAATTTATAAAATAGGTAAAAACTTAAAAAGTAAAAAAATTGAAAGCCTTGATAGAATCTTGCCTGCTTTGAGTATATTATCTCTAATGAACTTACTGCAAGTAAAATTGCAAAAGCATAAGGAGCAAAATTACCACCTATAAATTTTCGTCCATATAAATATCCTAAGTAAACAGTAAGAACTCCAAATATAACTGATATGAATCTTGCCCCAAAATCATTTGCTCCGAAAATAAGCATGAAAAATGCCATAACATAATGAAATAGAAGAGACCTCTCATAACTTGCTCCTGAATCTAAAATTGGATAACCTTGTTCAAGTATTGCTTTTGCAGAAACTGCAGATAATGTTTCATCAATCCACATTGAATCATAATTTAAGTAGAGAATTCTAAGAAAGAATGCAAAAATTAAAATTAAACCTATAATATAATAATTATATTTTTCGAAGAATAGATTTAAGTTCTTATTTAAAGACATAAATAAATTAAAAGTAATTCTTTTTAAAAAGTTTAGCTTTGATTTAAACTACTTTGATAGAATCAAATCTTGATATTTCATCGCCATTGTATATTATACATTCAGGAACTTTAATCCTCTCATCCATCAGACTATCTCGTATATCCCTTCCAACATCAGCAACTCCTGTTCCACATAGACCGTAAATAGCAACTCTTTCATAAGCACCAGTCCTTATTCTATCTACAACATTAGCTACAACCTCAGGTGCTGCAGATTCAATCTCGATTCTAGGAGAATTAGGATCTAGCTCTTCAAGCATCTCAGTAAGACGCATTGCATGTGTTCCTTCAATTCCATCTGAACCTAAACACTCTCGCATAAAATTTTTTGCCAATATTATATGTAATGTTTCCATTAGATAATAGCTTATTTCTCTTCTTTTTAAAGTTTTCTGACTGTCACTACTTAAAATCAATAAATTTAAAATAATTTAGTTGTTAGTTTTGTTTATGACAAAGAAACCTGAACCAGATAATGGAAATAAAATTTCAGGAAAAGAAAGAAAATACAATCTTAGAGTAGTTCGGGTAAATACACATAATAAAGATAATAGTATTACAACTCTTACTAAATATTATTCGCAAGAAGTAGGAGATAGAATCGAAATAGAATTTGAAAATATACTTTGGCATAACTCTTTTGGAAATATAGATATCTACGAAAATCCTTATGGACTTATAAAACCCTTAGAATTTGATGATAATGGACTTCCAATATTATTAGAATATGGAATAACTGATCTTAATTTAGATAGAATAAGAGTTGCTTTGGAAAAACTATATCAAACTCAATCAATGAAGGTCAATACTGATGAGAGATTTAGAAGCTTTAGCCCTAATGAAGACCCATTAAATGGATTTAGAGGGTTTAAACTTAACTTGAAAAGATCTAAATTATTTTGTCCAGGTGATATTGATGGAAATGGCCTTTACATAAATAAAGAGTTTAAAAAACAAGTAGAAACAATACCTACTCTAATTAGTAAAGGAATACCTTTAGAAGCTTTTGATGACGATTTTAGAGGTAAACTTGTCAAATGTATAGAAACCCTTACAAGAGAATTTGTTCCAACACTTCCAGAGATGATTGGACTTGCAAATATTATTACAAACTATCCTAAATATGGAAAAGATGTAAAACCTCCTGAAAGTTTTAATTACCAACTTTTAGGATTTCCTCAACACATATTTTGTCAAATACCTAGAGTTAGTCAAGAAATGTTTAATTTAGGAAAAGCAGCTTTTAATAGAAACACCGCAATAATTGATTCAGATAGAGATTCAATGTCAACAATAGGTAGAATAATACAAAGATATGAAAAAATGCCCGAATATTAAACATATCTTTTTAAATTAAAAAGTTTATAATAATTTTATGAAAAATAAAAAAATCTCTAAATATATGACTAATTCTGTTATTTCTATATTACTGATTCTATGTTCATTTTGGTTTGTATTTGCTCTTATTTCAGGAGCAGAACCTGGATTTAAAGGCATATTGTTAAATAGTCTTAATGCTCTGCCATGGCTTATTCTATTTGCATTTGTCTATGGAGCATGGAAAAGACCATTTGCAGGAGGTATTATCCTAATTATATTGGGCATATTTGCAATATTCTTTTTTAATGCTTTAAGTTCACTAGTTGTACTATTTGGAATATGTCTTCCTTTAATCATATTAGGGGGACTTCTAATCCTAACTAAATTTCTAAATAAAAATAATATATAATTCTGTTTTTTCAGAAAGAAACTTATTGATAAAGAAAAATGATAATAAACATATTAAATGATAAAGTAGTATGGAAATTTCTTCTCCTAATTTCATATTCACCTGGACGAGGATATAAATACAATGAAATTAAAGAAAGCCTTAAACTAAACAATAGTTCTTTATACAAAGTATTACACAAACTTGAATTTTATAATCTGATAAAAAAAGAAAATAATATTATTAAATTAGACTTTACTAATCCTAATACCCAATTTTTATTAGAAATTATTGAAAAAGACAAAAAGAAATTTAATAATCTAACTTTTAAAGCAATACTTGTCATAACAGATTTTTTAAGTATGATTGATAAAAATACAACAATAAAAGAAGTCATTATATTTGGCTCTTATGCTAAACGAACAAATAAAGAAGAATCAGACATTGATATAGCAATTATAAGTAAAGAAAAAATAGATTTATTTGAGTATTCATATAAAATTGAAGAAGAATATAAAATTAAATTAGAAATCCATAACTTTACAGAAAAAGAATTTAAAAATAATAATTCTAAATTAATTGAAGAAATAAAAAGAGATGGTATTTATCTTTTGAAGTAATTCTGATTTGTCTAATCGGTTTTCAAAAAGTTTATTCCTTCTTAGGTTCATAACAATTATTTCTTAATTCTTAGTACCACGAAGGAATTTCATTCCTTCTTAGGTTCATAACAATTATTTCTTAATTCTTAGTACCACGAAGGAATTTCATTCCTTCTTAGGTTCATAACAATTATTTCTTAATTCTTAGTACCACGAAGGAATTTCATTCCTTCTTAGGTTCATAACAATTATTTCTTAATTCTTAGTACCACGAAGGAATTTCATTCCTTCTTAGGTTTCATTGTTGGGAAGTAGATGATATCACGAATTGAATCTTGATTTAGTAATATCATAACAAGTCTATCAATTCCTACACCTAAACCTCCTGCAGGAGGAAGTCCTAAATCCATAGCTTCTAAAAATTCTTCATCTAATGCACCCCAAGTCTCTTCTGCCCCTTCTTCTTTAAATTGTGTTTGTTGTTCTAAAAGTTCTCTTTGAAGCTGAGCATCGTTTAGTTCAGAATACGCATTTGCAAGTTCCATACCGCACACAAAACTTTCAAACCTTTCAATTAAATCTGGATTGCCCCTTTTCTTTTTACAGAAAATGGTAGACTCTTTAGGATAATCTATGAAGTGTGTAGGCTGCTGTGCAGTTGGTTCTCCAAATTCTTCAAATAAAATTAAAATAGCTTCTCCTCTTGTCTTGTGATATAAATCACCTTTCTTACCTATTTTTTCAACTTCTTTGAAGAGTTCTTTATCACTCATTTTATCAACATCCCAGTTTTTCGCTTTGTTAAGAGCTTCTTTTACAGTAACTCTTTTCCAAGGAGCTTTTACATCAATTTTTTTCCCTTTAAATTCTAGTTTAGTAGTTCCAAGAACTTCTTTTGCAATAAATTCAGTCATCCTTTCAGTCAAAGACATCATATATTCATAATCTACATAAGCTCTGTACGCTTCCATCATAGTAAATTCTGGATTGTGAGTTCTGTCAATACTTTCATTTCTAAAATTTTTATTTATTTCAAATACTGCTTCCATCCCTCCTACCATAACTCTTTTTAATGCTTGTTCGGGAGCTACTCTTAGGTATAAATCTAAATCTAATTCATTATGATGTGTTATAAATGGTTTTGCTGCAGCTCCTCCATATACTACTTGTGTTATAGGAGTTTCGATTTCCAAAAATCCTTCTTTTATCATAAACTCTCTTATTTTTTGTGTTATGATAAATCTTTTTTTGAGAATTTCTTTTGACTTAGGATTCATAACCATATCTAAACTTCTGTTTCTATATTTTAGTTCAACATCCTGAACTCCATGATATTTATCCCCTAAATCTGTTAGGGATTTACATAATAAATCAAAACTTTCAACTAAAATTGATAACTCACCTTTTTTAGTCTTAAAAATCTTACCTTTGACACCTATAATGTCACCTATGTCAAAGTGTTTTAGTAATTTGAATTTGTCTTTGAGATCTTTTTTCATAAATGCAAGTTGCATTCTGTCATCTTCATCTTGGATTGTCATAAATGATAATCCTCCCATTTCTCTGAATAATATGATTCTCCCTGCAACTTGGTATGTGTCTTGGGTTTGTTCGTGTTCTTTTAGTTTGGAGTCATATTTTTCTCTAAGATTTTGAAGGTTCGTATCAATCGTATATGAATACGGATAGGGGTCAATCCCTGCCTCTCTTAACGCTTGTAGATTATTTAATCTATCTTCTCGTAATTTATTTTCGTCACTCATTTTCAAATTCAAATTTTGTGTAAGAATAATCTAAAGTATAGGGTATATAAATATTTCTAATTCCTAGAGTTTAGAATTTAGGTATTATTAGTTAATTCTAGTACAAAATTAACAAAAATTATAAAAATATTATAAAAAAAGTTAATTTTATAAATGATTAAAGATAATATTATATATGGTTACTAAATATGATGTCTTTGCAAGAGTAATTGAAAAAGCTCCAATTAAACAGAAAGAGTTAAACTTTTCAGTCCCTGTTTACGCACATTTAAAATCATTACAAAAAGATAATCTAATAACACTTACCTCTAAAGGATATACACCACTAAAAAATCCTAAATCTATAATTCTCTTTGAAATTATAAAAAAGTCAATAAAAACAGGTTTAAATTATAATCTATTTTTATCTAAAGAAATTATTAATATTTTAGAAATATTAAGTAAAAATTTACCTAATTTAAGACCTGAAGAAATAAAGAATAATTATAATATTCAAAAAATTCTAAAATATTTAGAAGAAAATCAATTTATTCTTCTTAGAAAAAATAAACCTAAAGTAGGAACACTACTTATACATTCAATTTTTGATTTGATTCAAGAACTAGAAGGAAAAAAGATTGTAATTAATGAAGTTTACGCAAATTATTCTCAATTAAGGGAAAAAATATTAAAAATCCCTCAATACATAATCAATCCTTTTGAAAAAGATTATTTTGCATATTTGACTGGATCAGTACAACTTGAAGGAAGTACGGTAACTATTGGAGAGACAATTGACATACTTACAAAAGAGATATATCCTGAAAAACATTTAGAAGAAATTCAGATGGTCAAAAATTTGAATGAAGCAATGCAGTTTGTTATAAATAATATTGATAAAAAACTGGAATCTGATGATATTAAGGAATTAAATAAAAGAGTAATGTTCTCTTTACATAGAGGGGCAGGAGAATATAAAAAAGCACAGAATAAGATTGCAGGAAATCCCAGTTTTAAAACTACTGAACCTAAATTTGTAGTCTCTGAAATTGTCAAATTTTGTGATGAGTTTAATTCTATTAGTAGTAGAGAAGAATGTTTGGATAAAATAGGAAAGATACATAATGACTTTCAGAGAATTCATCCATTTCCTGATGGTAATAGTAGAACTACAAGAATATTAGTTAATTGGTTGTTAGTAAGATTTGGTTTTCCATTGTTAATATTGAAATCTGGGGCATTTGAAAAATATATGAGTTTAACTAAACTTTCTAAAAAAGCAGAGACTGATAATCTTAGATTATTTATCTTACATGTATTACTTCATGAAAATTTGTAAAATTAACAAAAATTATAAAAATATTATAAAAAAAGTTAATTTTTGTAATATTTAATTAGTATTTGCTGTTGATAATGCCTTGAATCCTGTTGGGGGCTCATATCTAAAGCGTCCACCGGAAGTAGGATAATAAGTTAGTCCTGATTGACCTCCTTGGCCGAAGTTCATTGTATGAGCCATATTATAATCAAGCCACATAAATGGATATAAGTAAGTAGTGGACCAGTTCATTTTATCTCTTAGTGGATTTGAATCGGAACTAGGATCACCACTATTGAACCACTGACCATTTTTACCAAACCAAATTTTTCCTTGCCCATTTCCCCCACTCAAATCTACAGCTACCATTCCAACTTCTCCTACTGCTAATGCACCAGGAGAGATTGTAGTTGTTGTAGCACCAGTTGTATCTCGGGAATAAAAAGTTGTTCCATCAGTAGACCATGCCCAAGAGTAATCTAGATTTGCTGAACCTGCAACCCAATCAGTATCATATTTGTCAGCCCAACCTAATTTATCTCCATAGCCTGTTGTGTGTTTAGTAAATTCATAATACCATTTCCCACTATTTGTTCCTTGAGTTGCTCTTGCAAACATATCGCTTGCAGCTCCTGCACCAGTTAATTTAAGATTACCAAATGCATATGTTAATGAAGAATGACCATCAGCAGGATTTAATGTTGCAAAGTTATTAGTTGGTGTGTCTATCATCTGATTTATTGAAGTTGTGTTTATTGAATCTGCAGGAGATGTTGGAGGTGTGAATGATGCATTTGTCCATAAGGCTTTGCCTTTTATTATTCTAATTTCATCCATATATCCATCAAAATAACAAGGATCAACATAATTTCTTCCTAAATATAATCCTCCAGAAGGAATACTCTCTGTATCTGTCCAGGTACTTATTCTTGAACCATCAACATATGCTGAAACATTACCATTATTTCTCGTAATTGCTAAATGGTACCAAATATTTGTAGATGGAGACCATGAAACCGTTGTCTCAGCACTTGCTCCAATATCAACATGAAGTTGATTCAATGAGTAATAATAAGAAACTTGAAAATCAGAGCTTGTATCATGAGCAGCAAACCAACTTGCAGCCCCTGAACAACTATATGCAGAAAGAGTAGAGAAATTTACCCAAAAGTCAATTGTAAAGTCATTTGTTCCAATATCTAAAATAGATGAATCAGAAACATATAAATATTCACTATTACTTCCTTCAAATTTCATACTTGAAGAGTTTAAAACTTTTGTATCAGTACTATGTGAAACACCACTATTAGTGATTCCATAAGCATTTCCTGAACTATCAGTAAATGCTACACTACCATCTGTATTGTTGGAATGAATTAATAATCCTCCTCCTTCATCAATATTATTTACTGTCCAATCGTTATTAGGTTTGGTTGTTGGACTCTCTGGCGCAGTTGGTGGTGTGAATGATGCATTTGTCCATAAGGCTTTGCCTTTTGTTATTCTTATTTCATCAAGATAACCATTTGTATAACCCCCATATCCACTCATAAATCCTACATCCAATGTTGAACTCATCCCAGATATATCACCTGCTGCAGATGTGTCGGTAGATTCTAAAGTTCCATTTATGAATAAATAACCATTATTTCCATTTCTGACAACTGCAATATGATACCATTTATTTAAATCAAGCGAAGTAGTACTAGCTACAGTAAAAGTATCTGCATTTGCACTATTGTATGCTTGAAAATTTATACGTGTATCTCCTGCTCCTGCAGTAAATACTCCCCAATATCCAGTAGTTGCACTATATGCTCTATGGGTTAAAAAATATTGATAGGTATTTGCATTTAGATAAACCCAAAAATCAATAGTAAAATCATTTGAAAAATCCCAGTCCACTGAGTCAGGCATTGTTAAATAATCACCAGTGCCATCAAAGTAGATACTACTATCTCCAAATTTTGATTCATTTGTCTCATGTTTTACATTTCCGTTTGTAGTTATTGTGTGTCTGCCTGTATAATCTAAAAATGTTGTACTATCATCAGTATCATTTGAATGAATTAGTAATACATTATATGGGTCTTTTCTGGAATCTGAATAATCATAACCTAAATTCATAGAATCATTAAATGGCAAGTAGAAACCATTTGTTCCATAAGTTCCCTCGTAATATTTTGGAACCCAATTACCACTACTGTCTTCTTGACCAAAATATGATGCATTTAATGCTGCTCCATCAATAAAATGAACCTCTGAAAGATAACCATCAAAAATATTTATCTCCAACATTCACTCTTCCTCCAAAAGTAATTGTACTACCTGATTTACCAAAATCCATTATTGTGTTCTGAGCCAAATTACTTTCAGCAGTAGAAACTAATTCAACACCATCTTGCCAAAGTTTAACCCTATCCGAAGCAGTACTTAGAGAAGAATCCCATACAATAACTAAATTGGACCAATTTGAACTTTCACTTATATAATTATCTGCAAATCTTTTATACCAGGTACCACCATAATCACCCAAAATAATATTGTTATCATTACTACCCCACCAACTTCCACTATCAAAACCTAACAACATTGAGGATGAACCTTCAGGAGATGAAAATATAGCTTGTGCCCCACTTGTTGTAGTATCTGCTAGATTACCTCTTTTCACCCACAGAGAAATTGTACCTTTAGTACCATTTGTTGCTGTATTTACGAAAGTTCTACTCAAATAAGAGGTATCAACCTTATTAAATAATAATGAATTTGAGATATTGTAACTTACAATACATGAACTGTATGCATATGTATCACTTCCATCTAATGTTCCTTCATTACATGTTCTTGTTTGAGATAGACAACTCGAACCAAATGGTACTGATGTTGCAGTGTAGAATGTTGCACTACTACCATTTTCTAATGTTGTTCCATCAAGAGTACATTTTAATCCTGCAAGGTAATCAAGATTATCTTGGGAAAGTGCTCTAAATCCTGTTGGAGGTTCATATTTGAAGTAACCTCCAGCATCTGAATAATAAGTTAATCCAGATTGACCTCCTTGACCAAAGTTAGTGGATATTAATTTATCAAAAGCTGAATATGCAAAATAGAGTTCTGAAGGTAAACTTGAATATTGTTCTCCCGATCCTGCTTCTGGATCTCCTGAACTAAACCATGCTCCATTTTTACCAAACCAAACTTTATTATTGTCCATATCCATTGCTACCATAAAAACATCTCCTAATACAGAGGTGTCATCTCCAAAATTAGTTTGAACATTATTTGTCATACCTCTAGTATTAACAGAAGTATCCGCTTGAAGTATCCATGCTGAACTACTATAACCCAAATAATTAGTTAATGCAGCACTACTTTCTGCTACTCCTACCTCAAAATAATTAATTCCTTCAATTGGAGTTTGCTTCAAAATACCATTTTCCTTCTGTCATTGACATTGTAGCACGGCCAGATTTCCAAGCACTAGCACCATCAAATTCTAAGTTTCCATTAGATAATGTAACACCACTATCTTTATCTGTAGAACTCCAAGTTGCAAAATTATTTGTAGGGCTATCTATCATTTGATCTGTGGATAGAGCATCAAGAGTAGTTGCAGGAGATGTAGGTAGAGTAAATGATGCATTTGTCCATAAGGCTTTGCCTTTGATTAATCTAAATTCATCAAGATAACCATTTAGATAAGCATTCTGACTTGACTCATAGCCTAATTCTAAATCTCCTGAATAAACGAAGTTGTAAGTATGCAGCCCTCCTGAATAATCTGAGAAAGATTGAGAAACACCGTTGACATACATTTTTAATACTGAGTCTTCTCTTGTAAATGCAAAATGGTTCCAACTATTATCTACAATGTCTGATGAAGATGCAAGATTAAAATAAGAATATGCACCTCCAGAGCCAACTTGAAAATGAAGATTTTCTGTGGGATAATAGTAAAGTAACCAACCACTTCCTCCTGAATAATCTGCATTAATCAAAGGGACATTTACATTAATGCCAGAACCTGGAATGTCTAATGGATCATAGATCCAAAAATCTATTGTGAAATCTCCTGTTCCGAAAGCCCAATCTGATGAGCTTGCAATTGAAAGATAATCTCCACTTCCGTCAAAGTAAACACTTGTATTTCCAAATTTAGATTGGTTAGACTCATGATGGACATTCCCTGTTTTTGAAATAATATGCGCATTTGTCGAAGAGTCAAAGAAGATAGTATTGCCATCAGTAGTATTTGAGTGAATTAGTAACCCCTCACCTTCATCAATGTTTACAAGTGTAAAGTCGTTGAGAGGTTTATTTACAGGATTAGCTGGAGCTGTAGGTAAAGTAAAATTAGAAGTCCATAAAGCTTTACCTTTCAATATTCTTATCTCATCCATATGACCTTTAAAAGGATCTCCATCAATATCTCTTGCTATACTCAAAGCAGTAGGAGCATCATGAAAAGAAGCAGTAGAAGTACAAGTATCTTGCAAAGTCCCATTTTCAAAAAGATAAATGGTATTTCCTGCTCTTGTAACTGCAATATGATCCCACGCGTTATAATGGATTGCACCAAAAGTTTGTCCACATACATCCCAAGATGAGCCTGCTGAAGTAGCATAAAGAGCATACTGGTTAGAACCAGCCCCACTAGTTTTGTATATTGTAAATCCTTCAACAGATTGGCTATCTCTTTTTGTTATTAAGTCATTAGTATCAGTTGAACCAATAACATAAATCCAAAAATCAATTGTAAAATCTCCAGTTCCAAATTCAAAATCATTACTATCTGTGGTTGTTAGATACTCTGCTGAACCATCAAAATAGATACTTGAAGAACCAAACTTTGCTGTTGAAGTATTATGAATTGGATTTCCACTATAAGTTATTGTATGACTTCCAGTATAATCTAAAAAGGTTGTATCTCCATCAGTTTCATTCGAATGAATTAATAATACATTATAGGGGTCTTTTCTTGAATCAGATTGATCATGACCTAAGTTCATAGAATCATTAAATGGTAAATAAAAACCATTTGTTCCATAACCTCCAGATAATGCACTATAATCAGTAATTGTAACTGAGCTCCAAGTTGGATTATAAACTGAAGTGAAAATAACTTTTGCATCGCCCTCAATAGGTTCTGAAAAAGTATAATCTAAAACACCATTTTTATATAAAGTGATAACAGAACCCTCTCTTTTAAGAACAAAAGAATCTCCTGCTGCTGATGCTCCTGTAGCTCCTCGCCAATCAAAGCCTAAAGGTCCATCAGATAAATATCTTTGAGTGTAACGATATTCACTTTGTGCCCAAATCACTCCCTCAGAAGCTCCTCCCAACCCTCCAAATTGATCTCCTGAAGTCCAATTAGCATCAACTACACTCTTTTCAGCAATACCTATTTTAGCATATGTATAACCTACCAGACATAGTATAAGCTACAGAAAAATCTCCAGAGAAAGTTGTATCATATACTACACTACCAATATTACTTGAAACTCCATCTCCTAAAGCTGTAACTGAATTTGTACCTAATGTAAAATAACTCGTATCTCCTGTCCAAGTACCACTATTTACATCGAGATTACTAGATAAATTATATGTTGTTGTATCTAAATCTTTTGGAACCCAATTACCATTACTATCTTCTTCTCCAAAGTAAGAAGCATTTAATGCTTGTCCGTCAATAAAATGAACTTCTGAGAAGTAACCATCAGCATATGAATTATAAGAACCTGATTGTCTTCTTACTCCTATATCAAACTCAGAACTAGAATCTCCAAACTGTGATGCATAATTTTGTGAAGGATAAGTCTCAGAATCAAAAGCTGTTATTTGAACACCATTATAATAAATTTTAATCCTATCAGAAGAAGTAGTCTGAGTTGAATCAAAACTTACAACAAAATGCCCCCAATCAGATGAATCATTAAATTTTTGAGTAGTTACTAAATCAAAATTTGTGCCCCCCGCTTGTCCTAAAAATCTAACTCTATTATCAGAACCAGGGGATAATATATGTAATGCTTCATCAGTTGAACCATCATCTGCTGCAAATAATGTGAAATGACTACTGCCGACATTTGATAATTTTACCCAACCACTCCAAGTCCAAGTTCTCCTATTTCCTTCAGAAACAGGAGTCCAACTCAAATAAGCATTATCATCGTCGTTGAATCTTAGTGAATAACTAACTCCGGCTCCTGTTGTTACAGACCAAGTATAATTGTAATCCCCAAATGTTAAAGTTGCTGTATAGGGAATTTCTCCTGCGCCTGCACTTGTCAAACGTATCTGAAGTGTCTCACCAGGATTTATTGTTGTACTTGTCGTCCACGCCCCTGAGTCCACGCTTAGTTGTGGGCTTCCGTCGCCTGTAATGCCGACTGAGAGTGGCCCTTCAAAACCAGTAGGTGTTACAATATCTGAAGATACTAAAGTACTTAGAGCAACATCAGTTTGATTTGTAAAACTAAAAACTTCTGGCATTGTATCTTGTCCTTCTACAGAACAACTACTCTCATTATAAGAAGAATCCCCACTTAAAGTTCCATCGCTGCAAGTTCTTGAGATAGAAGTACAACTAGTGCCATAAGGTACAAGAGAAGAATTATAATAAGTATAACTTTCACCATGATTTATTGTTATTGAATCTAAACTACAAGAGTTATAAGTAAAAGGATTTGTTAAAAGAAGAGTAGTTCCAATAACATCTGAATTTGTAAATAACTCAACTGTTTGAGGACCTACGGACATACCATAAGTACAATTTCCAATAGAGAGTGTATTCATACCATTTGAAATAGTTCCTGATACTCCACAGAGAGTATCTCCTATTTTCACATTTGAATATAAAAAAGAACGAGGATTGATATTTCTAACATATAATTTATTAGAATCAAGATACATTAATTGAACATCATGTTTTGAAACTGAGTTATCAGAATTTGCAATCATATCAGATTCATAAGTAAGAAACCAATTTTGAAGATAAGCTATCGCAATTATACTAACTAGTAATAATGAGGCTATTGTTATAACTCCAGAGATAGCTTTCTTAGACTTGAGAGAAGGTTTATACATTAACATAATTTATTAAAAATTTTTTAAAAGTTTTTGTTTAAATGTTAGTAATAAGAGTTACTTTTTCTTTAAATCCTCATAGTAAAGTAGGCCATCTTGTGCACCTTTTTTTGATACTACACTAGCAGCGTTGCAAGCAGCATAATGAAGAGCAACTTTAATCCAAATCCTTTAGTATAAAAATAGAAAAAAGTTCCTGCAAAACTATCTCCTGCACCAGTTGTATCTACGATTTTTGAAGGTTTAACTGAATGCGTAAAATATTCTTTTATGCCATCATAAGCATAAGCTCCATGAGCGCCATCTGTTATAATAACAATTTTAGAAACAAGAGTTTTTAGTTTGTTAAGACATGAACTTATACTTCCTTCTCCTACTAATTCTTGAGCTTCTTCATAATTTAGAATTAATATGTCAATTGCTTTTATAAGAGATTTAATTTTAGGTTCATTATTAATGAGATAAGAACTAGTATTATAACATATTATTGCATTAGGATTCCTTTTTTTAATTTTTTTTGTAAGCTCTAGTTGAGTTTCAAAACTTTTGCCCATAAGAGAACTAAAATAATAATTGTTACTTCTAAAACTATTTATATCAAAGTCAGTAATCTCTAAATAAGAATTCTGTCCTCTATATGTAAATATTACTCTATCATCATCTTTCGTATCTAAAAGAAGAGATTTAGCACATGGCCTTTTTGTAGTTTTACTTTCAATTAAATTGATTTTATTTTTATCTAAAACTTCTTTTATTTGAGAAATGCTTTCAGTTGACATTTTTCCTAAATAACCTACTTTTGCACCAAGACGAGATAAACAAATACTCACATTTACCCCTCCGCCCCCAAGAGAATAAGCGAAATCAGATTCGATTTTAATTTTGTCTCCAACTTCAATTTCAACAAAATAACTAGGCACACTTATTCCTAAATCGAGAACATTTGAACCTACTACTACAAAATTCTCATATAAATGTTCAAATCTTTGAAAACTGGATTCAAGTGAAGCAACACCTGGCAATTCTTTACCAGATAAAAACATAACTAAAGCTCCACCTGCAAGGCTAACATAAGAGAATTTGTCAAGATAACCAAAATTTTTTGTAGATGTGACACTATGCCCTCCTCCCATGAATGTGAAGGCACTAGTTGAAGTCATAGCGTTTAACATTCCTTTTGTTCCTAACTCTGCACCTTTTTCTTCAAAGTTTCCAGCAGGCCCTTTGTAATATATTGAACCGGCATGTTTTAAAAGAGAGGAAAAATAATTCACACTTTTAGGGCCAATATCTTGAATCATATATTTGTCAAGAAGTTTGTTTGATTCTTTTAATTCAGAAACTGGGATTTCAACTCTAGTTTTATCTTTAATATATGCCACATCTAAAGGAATTGCAAATTTCTCAGGATATTTTTCAAGCAAATCTTTTAATTTATTCTCAACTTCTAAAAATCCTTGTTCTTTCAAAAAAGACAATTTTTTTCCTAAATAAGCTCCCTTTATCTTTAAAGCAATCTCCCCTATAACTCCAGTTAAAATTGCTAAATCTATTTTGCCTAATTTTAAATCAATATCTAAAAGTTCAATAAGATCATCAGGTTTTGCACCACCAAAAACAAATATATGAGGAGATTTAGTTTCTAATATATTGTTAAGACCTAGAAGTTCTTTTTCCATAATTCTTCCAGCAATATTTGGAATATCTTTAAATCCTACAACTGAAGTTTGAACTCTATGAGAGACGGAAAATGCATCAAATACATAAAAGTCAAATAATTTTTCAAGTTTTAAAATTTTATTATCTTTTTTTTCGGGATTTTTTTCATCATCTATAAATCTTAAATTTTCAAGAAGAAGAACCTCTCCAGATTTTAATTGCTGAATTTTTTTTTTAACATTCTCAGAATATGTTTCTGAAATAAAGTTAACTTTTGAACCTATTTCTTTTTCAAGTAAAAGAGCATGTTCTTTCAAACTTACACAATCAGGTTTACCTTTTCTTCCTTGATGAGCTAAAACTATTACTTTTGCTCCTTTTTGTGAAAGATCTTTTATTGTAATTGCAGATTGAGTTATTCTCTCATTTGGTGCAACTTTATTATTGATTACAGGAGAGTTTATATCAACTCTTACTCCTACAACTTTATCTTTAAAATCAAAGTTATCTAATGTAAAGTATCTAAACATATTATTTAAAACATTTATAAACAATAAAATAAATTATCAAAACTGAACAGGAGAGAAAATAGAAAAAGCTTTTAAAGTTAAAATTTTAAGTATATTTATGAATGCGAAATATTTAGTTAGTGGACTTGGAGGAGGACTTGATATTGTCAATGCATATTTAATTTATAGTGCTCTAAGACAAAAAGATCAAGTAACAACATTAGGATCAGTAAGGCCTGTTCCACAGAATAAAATAGAGAGATGTGTTCCATTTGATGACAGTGGATGTTTCATAAGGGCAAGTTCAAAAATTAATAAACAAGGAAGATATGCTGAACCAAGAATCTCTAAAATTCTTAAAAAACAAATTAAATTATTTTCAAGTTTTTATCAAGAAGATGAAAGTATCAAATCAGAACTCGATATTGATAGATTGAAATCAGCTATTATAAGTTCAGGAGAAAGTACAAGATTTTTTGTAGATGGAGGAGGAGACGCATTGATTTTAACTGAGGCCGACGCAAACGAGGAGGGGGAAACTTCCAATCCTTTTGAAGGAGGAGATTCTCATACATTAGAAGCAATATCAGGGTTACCAAATACTTTTGTGGCAACAATTTCAGTAGGACTTGATATTGATAGAAAAGATTTGAAAATGTGATTATTCCTGAACTTGTGAAAAGAGGTGCTTATTTTGGAGCAGTAAATTTACAGAACTAAAGAAACACAAAATTATGGATTAGAAAAAGTGTTGAGTTTTGAGAATTTTTCACTAGAGCCATATTTTGATTTAGCAAAAGAAATATTAGTATTAACTGACGAGGATTTTATGTATAGAGATCATAAATTTTTATCTCATACTGCAGTTGTCACATATCATGCACTTAAAGGGAACTTTGGCCATCAGAGAACATTTGTTTTATGGGAACCAAACGAAGGTCCTAATAGAAAAAAAGGAGTAATAGTAAAACCTGAATATTGTTGGATGTATTTTTTTGATGGAGCTCAATTATACGATATTAAAAAGGAATTAAATCGTATTTAAAATCCTACTCCAAAATAACTTCCAAACATTCCTTTGAACATTAATGTTACAATAAATTCTATTACTGCACCTATCCACATCATAATTACAAAATCACTTAGTAAAGATACTTTATTTCCTCCATCTACTTCTTTTACCATATATGATGAGATAAGAGCATGAATGACTAGAATTGCGCTAATATAATATGAAGTTACAACTAAATTGTTCTCAAATCCAGTTGGAAATAATCCTCCAATCATATCTAAAGCATAACCTTCCATCCCCTCTGTTAATGATGCAAATATTTTGAATAATAAAACACTAATAAGAAGACTAATATATATTGTTAATGCAAGACCAAAAAAAGTACCATAAACCCCACCTTTTAAAGTTGAAGCAAATTCTTTTTCATCTCCCTTAAACCATTAATTTTACTCATATTCTCACTTACAATTTTTCCCGCAAGTTGAGCACTTCCTCCACGATATACAACAGAAACAAAGATATCCATAAATTCGGCAATCAAAAGCACTTCCACTTTCTTTTGCAAAATAGTACCAAGAATTAAATTTGTCAGCAGTAATTTTTAGACGTTTGTAAACCTTTTCAAGCATTTCATTTAAAATACCAAAATTATGAGGTAAAAGAGTTTCAACAGTTGTTGTTAGAGTTCCACCTTTTGATTGATGAACATTACCTAATGAACGAATAAAGGAGGGAAAAAGAATGTCTCTTTTCCAAACATTTTTTTCTTGGTGTCCTGAATACAATCCCGCAAAAAGAAGGGGAGTTGTTATAAGTGCAATTTTTGCCATAGAAGGTAAATCTAAAAATATAATAAAAGGAACAAGTATAAGAGAGAAAAAAGAAGCTAATCCTAAAACTATAAAAACTCTTTTTCTATCATCTTCATACCCTAAGTCATGATATAATTTATCAGTTGGTAAGAAAAATTTCACAAACATTATCATAATAGCATCTAGAACAATAATTCCAAGTATACCAAATTGCAAAAATATAGTTGAGTCAATCCCAGTTATAAAAGGGATAAGAAGAATGGTTGCAAGAACAAAAGCAAAAGCTAATATTAATGATACAAACATATCTTGAATTAACCTAATTCTTTCTAATCCCTCTGAATATACCACTTTGTATGCTTCCATAAGTGCTTTTTGTTCGTCTAGAAAAAATTGAGATACATTAGCATTAAATGAAAGAGCAATACCCATACGTTCTAGAAATCGTGCAAAGTGCTCACTTTTTAAAAGAGAGGATAGCTTATATGCTGCTGTTGAAAAGTCTACTTTAATACTCTCTACTAAATAAATCAATTTTCTGAAAACTTTTGCAATTTCAGGATATCTTTTCTTTTCTGACAGATCAATAAATAGTTCTTTCCTTTCTAAATTAACAGTACTTAGTGCTCCTGCATATGTAATAAAATAATGAAGAGTTTCTTCAATTTCTCTTGATTGAGAGTCCATAATCATTATTGGATACATAAAAAGAACGAGAAGAATTATAAAGAATATAATTATACCTATCCAACGTACAAGTGTACTTTGAAATCCTATCAGAAATAAGAATAAGAAAAGAAAATCTAATAAAAATATAGGAAGAAAATATCTTAGTAAATATGATTTGAAATCAGCTAATTCTAATGCAGCAAATATTTTTGGGCTTACCATTTAGATTTTGAAAGGAAGAGCTTTATCACCTTCCTCCCTATATGCTTTCATAAGTTTAACAACTTCAAAATAGTCGTTGATTTTATTATCTATTAATCCCTGAATAATTTTAGCTCTTTTCTTCATAAGATCATAAATTTCCCTAGGGTCTTTCATTCCCATAAGTAAAGCTACTTTCTGCTCTAAAATGTAACTATTATACATACCTCTAAATTGATGTTGATCTTTTACAT
Source organism: uncultured Sedimentibacter sp. (assembly GCA_963675125.2). Taxonomy (GTDB): domain Bacteria; phylum Bacillota; class Clostridia; order Tissierellales; family Sedimentibacteraceae; genus Sedimentibacter. Next base: position 94,816 of record CAXXFT010000011.1, read on the forward strand.
TATCCCAATGGAAGACTTCTTTAGTTAATACTTTTTTAACTTCATCATTATATTTTATAATTTCGGTAATACTTAGAACACGACGTTCCACCCTACCGTTAACGTAAACCGCAGACTGGATAAGAACAATGTTAAGGTTATCCATAAAGGCAATAGGGATATTTAATGGCTCTCCTGTAAGACGTTGAATCATAGAATGCACAGAACCTGCGTGAAATGTAGATATAACTGGGTGACCTGTTTGCATCGCCTGAAAAGTAATATTTGCCTCTTTACCCCTAATCTCACCTACAATGATATAGTCTGGACGTGACCTAAGTGATGCAAGTAATAGTGTAAACATTGTAACATCTGTTTTTTCTCCAGACTCTCTTGTTACAAGATGTTGCCAAATAGGATGAGGAAGTGTAATCTCAGGAGTATTCTCTACTGAATATACTTTATGGTCAAAAGGAATAAATGCAGTCATAGCATTTAATGTTGTTGTTTTTCCTGATGCAGTTTCACCACACACAAAGATAGAGATTGCATTTTCAAGACATAACCATAAATATGCTGCCATATCCTGACTCCAGGTTCCGGATTCAATTAACATAGGGGCACAAAAAGGAGTCTCATTGAATTTACGAATAGTAAATGAAGAACCATTTAAAGAAATCTTTCTTGAGTAAATATAGTTTACACGAGATCCATCAGGCATAATCGCATCTACAATAGGTGTTGCCTCGGACACAGGTCTTTCTACTCTTTCTGAGCTTTCTACAATATATTTGTTAAGATCTATATCATCTTCAAAAATTATATTTGTTTCAATTGAACTGTAAATTTTATGAATTATCCAGATTGCTCCAACACCAACACAAGAAATATCTTCAATATAGATATCTCTTAGAAGAGGCTCCAAACGACCATAACCTAGACGATCTTTAATTAAATGGAATTGAATATTGTGATATTGATCTTCTGTTAATTTGATTTTCTTTCCTAGGGAATTTAAAAAATTAGGTTTCTCTGAAGTATTATCTTTTATTTCAGTTACTTCATTGTATAAGGTTAATAGAACTTCTCTTAATTCTTCTTGAGTATTAGGAATTTTAGCAGTATGAGCAACTTCAATAATTCTATCTAATACTGCATCATAAATCTCCTTCTCATCAGAATCTAGTTCTGGCATTATAGCTTTATATTTGAGATTGTCATGTCCTGAACCTCTAGATAAATGAATAAAAATAGGATCACCCACTGGATAAATTATATTTGGATTGTCTAATGTACGAAGAGACCTATCTAACTGAACTCTAAATTCAGGCATTCCTTCAGATTGAGCAATTTTTGCAACATAATCTCTTAAATGTTTAAACTTTGAAAGTGCTTGGTTGAAATCTTCAGTTTTTGAAAAGTGTTGTCTCTCTGGCATTTTTTATTTTAAGTTTTTTTTAATTTTAGATCTTTTTCCATTTTAAGCATAACTTCCCAATCCCAATGCGATGGCACACCAACGCTTTATGTGAGGGTTTCGCACATTCGTGCTCAAGCCCAGGTTCAGTTCTGTTTTTGTTTGTGTTTCCATTTTAAGCATAACTTCCAATTTCTATAATTAGTCCTTCACGAGGTTCTACTCTGAAGGGGATTTTATTCATGTAGACATCATTTGGCCTTTTGAATCTTTTAATTTCTAAGAAACGTACAGTTTCTCCTGCAAATTGAGTGATTGCAACATTAATGTAAAGATCTGCTACACTCCTTAGAAGAGTTAGAAATTTGTCATCAAGATGAGTTGGATCAATCGTAAATATTATTGTTTTATTTAGATTGTTAAGTTTTCGAAAAAAGTTAATTATATTGAAATAGACTTCTTCTTTATCATCTTTTTTGATTAATAAAAAAGATAGAGTGTCAATAATAATTATTTCATTTTCAAATATTTTTCTTTCTTTGATTAATTTGTCTAAAAAATCAGTTTCGTATTTAACTCTCCCTAAAAAAGGAACCATTGTTAAAAATAAAAGTTGATTGTTTAAGAAAAATTCTTTTACACTATAATTTACTGAATCAAGTTGTCTTATGAAGTCTAGTGTGTTAAGTTCAGTACTGATATAAGTTATTTTATATTCTTTCTTTAATAGGGCATAAGAGAATCTTTGACAGAGCATACTTTTTCCTGCTCCATCAATTCCTTCTAGTAAAATAAGAGAGTTTTTAGGGATGCCTCCTCCAAAATAACGGTTCAGTTCGTCCCGAGTCAATTCAATAGAATAATAGTCTGCCTGCATACTATTTAAAATCTCTAGAAAAAGGATTATAAAATTAATTCATTCCTAAATAGGAGAGAAATAGAGATAGTAAACTTAAGAACTTGCATTGTAACTATCACCATATAAGTAATAGTACATTTCAAATCCTATTGTCTCAAATGAATTAACAAAAGGTAAAGTCACATTTATACTTGCATTCTGATTTACTGTATCCCATGATTGAATAATATAGTCTAAGTCCCTAAATTTGAGTTTGCTTTCATATAATTGAGAGACTTCACTTTCAGTTAAGGCAATATTAAATATTTTAATGTCATCAATTGTTCCATTAAAAAATTCAAAAGAAGAATTTGTTGATCCTATAAAATTTGAGAAAGAAGATGTGTTAACTTGTGCATAAGAGATATCTTTTGAACCTACATTTGTTTTGTCAAGATAAATATTCATTTGAGAACCATTAAATGTACTGGTTATTAGATGCCAATTCGAGTCAAGAGTTGAGGAAGAGTAAAGCTCTTGAAGTGTGTTGTCAATTATTAAAGAAAAGAAAATTTTATTGTCATTAACACTTCCATCATTTATTATTTTTAGTGTGTTATTATTATTTCCATTCCTAAATAAAGTATGGTTCTGAGTTCCTGATTCTAGCCATTTAACCCATAGACTATAAGTAAGTTCATTTTTTAATTCTAATGAAGAATCAGGAACAATTCTAATAGTATCATTAAGACCATCAAATTGCAAAGCATTGAAAAAAACCCCGGTTGTTTGGATAGGATCATCATAAGATGATGCTGCGCCAGTTCCTAAAGTTAATGAGTTTTTGTATTTCGAATAATCTGTTAAGGATTGAGAATAAATGTCAAATGTAGCATCAAGAACAAGATTTTGATAAACAGGAAGTAAAAATGCAATAGTGTCTGTTTCACCTTTTGAGAAATCAAAATTAGAGTTATTCAATATAATATAGGTTGTGTTTTTGACTTGAGAATTAGCAGTAGGATTTGTATAATTAAAAAAAGACCTATCTTTATAACTATTATTTAACCAATTAAATTGAGAATTTAAGAATAATGCTTCTTTTTGTACATTTGCACAAGCAATAGCTTTTACTTTAAAATCCGAAGAAGTATCTAAAGGAGTTAATATGTCCAATATTGCGAAATTGTTAGGTTCAATAAAATAATAGTTTGCTTTAGGATCTGTTAGATATAGATTGAAATTGTCGTGAGATATGAAATTACCATTTACATATATATCAAAACAGTTATTTTGTCCCTCTTTGAAAAATAAATTGTAATCACCAGTATTTTCCAATTTTAGTTTTAATCTAGAACTATTATAAAAGGCAGAAGTTAAAGTAAATGAACTACTATCGTGTTCTAAGCGCTCTTTATTTTCTTGTTGAAGGTTGGAATAATCTTGAATTTGTTCAGTGAATGCAACAAATGAATAGAATATAAATCCTAAGACTACCATGAACGCAAATAAAAATCCAATTACACTGTTAAATCCCATTTTGATTAATTGTTGAAGTAATCTATGTCACCATTACCTCCAAATCCACTTACTAATTTTACTTTATGTGAGCCTGAGGAGATAGTTTTTTGTTTTGTAAATACGGCAGTATTTTGAGTGATAAGTATTGACATATTTTTGGAGAGGTTTGATGCATATTTTACAGAATAGTTATATATGAATTCATCATCAAGGAAAAAATCGAATTTATCAGTCACTAATTTAGTATCACCTATATTTTTTAAATATACATATATAGTCTCACTAGAAACATTATAATAAATATTAGTTATTTGAATTGCAGTTCTTAATTGATTATTTAGTACTTCATTTTGTACATCCATAGAAGAACGTGTTTCCAAGGCATAGTTTTGAATAGCCACAATAAGAACAGCAGTGATACCAATAACTGCAATAAACATAATTAAAGCACTTACTGCATCTGCTGCTGCGCGTTTTTGAGAGAAAAGTTTAGAATAAAAATTAGAGGAGGTATTTGGCAGACTATTTTTAAGTTTAAAGCGGTTTGACATTCTACTAATAAGGAAGAAAAAATTAATGTTTAATAATTTGTAGTACCGCCTTAGTTAACTTCTCATCAAGACGCTTTTCATTAAGTTTACTTATGAAGTAAAGAGAAACAATATGATCTTTCACATCAAGTGTATCATTACCATCATCAACTTTTTTGTCTCTCATACCTTTCAAGTATTTATCAAGTTCGAAGAAAACTTCAGGAGTTGTCCATCTTAAAACTTCAGTATAATATCTTAAAGAACTTCTGGTCTCTTCAAGCCCCACCCTTTTTATTAGATATTCAAGCCAGCTAAGGATTACAACTAAGGAATTAGTATTATTTTTTAATTGTTTTAATGGAACTACATCTCCTGCTGCTTCATCAAGATTTAATGTATCTAATTCTAAAAATACTGAGTCTAAATCATTAGAAGAAGAATCAATTGCCACAGATTTTTCAGGTTTAAGTACGTCTAATTCAGAAACATCAAAAGTACTATCTGAAATAGGTGAAGATTCTTGAGAGGAAGCAGATTCATCTAATTTATTTTCTCCCTCAGTTCCATCTTCAGAAGTAGAATTAATAGTCGTGCCAGCAGCATCAATTTCAATAGGTCTTTCTAAAGGTTTTACTATATCATCTTTGTCTACAAAAGGATTATATTGATTATTAATTAATTCATAAAGTGAAAGGAATTTAGTCATATTACCATCTATTTGAGATAATTTTTCATTAGTTTTTTTCTGAGTTTCTTCTAATTCATCAACTTTGTGACCTAAAGTGTTAACTGTATTTTCTATTTCTTTAAAGTCAGTTACAAGACCAGTTAATCTTTCTGTTGAGGATTTAAGTTCAGAGTTTATTTTACCAATCACTTCAGAAACGGATTTTTTCTGTTGAGGAGCACCAGAGTCAACGGGATTTGTGGCTTTATTTGCTGCAGGAAGAGGTTGTTGTGCATCTTTCTTATCCTCATTAGAATCTTCAAATTTAACTTCATCAGAAGCATTCTCAGTTGGTTTTTGAACACCATCTGGCAAATTTTGAGCAGGTTGCGGTTGAACTGCAGCAGGCTGAACAGGACCTGAAGGTTGAGTTGCTGTTGAGACAGGAGACACAACCTGGGCACCTTTAGGGAGTTTGTTCTTTTTCTTCCCTCCTAATAGAAAGTCAATTAATCCTAATACCATTTTATAAATATTATATCATAATTGGCATAAAGTCAGTTTATATTATTTTGTCACTATTTAGACACAGTTAATGATAAACACAAGGAAGACTTATAAAAAATTAAAACATTGTATATTCTAAGATGAGTAAATTTTATATTAATAATAATAGAATTTTTTCAGATAAAGAATTAACATTAAAATTTTTACAAATAGAACCAAATATACAAATTGATACAGATACATCAAATCTAATAGATTCAAATAAAGAGATTTTAGAAGTTTTAGAAAATATACAGAAATCAAAAAAGGAATTGAAAATATCAGGGATTGTGTCAAATTTTGAAGAATTGAAAGAGAAAATTAAAAAAACCTCAAAAGATAAATTTGTTAAAATACAAGAAAATGATTATGAATTTATTGAGAAAACTTCTTCTTTAGAAATATTAGAACAAATTGAAAAAAGTTTAAGTTATACACCAATTATGAGATTAAAAGAGAAAATTAAAAGTTATATAGAAGATGTTAAAGGTAAAGAGGATAAGAAAATTAAAACATTTGATGAACAAATTGAAAAACTAAAAATAGAGTTAGATTCAAAACAAAAAGTTCTAGACAGATTAAATATACAAGTTCAAGAATTAGAAAAAATAAATATAGACAAAGAAAGGGAAATTGCTGAGCTGAAGAGAAAAATCGAAAATAGTTTAAATAAAAAAAATGAAAATAAAGATGTTAAAAAAAAAACTAAAGCTTTAGAGAAGAAAATTGAATTTTTGAAAAGTAAAATAGAAGAAATTGAAATGGAGATTAAAATTTTACATGAACAGATAAATGTATTTACTCAGAAATTAAAGTTAGGAGATACAAAATCTATTAATTTAGTTTTAATGATTTTAACATTAGGTTTAATTTATTGGACAAAATATTCAGATAATAGATATATATTAGGAAGTATAAAACTTAAAATTGCTAAAAGAAAAGAAAAAATGCTCAAATTAGAACTTCAAATTAGAAAAATTGAAAGAGAAATTGAGTTATTGATCAAGGAAGATTTAGAGAAAAATTTGAAAGATTATAAAACAGAAGAGAAAATTGAAGAAGAAAAAAGTTATATTAAAATAAAAATTGCAGAAATTGAAAAAGAGATATTAAAAGAATCAAAGAAATTGGAGGAAAAAGAGAAAGAACTTAAAAACATTGAAAATGACGTTGAAGAAGTTGAAGAGAAAGTTACTTCATTGATTAAAGTAAAAGAGAATTATAAAGAGTTTTCAGTTGAGAAGATAGAGAGAAAAATAAAGGAAATTGAAGAAGAATATTCTTCTGACATTAAAGAAGTTGAAAGATTAGTTAAAATATTAACAGAACAAAGAGTAGAAGTAAATGGTTCTTGGACTATAGAGTTTTGAAACTAGAAAATAATAACTAAGTTTTATATAAAATATTTTTATGTATATGTTATGACGTATATTAGAGATTCGTTATTAGATGGCCTGAGAATCCTAGGATTTGACAAGGAGACAATAAAGCAGGTTTCAAAAGAAAAGAGCTTAGAAGAAATTTTTCTTAGTACATTATTTATGAATTACCTGTTAGTACTTTTTGTATATCTTTTTGGAATGATAATAGGAGGTTATAGTATTGAAGGAAAAGAACTTAATATGCCAGTATTTTTTGGTTTACTTATGGTCTATCCTTTTGCATATAATCTAATTGCATATGTAATATATGGGTTTTTTGGATTTACAGCTGAGATGCTTGATAAGAAAAAGACAATTAAACCTTTAATTTCAGTAGGATTTCATACAGCAATTGTTTATTCAATATTGATAATGTTAATTGGTATGTTAAGCTTTGTAAGTATATCATTTGCAGCATTTTTATTAGCATTTTTTGCAGCGTATTTTTTGTATACAATGTTTTTATCAATTTCAACAGTTTATGGATTTTCTTTAAGTCAGGTTTTAATTGTATTATTTATTCCATTTTTGATATTTGGAATTATAGTTATGATTTTAGGATTAGGATTTCCACAAGTTCCATTATATGTGGTTGAATTTTTATTTGCGTAAAAAAGTTAATACTTTTTTAAATACTTCTTCAATAGAGAGATTAGTTGTATCCATTATTAAATCAAATATTTCATCTTTAGGAGGATAATTTATGTGAGGATAAATCTGACTGTATCTTTCTTTGACTAAATTATTTCTGTCTAAAGTCTTTTGTTTAGCCTCATCGAAGGAAATATTTTCACGCTCCGCCACTCTTTGATAAGTGACATCTTCAAAACATTTAAAACAAATCTTTATAGAATCAGGAATGAAATACCAAGCAAGTCTGGAATCTATTATAAAATTGTTATTTTCTTGTCCATATTTTTTTACGGTAAGATCAAGAGCTTTATCATAATTTACATCTTCTTTACAGAACTTGTCAAATTCATAAATAGATAAATTTAGTTTAGCAGCTTCCTCACGAAACATTTCCCCTGAGGATTTGAAGGTTAAATTAAGTTCTTTTGCAACTAGTTTTGCAATAGTACTTTTTCCAGTTCCTGCAAAACCAAATATTGTTATTTTCATTTTATACCTTTTTGTAAATTAATCTTTGAATAAATAATGTGCCCCACAATAGAGTATTTATGAACATCATAATTGCAGAGAAATATAGTTTTAATGTCAGAAATGAGATGAACATTGCAAGTAATCCTACTGTTGTAAGTGAGGAAGTAAGTGATGAGATATATCCCTTTTTTGTTCTAAACCCCAAATATACCTGATTTATTATTGAAATTGAAAGTAAAATATTTGCTAGAGTTATTACAATGTCTTGCCAAATTACCATAAATTATTTTTAGAACAGAATGTTTATAAAGTTTGTTTAAATTAAGAAGAAAATAAGAAATTTATACTTTTAATTTGTCTCTTCCAACTTTTTTCAGGCAAAATTACTTAGAGATGTACCTTTTCTTCCATTAGAGTTGAGAACAAAAACACGAAATTTTGCAAAAAACTTGCCAAAAAATAGAAAAAGGTTTAAACCTTCAATTTGTTTCTTCTCCAAGTTCTTTTTTGTGAAAGAGCTGAAGGGTGTACTTTCTTTCCAGGACCGAATTTTTTAAGAATAGCAAATACAGGAGCCCATTTTGTAGTTCTGTTTGCTTTAATTAACCTACCTTTTTTTGCAGGGTGTTTATATCTTGTCATTTTTATTCAGTAGCCTCTTCTTTTTTTTCCTCTACTGGAGCTTCTTCAGCAGGAGTTTCTGCTGCTACAGATTCATTTCTTTTTTGAATATGTTCTGATGTAATTTTAGCAATTGCATCTTTACTTTTGTAAATGTAAACTTGAGCTTCAGTTGAGTAGTTACCATATCTTGAATTGATATTTTGAACAATTATTTGATCTGCTTTTACTTTAAATTTTTTAGCAATTTGTTCTTTTACATCATTTCTGGAAGGAGTACTACTTGTTGAATCTAGTCTTACAGTTACTTCTTTTCTTTCTAAAAGTTTATTTTCGAATTCTTTGATTACTTCCATTTTACTCATTTACAAGTTCTGATTTTAGAACTTTTCTTTCTACCTCTTTAATTCCCTCTTTTGTTACAATCTTTACAATGTAACCTCCTCCACTTGCAGTGTCATTTTTGAAAGCTGCTAAAAAGCATTTTTCTAGTAATTCTAATGCCTCTTTTTCACTCATTGATTTTTTATAGTAATTATCTAATAGACTTTTTGTCCAAAGACTTCCAGACCCATTGGATAAATAAGGTTCTACTTCACCCATAGTGCCGTCAGGACTTAGATCAAATAAATGAGCACCTGTTTTATCATATCCACCTAATATGCTTCCTACTACTGCACCTTGAGACCTTACTGCACTATATTGAATTGAATTTAATATTGAAGCAATTTCAGTTATTTTTGCTTGTCTTTCTTTTTTGAGTTCAATTAATTTAACTTCACTTTGAAGATATCTCATAAAAAGCTGAGCAGATGCTGCTTCTCCTGAAATTGTTGAGACAGCATTTTTAGAAACATCAAAAATTTTAGTAAATTTATCACTTTCAATTTTAAATGTAGTCACTCTTCTGTCTGCTGCAAGCATTACACCATCTTTAAATAGCAGCCCGATGCATGTTGTTCCTGTCTTTACTGAATTATTTGTTGCCATTTTAATTACCTTATTTAGCAGCTGCTGCCATTTTTTCAATTTCGTTCTTTTTTGACATAGCCATGCTTTTATCTGCATTATTATAGCAGTCCATAATATCAGCCACTAAAGCTTCTACTATTGAAGTTTCTGAATTGAAAGATTTGTAAGCTGCTCCTTGACAGATATATCTAATAACAAGATCAACTCTCCTTTGAGGACCCATATCAACTGCTTGCGCATATCTTGCACCTGATCTTTCAATTGTAATTACTTCTTCTCTTGGTGCTGCATTTTCAATTGCTGTAACTAATACTTGAATAGGATTTTGTTTTGTTTTTCTTTCAAGTTCAGTTAAAACTTCAAATATTACATTTGTAGCTCTTTTGGATTTTCCAGTGTTATGACCGGAGGATTGTCTATGTTTTTTACCTTTATGTCCAGTTACTGCAAGTCTGTTCATAAGTCTTTCAATAATATTTACCCTAGTTTTGTAAAAAGGAGTATTATGATAGTAACCATTTGTTCTTGGGACAATAATTGGTTTTAAGTTAATGTAAGGTATAAGACCTTGATCTGAAACAATAACACCATTAAATGACCATTTATCAAATAATTTAATTTCTTCTGCCATTCTACTTTCTTGCCCTCTCTAATTTTCCTCTAATAAGTGCATTTAAGGACTGACCATTTACTTGAATAACTTTCCATCTAATTCCTGGAATGTCTCCTTTAGATTTTCCCTTAATTCCACCAATACCTTCAACCATTACTTCATCGTGTTCATTAACAAATTTAGAAGCATTGTTTCCAGGCAAAAATGCTGCAATAGATTTTCCATTTTTAGAAAGTTGTACTACTACACATTTCCTTAAAGCTGAATTAGGCTGTTTTGCCTCTCTTTGAGTCTTTTCAAGAACAATTCCTTTTGCTTGAGAGGAGTTCTCTAAAGGATCATATTTTGCCTTTTTAAGAGGATCTACTTTTCTTTTTTTGAAAGAGCTTCTCTTTTCAATCATAGTTTTTGCTGCGAATAGTCCGTTTGTTTTTCTTGACATTTTTATTGAGACCTCACATGAGCAATTTTTACATTGAAAGGTTTTGTAAGTCTTTGCCCAAATTCATTACTATCTATATCAAGAGTTATTACTTCAACTTTTGCCAGTTTTCCATAATGTCTTGCCTTATCTAATGTTAGCTCATCGCAATTAGAAGCTGCATAAACTTTTGCAACGTTACCTAATTTGAAAGCTTTTTCTGTAACTTTTGAACCTAAAACTAGTTTACCTTCTCTATTATATGAAAGAAGTTCTACTATGTTTTGGTCTTCTTCTTTTTTATCCTTACTTCTTTTCTGAAAGGATTTAGTGAAACCTTTAATTTCATTAGAAGGAGTTACCTCTTCATAATACATCTGTGTTGTATCATCCATTTTTTGTTATAAGAAGAAAGAACTAGTTATCTGTAAACTTAAAAAAAGAGCCTACTCCACAAATGCGAGAAGTAAATTACTCTCACGATTTGTTTCTCATCTCTTTCTTCTTTGTATAAGGTAATAAAAAAGGGTTTATAAAGGTTAGGATTATGTAAATCACTTAAAATTTAATTAGAAAAATAGTCATTAATTATATTCATTAACTCATCACTATAATTATATTGATGATTGTTGCCTTCAATTTCATGCAAAACATAGTCTTGATCTAATATATGATTACCAAAAATTTCTTTTATCATTTCATAACCTCCAAAAGGATCTTCTGATTCTTGAATAAATCTTGTTCCTATAGGCAGAGGAGTATTTCTAATTATTTCTTCTAGTTTGCCATGAACAAAAGGATGTTTCCATTTCATTGGAAGACCCATAAGAATCACTTTTTTAGGATTAATAAGACCTTTTTGTATTGCAAGACTTGTAACAACAGAGCCTGCAGATTTTGCAAGTACATAATCAGGAGCACCATTTTGTTCAAAATATTGTTTTAAATTATCTAATTCTAATTCAAAATTAATATCCTCAGGCTTTTGATCCCACCCAGGTGTGCCTTCTTGAGGCCAATGAGAATACTTATGAAAATGTACATCATAACCTTGTTTAATCAATTCTTTTTCTAATTGAATTCCTGAAAGTTTATCAAAATGGCCGTTTCCTCTTAGAATTAAAATTTTTTTCTTTTCTAGTGTCATAAATTTATCCTTAAAAGAACAGTATATAAATATTTTGATTAAAAAACGACAGTTTTATAAATTATTATGAATATATATTCATTATCCTATTAAGGATGGAGATAAAAAAATGCCAAATAAAGATGGAACTGGACCTAAAGGAGAAGGATCTAGAACTGGAAGAGGATTAGGAAATTGTGAAGGGGGCCCTAATTCAAACCCTGTTTCTAGAGGAAGATGCTCAAGAAGAGATGGAAGTGGTAGGGGAAGGAGATGTTGCAATAGAGAATAATATTATTTAAAATGCCAAGACCATGTAAACAAAGAAGAGTTAGAGGAAATCCTAATTCTTTTTATTTTAAACCCGCAGGAATTAGAGGAAAAGATCTTCTTGAGATTATTATGACAAAAGAAGAATTTGAAGCTATAAGATTAAAAGATTTTTTAAATTTAGAACAAAATGAATGTGCTAATCAAATGGAGATTTCTCAACCTACTTTTCATAGACTTCTTGTAAATTCAAGAAAAAAAATAGCAGAGGCTCTTGTTGAAGGTAAAGCCATAAGAATTGATTAAATTAAATATAAAAGTAAAAACAATAAAAATATTGCTAAGCCCATAGTAAATGTAATTGCAAGAAATTTATTTCTGTTTTCAAGTTCTTTTTTTGAAGGATTTATTGGATTAGGATTCTTATTTTTCTCTAAAATTAAACCTATTAGAATTCCAATTATAGCTCCTATTGCTGGACCAAATGCAATATTGCCAAAAATAAGACTTATTGGAATACCCAAAGGAAGACCAATTGCAATTCCAAGACCTAAAAAATATCCTTTAGGATATCGTTTTTGTTTCATACTGTGTTTTTATATAATTAGTATTTAATAAATTTAACTATTTTTTAAGTAAAAAAAGCAATTAAAAAAATAAAACTTAATCTAAATGAATTATTTGTTTAGAGTTAAATGTATGATTTTTACCAAAAACTGCAATCCCATAGTTAACATATTTCTTACCATTTACATCAATATCATGCCACCTATTTTTAAATTCATCATATTCTAAAAATGTCCTCTCAAAAGAAGAAGGATCTTCAAAATAGAGTTTATTTGAATCATAACCTATAATTACAACATAATGACCATCTTTCCAATCTTTTTTCCAATTAACATTTTGATTTTCAGCCCAAGCTTGCATAACAATGATTATAGGAATTTCATTATTTATGAAATGTTTAATTTCATCTAAATTCATAGATTTGGAAATATAAGACAGGCCATGTTTCTCTAAAGTTTCTTGAATACCTTTAATAGGAGTGCCATCTCTATTTGTATGAGCGAAATTAATAATTTTATCTTCTCTGATTTCAATTCCATAATAAACTAAAACAGATTGTAATGCTTTTGCCCCACAATCATAATTGTATGTTTGGCGAAGAACGGGAAAATCTAACAATTTCATAATTTAATTTTTGTCAATGAGATTTATAAATTTTAGTAATTAGATTAAATAGAGAAATATAGTTTCTAATAAATACCAATTTTATAAAAAGATGAAGTTTTAATACTTGTTTTTATCCGAGGTTATTGATTTTTTGAAAATTTTTTTACAAAGTATTTTAATTTTTTTAATATTCACTGTTTTATGAATCAAGATAAAATCATTGATAAAATGAAAAAAGAAGCCAAATTAAGAGGTTTTACAAAAGATTCAATTAGAACTTATATTTATAATTGTCAAAGATTTCTTAATTGGACTGAAAGAAATTCTTATAATATTGCAAATGAAAGTGTTAATAAATATTTTTTAGAGATGATTAATAAATATGATGTTAATACAGTAAGACAAATTAAAGCTGCATTGAATTTTATGTTTAATGTTGTTTTAGATAAACCTAATTTAGTTCAAGGATTAATCTTACCTAGAAAAATAAAAGAATTGCCAAAAATTTTATCAAGAAATGAAATTAAAGAACTTTTAAATAATCTTGAAGTAAATAAACAAAAACTTATGATTTCAATAATGTATTCTTCAGGAATAAGACTTAATGAACTTATAAATTTAAGAAGAGAAGATTTTGATTTTGAAGAAGGAATACTTTATATAAGAAATGATGATAATAAAAAAGAAAGAGTTACTATATTGTCTCAAAAACTTAGAGAAGGATTTGTTGAATATATAAATAATACACAGTTTCAATCAGATTATACTTTTGAAAGTAATCAGGGGAAAAAATATTCAAAAAAAACAATACAAAATATTTTAGAGAAAGCTTCTAGACATTCTAAAAAACATATAACACCACAAATGTTGCGCCATTCATTTGCAGTTCATCTCTTAGAAGCAGGCATAGATATTAGATATGTACAAAAATTATTAGGACATTCGAGAATTGAAACCACCAATGTTTATACCAAAATTGCTAAAAATAAATTAAAAAAACATTATTTCTCCATATAATAAATTGTAAAGTTATCTATTTTGAATAAATAGAATTAAATTCGGGTAATTTTTCTTAGAAAAATCGTAAAAAAGTACAAAAAATCAAAGATTTTCTGTTTATTCTTTTTTGGTGACTGAAATTCGAGGAATTCCAGTTCCTACGTAAACCATTTGATTCTATCTTTTTTAACGAAAATTATTTCACGAAGTTCGCTCGTTTCTCTGACTACTCGCTCAATACAGAATTTTCTAAAAAAGCTACGCCAAAAAAAGATTAAGAAAAAGATGAACCAAAAGAATTGAAAATCAAAGATTTTCTGTTTATTCTTTTTTGGTGACTGAAATTCGAGGAATTCCAGTTCCTACGTAAACCATTTGATTCTATCTTTTTTAACGAAAATTATTTCACGAAGTTCGCTCGTTTCTCTGACTACTCGCTCAATACAGAATTTTCTAAAAAAGCTACGCCAAAAAAAGATTAAGAAAAAGATGAACCAAAAGAATTGAAAATCAAAGATTTTCTGTTTATTCTTTTTTGGTGACTGAAATTCGAGGAATTCCAGTTCCTACGTAAACCATTTGATTTGTCATTACGTTTTCTGCAATTGTGTTTAGATTATTCTTTTCGTGACTTAGGGCACCTCGTGAAACATGTCTAAGGGCAGTTTCAAATGAAGCACGAGTTAAGACGTTCATTTTCTCTGCAACAATACCATATCTAGTCATACCTTTAGGTTCACTTGTGTGAGTCATAACATCTGCAATTAGTAAAACATGTCTATCATCAATAGATAAACCTTGAGCTTTTACAACTTCTTGGATTTCTCTTATAATAAGTTCTCTTGCAGCTTCAATTCCAAATGCATCGTAGATTTCAGTTATGTCATTACAATAAAGTCTGTATAAATCAACTTCTGGAATTTTTGAAACTTGTTTCATTGAAATTCCAACAGTATAAATTACAAATTCCTCGCCTTCTTTTATTAAAGATACATCTTTTATCCCTTTTATACCATAAACAATTGAACTTAAAGCTAATTCTTTTGCACCCATCAAATCTTTTAATGAAGCAGTTGCGGCACATTTAATAATAATTGATTTCTCTGAAAATTCTGCGCCAGTTCTTACTTTTTTATCCATATAGGAGATTAAAGATTCAGGATCAATGTTAAATTTCTTAAGTGTTTTTAGATCTAAATCAATAGTTACTATTTTTTCTTCTACATCAATATCAACAGTTGTTGCAAACTCTACCAATCTTGTTTCTTTAATTTTATTTGCTACAAATCTTAATGTATTTTCATTTTGAAATTCTTTTTTTAGATAAATTTTCATCATAGGTTTTTCAAGATTTTTCTTTACATCTAAAATTTCAATAAGTCTTGGTAGACCTTCTACTGATTGAGCTGCTACACCTGCAAAGTGAAATGTGTTTAATGTCATCTGTGTAGATGGTTCTCCAACAGATTGAGCAGTAATTACACCAATTCCCTCATAAGGATTTATCCTAGCTCTTTCATATTCTTTAGTTAAGTTTTCAAGAACTTTTTTAACTTGAGCATCTGTTGATTTTGCAGGAAGATAGGATTTTGCTTCCATTAATATATATTTAGGAAACTCAGGATTTTCTTTTTCAAAAGTTTGAAATAATTTGTCTATGTTTGTTGTTGCCATTTATTCTTTACCTCTTAAAGTGTTTTCTACAAGACTTTTAACATCAAATTTACCACTTACTGTTCTTGCTACATCAATACCATCATCCCCATATTTAAATTGAACAACAATACCATCTTCATTTCTTACTGAGAGATCTTCTTGAACAATTAAATCGAACATTGCTGATACAAGACGTCTATATAAATATCCTGTTTTAGGAGTTCTAAGTGCAGTATCCATAAGACCATCTCTTCCAGTAATACAACCAAAGAACACTTCATGAGGCTCTAACCCTTTCCTTAATGAACTTTTGATATATCCTCTTGCTTGTGGACCAATATCTCCTTTATTAAAACAAGCTAATGTTCTTCCTGAAAATCCTCGAGAAAGTCTTTGACCTCTTAAAGACTGCTGACCTACTCCTGCGTGCATTTGTACGATTGATAGAACTTTTCCCATAGCTCCACTATCAGCCATAAGCATTGTACCTGAAGATTTGTCTAGTTTTGTTTGAACTAGTTTCATAGTCTCATCACGAATAGCATTTAGAAGTTGAAGAACGTTTTATTTCAAAAGTTTGATCAATTGTAAGTCCAGTCATTTTTTCTAATTTACCTGATTGATATTCTTCAATAATTTTATCAATTTCTTTGAATACTTTATTATTTATTTTATCAATATCTTTTTCAATTTCTTTAGGAATATCAAAATCATTCATACTAATTGTGAATCCTCTTTTTCTTAAAACTTGAATACCCATGTTAAACATATAACCCACAGTTTCAAGAACAGCATCGGAACCATAATTTTTGTGTAAATGTCTCAATAAAGTACCTCCTCCATCACCAATTGTTTTTTTATCAATAACTCCTTCTACTAGTTTTCCATCTTTAATTTCAACAACTCCTGATTTACTTGAACCAATAAAATTTAAGTCACTAGGTAAGATTACTGAAAATACTTCTGAACCTTTTACTTTTTTTCCAAAGTTTATTTTATTTAAATCTTTAAACCCTGTAGAGAAAAGAAGTTCTAGTGCATCTTCTCTATCATATTCCATATCTCCTTTAGTTAATATATAAAGACCTGTGATAGCATCTTGAATACATCCAATTACAGCATCACCACTAGCTGGAGAGATAAGTTGGTGTTTTACATCCATAAGTCTTTCAACTTCTTGTCTAGCTTCTAATGTTTGAGGCATATGAAGATTCATCTCATCACCATCAAAGTCTGCATTATAAGGTTTACAAACTCCAGGATTTATTGCAAATGTTTTAATAGGAAGAACTTTTACAACATGACCCATCATAGAAAGCTTGTGAAGAGAAGGTTGTCTATTAAATATAACTGAATCTCCATCAAGTAGATGTCTCTCAACAATATATCCAGGTTCAATTTCTTCCATTAAGACTTCAAGTACTTCAGGAACAATAGTTTTTTTACTGCCTGTTTTAGTTCTAATGTAATTTGCACCAGGATATTTTAATGGACCATTTTTAACTAAATCTTTCAAAAAATCGATATTATCTTCAGTTACGGGTTCTGGAACAGTTAATCTCATAGCAACTTGATATGGAACTCCCACTTCATTTAGTTTTAATCTTGGATCAGGAGAAATTACTGTACGAGCAGAGTAATTAACTCTTTTTCCTATAAGATTATTTCTAATAATACCTTTTTTACCTTTAATTCTTTCTGCAATTGATTTTAAAGGTTCACCATTTCTATGTCTTGCAGGAGGAAGCCCAGGAATTGTATTGTCCATATATGTTGAGATATGGTATTGAAGTAAATCCCACACATCCTCAATAATTGCTTCAGGAACACCAACTAAAAGATGCTCATGAAGTCTTTGATTTGTCCTAATAATATCTGTTAATTTGTGAGTTAAATCATCTTCTGATCTTTGTCCACTTTGTAGAGTAATTGTAGAACGCATTGAAACAGGAGGAATTGGCAATAGTGTCAAAAGCATCCATTCAGGCCTTATGTCAATCAAATTTAAAAGAGGTAAATCTGTGTCAGGGATATTTTCAAATCTAAATCTTATCTCAGTTGTTAGTAATCTTTTTTTATCTCCTTGAGTAAATACGAAAACACTTGATTTGTCTAATTTAACATCTTCTTGTTTTTCATTACAATGAGGACAAGTTTTAACTTTACTTAATGCTGAGAAGAATTTTGCCTTAAATTTTAAGAATTTCTCAGAACTTAGTTCATTACGTAACTTTTCATGTTCAGCAGTAACTTCTTCTAATTGTTCAGGAGAAAATAGAACTCTAAAACAATGTTGACAAGTACATCTTAATGTTCTTAAAATTTCATCAATAAACATTACATTTAAGATTGGTCTTGCAAGTTCTAAGTGACCAAAATGTCCTTCACAATTTTTATAGCTTTGTCCACAAGTCTTACAACTTAGACCTGGTTCTATAACTCCCATCCTAAGATCCATTAGACCTCCCTCTACAGGGAAACCATATTTATCATAAATCTCAGGAGTTATTACTTTTACAATACTTTGTTTTAATACATCTTTTGGAGAAAAGACAGTGTACTCAATCTTGTTAATTCTTTTTGTTATTTTTGATCTCATCTTTTTTTACCTCACTCAAAAAACCTATCTTTTACACCAAATCTTGGTTCTACACCTAAAGATCTCATTTCATTCATTAATAATTTAAATGCATATGCCATTTCTACTTCATCAAATTTACTTTCCCCACAAATAGGACATTTACTTTTATAATTGAATAAATAAGGATCACCTAAATATCCACAACCAGTACAAATTAGTGCAGTTGTTTGATCTGCAGAGAACCTCTCTTTAAGAAGAAGTGATGCACCATGAGAAATTAGAGCATCTTTCTCCATCTCTCCTAACTTCAATCCTCCACCACGGATACGACCTTCGGCAGGTTGACGAGTTAATAGTTGAACAGGACCTGTTCCTCTTGCTTGAATTTTATTTTCAACTTGATGATTTAATCTCAAATAATATAGAGCTCCTATATATACTTCAGCTTGCATCTTTTTACCTGTTTTTGGATCATACATAACTTCAGTTCCTGCGGAATTAAAACCTAATTCTTGAAGTTGTTTTCTTAATTCTTCTTCAGAGCAACCATCAAAAGGATTACCATCAACAAATTCACCGCTTAAAGCAGCCACTTTTCCTGCGATTACTTCCATAACATGAGATACAGTTTTACGACCTGGAATAGAGTGTGGAGAAAATATTACATCAGGAATAATTCCATTTTCAGTAAATGGCATATCTGATTGTCTAATTAAACCTCCTACAACTCCTTTTTGACCGTGTCTAGACGCGAATTTGTCTCCAACTATAGGAGATCTATGATCTCTTAGTAGAACATTTACTTCTTTATCCCCATCTAAATTTTCCACAACATAAACTGATGAAACAACACCTTTTTCATCTTCTTTTAAAGCTAATGAAGAATCTACATTCAAATTAATCATCTGACCAAATCCTTCAATTTCTTCAATAAATCTAGGAGGACTAATTTTACCAATTAATACATCACCAGTTGAGATAAATTGACCAGGATATATAATACCATCATCTTCTAGATATTTGTAATCCTCTTCCATTCTATACCCTTTAACATCTTTCATAGGTACAGCAACTCTGTCTTGAAGACCACCTGGATATTTAATTTCACCTGTTGAATAAAGCTTGTAATAAAATGACCTTTGAAGACCTCTTTGAACAGAAGAAGCATTTAGAATTAAACCATCCTCCATATTATACCCTTCATAACTCATAATTGCAACAGTAACATTTTGTCCTGCAGGATGAGTTCCAAAACCTAAAAGATCATATGAAAAAGTTTGAACTAAAGGTTTTTGAGGATTTACAAGTAGATTCCTATCTGTCTCTTTTCTGTTAAGATAATTTAGAGTGTACATTCCTACAGCCTGTTTTATTGTTTTCTGACCTCTCATAAGACGAGAAGGATCATCATAATCAGAAAAAGGAACTGTACTAGTATTTATACCAAACATAATCAAAGGTGTTACCTCCATATGAGTATGCTCTACAGTTAATTCTTTTTCACTCATTGCAATATATGCATCTTCTTCTTCTAATGCATCTAGATATTCAATTACACCAGTTGAAACTAAATTATCATAAGTTAATTCTCCCTTTCGGATTTTAGATAAAACATCATTAGTTAATTTAGAAACTCCTTTTTCTACAATTATTAAAGGTCTTCTAACTCTACCAGGAGTTCCTTCAATAAAAATTGCATCAACCTCTTTACTATGATGAATATTGAAGGCATCATCCACTCCTCCTTTTCTTCTTAATTTTTTGAAATTATTTACAAAAGATTCTGCATTTGTACAATTTCCTACAAAGATTTCATTTAAAAATATATCAACCATTATTTAATACCTCTCAAGGCCAAGCCCCTCTAATTTTTCTAAGATTTCATCATTAGTAACTAAATGTTTATATGTAACATTAGCCATTAAAGCTAAATTTTTTCTAAGCCCAATAGAATGACCCTCAGGAGTCTCAACAGGACAAAGACGACCATAATGAGTAGGATGTAATTCTCTTGCACTAAAGTTTTCTTGAGATGTGCTAAGAGGAGATACAACTCTTGTTAAATGAGAAAGCATATCAAAATAATTTCCTCTTTTAAGATATTGAGCTACTCCTTTTCTTCCATCTGACCAAGTTCCCATAGCTAATGCACTATTAATTTTTTGAGATAATAGTTGTTCTCTTATGATTATCTTCATAGAAGAAAATCTTCCTCTTTTAATCATTCTTTGAAAATTGGTTAAAATGTCAATAATTAAATCATTAAAATTGTTAATAAATAAATGTTCAAATAATTGACCTACTAATTTAACTCTTTTGTTTGAATAATGGTCTTTATCATCAAAAAGTTTCTCTTTGTTATAAACACTAAAATATCTTTTAAATAATTTACAAATAAGCTTTGCTTTTGCTGCTCTTGAAGGTTCATCTACGCCAACATGAGGAAGTACAAAATTATTAAGATAGAAAGAAACTCTATCTCCTCTTTCTTTACCACTTCCTATTAAATTAAATTTTTTACTTAGTATCTCTATTGCCTCCTCAACATCAGTTATTGAGGAATATTCAGACATTTGAAAAATAACATCAGAATCTGTAATTCCTGTTAAATCAACAATTTCCTTATCTTTGATTAAACCTAAAGATTTTATTAATAAGAATAAGGGAATATTCTTGAAATTACCAAATGTGTATGTATAAGACCCATCTTTTAATCTTCTTATTTCTTGAAGACTTTTATACACTCCTCTCTCTGAAAACATTCTTCCGACAAGTTCAGAATCGGTAGATTCTTCTATGAAAAATTTATTTAAAGCCAAATCTTCCATTAAAACAACTACTTTTTCAGTACCATTTATAATGAAATAACCTCCTGGTTCATAAGGGTCTTCTCCTAATTCAATTAACTCTTCTTCAGTTTTACCATATAACATACATTTACTAGATTTAAGCATTATAGGCATTTTTGCAATTTGTACTTCAAATTCATCTTTTTGAGTACCTATTAAAGTTGTAACTTTTAAAAATAGAGGTGCAGCATAACTTAAACCTCTTAATCTAGCCATTTTAGGAGTTAATTTAGTAATTGAACCATCAACTTCAATATGAACCGGATCACCGATCCAAACATCCTCAATAGATAAATTAACTTCATCATAAACTTCAAGCAAATACTCAGGAATATTTGTTCTATCAAAACCTAAAATTATGTTTTTAATACCTTCTTCTATAAAATAATTATAGGAGCAAATTTGACTTTCAACAAGACTTTTATCTTTAAAATAAGCCTTTAAAATGTCTTTATATCCACTAACCATTTTTTATTCAATAACCACCCTAAAATATTTGCTATCACCTGCAAAACTAGTTCTAGAAATTTCAATTATATCGCCTGCAGAAATATCTTTTAGTTCTACCAGAGCAGTATCGCTAATTTTTATTTTTGGCAGCTTCAATTTATCAGTTAGAGAGTATTTTTCCATAAGAGCAATACATTCCTCTTCAGAAAGTTTCCTATGTTTAGGGATTAAAAAATTACTTTGTTCTTCCATTTGGCACTAAGTATAAATATATATTTACAATTGTAGACGAACCTTATTAAGTTCGTAAAAGAATTTCTGAATTTAACAGAAAAACTTTTTTGACGAGTCGTACGGGATTCGAACCCGCGACAACTGGATTAAAAGTCCAGTGCTCTACCAGGCTGAGCTAACGACTCAATACTAACGAGAGAGAGGGTGAAAAAAGGCAAATATTTAACCAAAACACTTACCTCAATTCAGAATCACTATCGTAAGTTTTTACGCCCAAGCCGGGATTCGAACCCGGGTCGATGCCTCGACAGGGCATCATGATAGGCCGGACTACACTACTTGGGCATTATATATAACGAACATCTTTGAGTCCCAACACCCGGATTTGAACCGGGAACCTGTCGGTTTCTGCATCGTTTTTGCAAAAGCAGGTGGCTGCCTTAAGATCATACAAGTCATCAAAAATGACCAATCACTAAGATTCTACAGCCGACCGCTCTACCGTTGAGCTATGTTGGGATTATCTTTTAGTCCGATATGTTAAATAAAATCCCAAACGCTTTATAAATATTGTGGCTTAACTACTTTTTATTTCCTGAAAAAAGGTTTTTTGGAACCACAGGAACAGGAGCAGGAAGACTTAAATTGTCTGCGAAATCTATAGCTTTAATAATTCCCTTATTATAAATAAATTTATATATGTCTGGATTTACTGTCGCATTA
>CAXXFT010000012.1:0-12261 GCA_963675125.2 uncultured Sedimentibacter sp.
ATTTCTAATTAATACTTCAATTTCTGTACCTTCTTTTGCATAAGCAGAATCAACTAGTGCAAGACCTATATTTTTTTTCAATGTGGGAGAAAAACTGCCTGTTGTAACATAACCAATCTTTTTGTCAGATGAGAATATTTCATAGTGACTTCTTGGTATGCCTCTACCTACCATCTCAAAAGCAACTAATTTTCTTTTTAATCCTTCTGCTTTTTGTTTTGCTAATGCTTCTTTACCTATGAAATCATCTTTTGAAAGCTTAAAACAAAACCCAAGTCCAGCCTCCAATGGCGTGATATCTTTATCAATTTCTTGACCATATAATGGCAAACAAGCTTCAAATCTCAATGTATCTCTAGCTCCTAACCCTGCTAAAGTCAATCCGTCTTCTTTACCACAATCTAACAACATATCCCATAGTTTTGCACCATCATTAGAAGATAAATAAATTTCAAATCCATCTTCTCCTGTATATCCTGTGCGTGATACTAATGCTTTTAAACCTCCTATGTTAACATTTTCTACAAAATGATAAAATTGTATTTGGCTTAAATTTTTATCTGTTAATTTTTGCAATATCATTTCTGCATTTGGACCTTGAATTGCTAATTGAGCATAAGTATCAGACACATTTTCCACCATAACATCACCTTGAAGATGAGATTTAAACCATTCAAAATCTTTTTCAGTATTAGATGCATTTATAACTAGTAAATACTTTTTATTATTAAATTTGTATACCAATAAATCATCTACTACACCTCCATCAGGATAGCACATAGTCGTATAAGCTATCTGATAGTCATCTAAAACAGAAATGTCATTTGTAACCATATTTTGAATATACTTTTCTGCATCTTCACCAATAACATTCACTTCACCCATGTGAGAAACATCAAACAAACCAGCGTTATTTCTAACAGCTTCATGTTCTGAAATTATCCCTGAATACTCTACTGGCAAGGCCCATCCACCAAAATCTATAATCTTGCCATTTTGTTCTACATGTTTTTCATATAACGGTGTTTTTTTCAACATTACCACTCCTTCTTTTTTGTATTAATTATAATTTCATATGTGACACATGCTATTGCACGTCTGTATCGATATAAAAGATTGTTGTTTTCGCATTGACTACAATTTTTTATAAAAAAAAGACAGGGGCAATAACATGTCGTCATTACCTCTGTCTTAACCTGAGAGATTCCAGCCATAAGCTGTTGCTCCTACGGTGCTACATTTTAGCTCTTCAGAGTATTGTCCGAGAACGGTCTTTTTTGCCTGAAAGTTTCATTGTAACAGACTATTACAATTTGCTCCTTCGGCTCCTCAACGAGGTATCTCCCGAACTCTTCATCCAATTTTTCATTCATAATATTAGTTTTATAAGTCATTATAAATCCAATTTTCTCACATTGTCAATAGTTATTTTCAAATATTTTTTTGTAAAAATACATACAATTATATATTAAAGCATATTTATTTATTATATTTTTAACAAATATTGTTAAAAACATTTATAAGACTAGTTTTTAGGTTAAATAAAAAAACTACAAATTTGTTGTAAAATCTAATTTATTTTTTATATAATATGTAGATTTATATCAAAAATATAGTTAATGAATTATCTATATATGAATAGTAAATATTATATATAAAATTCAAGGTATATATATTCTTTGACTTAAAAATAAAGTTCTTCTAATATATATTTTTAATTGAGAAAATTTTCTAAGGCTTTATTAATAAAGCTTCATGACATAAATGTTGTTTATTAATTTTAATTTGTGGCAAAATAATCATTATTATAACACAGGAGAATTAGCATATGATTTGGGATAAAATTGTAAACATCGAATTGCATTGGTTTTGGGATACAATAATTATATTTCTTATTGGAAAATTTGTTTTAAGATTAGGCGGAAGAAAATCAATTTCGCAGATGACCATTACACAAACTATAGTTATGGTCGGAATTGGTTCTTTATTGATACAGCCTTTGTCTGGCAACAATTTAGTTGTCACTTTGATAATATCGCTGCTCTTTACTTTTTTAATGATTTGTACTGAATATCTAGAAGTTAAGATTGATTTATGGGAAACATTTTTTACCGGTAAATCTGTAATGGTTATTGAAAATGGTGAGCCGAAAATAAATAATCTTAAAAAAATGAGAATGTCAATAGACCGGCTGGAAACAAGGTTACGGCAATCAGGCATATCATCTATTGAAGATGTGAAGTATGGAACTATTGAAGTTAGCGGACAGTTGGGCTATGAACTCATGGAGAATAAGAAGCCTATGACAAAAGAAGACTACAATAATATTATAAACGAAATAAACCAAATTAAATTATTCATGGGAATAAGCGATAATAGGAAACCTTTATCTTTGAATAACAGCAATGATATATTTGAAGAAATCAGTAGTAAAAAATTCGAGGGAAATAAAAAAGAACCATAGACAGAAAACAATACATATATAAGGTAAAAATTAAATATAGGTGGAGGTACGTCTGAACAAAATACCTCCACCTATTTTAACTACTATAACCTATTTTTTTCAAGCATATGTCTATAGCAATATTTAATTATTATTAAGACTATTTATTGCTTTTTCAGCCCACGTAGAATCATTGTATACTGCTCTACCCACACCAATTAAATCAGCCTTATTTTCAGCAAGAAGTTTTTCAGCAGAATTAACATCAGTAATTCCTCCCGTCAGTATAACTGGAATTGATACAACTTTTTTGATTTCTTCAGATAATGATGAAAAATATCCTTGACCATCAATCCCTGGAGCAATATATCCACTAAACCCACCAGAAATATCAAGAATATCTACTCCTACTTTTTCAAACTCTTGTGCTGCAATCTTACTATCTTCAATTGTACTACCACCATCCATATAGTCAGAAGCACCTAAGCGCAACAGAATTGGAAAACTATCACCAACAGCATCGCGAACTGCCTTAATAACCTCTAAATGAATTTTGATTCTTCCTAATACATCTCCACCATATTCGTCAGTTCTCTTATTAGTTAGAGGAGAAAAAAATTGATTTAGAAAATATCCGTGAGCGGAATGAATTTCCACACCATCAAATCCAGCTTCTTTTACACGTAATGCAGCATTTTTAAATTCATTAATTATCTCTTTAATTTCTTTTTGATTTAATTCTTTTGGAGTATTACCTAAACGTGGGTTTGCTACAGCAGAAGGTCCAACTGCCTCATGGCCTGTGATAGTTTCTTTTGCTGCACTACCAGCATGATTTATTTGCATTACTGCTTTAGATCCGTTTCTATGAATAATATCTGCTAGCTTACTTAAATCATCAATAAGGTTATCATCTGCAACCGAAAGTTGACCTTCACTTACTTTTCCTTGTTGTGTAATAAAGCTATGCTCAATTATAATCAATGATATATAACCACCCTTAGATTTTTCATCATAATAATTTAATATATCCTTGCTTACTTTCCCATCTTTATCAGATTTTGATGTAGCCATAGGCGGCATAACCAATCTGTTTTTCAAAGTTAACTTACCCTTATTTAAGGGATTTAGTAAATATGACATTTTTTTACCTCCTGAAAAATTCTACTTCTTTATCTATTAGATTTACGCCATAATCTCATTGTATAAGCAACATAATAATATAAAATTAATAAGCCTACCCTATCTATATGTTGCTTGTTTTTAATTACTTATTTCTTAATATTTTTGCTATTGCTCTACAAATTTCACATGGAGAATAATAATCTGATGCATTGATATTAATTCCATTATTTTTTGCCTCTTTTAACAATCCATTAATACCATTATCTAATAATGCTTTTGTGTACGGGTTTTTATGTGGATCATAATTAGCGATAATATCAAGAATATCATTTTTCATAATATTTCCAATTGCAAAATTACAAGTTAAAACATCACCATTACAATCTATCATTAAATCATTAATATTATCTAATCGAGTTGTATATAATGCATCACCACATCTAAAATTCTTATCTATTGGTTTCTTATCAAAGTACTCCGAAAGATAATTAACAGCATTCCCAGATGGAAAAACACTATCTCCACCATTTCTTTCAATATGGAGGTCGTCAAAGTATGCAAGGCACTCTTTTGTCTTTCTATTATATGGATTATCGTCTAACTCGTCATTTACCCAAGTAGGCTGTAATCTAAACCTTCCATTATAATTATCACATAATGCTTTTGCGAACATACGAACCCATTTTAACGGTAGACTTTCAGCATGAAAACAATCTACGGATAATAAAATGTCATTAACGCCAACTTTATTTAAATTTTTCGCAACTTCAATAATTTTGTCTTCGTTCTTTGAGAAGCAACCATTTGTAATCAACTGACGGGTTGGAATATTACATTCCATTGCTTTTTCATGGATAGCGCATACCGTATCTGGATATAATAATGCTTCTCCTCCAAATGTCATAATTGAATTTACATCATAAGCAGAAGATATATCTGTAATTACATTTGCTGCTTTTTCTAAATCAAGTTTTTTATTTCCTGGTAAATTTCCTTCTGAACAATGTTTACAACTTCCTGTACAACCATTTGTTATTGTAAATTCTAATCTTTCAATTTTATTTATATATTTATTTAATCTATGCATAACTGTGCTCCTTTTATTAATTTGATTAAAACATTTCCAATAATTTCAAATTATATAACACAGTTCAGTTGCAACTGTCAGCATATTTGATAATATTATTAACCTCAATCCAATCTGCCAACAGCTTGAATCAACTGAACTGAGTATTTAATTCGTTTATCTCTCAAAAGATTCACCTCCTCCATAGCATTCTTATGTTAATCAGTTTTTTTATAAATTATATTATGCTACCTCAAACAACCATTACTTAATCCATTCGCTTCGTAAAAATAGAATAGTTGAGTTGATCATACAAATTTTCATTAATCCAGTAATGTTCTCTTAATCTCCCATCTAATTTAAACCCAAACTGTTCTAGCAGTTTTACCGACGGATAATTGTTCGAAGATGTAGTTGCATACAGTTTATTTAAATTCAACTCGCCATCACTGAATGATTTTTGTATGAACTTGTATAACATAATACTACCCAATCCCCTACCCCTATTACTAGCTGGTAAATAATATCCGAATTCAGCACTATGATTTCTAACATTTAAATCAAACAATGTTATTTTACCTAATGGCTTATTACAACCTTCTTTTACTAATATATAAATTCTTTGTTTTTCCTCTGAAATTGCTTTTAGTGTTTTACTGGAATATTCTTCATAAGATTTACTTAATTTCAAGGGGCGGCAAGTATAATATTCAAAATGGGTTTCTTCAATATTCCAATTAAAAAAAGTTTGAAGATGTTGTTCAGTTAACAAAACCAATTTATATTTTTTATCAAACTGTTTTATGCTATTTTTCATAATACCCTCACAACTTATTGTAATTGATTTTTATCATTTAACCAATCATTTTTCAAAATTGAATATACAGCTAAATCATAAAATTCTTCATTATTACGTAGTTTAACTTGTCTTAATGTACCTTCATATTTCATTCCACTTTTAGCCATTACCTTCCCAGAGGCAACATTTTTGGTATCGTACTTTGCTTCAATTCGATTAAAGCCTACCTCTGAAAACAAATAATTAATTACTGTATTAAGCGCTTCACTCATTATACCTTTACCCCAATACATACTTGACATACAATACCCGATTTCACAAGAGTAGTATTTTTCCTCCAACTTAACTATAGAAATACCACCTATAACTTCTCCGATTTCTTTTAGCTCAATAGCCCAATTATATATGTTATTATTATTATACTCGTTAATCCACTGCTCTACTATTTTTTTAGTAACTTCTACATTATCATGTGGTTCCCATGATAAAAATTTTGTTACACTACAATCATTTGCCCAATTTTTAAACATTGCATATGCGTCATAAAGCTCAAATCTCCTCAATATAATCCTGTTCGCGCTTATTGTTTCTGTTCCTTTATGTAATAACACAATGAATCCCCCTTGTAATTTTATATAATATCTCAATTAAATACATTATTGGAACAATTGTTAATTATTACATATAGTGTAACCTTGTATAAACTGTTTGTCAATTCGTATTGAGTATTTATATTGAATATAGTTAATTTACATAATTTATATATAATGTTATAATTAAATTATAATTATAATTTAAGGAGCGTGCTATGAGTATAAAAAACGTCGCATTAATTGGTATGGGAGCAGTTGGAACAGTTTATGGAAATCTTCTTTATAATAAGTATGGTTCTGATTTTGCAGTAATTACTGGAGAATCACGCAAGGAAAAATTAAAATCAAATGGATTTACATTAAATAATCATACCTTTTATCCTCAAATTCTTTCTTCTGAAAACAAGGGTATTATATTTGACTTAATAATTTTTTGTGTGAAAAATTATCAACTTGACGAAGCTATTAAAGATGTTAAAAATTTTGTAAACAAAGATACAATAATGATTACTTTTCTTAATGGAGTTACTGCAAGAGATAGAATACTATCAGCATATCCAAATAACAAAGTACTTTATGGTTTGTCTATGAGAATAGATGCAGTAAGAACCGAAGATGGTGTTGTTAATACAGAAAATGGAGAAATACAATTTGGTAATGCAGACAATAAAGTTATTGAGCCAGAAGTACAAGCAGTTAAAGAATGTTTTGATAATGCTGAAATTAGAAACAAAATTTTTGATGATATGATACGAACCATTTGGAGAAAATTCATGCTAAATGTGGGAGTAAATCAAATAACTGCAGTAACAGGTGTTCCATATGGAAAATCTACTAGTATAGAAACAAACCGTATTATTTTTAAGGAATCAATGGAAGAAGTTCTATTAATAGCACAGGCACAAAATATTGACCTAAGACAAGAAGATATAGATGATCATTTAAAATTAATGAGTCACTTTTCACCAGAAGGTAAAACATCGATGCTACAGGATATAGAAGCGAAACGTAAAACAGAGGTTGACTATTTTGCAGGAACAGTAATTGAAATGGGTAAAAAATTAAATATAGAAACCCCAGTAAATCATGTTCTATATTGCATTATTAAATCTTTAGAAGAAAAAGACTGCTAAAATCAATTAATGATTTTAGCAGTCTTTTCTTCGCATTCTCTAATGAATGAATTAGACATTTCAGCATAATTAATATTAAATACAATAAGGAATACTAATAAATATACTTGTACCATGTCCAGGTTTACTAGCTATTGAAAATTCAACATCTTCCCCATACATAAGTTTAAATCGTCTATAGCAATTATAAAGTCCAATATGATTGTTGTGTTGCGTGTTTTGGTTTGTGATTAAGCTATTTTTTATATCTTCTATTTTTATAGAATCTATACCAATACCATTATCAGATATTTCAATAGTAAAATGTTTTTTAAATGACTTACATGTTACTATAACCTTACCACCATTAGAAAGAGGGAGCAATCCATGTTCTATAGCATTTTCGACCAAAGGCTGTAGCGAAAAATATGGAATATTAAAAGATAAAACTTCTTTATCTGATATTATTTCATATTCTACTCGTTCCGAAAATCTGTTTTTTTGTATTGTAAGATAATTTTTGATATAATTTAATTCTTGCTCTAAAGTTATTTCAGAGCTAACATTAGATAAACTGTATCTAAGCATTTGTGCAAAAGAATCTAACATATCTATAGCTACAGGATATTCCTTCATAGATATAAGTCTCGATATTGAACTTATTACATTAAATACAAAATGAGGAGTTACTTGTTTTTGCAATGCATCAAGCTCTGCAAGCTTAAGTTGATGCTCCATTTCTATTTGTTTTCTTTCATATTCTAAGTTTTTTTGATGCTCCTGATTTAATTTTTCTTGTAGTTTGTTATACATAGTATTTTGTATAATATAATTAGTAAAATTCTCTAACGCCGTAGCTGTTGCATCTATTTGTTGTCTCGTGAGTATTTTGATATTTTTAAAATATTCAGCAGCTTCTTCTGTTTTCAGCCATGGCATTGAATCAGATTTTACATCCTTTGGGTAGTCATCCATATCTGAACATAATACCTGCCCAGCTGTAATGGCACCTATATATTCTCCATCAAAAGTAAGAGGTATTTCTATATTTATAAGTCCAGCATGACATACATAAATACTTGATCTTTTAGATTTTATAGCAATATCAATAGCATTTCTATTAGTCTGAGCACAATAAGATGCTCCCTCTTTTGTTTTGTTAATCTCTGCACAAAACTTAGAAAAATTGCTTCCTTCTCCTATATGATTACCGTCTAAATCTACAAATACAACTCCAAATCCCGTTGCATATGCAAATGAATCTTGAAATTGATTTAGAAATTCTTCTGTTAATATATCTTTAAGCTCTATCTTCATGTTGTGCATTTTCCTTTCTATTTATTTGCGACGGTACCATATTAGTTAATTTTTTGAATACTCTATTAAAATGTGAGATATTTACAAATCCACAGCTATATGCTATATCTTTTATAGCTAAATCTGATGTCTTAAGTAAATAAATAGCATGGTTTATTTTTTTTTGATTTATATAAGTATTAATTGTAACACCCTTGCTTTTATGAAAAGCACGGGAAATATACGATGGGCTAAAATGAAATACATCCGATAAACTATCTAAAGAAATTTGACTTTTAAAGCATTCATCTACGTATTTAACTATTAATTCTATACTATCCTTATTAATTATAAAGTCTTCTTTTAACAACAACATAAGATGATTAAAAAAGTCTTCTGTCCAATTCAATATTTCATACCAATGTTTTGCTTTGCTTATTTCTTGTAAGCTGCTATCTAATTTTATTACAGATTGAGAATTTTCATGTAGAACTTTATTTATAGTTCTCATTATTGAAAATATAGTATTTATTATATGTAGTCTATATTCTTCTAAATTATATTGTTTAGACTTTAAAAAATCTAAATAAATTGATATATTATATTGAATTAATTTTAAATCATGGGTGTATATAGATTCAATTAGTTGATCTATTATTGAATATGGATACTTTCCAGTTGTTTTAGCAGAACTAACATTAACTTCTTCCTTAAGCTGTTTTTTATACAAGCAAGACTCTATAGTTTCTAGTATGTTTTGTTCACTTGCAGGTTTAAGTAAATATGCGTCTAAATTATAATCTAATGCTTGACGGGCAAATTCAAATTCAGCATAGGCACTATTCAATATTATAATTATATTTTTCTGATTTGTTTTTATAATTCTTGCAGCTTCTAACCCATTAAGTAAGGGCATATAAATATCCATAATAATTATATTAGGCTTTAATGCAAAAGCCATATCAACAATCTCTTGACCATTTACTGCTTCCCCTAATAAGTAGTATTTATCCGAAAATTTATTTATTACACTTTTCAGATAGTTACGTTCTATTATTTCATCATCAGAAATTAGCATACTATACATTAAATTACCTCCCGTTTAAACTATATTTGTTTTTAAATAAATCTCTACTTGAGTAATATATACACTTATATTTATTATAGGTTATCAATAACGGTATATCAACATATTAAAATATGCTATTTTATACCTACTGCTTTGCTAATTTTGTTCCGAAGTTTATATAATGCAAGCTTTTGCAAAAGATTTGTTTATTCTTTATATGTTATAATAAATTTGTGATAATATATTAGTCTACCTTATATTAAATTTATTGATATGTATTATATCATATAATAATTAAGTAAGATAAACTAAAATTCAATATTATAGGAGGAATTACAATGAGGGTAAATGACAGATATGTATCTTTTTATTACGAACAAGATGAAGACATAGGAGATATTATTTTTGACCACAAAAAAACAGCTTTACTTATTATCGATATGCAAAACGTGTTTTTGAGTAGACCAACAGAAGATGGTAAAAGCGAAAAAGAGCTAATTGGCATTAAAAGATGGAAGCCTTTTTATGACAAAATTGAAAATGTTGTCATACCTAATAATAAAAGAATCTTAGATGCTTTCAGAGAAAAAGGATTAGAAGTAGCTTTTGCACAAATTGAATGTCATAAAAAAAATGGTAGTGACAGATCTTTAGATCAAAAAGCTACAGGCTTTAATGAACTCTTATTACCTAAAGGATCAGAAGATGCAAAAATAATATCAGAATTAGCTCCAATTGAAGATGAAATTATTGTTACTAAGACTACTGATAGTGCACTTACTGGTACTAATTTAAGATTAATTTTACACAATATGGGAATTGATACAGTTGTAGTAACTGGTGTATTTACAGACCAATGCGTATCTGGCACTGTTAGAAGTTTAGCAGACGAAAGCTTTAAAGTTTGGCTAATAGAAGATGCTTGTATGGCTTCTACAGAAAAAATCCAAGCTAATGAATTAGAAATTCTAAATAATATTTATTGTCATGTTATAAATACTGATGAATTATTAAAAGCTTTATAAAAATATTTAGGAGGATATGCTTATGGATACAAAATTAAAAAGAAATTTAGGTTTTATGCAAATGATAGCAATTGCATCTGGGGCTGTTATTGGTGGTTGGCTAGCCGAGGCTCCATATTGGTTTTCTGTTACTGGTGCAGGAGCAGCTTTTATTTTTCCTATTTTGGCCATATTATTAATACCTGTAGGATTAGCTTTTTCTGAACTAACAGCGATGCTACCTTTTTCATCTGCAGTAGATATTTGGACTACAAATGCTTTTGGTCATAAGGCAGGTTGGACAGCTCAATGGTTGATGTTTTTGATTCAGGTAGTTGAACCTCCTATGATGGCATTTATATTTATTACTGCACTTAATTTTTTTGTTCCTATACCTTCTAATATGGTGGTATGGGTGGCTATTGGAATAATTATAATTTGGTATGTATTATCAAATTATAATATAGGTATAACAGGAAGCTTGGCTACAATATTTTTCTTCACTATGATTGTAATTTCAATTATTGTATCTTCTTCATTCTTTTTGAGCGGTAGTTGGAGTATTACTAATATAACTAACAATGGAGGGTTTTTCCCTCAAGGTGGAAAAGGTATATTTATAGCCTTTGCGGTATTTGCTTTGAAATTTATAGGTTTTGAAATGACTCCAACAATGATTGAAGAGACTAATTTCCCCGTAAGTAAAATGTGGAAAATTATATTATCTGCTTTGTTTGTTCCAGCAATATTGTATTTCTTCGTAGTATTTGCCATGAGTGGTATGGTACCTTGGGATGAATTATCTACAATGAGTTTACCTGAACCCGAAATCATAGCTAGTTTTGGTCTGCCACAAATACTCGCAATTGCTGCTATTGTAGCTGGAATATTACATGCTTTTACTACTTTAATGGGATTTTGGGTTTCTTCTGCAAGAGTATTATATGGCGCATCGCAACTCAATCAATTGCCAAAAGCTTTTACTAAGTTAAATAAGCACGGACAGCCAATTTATGCAAATATTGCAGTACTTATCTTCTCTATTTTTTTCTGCTTTTTCACTGGAGATAACTGGGTACAATATATTTATGCAGTCTCATGTATAGCTGCTGGTTTAGTGTACTTTATATGTTGCTTGGATGCGTATGTTCTTAGAGATAAATATCCGGAATGGGAACGCCCTTATATTGCACCTGGTGGGAAAGTGTTATTCGTATTAGGCATGATTGTGTCCGTATGGATAATTATAGGGTCATGTTTAGAACTACCAATAGGAGGATACATTTCTCTTGCTATATATGCAGTAATTGGATTTGTTATATATTACATAATGGAATCATACCGTAAGAAAAATCCTGAAAAATTCAAACTAGTTATCTTAACTCCCGAAGATAAGGATAGTTTTAATTAAATGAAAGCACTATGAACAATCGGGTAGACTCTCTCTAAGAAACTTGATGAGTCTACCCCGATTGTTATAGAATAAGGAATACTTACTTGAAAAGTGAAATGATTAGAAGTATTTTACTTAATTTTATTGTCAAGTCCTTCATGGTTTTTGCTATCATACTGTTCATATTCTTTATTTCTCATAATATTTATGATTCTTTCAACCATTTCATAAACATCCTCATATGAAATATATAAAGGAACAGGGGCTAATCTGATAACATTAGGATATCTGAAATCAGGTACTATATTATTTGCTTTAAATGCTTCGTTAATCCTTAAAGCATCATTATGAATTAAAGCCA
>CAXXFT010000013.1:0-44143 GCA_963675125.2 uncultured Sedimentibacter sp.
TTGCTTAATCACTTTATAACTGTAGATTACATCATCAATTTTAAATGAAAAATCAACGGGGGTATTGTTTTTTATGTTAGAAATATAATAATTTACACTACTTGATATTGTATTTTTTTTACCAGGTGTAGTAATTGACCTGATTTTATCTAGTTCCATATTAAATAAAATTTGTTTTTTTTTCATAATCATACATTAGCTTATAATTAAAATTAATATCATCAACATCATCATCGTTTGTTTTGTTATCACCATTTATATTGTTATCAATATCCTTTACAGTATAGTAAAGAGTTCTTCTAGTATTGCCATAATATATTGTAAAAGGATACACACCATTTCTATCTGCAATGTAACTTGCACTTTTTCCATTAACAAGATACCCTGAAGGAAGATATATGTAATATTCGTCATCTGCTTCGTCTTCAATCAGTTCTCCATCATCATATCTATGGGGAGTTATTATAATTTCCTTAAAATCCCTACCAGAAACATCTTTTATAGAAAAATCAGCACTTATAGATTTATTTATTGCTGATACTCTAACAGTGATACTAGATTTTTTACCATTTAATTCAGCTGTTATAGTGGTTGTTCCAACTCTTTTAGCAGTAACATTTCCTTTGTAATCTACATCTGCTATTGTTGGTTTAGATGAAGAAAAGGTAATATTATCATAATTTGCATTGCTAGGATTTACTTTTACATCTAATGTTACGAAATCATCAACAGCTAAATTTAGCGTTTTACCACCATTTATAGATATTGAAGTTGCAGAAGTACCAGCTCCGTAGATTAAATTTGTAAAATTAAAATATATAATAAAAATTAATAATATAGTAATTATTTTCTTAAACAAAAAATTCACCTCGTATAAATATTTATTTATTTCTATATAATTGAAGTTGCCTGTCGAATAGGTATTGTAATATTACCGCTTCGTCGCTCCCTGACATGCTTATAAAATAGCAACCATAATTTTTAGCATTGCTTTTACTTATATTTTCATTTTCATCTTCTAGTCTATCTATTCTGATTATTTTTGCTTCTAAAGGAATAGATTTATACTTATAATATTTAAAATAATATGTAATTACATCGCCTATCATTAGTTCAATATTAGAAGAAATAAGCATGCCTCCTATACTTAGATTAAGTACATTTATTTTAATGTCTGGCAAATCATCTGTTATATCATCACCATTTCTATGAATTTGACTAACATAAAAAGATAAATCAGTTCGAACCTTTAGAGCATTCCTTCTTTCAATTACTGGATACTTTTTAATAATTTCAGCATTGAGCTGGTGTTTAGAGCCAACGGTGACCTTGCATAAATATGGTGAAATTCCAACCAGTTCATCATAAATTTCAATTAATATTTCTAATCTAGAATCTAAAATAGGCAAGTTATTACCTTTTACAATTATGGTATTACTATTTATGCTTAAAAGACTACCTTTTCCAATGTTATCCTTATTTAAATCAAATAACTTAACTAACAAAATTCTTTCTTCCATACAAACCTCCATTTATAAAAAAGTGCAAACCTAAAATTATACTAAATCACATTCCCATTTTATTATAATAATATCATTTTCACATACTAAATTTATATATGATGCTTCCTTTCCGTTCTGAAGTAGGACGATATTACCTTTTGGATTAGAAGGGTCAATATCAGTATAATTTAACATATCAGCAAAGATATAAGGCTCATTATTTACTCTTTTAACAAGTTTTGTTTTTTTGTCATTAATAGTAACCTCAATAAAAGAATCAATTTCATCAACTAGATTTTCATTTTTTATTGTATCTATTTTATTAATATCTTTATCAAAGTTATCTACATTATCTACTTTACATTTATCTACATTATCTTCGATAACCTCATCTTTTTTAGATAGATCTATGGTGCAGCCATTTAATAATTTGAAATCAGTTCCTACATTTTTACCATTTGCAAAGTAATTATATGTATTCTCATTTATTTCATAAATTTTCAGCAAATCTTTAATAGTTTGTACTTGAACTATATCTATAGAATCAGAGTTTCCAATTATATAATCTTTTGTAACCTCTACTTTATTCACAAAATATTTAGTGCCAAAATCTACTTTTATTCCGTTGAAATAAACAAGCCCACCTTCAGTGTTTATTGCTATATCAGAAATTCTTACGACTGGTGATTTACCATTTACTGCAGGGATGACATCTATGCAATCACCAGGATGGATTATAGTTTCGATATTTGCCACACGAGAATTAACAAGAATTTGGGCAGGGGTAGAGAACTCACCTGCGTAATATCTTTCTTCACCGTTTAAGGTAAACCTTAGACTTTTTCCTGAAAGTCCAATAAGATTTTTAGAATCAAAGCCAGACATTAAAATTGCATCCATAACTTTCATTTGCCTTATGCTGTAAAGTCTAACTTTTGTTGAATTAACACTTACACTAAAAAAATCATAATTTTTATTTAAAATTACAGAATATGCAATACCGATAGGTGTAATTAACTCTGGGCCAAAATTATCCAATTGAGACAAATCAACATTTTTAATACTACTCTTCTCAGAAATCGCAATTCTTTCTTTGGGTATATTCAGCATTTCAGATAAAAAATCTCTAATAAATGGAATCTTACTACCACCTCCAGCTAAGAAAACAGCAGCAGGAGATTCTTTGTTTAGTTTTGTAATTTTTGAAGCGATGTCTTCACACAAGTCATATATAGAACTTCTAATAGACTCTAATACTTTGTTTTTATTTATATCTTGTGTGATACCGAGTATATTTGTAATTCTGATGATTTCATTTTCACTACCCAAAAGAGTTTTAATATTTTCAGCGGAATCAAAATCGACCAAGTAACTTTTCATTATGCATTCTGTTATTTCATCACCAGCAATTGTTGCCATATCATAACCTACAACACTTCCGCCCTTGGATATTGCAATATCTGATGTGCCTGCACCAATATCAATTAATGCTAAATTCAAAAGTCTTAATTCAGATGGTATAATTAAGTCCATTGCAGCAATTGGCTCTAGCGTTAAATTAATAACTTCGAGATTATTTTTATCCATACATGCATATAGCCCCTCTATAACTGTGTGCGGTAAAAAGGCTGCAATAATTTCTATGGAAACTTTGTTCCCGCGGTGACCAACTATATTTGAAATATTTTTACCGTCCAAAGCATAACTTAATACACTATAACCTACACAATAAAATAAATCATCATTTTTAGATGCTTTTGAAAAAATATCTTGTGCCAGTTGCAATGCCTCAACTTCAATAGCATTTTTAAAATCAACATTGATAGGTCTTCTTATATCAGAATCCCTCTCTAGCATTATTCTTTCTGTTTTCAACGATCTTCCAGCTGCAGCTATACAAACCTTATTTAGAGTAATGTTTAAATTACTTTCAAGCTTGCCTTTAACAACTGAAATAACCCTGCTTACTTCATTTATATCTTCAATTTGGCCATCAACCATCGCTCTTTGACTGTGAAATACACTTTCAACCCTAGATACCTTTAAACAATTATTAACATTTTCAGCAACTACACCAACAACTGAACGAGTACCTATATCAAGAGCAAAAATTATATCATCCATACAACTATTCCTTTCACAAATCATTATATATTATTTCTTAAAGATTGTCCTTATTAACATCAGATTTAAAATTTAAAAAATACAAATAAATTTCTACAATTGCACCAAAAAGCTCTTCTGGAATTTCACTTCCCACTTCAAGTTGAGACAATAAAATTGATAGAGAATCATCCTTATATATGGGAACTCCATTTTCTTCTGCAATTTCAATTATCTTATTTGCCATATACCCGTAGCTTGAGGCTACAACAACAGGAGCATTATTTTTATTTATATCATATTTAAGCGCAACAGCACGCTTGTTATTATTATACAACGACATCTACACCATTTTTCCTCTCTGATAAATTGTTGAACACTTCATTAAATCTTCTCCTTTTTATACATTCATTTACATGAACCTCAGAAATAGAAATATTTTTTTTGTTTAATATTAATTCTATATCTTTCTTTATCAAATTAAGATGATTTTTAAAAGAATTAGGAACGAATATTTCAAGAGCTATCTTAGAATCTCTCAACAATAAAATAGTTTCAAAATAACCAATATTCTGTATTTCAAAGGTTACAAAAACCTTATATACTTCTTGAGGTTCTTTTTTGTTTTTCTTGTCCTTATGCTCTTCGTAACTTTTCCCAATCCATAATTCTGAGAACATAAACATGCCATTATAATTTAATGGAAGAAACATATGGGTTAATGGTATATGTACATTTTGACTAAATAAAAGAGATTCTGTTATATCTTCCATAACTCCTTTATTAACTACATTTTCACTATCCTTTATGCCGGATTCAATTAATTTAATAAAGGATTCAATGGAATTATTTTTAATGTTTTTAGTCGTTTCATAATTTTCAATTAAAGATAATTTAATTTTTTGAAGTTTTTCATCGCTTACATTTAAGTTGAATTTTAAAAAGTCAAATAAATTATCCAAGTCTGTTGAAAAATTTTCTTTTGAACTTGATTCAAG
Source organism: uncultured Sedimentibacter sp. (assembly GCA_963675125.2). GTDB lineage: Bacteria > Bacillota > Clostridia > Tissierellales > Sedimentibacteraceae > Sedimentibacter. Next base: position 4,604 of record CAXXFT010000013.1, read on the forward strand.
CCTAACAATATTGTGAATCAAAACAGAAACATAATCTCTAACAGCACCAAAATCATTCATTTTAGAAATGTATCTTCCTACAAATGGTAAAATTTCATTTTTCAATAAAACTAGGTTCATATCGGAACTATTTGAATAGTTATCTAAGATCATTTTTTCTACTAAATTATTAAAAGGTTCCTTTAATACTTGTGGCAAACTATTGTATATGTTTTTAAGGGAAGCTTTAATTGATGTGTATGTTTCATCAACTGATATGAAACAATCATAGCTCTTTAAGAAATTTCTAAGTATACTTTTGAAATCTGAATTATCCGAATTTGTTTTTAATAGGTTTCTTAAAGCATCAAAAAAATCTCCATGAAATTTTGTATAAGAATTTTGCTGAAAACGTAAAAAACTTAAAATTTCCGTATCATCCATTTCTATATTTTTTAAGAAATTTTCAAACAATGTATTTAAAATAGGATCATTCTTTATATTATGATTTATAAATTGATTATTTAATAACAGCTTTTTAATATTTTCTGACAATACAGGAGAATTATTTAAAGCTTGTATAAATTTTTCAAAAACAGAATCTGAATTGTAGCTTAAGCCATTTTGATTGGTATTATTGTTTGCTTCTTGTTTTGAAGGTCTAGTGACTTTAGTTGGGTCAATTACATCAAAAGGAACAGCTTCCTCTGTTTTAACCTTAAGCTTATTTGCACCATTATCTGTTATGGGGGTATTAGTTTTTATACGAATATTATTATCTAACATAGATGCTATCTCCCGTAAGTATTTCTATTATTATTCTATCATAGTACAAGCCGCAAATCGGCTTGTTACACAACGATTCAATAAATACATATTAAGCAAAGACGTCAGTCTTTGTTTGATATGTATTTATTATATTATATTTATTACTAAAATAAAAGATTAATATAATCCTTATATATATTTATCGACAGATTTATAATTAAAATAAGGGTAAATAAAGCTAAAATAATAAAATAATAAAAATTTCTTATAAAAGCTTAATAAATTTAAAAATATGTCGATATAAATAATATGAATAACTATAGAAACGAGGAGAGCTGAAAATGGATAATAATTTTGATTCTGTGCTAGATATGTATCTCTTTGAAGAAAACACTTTATTGGAACAATTAGATGAAATATTGCTCAAAGCAGAGAATGAACAAGCATTTGATAAGGATTGTATAGATGAAATATTTAGAATAATGCATACTATAAAGGGTTCATCCGCTATGATGCAGTTTAATAGTATAATGACTATATCACATAAAGTTGAAGACTTATTTTATTATGCAAGGGAAAATGGAATTAAACAACAATATAACGAAGATTTAATAAATCTTGTTTTTAAATGTACAGATTTTATAAAAGGTGAAATATCTAAAATCGAACAAGGTGAAGTACTTGAAGAAAATTTGGAAAGCTTAGAAAAGGAAATACATGATTTTCTGTTAATTATATCGGGACAAGAAGTTATTGAGGTTGATTCTTCCATAAGTGAAGTTGCATTAACCGAAGAATTAATTGAAACAGAAAAAAGTACACATAAAATGTATGGGTTAAAAGTATTTTTTGATGATGATTGCGGTATGGAAAATTTAAGAGCATTTTTTATAGTAAATCAATTATCTGAGATGGGTATTGAATTTACTAATAAGCCTGAAAATGTAGAAAATAATGCAGAAGCTGCATCTGAAATTGTTAAGGATGGATTCTTTATATACTTTACTGATAAAAATTCTTTGGATGCTGGAATAGGAGTTGTAAAGGAAGCGTTAAATGTAAAAAATTATACAGTCATGGAATTTGCAGATGAAAAAAAAGGTGATTCAATTTCTAATAACAGTGAAAAAGAAAATAAAAAAGATGAATTAATTGCAGATTCAAAGAATCCAAATCAAGTAAAAAAAGATGATAATACTAAGCATGTAGAAATGATGAATAAGCATAATAAGCAAAGCTTAATAACTGTTAATTTATCAAAACTGGATAATCTAGTTGATATAGTAGGTGAAATAGTAATAGCAGAATCAATGGTGTCATCAAATAGCGAAATTAAAAATTTAAATTTAGAAAGTTTTACTAAGTCTACTAGACAACTTAGAAAGCTTACCGATGAGCTACAAGATATTGTTATGTCACTTAGAATGGTACCAGTTTCAGGAATATTCCAAAAAATGAAAAGAATAGTTCGTGATATGGGAAAAGAATTAAATAAGGATGTAGAATTGGTTTTAATTGGAGAGGAAACAGAGGTAGATAAAACTATAGTAGATGGTATATCTGATCCAATTATGCATCTTGTGAGAAATGCTATGGACCATGGAATGGAATCAGCTGATGAAAGGATACTAAAAGGAAAAAATCCTAAAGGTACAATAGAGCTTTCCGCTTCTAACACAGGAGGAGAAATTCATATAACTGTAGAAGATGATGGAAGAGGATTTGACACTGAAAAGATATTATCTAAAGCAAAAGCAAAAGGATTACTTCAAAAGCCAGAAGGTGAATATAGTTCAAAAGAAATATACCAATTACTAATGTTACCTGGATTTTCAACTAATGAAACTGTAACAGAATACTCAGGCAGAGGCGTTGGAATGGATGTTGTTAAATCAAACGTTGAAAAGGTTGGAGGTACTGTAGTTCTTGATAGTAAACAGGATAAAGGAACAGCCATTACATTCAAAATACCTTTAACATTAGCTATAGTATCGGGTATGCAGGTAGTTGTTGGAGATTCAGAGCTAATAATTCCTATTAAAAATATACAACAATCATTCAAAGTCCAAGCTAGTGAGATTATACACAATACAGATGGACAAGAAATGATAATACTGAGAGACAAATGCTATCCAGTTGTAAGGTTGCATAATTTCTTTAATATAGAAACAAATGTAACAAATGTTGATGATGGTATACTCATATTAGTGGAAGCTGGAGAAAATAAAGTTTGCTTATTCGTTGATAAAATAATAGGAGAACAACAAGTTGTTGTTAAGCCTTTGCCAACTATATTTAATAAATATAAAATCAAAGAATCAGGAGTTTCAGGTTGCTCAATATTAGGAGATGGTAGCATTAATCTAATATTAGATGTAAGTAGCCTGATAGAAAGTTTGTAATATGATAAAATTAACTGATACAGAATTTCAACAATTTGTTCAATACATGCATAGTAATTATGGTATAGATTTATCTAAAAAGAGACAGTTGATAGAAGGTAGACTTTCAAACATGGTTGAGCGCAAAGGCATGAAAAGTTTCAGCGAATATATAAATAGCATAAAAAGAAATGACAAAGATGAAATATCTTTATTAATAAATAAACTAACAACAAATTACACATATTTTTACAGAGAAGAAAATCATTTTAAATATCTTAGGGAAGTAATATTACCTTTTGAAGAACAAATAAATAAATTTAAAACAATTAATATTTGGAGTGCTGGTTGCTCTTCTGGGGAAGAGCCTTATACACTGGCAATGATTATTAGTGATTATTTTCAGTTAAAGAGAATGAGTTGGAAAGTTCAAATACTTGCAACAGACATTTCACAAAATGTTTTAGATAAAGCAAAAGAAGGGATTTATGCAGAGGAAAGCATAAAAAATTTACCACAGTCATATAAGACGAGATTCTTTAAAAAGACTTCAGATAACAAATACGAAGTTTCTCAAGAAATAAAGAGTCAAATTACATTTAAAACATTTAATTTAATGGACCCTATTACTGCTAGAAACAAATATAATGTGATATTTTGCAGAAATGTAATGATTTATTTTAATGCAGCTACTAAAATTGAGCTTGTTAATAAGTTTTATGAAGCAACACAACCAGGTGGACATCTCATGATAGGTCATGCCGAAACAATACAAAGAGGTCAGTCAAAATATAAATATATTTGCCCTGCAATATACAAAAAGGAATGATAAGATGAAAAGAGACAAAATAAAAGTTTTAATAATAGATGACTCCTTATTGTTTAGAGGAATACTTAGAAAACAGCTAGGTGAGGACGAAAATATTGAAATCGTTGGTTCTGCCATTGACCCAATAGATGCTTTAGATAAAATTGATAAGTTAAATCCCGACATATTGACACTAGATGTTGAAATGCCTAAAATGAGCGGATTAGTTTTCTTGAAAAAAATTATGGCAGAAAAACCTATCAAGGTTGTTTTGGTTAGTTCTATGAATATAAGTGTATTTGATGCTTTGCATGCAGGTGCTGTAGATTTTGTAAAAAAACCAGATATGTCATCAGAAAATGATTTAGCTAATTTTTTTAAAGAATTAAAATCAAAGATAAAAGTAGCATCAGTTGCCAATTTAAAAACTAATAATGTAGCAAAAAAAATTGACTTGTCATCACTAACTAGTTCTAAAATAAATATAAACTCAACAAAAAAAGTTATTGCAATAGGAGCATCAACTGGAGGTACTGAGGCGACACTTGTTGTTTTGAAACAATTACCAAAAGAAACTCCAGGTATATTAGTTACACAGCATATGCCAGCAGGCTTTACGAAGATGTATGCAGATAGATTAAATAAAATTTGCGATATGGAAGTTAGAGAAGCAAAAAACGGAGATAGAATAGAAACCGGATTAGTTCTTATAGCACCGGGAGATAATCAAATGAAAATATCAAAAGACGAAAAAGGGTACTTTGTCACATGTAGACCAGGAGAAAAGGTAAGTGGTCACTGTCCATCAGTGGATGTGTTATTTAACTCAGTTGCAGAAGTAGTTGGCAAAAACGCTATTGGAATTATACTCACAGGTATGGGTAAAGATGGAGCAGCAGGTTTACTCAATATGAAAAAATCAGGTGCTTATACAATAGGACAAGACAAAGAATCCTGTGTAGTTTATGGAATGCCAATGGTAGCCTTTAATGTAGGTGCAGTACAAGTCCAAGCATCAATAGAGGACATATCAGACATTTTGATTAAGCATTTAAATAAATAAACCTCAACACTTTAGAAATTGCAATAATAATAAACGTAATATACATATAAAAAGCGACCACTTAACAATAAAATATAAAATACCAATAAATAAAAACTAACGAGAAGGGAGAATAATATGTCTTCATTATCAACAAGCCTATACGGGTCATCAACCAGCAAGGGGTATACAGGGTTAGCATCAGGACTAGATGTAGATGAACTAGTAAAACAAATGAGTTCATCATCTAGAAATAAAATAAATAGACAATATCAGGCAAAACAAAAATTACTTTATAAACAAACAGCATATAGAGAAATAAATACAAAACTTTTAGCTTTTAGCCAGAAATATCTTTCGTATTCCTCAGGATCTACAACAAATATATTAAGTCCAAGCTTTTTTAAGTCAAATACAATAAAATCATCATCAGAATATGTTAACTTATCAGGTGATGCAGATAATATAAGAAACTTCACTATAAATAGTGTAACAAATGTTGCAACTGTAGCTAGCTTTGCTTCAAACAAGACAGTTTCAGACCATACTTTTAGTTCAAGTGAAATTACTGATAAATCATCTACGCTTGCAGGTGAAACTATGAGTATTGAGTATGATGGAAAAACTTATAATTTGACTATAGATAAAGATTTTGGAAAAGGAACAGATGATGTTACTCTGCAGGAAGTAACAGATCAGTTAAATATGCAACTTGCTAGAATTACAGATGATAACGGAGTTAAATTTAACGAAAACAATGAAGTGCTAAAATATATGGTTGATGGAAGTAAAATAAAATTTGATACTAGTACTACTGGCGAAACTGCTAAACTTTCAGCAGGGAGCACTAAAATATTAGATGTATTAAATTTAAAAACAGGAAAAACTGCAGAATCTGAAACGGATGTAACAAAAAGCTTAACCATTACAAAAGAAGAATTATTTATGAACAAAGATGCATATATGACTTTTGATTATAATGGAGTATCTAAAACAATAAATTTTTCCAAAATGGTAGATAAAAATACTAGTACCCCGGGCACATATACGTATGATGCAAAAGGTGTTTCAGAGTTCTTGCAAGACGAACTTAATAATGCTTATGGTGATGGTAAGGTAACAGTCGGATTTAATGCAGTAGACAATGAATTTAATTTTACTGCATCTGGTGAAACAAACCTCTTTGGAGTAAGCAGTATAAGTAAAGAACTTAGAAATTTTGTAGGGGTTGAACCAACAACATACAATAGAATAAATAAAAATCTAGCAGTAAAAGATTCTAATTTTTCTACATTATTAACACCTGAAAATATAGGCACTGTAGAAGAACCAAAAAATGTATTTGAAATTTCAGTGAATGGAGTATCCTTTGAGTTTGAAGAAACGGCATCACTAACAGAAATTATGAACAAAATAAACGGTGATACAGAGGCAGGAGTAAAACTTTATTATTCATCTACTACTGATACATTTACAGTAAAATCAAAAGAAACAGGTGAAAATCAAACAGTTGATATAGTTGATGTAAAAGGAAATTTGGGTGAAGCTCTCTTTGGAACAATGGGTGTGCAAGGTACAGATTTTACAAGCATTGATACTTTCCTTTCAGATAGACTTAAAAATGGTGAGACATACTCATATAATGAAGTTAATGAAAATTATGATATATCTGATGCGCTAGGAACGAAAATAGGAACAGTATCTATTGATAATAATACAGTTACAGCAAATTTTGATGACGTTTCTAGGAATGAAATAGTAACCTTAAAAAATTACATAGTAAAACAAGGCACAGATACAGAAATGACATATACTTTAAATGGTGTTACTAAAAGTGTAACTCGTAGTACAAAGGATTTTTCCATTGACGGAATTAACATAAATTTAAATGAAAAAGCCGCAGGTTCAATTACTACTGAAAACCCAGCCACTTTTACAGTGACTAGCAATACTGATGAAGTTGTAGACAGAGTTAAAAAATTCGTAGAAGAATACAACGAAATAATTTCCTTAATAGGTACAAAAACAAGTGAAAAACCATCTAGTGGTTATCAGCCTTTAACGCCAGAGCAAAAAGATGAAATGAGCGAGGATGAAATTAAGGATTGGGATGTAGAAGCAAAAAAAGGGATGCTTTATGGCGATAGTAAATTAAACAATGTCTTTAATAAATTAAGAAATATTATGTCAAGCAAAACATCTGTTAGTAATCTTTCTCTTGCTGATATAGGTATAAGTGCAGCTAGTTATGAAACAAGAGGTAAACTAACCTTTAATGAAGAAAAATTTAAGTCAAAGTTAGCAGAAAACTCTGATGAAATAACTGCATTATTTACAGGTAATTCATCAGAAACAGATGCTATACCAGGATTATCTTTACAGATTCAAAGTATTATGAAAGAAAATATTGGAACTGCTGGAACTACAGGTATACTTATTGATGAAGCTGGTATGGACAGTAGTATAACGTCAGATGATAATTACCTGTCAGAAAGAATGAAAGAATACGATGAGAAGTTAGAAGCTTTGAAAGAAGATTTAGAAGATGAAAAGGAAAGATATTATAAGAAATTTACAGCACTTGAAAAAGCCCTGAATAATTTAAATGCACAAAGTTCATGGCTTACAGACATGATGGGTTCTTAATAAGTAAAGAGGTGAAAAAATGTTAAATCCATATCAACAATATAAAAACACATCAGTTAATACAATGACTAAAGGAGAACTTCTTTTATTACTTTTTGATGAAGTTATAAAAAAGTTAAATTTCAGCAAAATTTTAATGTCAAATAATGACTTTGAACAAGCAAGTGTAAATTTAACTAAATGCAGGAATATATTTAATCATCTAATTGTAACACTTGATGATAAATATGAATTATCTCAGGAATTAAGTGAAATGTATATGTTTTTAAATGGTGAAATAATCAAAGCATCCGCTCTTAAAGATTCAAGTAAAATTGATGCAATACTTCCAATAGTGAGGGACTTAAGAGAGACATGGGCAGAGGCAGATAAAATATCTAGAACCTCAAAGCATTGATGGAGGTTATATGATAAATTTAGTAAAGCAAAAGCTTGAAAAAGTTAAACTTTTAAGAAAATATACTGAAGAAATTTTGGCCCTTTCTCCCAAACTTGATGACGAAAAAATCAGCAACATGATAGAAGAAAGGCAAGAATACCTTGATTCAATTAGTATAATCGATTTACAAATAAATGAGTTATTGACACTTGATGAAAATAATAATTTAAATACAGAAGAAATTAATCAATTAAATAAAAGTATTAAAGAATCAGTTAAAGAGATAATCCAAATGGATAAAGTAATACGAAAGGCAATAAATACAGAACTAAAAGATGTTAAAATAAAACTAAATCAGCCACAAACCAAATTTAGCTCGCTAAATATTAAAGCATAATAATTTTAGTATAATTATCAGTTAAAAAAAAATAAAATTTTGTAAAAAAAAGCTAAACTTATTCTAAAAAAGTTCGATATATGTATTGTGAAGGTAAATAATATTTTTTAACACAGGCGCCAGTGATAAAGAATAAAATAAAAACACAAATTAGGGAAGGATCCCGCTAAAATTACATGGAGGTAATAAAATGAGAATACAACATAACTTAAACGCAATGAACTCTTTAAGACAATTAGGAGCAAACAACACATCTACAGGTAAAAACTTGGAAAAATTATCATCAGGTTACAGAATTAACAGAGCTGGTGATGATGCTGCAGGATTAGCTATATCAGAAAAAATGAGAGGCCAAATTAGAGGACTAGAGCAAGCTGGACAAAATGCTAACGATGGTATTTCATTAATTCAAACTGCAGAAGGCGGATTAAACGAAACTCACTCAATTCTTCAAAGAATGAGAGAAATAGCAGTACAATCATCAAACGGTACATACCAAAATGAAGTTGATAGAGAAAACTTAAATAAAGAAGTAGATGCTTTAAAATCAGAAATAGATAGAATATCTTCATCTACACATTTTAATAAAATCAACCTATTAGATGGTTCTTTATCAGGAACTGCTACTACATCTGATGGTACTGCAAAAGCTGCAGAACTTGGATTATCAGATGCGGCTAAAGCAGCAGGTGCTTATGACATTACAACAGCTACAAAAGGTACATTTACATCTGCCGCTGTTACAGATTTAAATGGTGCTGGTGTGGATGAAGTAAGTACATATACAGTATCATATAAAACTGCAGCAGGAGAAGATAAATCAATTTCGATAGAAATGACTGCAGATGGGGCTGGAAACTTAAAAGCAGAAGATGGAACTATATATGCTGTTGGTGATGCAACAGATACTGCAGATGCAATAGCAAAAGAATTAGCAAAAACAGGTTTGGGAGAAGAGTTTGATATTGATAATTCTACTGATACTTTAGTATTAACAGCTAAAGTTGCTGGTAGTCAAGGAGCATCCGTTGTAGCAATAAGTGAAGATAATAATGGTACTGCTCATGCTCAATCAGTAACTAAAACTGGTGGAGAAGACACATATGAATCTATTAAAGCTGAGGTTGGTGTATATGATGGAGCGGATACTTCTAATGCATCTGACAATGTTTTTACAGTAGATGGACAAAAATTCGCTTATGTGCAGGATGCAGCTGCTGCTAAAAAACTTGATAGTGATGTAAATTATATAATAGATGCCGACGGCAATACTACATTAACAAATGCTGATGCAACTGCTATGGCTAATTTAATTGCTCAAAAGACAGGAGTAAAAGTAGAAACAGATGCTACCACTACTACTACTTTAAACTTTAAAGTTGATGCAACTTCAGCATCAAAAGCTAATTCAGGCGGAATCACTTTCCAAATCGGAGCAAATGGATCTGATGACCAGCAAGTATCACTTTCAGTTGGAGATATGAGTTCAACAGGATTAAATGTAAAAAATATAAGTGTATCTACACAAGATGGTGCAAATGATGCAATAGCTTCAATAGATAAAGCTATTAACACAGTATCTGGTACAAGAGCTGATCTTGGAGCATTACAAAACAGATTAGAGCACACAGTTAACAACTTAGGAGTAACTTCTGAAAACTTAACTGCTGCTGAATCTCGTATAAGAGACGTTGATATGGCTAAAGAAATGATGAACTACACTAAAAACAACATCCTTTCTCAAGCTGCTCAAGCAATGCTTGCACAAGCTAATCAACAACCACAAGGAGTATTACAGTTATTACAATAGTAAATAGTAATAACAATTAAAATACAAAATTATATAACAAAAAAACGCGGTATTATTAAAAAATAATACTGCGTTTTACTATTAATTATTTTTTCAATTGAAGACTTTGACATAAAATGATTCGTAAGCTGTTGTATGTCGGGTATTCTATGTACACCGTAATATTTGAAAACTTAATTTAACTTAAATCAAACTTAAAGGTGAAATATATGAAATCATTATTCAAAAAAATACATATTCTTATTTTGGGTTTTGTGCTAGGTATGATAGCTGTTTTAGTTATAGGATATATAACTGGGTATATTGGAATTGCAGTTGCAATTGTAATCATAACTACAATAAATGTATTTGTGTTATTTTATAGGTCAAGACAAATAGCAAAGCCAATTATTGCATCAGTCAAAAGATTGAAGCTTTTAGCAGAAGGGGATCTACATACTGATGCAGAGGTTTCAAAAGGTAATGATAGTGGTGCAACTCTTATAAACTCTACAGCAACAATAGTATCCGTATTTAGAGAAGTTGTTGAGGATATTACTAGCAAGTTAGAAGAAATGGCAAAAGGAAATTTTGATGTAGAACTAGAAAAACAATATAATGGAGACCTTATACCACTTAGTAATTCATTAAACGATATTATAAATTCGCTTAATAAAATAATGATTAGAATAAACGAATCTGCTGAACAAGTATCAATGGGGTCATATCAAGTTGCAGATGGTTCTCAAGCTCTTTCACAAGGGGCGACTGAACAAGCAAGCGCAATCCAAGAACTTTCTGCTACTATATCAGAAATTAATGAACAGGTTAGCCAAAGTGCAAAGAATGCACTTAATGCTAAAGAAATATCTGAAATTTCTATGGTAGAGGTTGAAAATGGAAGTCAAAAGATGAATGAAATGACAGAAGCTATGACAGAAATTAGCCTATCATCAAATGAAATAAGTAAGATTATTAAAACAATTGAAGATATTGCTTTCCAAACGAATATATTAGCGTTGAATGCAGCAGTTGAAGCAGCTAGGGCAGGTTCTGCTGGAAAAGGATTTGCAGTTGTAGCAGATGAAGTTAGAAACTTAGCGTCTAAAAGTGCTGAGGCAGCCAAAAATACTACTTCTTTAATAGAAGGTTCAATTAAAGCGGTAGAAAAGGGTACAAAATTAGTTGATGAAACTGCAGAATCTTTAACTAAAATTGTTGAAAGTACAAAGAAAACTTCTGAATTTATTAGTGAGATTGCAGAAGCATCACAAACACAAGCACAATCAATTACTCAGATTACACAAGGGGTTGAGCAAATATCGGCAGTTGTACAAACTAATTCAGCAACAGCAGAAGAAAGTGCAGCAGCTGCATCAGAACTTTCAACTCAGGCATCCATTCTAAAAACAATTGTAGAAAGTATAAAAATAAAAGATGAGATAGAGGTAAGTCAAACTAACTAAATGTTTGTTTAAGCCTATATGATTATTACAGGGATAATCCTTTCATATGATTATCTCTTTTTTTTTATTATTTACACTCAACTATTTTGATTTTATGTCGATATATGTAATATAATGTAAAATAAAGGTGGCTATGAAGGGAGAAACGATGAAGAGTATAAAAACAAAATTATTTGCAAGTATTGTTGCTATAGTTGTGATAGCCCAAATTTTGGTAGGTGGGGTATCGGCATTTTTAAATTACAAGTCTACATTTGACACATTAGAAAAGACTATGAATGATGTAGCTATTATAGGTTCAGACTCAGTTAGGCATAAGTTAGAAGTGTATGAAACAATTGCTAGTAATATAGGATTAAATGCAAAGTTGACAAACCTTTTCACTACTCAACCGCAAAAAATGGAAATTTATAAGCAAATGATAAAAAAATATAATTTGTTAGATGTTTATGTTACTAATAGAAACGGTTCAGCAGTATCGAATAGCACAGGAAAAATAAATATTATAAGAGATACTGATTATTTTAAAGCTTCAATTAATGGTGAAACATTTATTGCGAATCCTGAAATAAGTGAAACAGGTCAAATTAAATGTATAATATCAGCTCCGTTATGGAAAGATGGAATTTTTGATTCTATAGTGGAAGGAGTAGTAGTTATTGAGGTTGACGGGCTTGTTCTTTCGGATATATCATCAAGCGTAAAAGTTGGAGAAAGTGGATATGGGTTTATATTAGATAAAAATGGAACTATAATAGCTCATATCAATAAAGATAAGGTTATAAGCAGAGAAAATATTATTGCTAATTATGAGAAGGATGGTAGTAATAAACAGCTAGTACTATTATTACAAGAAATGTTAAAGGGCGAGGCAACCTTTGGAACTTACTCATATGAAGGTGCAAAAAAACTATTAACATATGCTCCAATTGAGGGAACTGATGGCTGGGGATTCTTTGAAAGTGCACCACAAAATGAATATTTAAAAGATACTTTTTTCAGTTTAATTGTGACTTGTGTATTAGTAGCTTTGTCCATTGTTTTTGCTAGTATTGTAGCAGGAATGCTAGCAAGTAAAATCTCAAATCCTATAAAATCATGCGCTGAAAGATTAAAGCTTTTATCCAATGGTGATTTGCATACAGAAGTTCCAAAAACAACTAGTAAAGATGAGACTGGGTTGTTACTAAATTCAATGGAATTGACAGTAGATAGATTAAATGTAATAATAAGAGATATAACTTATCATCTAGGCAAAATTGCAGAAGGCGACTTTACTACAACTGTTGAAAAAGAATATGAGGGAGATTTATCTGAAATAAATTTATCTATAAAGAAAATAATTGAATTTCTCAATAATATAACTGGTCAAATAGATGAAAGTGCAGAGCAAGTTGCAAGTGGTTCTGATCAAATAGCAAGTGGAGCACAAGCTTTATCACAAGGTGCAACGGAACAAGCTAGTTCAATCGAAGAACTTGCAGCAACTTTAAATGAAATTACTGAACAAATAAATCAGAGTGCAAAAAACGCTGAAAATGCAAAAATAGTTTCTGATGAAGGCTCAATTGAGGTTCAAAATGGAAGTAATCAAATTAAAACTATGATGCATGCAATGAATGAAATAAATGAAACATCTCTTAAAATAGAAAAAATAATAAAGGCTATTGAAGATATAGCATTCCAAACTAATATTCTTGCTTTAAATGCAGCAGTAGAAGCTGCAAGAGCGGGATCTGCTGGAAAGGGATTTGCAGTTGTAGCTGATGAAGTAAGAAATCTAGCGTCTAAAAGTGCAGATGCAGCTAATGAAACAACTCAGTTAATTGAAAGTTCTTTAAACGCAGTATCAAATGGAGTGAAAATAGCTGGTCATACAGAAGATTCATTGAAGTTAATAGTTGAAAAAACTAATATGACTGCAGCACTTATTGATGAAATAGCTCAAACATCTCAGCATCAAGCCATAGCCGCAAATCAAGTTACAGTTGGAATAGAACAAATTTCTTCGGTTGTTCAAACAAATTCTGCCACAGCTGAAGAAAGCGCTGCTGCAAGTGAAGAACTAAGCGGACAAGCACAGGTTTTAAGAAACCTAGTAAATGGAATAAAATTAAAAAATAAAGCATATAACGATTAAATTAAATAATGAAATTAGGTGCAACTATTGCATCTAATTTTTTTATTATAGTTTTTGTGAATGATTGTTATATTATCTAACCTAGGAAGTAGTAAAAATTGAAAATAAATTGAGATATTTGATAAAATAATATAAATATATAAAAAATATCAGAAAAAAGTAAACTTTTGTTGCAGAGTGTCGATATATAAATAGATAGCATTAAATTGACGGCGGTGATTAATCATAAAGAGAAAAGAAGATAAGTTATTTAACAAAAACGTTAGACGGATTATAATGATGTTCATCTTGGTAGTGTTAGGTATTAGTGCTGTTTTGTCTTCTAAAATATTTTTTATCCTAAATAAAATTGGCGAAATTTCATTTAGAGATATTTTATTTTTAGGGATATCCAACATTATTTTTGTTGTGTTAATTGTGGGACTATGTATTATGGGCATTGTATTTTTAATTGTAAGCAAAAAATATGCAAATAAGATTAGAGAGATAAAAGAAACAAAAAACTTTGATATAGTAAGCAAGATAAATAATTTAAATAGCTTTATAATTAATGCAGAAATGGCTCTAAATAAAAAAGGAAAAAATAAGTATGCACTTGTTCATTTGGACATAGATAAATTTAATATGATTAACGACAGGTTTGGTCATAGCAGTGGTGATGAAGTTTTATTGGAAATAGGTAGCCTTTTAAGTGATACACTTAAAAATGAACAAATATATTGTAGGTCATATGCAGATAATTTTTTAGTTCTTTTTAAATATAAAGAAGAACAATATGAATTGTTAAATAAAGTTTATAGTATAACAGTGGGTATAGAAAACCTTAGTATATGGACCATATTAAACATTAAGCCTATAATAACTTCAGGTATATATTTTATTGAGGAAGAAGATTGTGATATTAGATTGGCAATAGACAAAGCAAAACTTGCTAAGAAAAGCATTAAGGGCGGATATAAGAGTTATTATTCTGTTTATGACGAGACTATGAGAGATATGCTTATTGAAGAGAAAAAAATTGAGGATGACATGTATTATGCTTTGAATAATAATGAATTTAAAGTATTTATGCAACCTAAAATTAATTTGTCTAATGGACTTATTTCTGGTGCAGAGGCATTAGTGCGGTGGGACCACCCCATATTAGGATTTATGCCGCCGATAAAATTCATACCTATATTTGAAAAGAATGGCTTCATTACTATACTTGATAAGTTTGTATTTGAACATGTATGTATTTGTTTGAGAAAATGGTTAGATAGTGGTTATGATATAGTTCCAATATCAGTAAATGTTTCTAGATTACATTTTCTAAGGGGCAGTTTTGTAAGTGATTATAAAGAAATAATGGAAAAATATAGTATTCCAGTAGGGCTAATAGAAATAGAGATTACAGAGTCAGTAGTATTTGGAAATACAAATGAAATTTTTTCTACTATGAAAAAATTTAGAGATAATGGATTTAATATATCTATGGATGATTTTGGTTCAGGTTATTCAAGCCTTGGGTTACTTAGAGAGATTCCTATAGATACATTAAAACTAGATAAAACTTTTTTAGAGCATATAGAAGATTATAATGCTAGGATGATTGTGAGCAATGTAGTTAATTTGGCTAAAAATTTAAAACTGAATGTTGTATCAGAAGGTGTAGATAGTAATGCACAGGTGGAGTTTCTTAAAAATATAGGATGTGATATGGCTCAGGGGTTTATATTTTCTAAACCAATTCCAATGGATGAATATGAAAGCCTTATTCGCATAAAAAAAAGAAATTTTTTTATAATAGACGAGATAGCAGTAGCTAGCTTATAAATAAAGATAATGAGTAAAAAGAAAAGAGGAAGTAAAGATGGTATACAAATGGGACAAATCATTAGAGACTGGCAATGTAGCAATAGATGAACAGCACAAATCATTAATAAAAGCAATTAATGATTTGTTAGATGCATGTAGCCAAGGAAAAGGACGTGTAGAGGTTCAGAAAACTTTAAATTTCTTAAATGATTATGTAGTTAAGCACTTTAATGATGAGGAAAAACTTCAGTTAAAATCTAAATATCCAGATTATATAGCTCATAAGAAACTTCATGAGGATTTTAAGAAAGATGTTGCAAATATTATTTCAGAATTTGAAAAAGGAGGAGCAACAATACCTCTTGTTGCAAAGGTTAATAGCAAAATAGGAGATTGGCTTATTAGACATATAAAAACTATTGATAAAAAAGTAGCTGAACATGTAAATTTAAATAAATAATGTTAGTATGGGTGGTAGGTTTACTATAAAGTATTCTGAAGCCCTTTTTATTTTTGTATTTGATATTTGCAATATGATTTTTAATAATATATAATATAATAAAAACATAGTTGAGGGAAGCTTAATGAAGCATATTTTTATAATTAATCCTGTAGCTGGTAAAGGTAAATATCAACACAACATAGAAAAAAACATTAATAGTTACCTTTCAGATAAAGATAATGATTATGAGATTTATTTAACCAAATATAAAGGTGATGCAGAAAGATTTGTTTCAGAAAAATGTAAGGAATATATTCCTTGTGTATTTTATTCATGTGGAGGAGATGGAACACTGCATGAAGTTGTTAATGTAGCATGCAGATATGAGCATGTATATGTAGGTCTTATTCCTTGTGGTACAGGAAATGACTTTGTAAAAAACTTCAGCAATGTTATTAATTTTGAAGACATTAAGTCCCAAATTAACGGAGAGAGCGTAAGCTTAGATTTAATAAAAATAAGAGATGAATATGCTGTTTCAGTTTGTAACATAGGTTTTGATGCTGATGCAGCATTTAACATGCATAAATTTAAACAAATTCCGTTTATTAATGGAAATAGTTGTTACATTTTATCTGTTTTGTATTGTTTGATGAAAAGATTAGGAAAGAATTTGTGTATAGAGCTTGATGGTGCAGAAAAAATAAGCGGAATGTTTTTACTTTGTGTTGTTGCAAATGGTCACTCTTATGGTGGCGGTTATAAATGTGCACCTTTAGCAAAAATAGATGATGAGATTATAGATGTATGCTTAGTAGATAATATATCTAGGTTAAAGATACTCGGTCTTATTAAAAGTTACAAAGAAGGAACACATCTTGATAAAGGTGATATAAATAAGTATATCAAATATAAAAAATGTAAAAATATAAAAATTAAAAGTAATAAACCGATTAATTTATGTATAGATGGTGAAAGTTATATATATAATGATGTTGATTTTGAGATAGCGCATAATGCACTAAAATTTTGGTTACCTAAAGGGACTGCTGTACAAGGGAGGAAGATGAATAAAAATGAGAATATTAATTGTTGAGGATGAAGTTAAAATTACTCAAGCTTTGAAGTTTTTATTTTCAAAGCAAAAAATAGATGTTGATATAGCTAATGATGGTGAGGAAGGATTAATACTTTCTGAAAAGGAAATATATGATGTTATAATTCTTGACATAATGTTACCTGGTGTAAATGGAATTGAAATTTTAAAATCTATTCGAAAAGCTGGAAACAAAACACCAGTAATAATGCTTACTGCAAAAGATGCTGTTGATGATAGAGTATTTGGGCTTGAAACGGGTGCAGATGACTATTTGGTTAAGCCTTTTGCTACAAAAGAGTTAATTGCTAGAGTTAAAGCTTTAGCAAGAAGAAAAAATACTGAATTCATAGGTGAAATTTATGAGTTTGAGAATATAAAGTATGATGTAAAAAATTATCTTTTGTACATAGATAATTTGGAATATAAAATTCCACTAAAAGAAGCCATGCTAATGGAAATGTTCATAAAAAAGCCAAGACAGGTATTTACGAGAGAGCAAATAATTGATAGAATATGGGGATTAGAGGCAGATATTTTAGAGAGTAATATAGAAATTTACGTACATCATTTGAGAAAAAGGCTTGAATCTACAAATGCTAAAATTGAAACTGTACGTGGAGTTGGATATATGCTTAAGGAGAAATAATATGTTTAAAAAACTACATATAAAATTAACTGCATATATGGGAGTTGTTTTGATTATTTTCATGCTTTTTGTTGCTACTGGAATTTATAATTTTACAAAGTTTGTTTTTGAAGATGGTACAAAGAAGCTTATGCAATCAGAAGCAATTAGAATATATACATATAATGACTCAATTTTTCCAGAACAGATTTTTAAGGATAGAGATATACTTTTTAATTTAGGACCAAAACTTGCTATTATGGGTTCGGAAAGATTAGAGGCAAGTTATGTAATTTATAATGAGAAATTCGAAAGAGTTTATGAAAAAAAAAGTGAAACCGAAATAGCAGATGCCATAGCTACTTTAGCAGTTGATTCGTTTTGTACTAAAGCTGATTCTTATGAAATTAAAAAGGTAGATGGAATAAATTATAGAATTTATACAAAATATTTTGATAATAGTAATGGCCCTGGGATAGTGCAGGTATTCCAAAATACTATCAATGAAGAGATAATATGGTCCTTTTTAAAAACTGTATTATTTTTATTTGGTTCTACTGGAATGTTTATTCTGCTTTGTATAAGTTATATTTTTACAGGAAAAGCATTAAAGCCTGTAAAAGATACATGGAAGAGACAGAAGGAATTTATTGCTGATGCATCTCATGAGTTAAGAACTCCGCTAACTGTTATACAAACAAATCTAGATGTTGTGTTAAGTGACGATGAAGGAACGGTCGAAGAAAATGAGATGTGGCTTGATAATGCCTATTCAGAAACGAGGGTAATGGCGAAATTAATTGATCAACTTTTAACTCTTGCTAAAGCTGATACAAATGATGAAAAACTAGATTTATCTGAGTTTTCATTAACAGAAATTTTAGAAAATATATGTGCTAATATGGAGATTATAGCAAAAAACAAGAATTTAGACTTTGAATTAATAAATAAAGAAGAGATACTTATAAAGGGCGATTATGACAAAATCAGGAGGATGATTGTCATATTAATTGATAATGCTATAAAATACACAGAGTCTGGAATGGTTAAAGTTAAATTATACACTGAAAAGAATAAAAAAGTGCTAACTGTAGAAGATACTGGTATAGGCATGAGTAAATATGACATGGATAGGATATTTGACAGATTCTATAGAGCAGATAAGGCACGTCATAGAGAAGGCGGTACGGGCCTTGGTTTAAGTATCGCAAAGTGGATTGCAGACATACATAAATTTAGCTTAACGGTGGATAGTGTTGTTGATGAAGGGACTAAATTTACACTTAGAATGTAGCGAAAATTAATATTAAATAATGGATAGAATAATGAAAAAAGATAAACAATTATACATTTTAATAATATTATCAATATTATTTATACCTGCTGCTTATGTATTTGTTGCAGCAGTTTTTATTGCACAAATTTATAGAAGAGACTATAAAATTTTAAGCAATATAAAAACTAATAACTACTTCCTTATTGTGTTTTTATATATAATTATGGGTGTTGTTTTTTCTAAATATGTATTAATTTCCTCGTTGTATGGAGTTATGATGATGTTATGCATTTATTCAATTGGATTAACTACAGAATATATAAAAAGTACTAATATTAAAAAAATAAAAAATCTAATTTATTTTGTTTCTTTAGTAGCTTTTATAATTGGTATAGTTCAATATTTAAATCCGCACTTTATAATTCCGCAAAAATGGATAGATGTTGAAGAATTTAAATTAAAAAAAAGAATTTTTTCGACATTTTTTAATCCTAATGTTTTTGGCTTTTATATTAATATTATTTTAATAATGTTGTGTGGAGAAATTAATATTAAGAATAGAAATTATATGGAATTAGTTACGTTTATATTTGGGTTAATATGTTTGTTTTTGACTTTTTCAAGAGCTACATGGATATCTCTGATAATATCTTTAGTCATTTCAGGCGTTTTATTTGATAAAAAATACTTTAAATTTGCATTGGTTATATTTGTGATAATAATTGGGTTTGATAAAATATTAAATATAGGGCGTTCTAATCCAATTAAATTGAAAGAAGATAGTTCTATGCTTTATAGAATCGAAATATGGAAAGCTTGTTTTAGCATAATAAAAGATAATTTGTTTACCGGTATTGGATTTGGTACACTTTTTAAATATATATCTTCGTACTCAGATATAGTTAAACCAAACATTGAGCATTGTCATAACCTATATATACAGGTATTAACTGAAACAGGGATAATTGGGTTTGGTAGTTTTATACTTATACTTAATAAATTTATTAAGAACATATGGAATAAAACAAAAAAAAGAAATAACCAGAAATGGGTTACTTCTTTCTCAATTATTTTAATGGTTATGGTTCATGGAACAGTTGATTCTGTGTTTCTAACACCTCAAATTATGATGATTTTAAGTATTTATATAGGTTCTATATGTGGAAGTGAACGAGTATTTATAAAAACTTTTCTTTAATAACGTTCCAGTAATTATAAGTTCCTGTTGACAATCTTTTTATTACTTTTTTAGAAGTTCTAAAACTAACATTTTCCAATCCGTCTATTTCATATGGTACCCCATCAGCTAGAAAGGTAATAAAATAATCATCTCTTCTTTCTGGGATTATTTTTACTTCAAATTGAGGTGGAACAATAATACTACAATTCAAACACCTATAAGCATTTGATATTATAGGTGATAAAGGCATTATCTGTAATGTTTTAAGAGATGGATATACCAAGCTTCCACCAGCTGAAAGGTTGTAAGCAGAACTTCCCATAGGAGAAGATATAATTAACCCATCACCACTTATAGTCTGCAAATGATTAGAATCGATATAAACATTTAAATGGATTGTTTTCATATCCTTTCTTTTAATGACTATATCATTAACTGCATACAGTTTTTCGGTACAACCATTTTTATATATTTCACTTTCAATTAAATTTACTTGATTTATAGAATAATTTCCATTTTTATAATCTTCAATAAATTTTTCCATGTTCTCAGGTGTTATTTCAGGATAAAATCCTAAAGTTCCAGTGTTTATACCTACAAATGGTATTTTAGAAAAGTGACTATCTCTAACACCTCTAAGAAATGCTCCATCACCTCCTATAGTAATATTTAGCTCGGCTTTCGGGTTGAATTTTTCGCTACATTTATAGCCGTAATTATGTAACATGTTTATGAGCTTATTTTTTATTTCTAAAGTATATGTTTCCTGGTTTGAAGCTATGTTAATAACTTTGTCATTCATAATTATCCTCTTTACATACAATACTTTTTATATTATATTAATAATGTACTATTTATTAAAAATGCAGGAGTACACAATGATTAATAATAACAATGATAATATCATTAACTATACAATACAAGAAAATGATAGAACTGTAAAGGGGATAATGACTGAAAATTTGAAATTTTCTAGAAGATTATCTAAAAAGCTTGAACTTGCTGGTAAATTATTACTAAATGAAAAGCCAACTAAGTTAAACAAGAGTGTTTTTAAAGGTGATGTTTTATCGGTAGAATTTAATGATGAAGAAGATGAATATAATGCTGTAAATATTCCAATAGAAATAATATATGAAGATTCAGATATGCTCATTATAAATAAGCCACCATATATTGTAGTTCACCCGACTAAATCACATCAAGATAATACAATTGCCAATGGTGTAGCATATTATTTTAAACAAAAAGGTATACATAAAAAGGTTCGTTTTGTTAATAGACTAGATATGAATACATCAGGAATTGTTATAATAGCTAAAAATCCATACATTCACAATGAACTTGCTAATCAAATGAAATCTAATACTGTAGAAAAATATTACTATGCGGTAGTAGAAGGCTTAATTAATGAAGATAAAGGTACAATAAATGAACCAATATGTAGGTTAAATGATGAAGATATAATACGTGTAGTTGATCCTTCTGGAAAGGAATGCATAACTCACTACAAAGTAGAAGGTAGGTTTAAAGATAAAACTTTAGTAAAATTAAAACTTGAAACTGGTAGAACTCATCAAATTAGAGTACATATGAAGTATATAGGGCATCCTGTTTTGGGAGATACTTTGTATGGAAGTGAAAGTAAAGAAATAGGTAGACAATCATTACATTGTTATGAAATGATATTTGTTCACCCAATGAATGGTAATAAAATGGTAATAAAATCTGAATTACCAGATGATATGAGAAATTTAGTGTGTATATAAGTTTAAAAAATACAATTTAAAAGATAGAGTAGGAGATTATAATGAAAAAGAATATTTTGCTAATTGCAACAGGTGGTACGATAGCTTCAACAAGAACTGTTGATGGTTTGGCACCTGGAATAACATCCGATGAACTAATGGAATATGTTCCTGAAATAAAAGAATTTTGCAATGTTGAAACAATTCAACTTTTGAATATAGATAGCACAAATATTCAACCTGAATATTGGACATTAATTTCTGAAACAATAGAAAGAGTATATGATAAATATGATGGATTCGTTATATCTCACGGCACTGACACCATGTCATACACGGCGTCTGCACTTTCGTATCTTGTGCAAAACCCAGACAAACCTATTATAATTACAGGTTCACAAAAGCCAATAAATGCGGAGATAACAGATGCTAGAAAAAATTTATTGGATAGTTTTAGATTTGCACAAGATATAAATGTTAAAGGTGTGTATATTGTATTTGATGGCAAAGCAATAATTGGAACTAGAGCTAGAAAAATAAAATCTAAAAGTTATAGCGCTTTTGAAAGTATCAATTTCCCTGTAGCTGCATTAATTGATGATAAAAGAATATCTAAATATATTCGAAATGAAGAATCAAAAGAAAGTGTAAAATTCTATAATAAAATTTATTCTAATATTTTTTTGCTTAAGTTAGCTCCTGGTATGGATCCAGATGTTCTTGACTATATTGGTGAAAAATATGAAGGAATTGTTATAGAAAGTTATGGAGTTGGAGGGTTACCATTTTTAGATAAGAGAAACTTTCTTGAAAAATTAGGAAAACTATCAGATAGTGGGAAAATAGTTGTTGTCGCAACTCAAGTTATGCTTGAGGGAAGTGACATGGATGTATATGAAGTGGGAATTAAGGCGTTAAAACAATATAAAATTCTTCAATCCTATGATATGACTGTTGAATCAGCTATAACAAAGCTTATGTGGATAATGGGCGAAACGAAAGATTTTGAAGAGGTAAAAGAAAAGTTTTATAAAAGGATTAATGATGATATATTAATATGAAGGGGTAATGATGATAAAAGTTGATTTGCATATGCATACCTGTGCTTCCGATGGAACATGGGATATATATGAATTAAAAGAACAATTAATTAAAAATAAAATAAACATATTTTCTATAACAGATCATGATTGCATAGATAATGTAACAAGAATGGATGATATAATCACTGAAAAGGATAATTTGATTTATTTGCATGGTGTTGAACTTACAACAACATATGAAGGTAGAGAATATCACATATTGTTATATAATTATGATGTTAATAATGAAGACTTAATCAACCTTATGAATTGGACTAATGAAAATAGGATTAATTCAAACAATGAATATATAAAAAAGTATGCTTCGTTAATTTATGAAAATGTAAATTATGAGGATTTTGAAAAATATGAATACAATATAAAACGTGGTGGTTGGAAGTCATTTAATTATATGTTGGATAAGGGTATACACAAAGATTTGGCATCACATCTTGCTGATGTAAATAAATCTGGGTTTAGGGCTATTTTAAAAAGTCCTGAAGAAACAATTAGGATAGCTAAAAATAGTGGTGGTAAAGTAATTCTTGCGCACCCAGCTTATAATTATAAAAATGTATATATGCCAGAAAGTGAGATGAAGTATTGGCTTGAAATAGGTATTGATGGTATGGAATGCTATTCTCCTTATAATCAAAGCTATGTTGAAGGATACTTAGAATTTTGTAAAAAAAATAATTTAATGATATCTGGAGGTTCGGACTGTCACGGTTCATTTCTTCAATCTAGAAAGCTGGGAGTACCACATGTTGAGTTAAAAGACTTAAATATTAATGAATTATTGAATTAAAGGCGGGACATTATGTATATGAACAAAAAGGTAACAGCAATTATAGTTGCTGCAGGAAGAGGAACGAGAATGAACTCTGAAACACCTAAACAATATATGGCTATTGCAGGTAAAACTATATTAGATACAACTATATATAAATTTGAGAAAAGCAATTACATAGATGAGATAATACTTGTTGTAAATAAAGAAGAATTAGAATATGTGAGAATTAATATTGCATGTGATTATGAGAAAATTGTTAAGGTACTTGGTGGGGGTAAGACTAGAACCGAATCTGTATATGAAGGTGTGAAGATGGCTTCTGAAAATGGAGGGATAATTCTCATACATGATGGAGTTAGACCATTCGTTTCATATAAGTTAATTAATACATGCGTGGAAAATGCTTATAAATACAAATCTTGTGTTCCGGCAATAGATGTAGTTGACACAATTAAAGTAGTTGAAGAAGGGTTTGTTCAAGATACATTAGATAGGAAAAAGCTTAAGGCAGTTCAAACACCACAAGCATTTGATTACTATCTATTAAAAAAATGCTATGATATGGCAATTAATGAAAATAAGGATGTTAATTTTACAGATGATGCATCTATAGTAGAGTTTTATGGACATAAGGTCAAAATTATAGAAGGATTATCGAAAAATATAAAAATTACTACACCACTTGATTTAAAAATAGCGGAGATATTAGCTACTGTTTATTAAATGTAAAGGAGATTTTAATATGAAAGTCGGAATAGGATATGATGTTCATGCATTAGTAGAAAATAGAAACCTTATAATAGGTGGAGTTATAATACCTTATTTAAAGGGATTAGATGGCCATTCTGATGCAGATGTTTTGATACATGCAATAATGGATAGTCTCTTAGGGGCTATGGGAGAAAAAGACATAGGATGTTTTTTCCCTGATTCAGATAATGAGTACAAAGATGTTGACAGCAGGGTACTTCTTCGACGTGTGAGCCAAATAATTAAGGACAACAAATATCATATAGGCAATATAGATTCTGTTATAATAGCACAAAAGCCTAAAATGATGGATTATATACAAAATATGAAAGAAAACATTTCATCTGATTTGGAAATAGATATTAAAAATATAAATATTAAAGCAACTACAACTGAGTATTTAGGTTTTGAAGGAAGAGGGGAAGGTATAGCAGCACAAGCAATCTGCCTGTTGGAAAATTAGATGATATTTAAAAAATGTAGGGTACGCATTTTATGTGTGCTTTTTTTCTGTCTGGAAAATTAGGAAAAACATTGAAAATAAGCTAACAATTTGAGTATATCCAAAAGTATATCCATGTGGTACAATAATTAAACATTACAAGAGCAATTGTTTATCATTTGTTCAGTCATTGTTCTGTTATAGTTAATAGGGGGTATACAATGGAAACATATCAAATAGTAGCTATTTTAGGTGTAATTGTTTTTGTTTATTTTATTTTTTTTAAAAATAAAAAATCGGCCCAAAAAGAAATAAATAGCTTAAGTGACATAGAATATTTAAGTTCATCAACTACAAATTTTGATGATATAGCAGGGAACTATGAGGCAAAAGCTAGCTTACTTGAGATTGTTGATTTTATAAAAAATCCTGAAAAATATACTAAATTTAATGCAAGAATGCCAAAAGGCGTAATGCTTTATGGATCACCAGGAACAGGGAAAACACTTATGGCTAAAGCATTAGCAGGAGAAGCAGGAGTGCCATTTTATGCAGTATCAGGTTCTGACTTTGTACAAGTATATGCAGGACTTGGAGCTGGAAGAATAAGAAGCCTTTTTAAAAAGGCAAAAAAATCAGGAAAAAGTGTTATTTTTATAGATGAAATAGATGCAATAGGTAAAAAAAGAATGAGCGGAAACATGAGAGGTAGTGATGAGGGTGATAGAACTTTAAATGCACTACTCACTGAGATGTCTGGTTTTAGTGATGAAACAGGAATTGTTGTAGTAGCTGCTACAAATAGAATTGACACATTAGATTCTGCTCTTTTAAGACCAGGTAGATTTGATAGACAAATTGAAATTATGTTACCAGATAAAGAGGCTAGAAAAGATATATTAAAGCTTTATATGGAAAAAAGAAATTGTGAAGATGCTATAGATATAGATAAACTTGCAGATTTAACGGTTTATTTTAGTGGAGCAATGATAGAGAATTTAGTAAATGAAGCATCATTGATTGCAATTAGAGATAATTCTGAAAAAATAAGTACTGAACATATTGAAAAAGCATATCTGAATGTGCTTGCTGGAACAGAGCAAAAAAATCCATCAGAAAATAAAAACCAAAAAATTGTAACTTCATATCACGAAGCTGGACATGCATTTATTTCAAAATATCTTATGCCTGAAAATAAAATTATTAGGGTATCAGTGATTCCGACTAGCAAGGGTGCTGGAGGATACACATTAAGTACTCCAAGTTCAACAGAAGTTATTACTAAAATAAAAATTAAAAATCAAATTTCTGTTCTATTAGCAGGAAGGGTATCTGAAGAAGTATTTTTTGGAAGAGATAATGTTACTATAGGTGCACAAAATGATATAGAAAGATCAACTTCGCTTGCTATAGACTATATTACAAAATATGGAATGGATGAAGATACAGGCTTTATAAATTTTAATATTTTAGCAAATGAACTTAAAATTCCTCTTTCGGGAGTAGAAAAATCAGTAAAAAAATTAATTGATGAATTATATTTTGAAGTAATGCACATAATAGAAAAAAATAAAGATAAAGTTGAAGCTATAGCAAATTTATTAATTGAAAAAGAAGTTTTGTATGAGAGTGATTTAAATTTAAGTTGAAAAAGATAATAAAAAGTGCTATAATAAGCATATAAATTTAACAACTGAATAAAATAATTGTGCTAAGGATAGTCTTGGTGTATATAAAGCCTGCGGTGTTCGGAAGCTTTTTAATTCAACCGACATATTGTAAAAGGGCATTCGAGTTTAAGTGCCTATGACAGGCCCGCTTTGACGGGAAGTCAAAATCACTTAACAGAAAGCCCACCTGCTTAGATGCGGGTATGAATTAATAGTTTGCGGCATATGCGGGTTTTTTTATACTTTTTTAGGAAAACGGGAAAAAAACGATTGCGAAAATTATAAATAACATATATAATAAAATATAGATGAGATAGTACATACGATTTAAATATAATAACTTATAGGAGGAAAATATGATAACAATAAAAGATGTTGCCAGACTTTCGGAAGTTTCTATATCTACAGTATCAAGGGTAATAAATGATTCAAAACCGGTTAGTCCAGAAGTTAGGCGAAGAGTGTTAAAAGTTATTGAAGAAACAGGTTATAAACCAAATGATGTGGCTAGAAGTCTTGTAACTAGAAGGTCCTATCTAATAGGTGTTATTATCAACAATCTAGCACAAAGTTATGTTGCAGATATAGTTAGGGGAATAGAAGAAATAGGAAAGATGTATGGTTATGATATACTTCTTTGCAGTAGCTATTCGAATAAGGAAACTCAGGAAAAATATTTGCAATTACTTGATAGAAAGCAAGCAGAAGGATTATTTTTAGTAGGAAATAGGTTTGATAGTGATGTGTTAGAGCTAGCAAAGAGTTTAGGAAAACCATCTGTCTTTTTTACAAGAGATGTAAATGATAGTATGAATTATATTTCCATAGATAGTTCTGCCGCAATATATGAAATGACAAATTACTTAATCAATGAAGGACATAAAAAGATTGCTTTTATTTCTGATTTCGAAAACAGAACATCTGTAGAAAATGATAAAATATCAGGATATATGAAGGCAATAGAAGATAATGAACTTGATTATTCTAAAATATTTGTAGCAGGAAGTGGAAAACACAACAAAGCATATGAATTAGGAAAAACAATTTCTAAGGATTCTGTTGATTTTTCTGCAGTTGTATGTAGTAGTGATGAAATAGCAATTGGAATAATGAACAGTTTTTCTGATAATGGAATAAATGTTCCAAATGACGTTTCAGTTGTTGGTTACGGCAATATTAGAGAAGGTAGATTTGTAAGACCTGAATTGACTACTATTGGTGAACCTTACTATGATGTTGGAGCGGTTGGAATGAGAATGCTAATTAAAACTATAAAAGGCGATAGAACTCAAAAGGGTTTAATGGAACTTCCATTCACTCTAGAAAAGAGAAATAGTGTTAAAACTATAAAATAAAAGTTATTGCAAAAAATAAAGACAAACTAGAGGATTTGTGCGTTGTGCACAAATCCTTAAGTCGTTTGTGGATACATATGATCGAAGAAACATTGAATTTGTTGAAAATCAAAGAATAATTTTAGTAGTTAAGTGACATTTAATGATAAAAAATTTTCACATGTATCTCTATAATGGTATTATAAAAATAAATTCATAGACAAAATTATGAATATTTATTTTTATAAATATATTTAGGGGGATACAAATGAGGAAAAGTTTTATTATTTTATTAATGGTATTGTTGTTATTTAGTTATAATTCAATTGGAGCATATGAAAATCATAAAGAAATAGTAGATATAGAATATTTGCTTAATGAGCGAATAACTGTAATGAATAAGTTTTTGTATGGTAGTAAAAATGTAAATGATATGAAGGAATTAGAAGAAAGCCTTAGCAAAATAGAAATGGACAAATTACTTGAAAATGATTTAAGCATATTATATAAAGTCATAGATAATCCCACAGATTATGAACTAGCTTTAAGTGTAAAAGTGGATGAAATAATAAGTTTAGAAGAATATGATTATGGGTATAGAATAAATGCAAATTTAAATTGGCTTATGAGTGGTTATGATGGTGAATTTAATTTAATTAAGAACTATAATATTAAATGCATGCAGATAGATGATAAAACTTATATAGCTGAATTAAAGTACATAGAGTGAGCATAATAAAACAATAAATTATATAACAAGGAGTAGACCATGAAAAAGAACGAAGAACTTTTATATAAAAAGAAGTTTATTTGGGACAAAATTAGTGTTGAGGAAAGAGCACAGGTTTTTGAACTAGGAGAAGATTATAAATCATTTATAGATGCTTCTAAAACTGAAAGACTTTCAATTAAAGAAATAATAAGAAGAGCTGAACAACAAGGATTTAAACCTTTAGATGAATTTAATGAATTAAAACCTGGTGACAAGGTATATTATGTTAATAAAAGAAAGAGTGCTGTCCTAGCGGTTATAGGAAAAGAAAAAATAGAGAATGGAATGAATATAGTAGGTTCTCATGTGGATTCACCAAGAATTGATTTAAAACAGAATCCTTTATATGAGGAACATGGGTTATCTTTATTAAAAACACATTACTACGGAGGAATAAGAAAATATCAATGGGTTGCTTTACCTCTTGCTTTATATGGTACAATTGTTAAGGCAGATGGAGAAACTATCGACATATCTATTGGTGATGATGAAAAAGATCCTGTATTTTACATAACTGATTTACTTCCGCATCTTGCAAAGGAACAAAATGATAAAAAACTTTCAGAGGCAATTGAAGGAGAAGCGTTAAACGTAATCATAGGCAGTCTTCCAGCTGAAGGCAAAGATGATGAAAAAAGGTTTAAATTAAATGTATTAAAAATATTAAATGAAAAATATGGAATGATTGAAGAAGATTTTCAAACTGCTGAAATAGAAATTGTTCCAGCAGGTCGTTCTAGAGATGTTGGTATAGATAGGGGTATGATATCAGCATATGGTCATGATGATAGAGTTTGTGCATATACATCTCTTAAAGCAATATTTGAAATAGAAGATAATGATAGAACTGCCGTTGCTTTGTTTGCGGATAAGGAAGAAGTAGGGAGTATGGGTAATACTGGAATGCATTCCGAATTTTTTAACAATATGGTTGGAGAAATGATATTGTTGCAGGGAAATAGTGATATGCTTTCTTTAAAAAGAGCATTAGCTAATTCAAGTATGCTTTCATCAGATGTAGCTGCTGGTGTAGACCCAACATATCCTAAAGTAACAGAAATTCAAAATGCTGCTGTTATGGGTCAGGGTGTAGTAATGGTTAAATATACAGGTAGTAGAGGCAAGTCAGGAGCAAATGATGCAAGTGCCGAATATATTGGGAAAATAAGAAAAATATTTAATGAAAGTAACATAATGTGGCAGAGTGCAGAACTTGGAAAAGTTGACCAGGGTGGGGGAGGAACAATTGCCTATATCATGGCAAATTTAAATATGGATGTAGTTGATTTAGGTGTTCCTGTATTAAGTATGCATGCACCATTTGAACTAGTTTCAAAAACTGATGTATATATGACATATAAGGCATATAAAGCTTTTTATAAAGAATATAACTAACAAATAAAATGCATAAAAATACCTATTTAATTTCTATTGAGAAATTTTTAGGTATTTTTTTATTTCCAAAAACCTGTATAAAAGTACTATCAAGATGGACAGTAAGCGACCAATGTGATAAACAAAAAATGCTTGTTTATATCATTTCATGATGTTATAATAAAGTGTAAATATTTTATTTTGTTTATAAAAGTAATAACACAGGAGGACGAAATGTGTAACAATTGTAAATCGGAAGAAATGGTTAAAAATTTTAAAGATGAAGCCATAGATACTTCACTTTTGAATCCCGTAATTGAAAAATACGGAAAGGTAAAAGGTAGTTTAATTAATATACTTCAAGCAACCCAAGATATTTATGGATATTTGCCTTTACAAGCTTTAAATTATATATCTGATAATACAGATAACAAAAAGTCAGTAATTTATGGAGTAGCAACATTTTACACACAGTTTAGGTTAAAACCAATAGGAAAATATTTAATATTACAATGTCAAGGAACTGCATGCCATGTAAATGGATCTAAGGAAGTTTCTCAAGCATTGTGTGAAGAACTGAAGATTCTTCCTGGGGAAACTACAGAGGATAGAATGTTTACTCTTGAAGATGTATCGTGTTTAGGATGCTGTAGTTTGGCACCTGTATTGATGATAAATGGTGAGGCCTATGGTAATCTTACACCAGCAGAAGCTGTAAAGATTATTAGAAATATTCGTAAGGAGGACTTGGCTTAAATGAAGAAAGTATTAGTCGGACTTGGAAGCTGCGGTATAGCTGCAGGTGGAAGAAAAGTATTAGAAAGTATAAATGATTCTGTCGCTAAAAATGGTTTAGATATAATTGTTGAGCCTACAGGATGTGTTGGTATGTGCTTTCACGAGCCATTAGTTGATGTAATTGATGGGGACAAGAAGTACACATATGGACATGTAAATGCTAAAATTGCGGATCAGATTGTAGAAAGTCATTTGGTTAATGGAAAACCGTTGACAGAATATTTAATATATACAAAAGATGAACCTGATGTTTTTGTTAAAAATCAATTAAAGGTTGCACTTGAAAATTGTGGACAAATAAATCCAGAAAATATAAACGATTATTTGGAAGTTGGCGGTTACAAAGCACTTGAAAAAGTTTTAACTAGCATGACACAAGAAGAAGTTATAGAGGAAATGAAAATTTCTGGACTTAGAGGTAGAGGTGGAGCAGGATTCCCAACTTGGTTTAAATGGGATGCAGCCTTAAAATCAAAGGGTACAGAAAAATATGTAGTATGTAATGCTGATGAGGGAGACCCAGGAGCATTCATGGATAGAAGTGTACTTGAAGGAGATCCACATAAATTAATTGAAGGTATGATAATTTGTGGTTTTGCAATGGGATCTAATCATGGAGTTATATATTGTAGAGCAGAATACCCTCTAGCAATAAAAAGATTAAATATAGCTATAGAACAAGCTACAGAAAAAAATTATTTAGGTGAAAACATTCTTGGTACAGGCTTTAATTTTGATTTAAGAATTAAGATGGGAGCAGGAGCCTTTGTTTGTGGTGAAGAAACTGCATTAATTGAGTCACTTGAAGGTAAAAGAGGAATGCCAAGACTTAAGCCACCATTTCCAGCGCAATCAGGTTATTGGAGAAAACCAACAAATATTAATAATGTTGAAACATTTGCAAATGTTTCATGGATTATATCTCATGGACCTGAAAAGTTTGCCGCAATAGGAACAGAGAAAAGTAAGGGAACAAAAGTTTTTGCACTTTCAGGCAAAATAAAGCTTGGAGGATTAGCGGAAATCCCTATGGGTATGACTCTTAGAGATGTTATATTTGGTATAGGTGGTGGAATCAAAGGAGATAAGAAGTTCAAAGCTGTACAGCTTGGAGGACCATCTGGAGGATGTTTGCCAGAATCACTTCTTGATACACCAGTTACCTATGAAGATTTAGGTAAAACAGGAGCTATAGTAGGTTCAGGTGGTATGGTAGTTATGGATGAAACTACATGTATAGTTGACGTAACAAAATTCTTCCTTGAATTTACATGTAATGAGTCATGTGGAAAATGTACTTATTGTAGAGTAGGTACAAAGAGAATGCTTCAAATTCTAGAGAAAATTACTGAAGGTAATGGAACTATGGAAGATTTAGATGAGTTAGAAGCATTAGCATTAAGTGTAAAAGATGCATCTTTATGTGGATTGGGTCAAACAGCTCCAAATCCTGTATTAACTTCATTAAAATATTTTAGAGATGAATATATTGCTCATATTGTTGATAAGAAATGTCCAGCTAAAAAATGTACAGCTCTTTTAACTTACAATATTGATACAGAAAAGTGTACTGGTTGTACTTTATGTGCAAGGAAATGTCCTGTTCAGGCTATTGATGGTACTGTGAAGAATCCTCATGTTATTATTCAGGATAAATGTATTAAATGTGGCAATTGTTATACTGCATGTAAATTTGGTGCAGTTGAAATAATATAACAGAGAGAGGAGCAAAAAAGTGAGTTTAGTAAAATTTAATATAAACGGTAAAGAAATAACTACAGTTGCTGGTAAAAATATACTAGAAGCAGCTTTGGAAAACAATATAGAAATACCTCATTTGTGCCATGATGAAAGAATTGAAGCTTATGGTGGTTGTGGTTTGTGTATCGTAGAAGTTGAAGGTATGCCTAAATTGGCTAGAGCTTGTTCAACTCCTGCTACTAACGGAATGATAATTAGTACAGAGACAAAAAGAGTTGTTGATGCAAGAAACATGGCATTACAAATGTTAGTTTCAACACATAGAGGTGATTGTAAAGCTCCATGTACACTAGCATGTCCTGCACATACTGATGTTCAAGGATATGTTGGATTAGTAGCCAATAAACAATATAAAGAAGCATTGAAATTAATAAAAGAAAAACTACCATTACCAGCAAGTATAGGTAGAGTATGTCCTCATCCATGTGAAGCGGATTGTAGAAGACAATTAGTCGAGGAGCCAATTTCAATAGCATGTGTAAAAACTTTTGCTGCTGATTATGATTTAAATGATGATTCAGTATATGTACCAAGTTTAAAGCCTTCTACAGGCAAAAAAGTTGCAGTTGTTGGAGCTGGACCAGCGGGTTTATCAGCAGCATATTTCTTGTTAAGAGAAGGACATGAAGTTGAAATATTTGAAGCAATGAAAAAACCAGGTGGAATGATGAGATATGGTATACCAGAATATCGTCTACCTAAAAGTGTGATAGATGCAGAAGTAGCTGTAATTGAAGCTATGGGAGCAAAATTAAATTATGGTGTAAAAGTTGGAGATGATATAACTCTTGAACATTTACAAAGTAAATATGATGCTGTGTTTTTAGGAATTGGTGCTTGGAAAAGCTCATCACTAAGATGTGAAGGAGAAGAAACTCCTGGAGTAATGGGTGGTATAGATTTCTTAATAGATGTAGCTGAAAACAAGCCTGTTAAATTGGGTAAAAAAGTTATAGTAGTAGGCGGTGGAAATACTGCTATGGACGTTGCAAGAACAAGTATACGTCTTGGTGCAGAAGAAGTTAGAGTTGTTTATAGAAGAACTGAAGATGAAATGCCTGCTGAAAAAATTGAAATAAAAGAAGCAAAAGAAGAAGGAGTAATATTCTCGTTCTTATCAGCTCCTAAATTGGTTTTAAGTGATGGTGAAAAAGTAATTGGACTTAAATGTGAAAAAAATGTTCTTGGGGAAAAAGATGCATCAGGTAGACAAAAACCTGAACCAACAGGTGAATTTGTTGAATTTGAAGCAGATACGATTATAGCAGCCATAGGACAAGAAGTTGTTTGTGGTAATATAAATGTAGGCCAAGGCAAAAAGAAAAATATTGAAGTAGACCAATTAACATTCCAAACTAATATTAAAGGTGTTTTTGCAGGCGGAGATGCTGTAACAGGACCTAAAATAGCTATAGATGCTATCGGTCAGGCACAAAAAGCTTCTAAAGCTATAAATAGTTATCTTGCAGGAAAAATTATGCCTGTTTATGACTTGCCTCTTGTATATCAAGATGATTTAACAAAAGAAGATTTTAAAGATAGAGAAGTAATTAATAGAGTTGAACATCGTACTGTTGAAGCTCAGGTTAGAAAAACTAATTTCCAACCAATTCTTCCAACTATGACTGAAGAAGAAGTATTAAAAGAAACTTCAAGATGTTTAGAATGTGGATGTAAAGATTACTTTGGATGTCAGCTTGTTGATTATATTAAGACATATGAAATAGATACAACCAAAGATTATGGTAAAAAAGATAAAAAACAAAAAGAAACAGATCATCCATTTATTGCGCAAAATCAAGATAAATGTGTACAATGTGGATTGTGTGTAAGAACTTGTCAAGATGTAGTTGGAGCAGCTGCCTTAGGACTTGTAAATAGAGGATTTGAAACTGTTATTGCACCTGAATTTGAACATAGCCTAAAAGACACTGATTGTATATCATGTGGTCAATGTATAGATGTATGTCCAACAGGAGCTTGGTTAGAAAAGAGACAAAATATTAAAGAGATTCCTCTTGACTTACAAAAAACTAAATCAGCTTGTAGCTATTGTTCTATTGGATGTGAAGTAGTATATGAGCATAAAGATAATGTAGTATATAAAGCATCTAATTTAGAAGGAATAAAAAATACTATTTGTGGTAAGGGTAAATTTGGTATAGAGCATATAAATGATTTAAATAGAATTCTTGAGCCTAAAGTGAAAATTAAAGGTCAATATGAAACTGCGTCATTTGATACAGCTCTTTACGAAGTTTCTAAAAGGTTAAGAAGCATTCAAAACCTATATGGTGATAATCAAGTTGCATTTGTAGTATCACCTAAATTGACAAATGAAGAGTTAAAAAATATTAAAGCCATAGCAAAAGAAATAGGAACAGATATAAAAGGTTCATTCCTTAACAATAAAGAATCTGGAATTGAAACAGTATTAGGTACAAATAAATCAACTCTAGGATTTGACGAATTAAGTTCATCTGATTTAATTATATCTGTAGGTCAAGTTTATGAGCATCATCCATCACTAGGGATAAAGCTTAAAAAGATTTCTCAAAACACAAAAATGATGTCAGTATCTACTAAATCTACTAGAATGAGTGATTGGTCAGAAAAACTTGATGTTAAAAATTATGAGATATTCTTTGCGGGAGTGCTTAAATCTTTAATAGAAAAAGGTGCTGTTAAAGAAGAAATATTAAATAAATTTGTTAAAGGGGAAGAGCTTAAAAATGTAATTTCTAAAGTTGAAGTATTAACTTCTATGGAAAAAGCAGCTGAAGCATATAAAAATGCTAAGAAGCCAGTTATTGTTGCAGATGAAAACACAGTTCAAAATGAAGCTTTGAAAATGTTAGCTGATATAACTGTGTTGACTGGAAATGATAACAAACCTAATAGAGGATTGATAATTACTAAACCTAAAGCTAATAGTCAAGGGGCTTGGAATCTTGGTTTCAGAACTTCCGGAGATGAGATAATTAATTTATTAAGAAATGAAGAAATTAAAGGATTAGTAGTTATTGGAGAAGATATAATATCAAATAACCCTGAATTGAAAGAGTCATTAGAAAAATTAAAATTCTTTGCTACATTTGATGTAATGGAGAATGCAACAACTGAGTTAGCTGAGTTTGTATTACCATTATGCAGTATTGCAGAAAGTAATGGTACTATTGTAAGTGCAGACAATTCGGTTAAAGAAGTTGTAGAGGTAATCAAACCATTGAGCGGAAAATCAAATCTTCAGATGTTTGAAAAAGTAGCAGAGCTTTTGAATACTAAATCTGAAGATGATGTGGAATTAGAGTGTGAAAAAGAACTATATATTCCTACATTTGTGAGTAAGGAAAAAGAATATATGATTTATGACACAGTAGAAAAAGCATATATTGCTAAATTGAAATCTAATTGCGTAAAAGTTCAGTAAAAGAAATAATAAGTCTAAAATGGTTAGTATATAGAAATATCCATATAATGACACTCTAAACTAGAGTTTCAAGTTATGCAGTTTCTAGTTTCGGTTATGACGCGTATTAATTAACGACTCATTATTGAATACTAACATAACAATAAATACAAAAAAAGTTGCGTAGCAACTTTTTTTGTATTTATTATATTAATATTACTACAAATAAGATATAATAAATACAAAAATAAAACAAAAGAATGTACCTTTGTATTATATGTTATTTATTACAGGTGTGAAGTAAGACGATTCGCGGCTTGCACTTATGATATAATATGTTATGTTAAAAAACAGTACGCATACAATGAGTACTCTTTATCATAAAAACGGAGGAGTTATGGAACAATATTTTACTAAAAAACCAGAAACAAATAAAGAAATATATAAATTTGATTGGAATATAGGAAGAGATAGATATTATTTTTATACAAGCAACAGCGTTTTTTCGAAAAATGGATTAGATTTTGGTTCAATGCTACTTATTGAATCTGTTATAAGGGAAAACAAAAATTTTAATGGAAGAATACTCGATATGGGATGTGGCTATGGACCAATAGGTATTATAATTGCAAAAAGTATAGACAATTCAACGGTGACTATGGCAGATATAAATGAAAGGGCTCTAGAATTAGCGTCTATTAATGCAAAGGAAAATAGTGTTGAAGAAAAGGTAAAAATAATTAGTTCAGAAGCATTTGAGAATATAAAGGATAACTACGATATAATAGTTACTAACCCTCCTATTAGAGCAGGAAAAGAGGTTGTATTTTCGTTTTATGAGGGTGCGTATAATCATTTAAATGAAGGTGGTAAGCTTTACGTTGTTATACAAAAAAAACAAGGGGCACCAAGTTCAAAAGAAAAAATAGCAAGTTTATTCGGTAATTGCGAAGTTGTAGACAAAAAATCAGGATACTTTATCTTTTGTGCAAAAAAGTAATGATAAACATGTAGAGATGTTTATACCATCATTGCCTCTAGTCTGATTTTTTATGTATTATTGCGTTTATTTCAGCACCTAAAAGAAATATTAAACATGATAGATAAATCCATATTAATAAAATGAATACGCCGGATAGGTTTCCATAGATGTTATTATAAAAAATACTTCTTTTGTTTATATAAAGCGAAAATATTATTGAACCAATAATACATCCAAATGTTGCAAATACAGCACCAGGTAAAACTGAACGAATACGAACCTTTTCGTAGCGAAGAAACTTGTATGTAAAGGAAAATATAATGATCAAAAGAAATAGAGGAAGTAAGTATCTAAAAACATTAGCAACTATGACAAAAAAATCACTAAGTAGAGATATTTTTTGTAGAAATAAAATCAAGTGATTTCCTGCAATTATAAAAAAGAAAACAACTTGAAGAGAAAACATTAGAGCAAATGTAAATATAATTCCTTTTATACGTATAAAAAAATAATTTTTTCTAACAGGATAATCATAAGCTTTATTTATTCCTTTTATAATACTTACACTACCAGAAGAAGATGACCAAACTAAAGCCAAAATACTTACAGACATGTAGGATTTATTATAATATCCACTAGATTGTTTAACAATATTTAATATTATGTTATAGGCATCTTGGGGTATAATTTGTTTAGATGCATTTAATAAATAATAGAATAAAGAAGTATAGTATCCAAATATCGAAATAAGCATAATGATAAAAGGAAATATACCTAAAATTATATAATATGAAAATTGTGCACTTAGAGAAAAAATGTCATCCTCTTCAAATTTTTTAAGAAGTTTAAATATGTTCATGCAATCACCTGTGAGATATATATGATTTAGTATACGCCAATAAATTAATTTTTATGTACAAAGGTCATCCTAGCGGAAGTTGTGTATAATCTTTTTATAAATACTTGATAATATCTCACAAATGAGGTATAATTTATATATAAATATAAGTACGTTATATTGTTAAAATTTTAACGCGATAATTTTTAGGAGGAATAAAAATGGAATTTAAACAAATATGTGTTGTAGGTACAGGAACTATGGGTAATGGAATTGCTCAGACATTTGCACAAGCTGGTTATGCTGTTGTTTTTAAAGGTAGATCTGATGCTTCTTTAGACAGAGCTATGGGCTCAATTGAAAAAAACCTATCAAAAGCAGTTGCAAAAGGAAAAATGGAAGAATCGAAAAAAACAGAAATTCTTGGAAATATAACAAGAACACTTTCTTACAATGATTGCAAAGATGCTGACTTATTTGTAGAAGTTGTTGCAGAAGATATGGTAACAAAACATATGATTTTTGGAGATATTGAAGCTATTGCAAAAGAAGAAGCAATTTTAGCTACAAATACTTCTTCATTGTCAATAACGGAAGTTGGAGCAGGCACTAAAAACCCATCAAGAGTAATTGGAATGCATTTCTTTAATCCAGTTCCAGCTATGAAGCTAGTTGAAGTAATTAAAGGTCAATTAACTTCGCCTGAAGTACATGAGTCAATAATTGAATTATCAAAATTAATTGGTAAGACACCTGTAACTATAGAAGAAGCACCAGGATTTGTTGTAAATAGGATATTAATTCCGTTAGTAAATGAAGGGGTTGGTATTTTAGCTGATGGTGTAGCCTCAAAAGAAGAAATAGATGCTGCTATGAAATTAGGTGCTAATCATCCAATGGGACCATTAGAGTTAGGTGATTTAATTGGACTAGATGTTTGCTTAGCTATAATGGAAGTTCTTTATAATGAATTTGGAGATACTAAATATAGACCACATCCATTGTTAAAGAAAATGGTTAGAGCCAATTTGCTTGGTAGAAAAACAGGTAAGGGATTCTACGATTACAGCAAATAAAATTCTATAAATTCTATATTAAAATAAGGCTCAAGGGCCTTGTTTTTTCTTTTATGGAATAATAAGTATTTTATCGCTAAATAAAACAAATAATATATAATAAATATTTCATATTAATAAAATCATCTTTGAAAATTTAAGTAATTGTGGTAATATGTTAAAAAAGATTATACAATATGGTAAAATCATTAGTATATTTAGATATGAGGAGGAAAAATGAGCGAAAATAATTTAAACGAAAATAATAACAGAGAGTCGGTAAATTTTATACAAAAAATTATAAATGAAGATAATATAAAGGGAATTTATAATTCAAGAGTATGCACAAGGTTTCCACCAGAGCCTAACGGATACCTTCATGTTGGTCACGCAAAATCAATTTGCTTAAATTATAATCTTGCAAAAAAAAATAATGGAGTTTTTAATTTAAGATTTGATGATACAAACCCATCAAAAGAAGATGACTCATTTGTTGAATCAATTATAAAGGATGTAAA